>NZ_CP126115.1:1647252-2302128 GCF_030123505.1 Neobacillus sp. YX16
TAGCAAAGGCGGCCACAGGCAGGCCCGCCATCATTGCTTTTGAAGGATCGTTTCATGGCCGTACATTAGGAGCAACAGCCATTACTGCATCAAGCTCTAAATACCGTCGTTATTATGAACCGATTTTAGGTGAGGTGTATCACGTTCCATATCCGTATCCCAGCCAGCTGAAAAACATTAGAGAAGAAGAAGCTGAAGAGTATTGCTTGAATCAGCTTCAAAAGTTGTTCGATTTACGGGTGGATCCTTCACGAGTAGCGGCCATCATCATTGAACCTGTAATGGGTGAAGGCGGCTATTATCCAGCACCGCCAAGCTTTTTGCAGGAGTTAAGAAAGATTTCAGAGGAACACGGCATTTTGCTTATCTTTGACGAAGTACAAACAGGATTTGGCAGGACAGGCAAAATGTTCGCGGCAGAACATGCGAATGTGACTCCTGATATTTTAGTACTGGCAAAAGCCCTTTCCGGCGGCATGCCTCTTGGTGCCATTGTAGCATGTCGTGAGCTTCATGAAAAATGGCCGACGGCCGGTCATGGTTCGACATTTGGAGGAAATCCAGTTTCTTGTGCTGCGGCATTGGCAAACATAGAGGTCATTGAGGAAGAGAAGTTAGTAGAACGCAGTGCTAAACTCGGTGCCGAGATTGTCGGCCGACTTCATAACTCAGTAGGACATTTACCGGGCATTGTTGAAGTTCGAGGAGTCGGCATGATGATCGGTATCGAATTCGATTCGGAATCTGCTGCTTTCTTAGTACCGAAAATTAAATCGAAAGCACTTGAAAATGGATTGCTCATTATGAACTGTGGTGTAAGCGGGCAAACAATCCGATTAATGCTGCCTCTTAATATTCAAGAAGACGTGCTAGATATAGGATTAACGATTTTAGAAGATGTGATAACAGAAACAATATCCGGAAACTAATTTTCGATTCCTCGGAATACAACGAAAAAGGAGGTCAAGTTATGTCTAGTCAAATCAAAACAGATATTCTTCAGGGAGATCTTTATATAAATGGAAAATGGGTAACTGCCCCTGATCAGTCCTACTTTGAAAGCTTAAATCCGGCAACGGGGGAACTTGTCGGCATATGTGCGGCCGCCACAACGGAGCAAGTGGATGAGGCTGTCGCAAAAGCGAATGTAGCCTATTCACAATGGAAGATCACCCCCATTCCTGAACGAGCGGCTTATTTAACGAAAGCAGCCCAATTGTTTGAAAGACGAAAAGAGGAACTTGCTAGTGTCATGACAATGGAGATGGGAAAAGTGCTGCCAGAGTCTATAGGCGAAGTTGGAGTGGTCATCGCGACTGCTCAATATATGGCAGGTGAGGGACGACGCCTGTTTGGAGAAACGGTCCCGACCAGCTTCCCAGACCGGAACGTAAGAATGGTTCGTGAACCTCTTGGAGTTACGGCGTGCATTACCCCCTGGAACTTCCCAGTTGCGCTTGCTTCTTACAAAATCTTTTCAGCCCTGATTTCTGGTAATACCGTCGTATGGAAGCCTGCTTCAGAGGTTGCGCTATCGGCAAAGATATTTGTGGAAGTGTTAGATGAAGCCGGATTGCCAGCAGGGGTTGTGAACTTAATTACCGGTTCAGGAAGAACAGTTGGTCAAACACTCGCAGAGCATTCAGATGTTAAAATCATTTCGTTTACGGGCTCAACAGAAGTCGGACAAAAGCTAGCTGAAATGAGCAGTAAAACGTTAAAACGTATTTCATTGGAATTAGGTGGGAAAAATGCAGTGATCGTCTTGAAGGACGCAGACTTGGACAAGGCGGCAGACGGAATCGTAAAATCAGCGTTTACGACAACTGGTCAGCGCTGTACAGCGGCAAGTCGAGTAATCGTTGAGCGTCCAGTAAAGGAACTGCTCGTACAAAAAGTAGTTGAATTAACAAAGTCTCTGAAAATAGGAAATGGACTTGAAGAAGGGAAACAAGTGGGCCCTCTCGTAAATGAAGACCAGCTTCATACAGTCGAAAAATATGTAAAAACAGCGATTGAAGAAGGTGGGCAAATTGTGTCAGGTGGGCAGCGTGTCAAAGAATTAGGCGGTTATTACTATCAGCCGACAATCATTGAGAATGTGAAACCAAATGATACCATTGCACAGGAAGAAATTTTTGGCCCTGTTCTTGCCATCATTGAAGTAGATTCATATGAAGAAGCCATAGAGGTAAATAACGGGACTATTTATGGTCTATCAACTTCCATTTATACTGAGAGCCTTCATTATGCGAACCGTGCTGCAAAGGAAGCGGTAAGCGGACTTGTCTATATTAATAACGGAACATCCAATGCCGAGATGGGAGTGGCGTTTGGGGGTATGAAAATGTCCGGAAACGGTCACCGTGAAGTTTCCCATCATGTATTTGATGTCATGACAGAGTGGAAGTCGATTTATACAAATTATTAACTAACTCTGATGTATTAATCACCAGGGAAGTTCAGGGCTCTTTTTTTGATAACTTCATATATCCGAGGGAGGAGAATATGAGAAAACATCGTATCGGTATCGCATTCTTTTACCATGAATCCCACAGTTTCAGCCCGATGAAGACTGAAATCGAACAGTTTCGCAATGAAGGCTACTTTATTGGCGATGAAATTTATGATGCCTATATGGGCACTAAAACGGAAGTGGGCGGGTTTTTGGATGTAATGAAACAAGAAAGGGATGTAGAAATCGTACCACTGCTTTGTGCGGCAGCGGTCCCATCGGGCGTAGTATCAGCAGAAGCCTATTCTATCATCGAAGAGCAAATGATGGAGTCAATCCGGGAGGCTGGACGGCTGGACGGCTTATTGCTGGCACTGCATGGGGCAATGGTCGTGGAGGACCTATTTGATCCGGAAGAGCATTTACTAGGAAAAATTCGTGAGCTTATCGGACCGAGTGTCCCGATTGCGACAACACTGGATATGCACGCTAATTTAAGTGGAAAAATGATTCATTATACACCACTTCATTTTGGATTTAAAACATATCCACATGTTGATATGTATGAACAAGGAGTTCATGCTTCAATGGCTTTATTGAAGCAATTAAAGGAAGGTGTGCATTATTATGCTTCTTTTGAAAAATTGCCGATGATGCCTCCCTCTATCAATATGAGAACTGCAGAAGGACCGATGCACAAAATGATAGAGTGGGCGAAACAAGCCGAAGAGGAAGAAGAAATTTATAATGTGTCCGTATTTGGTGGCTTTCCTTACTCGGATATTCCTATGGTCGGTGCAAGTGTACTGGTTGTTTCGCTCAATCCACAAAAAGGAAAAGAGACAGCCCAAAAGATGGCTTCCTTGTTCTGGAGTGTAAGAGAAGAATTTATCATGAATTTGCCCGGTGTAAAAGAAGGGCTCGATTTGGCGATGTCGATTGAAGATGACAAACCGGTCGTGCTGGCGGACATCTCGGATAATCCTTTAAGCTGCGGGAGCGGGGATACAACAGAGCTGCTTCGGGAAATGGTGAAGCTGGATATTCCGGATACATTGTTTGGCGGGCTCTACGATCCCGAATCGATCGAGCTTTGTCGTAAAGCAGGGGTAGGAAAAAAGGTATGGCTGTCCCTTGGCGGGAAAGTATCTCCTGAATTTGGGGAAACCGTTCAGGTCGAAGCAACGGTCGTGGCACTATCAGACGGTATTTTTCACAATTCTGGGCCCTTCAATCAGCATTTAAGAGTCGATTTAAAGGGGGCGGCTCACATTCGCGTTGGCAAGATGGATATACTCCTCATTGGAAGGCCGATGTCAGCGAATGATCCGGAAATGTTTCGTCATATTGGCCTTGAGCCGCAGGCAAAGAGAATTCTTGGGTTAAAGGCTAAAAATCATTTTCGGGCAGCGTTTGAGCCGATTGTTGGCCGTATCATTTATGTGGATGCACCTGGTGTTGCATCCAATCGTTTAACAACTTTTACGTATCGTTACATTCCTAAGCCAATTTGGCCGCTGGATGATATCGAATATGAAGTAGAACTAAGGGGGAAAGAAAAATGGAAACATTGAACAAAACCTATTATGTCGAAGTACCAGCTTCATTGAATCCAGAACAGCTAAAAATGATGATGGAGCTTGAGCAAGATGCGTTTCCGGGATTAGGAGCAGTAGATGAACAAGCCCTTGTCCCACTTACACGCTACGGGAAACTCATTCAATACCGGCAGCAAAATGATCCAAGACCGATTGCGATTTGCGAAGTGATGAGAGCTTACAATGATATTCATAAAGCCTACATTTTTGGGTTTTATGTCCGCTCCGACCAGCAAGGGAAAGGAATCGGGAAATTATTTTTACAGGCAATTTATCCGATTCTAAAGCAAGATGGTTTTCGTAAGGTTTGCTTAACGGTCAGTACTAAAAACAAGGCAGCCGTCAAGTTATATGAAAAATTAGGGTTTGTCATAAAAGAGACAAGATTCGATGAATTTGGCGAAGGGGAAAATCGCTATTATATGGAATACCTCATTTCTTAATATAGTAATGATCAGAGGAGAATTCATAAAAAATGGTCAATAAAAAAATAGGCTAATTTTAGGAGGAGTTTATGATGAGAAACACTTTATTCAAACCAAAAAGACATTGGAAAGAAATCGAGCTTTGGAAGGATGTTACAGAGGAGCAATGGAACGATTGGGTTTGGCAGCTGACGAATACTATCAAAAATTTAGAAGACTTAAAGAAAGTAGTTAACTTAACACCAGAAGAAGAGGAAGGGGTTTTAATCTCAACAAAAACAATCCCATTAAACATCACGCCATATTATGCTTCCCTTATGGATCAGGATGATCCAAGATGTCCGGTTCGAATGCAGTCTGTTCCGATTTCTGCGGAATTGAATAAAACAAGATATGATTTAGAAGATCCCCTTCACGAAGATGAAGACTCACCAGTACCTGGGTTAACACATCGTTATCCGGATCGCGTGTTGTTCTTAGTAACAAATCAATGCTCCATGTACTGCCGTTACTGTACTAGAAGACGTTTCTCCGGACAAATCGGAATGGGCGTGCCAAAGAAACAGTTAGACACAGCGATAAATTATATTGCATCAAATCCGCAAATCAGAGATGTGTTAATTTCCGGAGGAGACGGGCTCCTTATTAATGACAATATTGTAGAATATATTTTAAAGAATTTACGTGAGATTCCGCATGTAGAAATTATTCGTATTGGTACAAGAGCACCTGTCGTTTTCCCACAGCGTATTACTGAAAATCTTTGTAATATCTTGAAAAAGTATCATCCAGTTTGGTTGAATACACATTTCAATACATCTATTGAAATTACGGAAGAATCGAAGCGTGCATGTGAGATGCTTGCAAATGTTGGTGTACCTGTTGGTAACCAGTCTGTTATTTTGGCAGGCATTAACGACAGTGTACCGATCATGAAACAGCTTATGCATGACCTTGTTAAAATTCGTGTTCGTCCATATTATATTTACCAATGTGATTTATCAGAAGGGATTGGCCATTTCCGTGCACCAATCAGCAAAGGATTGGAAATTATGGAAGGACTTCGCGGTCATACATCGGGTTATGCCGTTCCGACATTTATTGTTGATGCCCCAGGTGGAGGAGGCAAAATTCCATTGCAGCCGAACTATATCATTTCTCAAAGTTCTAATAAAGTCGTATTACGTAACTTTGAAGGTGTCATTACATCTTATCCAGAACCAACAAATTATCAGTCAGGCAGTGCAGAGGATTACTACAAAAAGGTATATCCTGAAGTGTTTGAAAAGTTTGAAAGTAATGGTGTTCTATCCATTATTGATGATACGAAATTTAACCTTACACCTGAAGGATTAAAACGGTTAGATCGCCGCAAAACGTATAAGGAAAATACTGAGCATAGTTCATTAAAAGATAAACGTGACAAACGTGACGAGTTAAAAGAGAAAAAATTCCAATCGCAAATGAAGAAATATGAAACAGTGGGAGCAAAGGAGGAATAATTTTGATTTGTCAATGGTGCGAATCTGACACAGCACGTGAAACAAGCAACACAGTGTATTGGGAACTTCCAGATGGAACAAATGCGATCGAAATTAAGGACACACCATCCATTCATTGCTTGGAATGCGGTATGACCTATCAAACAGATAATACGGTGAAAGAAATTGAGGATCATCTATTTTTAATCGATTGCTCAAAGCTCGATAAAAGTATGAAGTATGATACACTTATGGCTGCTCCACGCTTATTGAAGCGAAACTACTTTGATTTTTCGAAATAATTAGAAAACCGTCTCTCGTTTTTCGATATCAAGCGAGAGATGAATTTTATTCTTATGGACAATTTATCCCCATCATCCTCATGAAGGGATAAATTGCCCATAAGAAATAGAAAGGATACAACCAATCAGTAGGGATAACATAATTCAACTGATTGAGGTTTATTTATTTTGATTATTTGTATGCGTTTTCTTGTCAGCTAAGTACCTACATCGAAAAAGCAGATGGATAATGAACATCTGTTTTCTAAAAAGTTAGATAGATGCTTATCGTACAAAAATGAAGGAGGACAAGAATGGAAGCACTCAAAAGCTATAAAAACGACCAAAGTAATCAGAAGGTTCAGAATAGTGAAGAAAGTAAAGGGCATATTAAACGCAATCTAAAGGCACGTCACATGACGATGATTGCTATTGGAGGGTCAATCGGAACAGGGTTATTTTTAGCGACAGGGTCATCCATTCAAACAGCTGGACCTGGTGGAGCGCTAATAGCTTATGGAGTTATCGGCATCATGGTCTACTTTTTGATGACAAGTCTCGGAGAAATGGCTACCTTAATGCCGGTTTCGGGATCCTTTTCAACATATGGCAGCCGTTTTGTCGATCCGGCATTTGGTTTTGCGCTCGGTTGGAACTATTGGTTCAACTGGGCTGTTACACTTGCGGTTGAAATAGTTGCATCAGCTATTATTATGAAGTTCTGGTTTCCGGATGTACCGAGCATCGTGTGGAGTACTCTGTTTTTAGGTCTAATCTTTTTATTGAATGCACTGTCGGTTAAAAGTTACGGAGAATCCGAGTATTGGTTCTCCTTAATAAAAGTAGTAACAATCATCGTTTTCATTGGAGTCGGTTTGCTCACCATTTTCGGGATTCTGGGCGGACAGTTTATCGGGTTTAAAAACTTTACAGTAGGACATGCTCCTGTTAATGGCGGCCTTTTGTCCGTTTTAAGTATTTTTTTAATCGCAGGTTTTTCATTTCAAGGAACGGAGCTCGTGGGGATTGCTGCAGGAGAAAGTGAAGCGCCAGAGAAAAACGTACCAAAGGCGATTCGACAAGTATTTTGGCGTATTCTACTATTTTACATCGTTGCCATTGCTGTCATTGGCCTAATTATTCCTTATACAAGTCCTGACCTGTTGGGTAGGGATGTCGACAACATCGCTGTCAGCCCTTTTACCCTTGTATTTGAGAAAGTGGGCATTGCATTTGCGGCATCTGTGATGAATGCTGTCATTTTGACATCGGTCTTATCGGCAGGTACTTCCGGTTTATATGCATCGACACGCATGCTTTGGTCCATGGCAAAGGACGGTCAGGCACCTAAATTTTTACAAAATGTAAATGATCGCGGGATTCCGATGAATGCCCTTGTCATGACGACGATTATCGGAGGCTTGGCCTTTTTAACGTCCATTTTTGGAGATCAAGTGTATACATGGTTATTAAATGCGTCAGGCTTAACTGGATTTATTGCATGGCTTGGAATTGCAGTCAGCCACTATCGTTTTAGAAAAGCATATATGGCCCAGGGCAGGGACTTAAATGATTTGAAATTTAAAGCGAAATGGTTCCCGCTTGGTCCGATTCTCGCTTTTGCGATGTGTGTTATTGTCATTTTTGGTCAAAATTATCAAGCTTTTTTAACTAGTGAGATTGATTGGTATGGCGTAGCCGTGTCCTATATTGGTTTACCAATCTTTTTGGGATTATGGCTCGGGTATAAACTCGTTCATAAAACGAAGGTCGTTCCACTAAAGGAATGTTCTTTTGATGAGATGTCATCTAAATAGAGATACCGTGATTCGTTTTGCTCCGCCACTCATGATTAGCCAAGAGGAATTTAATTTGGCCGATTGAACGAATTCAAAAAGTGT
The DNA here is from genome assembly GCF_030123505.1 of Neobacillus sp. YX16. Taxonomy (GTDB): domain Bacteria; phylum Bacillota; class Bacilli; order Bacillales; family Cytobacillaceae; genus Neobacillus. The sequence continues at coordinate 1,655,394 of NZ_CP126115.1, forward strand.
TGTTTTAGATTTCCAACTAACACAGTAGGGGTGCCATATGGGAGAAGTAGGGGTAACAGAGCGCAATACAGAACAAAAGTCAGATGAGTCTTTGAACCTTTTAACATCAACACAGATTGTGATAAAAGAAGCCTTAGATAAATTAGGTTATACAGATGATATGTACCAACTATTAAAAGAACCATTGAGAATGCTCACTGTTCGTATGCCTGTTAGAATGGATGACGGGTCGACTAAAATATTCACTGGATATCGTGCGCAGCATAATGATGCTGTTGGACCGACAAAAGGCGGAGTTCGTTTTCATCCAGAAGTAGACGAGGACGAAGTTAAGGCATTGTCGATGTGGATGAGTTTAAAATGCGGCATCGTCGACCTACCATATGGAGGCGGAAAAGGCGGTATTATTTGCGACCCAAGAACGATGTCAATGGGAGAACTAGAGCGGCTTAGCAGAGCTTATGTTCGGGCAATCAGCCAAATTGTAGGACCTACAAAGGACATACCTGCTCCAGATGTATATACAAACTCACAAATTATGGCGTGGATGATGGATGAATACAGCAGGCTTCGTGAATACGATTCGCCTGGATTCATTACAGGGAAACCACTTGTACTTGGCGGCTCGCATGGCCGTGAAAAGGCTACCGCACAAGGAGTTGTCATATGCATTGAGGAAGCTGCAAAAAAACGTAGAATTACGATCAAAGGAGCTCGGGTGGTCGTTCAAGGGTTTGGTAATGCAGGGAGCTTTTTAGCAAAATTTATGCATGATGCAGATGCAAAGGTCATTGGGATATCTGATGCTTATGGTGCGCTTTATGATCCAGATGGTTTGGATATTAATTACTTATTAGATCGTAGAGATAGCTTTGGAACGGTAACAACATTGTTTGATAACACGATTACAAATGAAGAGTTACTCGAGCTTGACTGTGATATTCTAGTTCCAGCTGCAATTTCCAACCAGATTACCACAGCTAATGCACATAATATCAAAGCTTCGATTGTTGTCGAGGCAGCTAACGGCCCAACAACCCTAGAAGGGACTAAAATACTTTCTGATAGAGGAATTCTGTTAGTGCCGGATGTTTTAGCTAGTTCAGGAGGAGTAACTGTTTCCTATTTTGAATGGGTTCAAAACAACCAAGGCTACTATTGGAGTGAAGAAGAAGTTAATGAAAAGCTTCGTAAGGTGCTCGTCCAATCGTTTAATAATGTTTATGAAACATCCGAGCGACGGAATATTAATATGCGTTTAGCCGCATATATGGTAGGTGTTCGTAAAATGTCTGAAGCATCAAGGTTTAGAGGCTGGGTATAAATTCTATAAGCTGATAGCTAGATTTCCCTTAGAAACAAAAAAGATCTTGCATATCTATGCAAGATCTTTTTGTTGTGCGCCCGGCATGGGTGCAGTCTCTAGGGTGAAAGTCCCGAACCATGAAGGCAGTAGTAATGGTTAGCCTAACGCAAGGGTGTCCGCGGTGACGCGGAATCTGAAGGAAGCGAGCGGCAAACCTCCGGTCTGAGGAACACGAACTTCATATAAGGCTAGGTATCATTGGATGAGTTTGCAACACAAAACAAAGTCCTTACTGCCGAAGGTGGTACAGAGTAAATGAAGCAGATAGATGGAGGGAAAGACTGTACTCTTACCCGGGGAGATCTGATTGATAAGCCAAGTACACTTGGTAAACTATCTAGCAATGGATAGCTGAACAATCAGAAGTCAGCAGAAGTCATAGTACCATTCTTACTCGAGAAAGAATGGGAAGGACTGAACTATTAAGAAAGAATGAAGTCTGCACATTCGGTGATTGCATTGAACACAGACAATCCGAAAGGACCTACCTAAAGGAGGAAGCGGTGAATCCGTTGGGGACTCTAGGAGGGTGGAGCAAAAGTCGGCATAAACAGAACCTTCATTCACGTAGAAAGGATAACATCATGTTAATGGAACTAATTCTATCACGGGAAAATCTCTTAACTGCCCTAAAAAGGGTAGAGCAGAACAAAGGAAGTCACGGCATAGATGGAATGTCCGTAAAATTCCTACGACGACATCTCTATGAAAACTGGGATTCCCTTCGGGAAACTTTGAGAACAGGTAACTATCAACCTTCTCCTGTTCGCCGTGTCGAAATCCCGAAACCAGGCGGAGGGATAAGGCTTTTAGGCATACCGACTGTGACAGACCGTTTCATCCAACAGGCAATCGCCCAAGTATTAACCTCAATCTTTGATCCAACATTTTCTGAAAACAGCTATGGTTTCCGACCTAACAGGAGCGCCCATAATGCGGTAAGAAAGGCAAAGGGTTATATCAAAGAAGGTTACCGCTGGGTAATTGATATGGACTTAGAGAAATTCTTTGATAAGGTTAATCATGACATACTGATGGGAATACTCGCTAAGAGAATTGAAGACCGCATTCTTCTCAAACTAATCAGGAAATACCTTCAATCAGGTGTAATGCTTAATGGGGTCGTACAATCAACGGAGGAAGGTACTCCGCAAGGGGGACCTCTCAGTCCACTACTTTCAAACATAATTCTTGATAAATTAGATAAAGAATTGGAAGCCAGAGGGCATAAGTTTGTCCGTTATGCGGATGACTGCAACATTTATGTTAAGTCATTAAAAGCAGGGGAACGTGTGATGGAATCCATTACGACGATTATTGAGCAGAAACTAAAATTGAAGGTAAACAGGGATAAGTCGGCAATCGACCGTCCGTGGAAACGGAAATTTCTTGGTTTCAGTTTCACATTTAATAAAGAACCGAAGGTGCGAATAGCGAAACAAAGCATTAAACGCTTTAAGACGAAGATTCGAGAAATTACCTCTCGGTCAAAACCTATCCCACTTGAGGTAAGAATTGAAATGTTAAACCGCTATCTTACAGGATGGTGCGGGTACTTCGCTTTAGCGGACACTCCAAGCAAATTCAAAGAATTTGATGAATGGATAAGAAGAAGGCTAAGAATGTGCGAATGGAAACAGTGGAAGAAATCTAAAACTAGAGTTAGAAAACTGATTGGTTTAGGCGTCCCTGGTTACAAGGCGCACGAATGGGGCAACTCCAGAAAGAAATACTGGAGAATCGCCTGTAGCCCAATATTACACAAAACCCTCGATAACTCATATTGGAGTCAACGAGGGTTGAAAAGTCTATATAACCGTTATGAAACTTTACGTCAATCTTAATAGAACCGCCGTATACCGAACGGTACGTACGGTGGTGTGAGAGGTCGGGGGTTAGTCACCCCCTCCTACTCGATTTTTCAAATAGAAAAGTGTTTTAATGGCCTGTGGAAACACCTAGTGGAAGTTGGTGGCAGACTGGTGTCAAAACGAAACATACTGCCACCAATTCCATCTGTATAAATCATAATAAGGAAAAATAAAAGCCTATTATATCAATGTTTTCAAACTAAAGCTGTTATAATCTGATTCGCTTTTCAATATTGACAGGGTTGAGGTCGGGTGTTCGAACCCATCACAGGTCATCAAAAATCCTAACATCATGTAGATGTTAGGATTTTTTTTATTTTTAGGGTCAGTCTCCACAGCGACTGACCCTTTCTACGTCTCTAGCCCTATTTGAAAATCAAGCTCAGGCTCAATTATATGAAATAAAGAAAAAAGGTAAGATGATATCAAGAAAACAAAGGAGGAAAACAAAATGAAAAAATTTGGTTTAGTTTTAGCAGGTGGTATTGCAGCCATCATCTTACTTTCTACACTTGGTCCGATGGTGGGGTTATTAATAAGTTTGGCGATTTTATATTTCATCTATAAACAGTTTATAAAAGCAGAATCAACCGGAGGAAAAATTGCACTTGGGATTATCGGGGTTATTTTTCTAATGGCTTCTATCTCTAATGCACCTGCCATTATCGGTCTTGTGGCTGCCTACATTCTTTACCTTGTTTATAAAAACTGGAATTCCAGCAAACACACTGTAATCAATGAAGAATCTGATCCATTTGTAAATTTTGAAAAGCAATGGAATGAAATAAAAAACTATTAATCGAAGGAGAGAAAATAAAATGACAAACCTTTTCACAAGAATTAAAAATACGATAACTGCAGACTTAAGTGAGGCACTTGATCAAAAAGAAAAACAAAATCCAATTGTATTACTTAATCAATACCTTCGCCAATGCGAACAGGAAACCGAAAAAGTTGCAAAATTCTTGGAGCGTCAATCCGCACTGAAGGAGGAGTTTACAAAAGAGCTGTACCATGCGGAGCAGTTAGCTGAAAAAAGGAAATATCAAGCTGAAATTGCTTCAAAGGCTGGTGAAACTGAGCTTTATCAATTTGCCTCTGAGGAGCACCAACTATATTCTAATCGCGCAGAGAGATTAAGAGCATCGCTCGAGCAAGTAAAAGGTCAGCTTGCTGAATTAGAAAGAAAGCACGGAGATATGAAGAACAAACTAAAGGATATGCAGCTTCGTCGGATGGAGCTGATGGGACGTGAAAACGTAACAAGAGCGAACCATCAAATCAATCAAGTTTTAGAAACGAACACATACTCAGATAAATCATACTCACGTTTCGAAGAAATTGAAAATTACATTGACCGACTCGAAAATCAAGTCAATCGTTCATATAATCAAACAACGATTGACACACGTATAGAACAATTAGAAAAGGAAATAAACCATTCTAATTAGAAATAGCTCAAAGCAAAACGCATGGATTAATGGATCCATGCGTTTTTGCAATTATTGACTTTGTTTATTTATCCACTTTATGTAATTGTCCATCACCGTATCAATAAACTGAACAGTTGGCTCATGAACAAGTTTTCCAGATTCGTCGAGCTTTTCATGAACAGCTCCAATAAATACTTCATTTCCCGGCAGTGTTAACGCAGAAATTCCAGGAGAATTTAAAATCTGTCGTAAATGCATTTGTGCACGGGCGGTTCCTAATGCCCCAGGGGAACTGCCGACAATCATGACAGGTTTGTTCACCATTACTTTATCAACACGGGAAAACCAATCAATTGCATTTTTTAAAAAGGCAGGAATAGAGTGGTTATACTCAGGTGTAACAAAAAGAACACCGTCACTATCTGCCACTTTTTTCTTAATCTCCATTACGATTTCTGGTGGTGTCAGCTCATCATCTTGATTATACATCGGCAGCTTTTCAATAGGCAAAATTTCAATCTCTGCAGTCGTTTGATAGCGATTTTGCATGTATTCAGCTAATTTTTTGTTAACAGATTCCTTCCTATTACTACCCACAAGTGCTACGATTTTCACTCATATCTCTCCTTTCATGTCAGTATAAATATTATCACTAAAATGATTGTAAATCATATTCAGAGGCTCAGGGAAAACGTAATGGTGCCAAAGCATTAGAAAAAATGAAACCTTACTCCTAATTTATCGTATAATTAATAGGAAGATTTTACATAATTTGAGACAGGGGTGTTATGAATGGAAAATCCAACAGAGATCATTACAAAAGAACAAAAGCCTTCATTATTAGGAATGTTTACGAATCCGGGTGAACAATTTGAGAGAATTAAGCAGTCTCCAAAAATCTGGGTGCCGCTGCTAATTGTAAGTATCCTTTACGCAATCGGTATGACTTTAATGGCGCTATCGATGGATGCCTCAATCTTTATTGAGCAGGGGATTCCGGAGGATCAAGTTGACCTGGTACTAGGTGTTACAAAAGTCACCGTTGCCATAACAGGTATCCTTACACCCATTATCGGTGTTCTTATTGGCAGCGCAATCCACTTAATTATTACCAAGATTGCTAGTTCACCAGTAACATTTAAACAATTATTTTCAATGAATACGTATATCGCGGTAATCGGTGCTGCGGGAATCATTCTAAATACAGGTATTAGATATGCAATTGGCGGTAACCCAGAAATATATGTTACTAGTTTAGCAGGGTTGCTAAATCAAGAAAAAGTTGAATTTTTAGGTTCATTTGAGGTTTTTGCAATCTGGACTATGATTGTAACAGCTATGGGACTTCATAAAACAGCACAATTATCTAAAGGACTTGCATGGACAATTGCGATTGTATTCTTCTTAATCGGAATTGGCTTTACCTTAATCGGCAGTCTGCTGCAAGGAGCGCCGATGCAATAATGAAAAAGAAAACATGGATTATGATTAGTGTAATCAGTCTGGTCATCATCATGATTTCTGTCAGTGTTTACCGGGAGGTTTTTGCAAAAGGACCTTCCGTTGAAACTACTGAAATGAAGGAGGAGGAAATTTCCTCCCTTTTAATGATTCCAGGTACAGTAAAACTTGAAGAGGAACAAATCATTTATGCATCTCCTGAAAAAGGAGAACTTAAAGAGCTGCTAGTAGTAGAAGGGCAGGAAGTAAAGAAAGGCACGGTAGTAGCAAGGCTTCAAAATCCTCAGTTAGATTTGGAAATGGAGCAAAATAAGCTGTCTATCGAATCAGCTAATCTAAAAATAAATCAACTTGATAAACAATTGAAGCTTTTAAAGGATAAAGAAAAAACTCTTGCAGATCAGGTGGGGAAAGAGGAAGCAAAAAAACAGCTTGACCCTGAATATCAGCAAATAGAGATGGATAAGAAGCTGGCAAATTTAGAATTAAAGCAAACAAATCTTCAAAAGGAAATGATTGATAAACGTCTAAGTGAATTGGAAATTAACAGTACAATAGATGGTGTCGTACTATCCGTTAATAAACCAGATTCATTCTCTCTTGAAAACAGCATGGCTGAGCCTATCGTACATATTGGTAAACTTGATGCAATGATAGCAACGGGTCTGTTATCTGAATATGACACATTGAAAGTAAACAGCGGACAGAAAGTGATTTTCCGTTCCGATGCTGTCCCTGATCAAGAGTGGCAGGGAGAAATAATCAAGATTTCTCTTCTTCCTGAACAAAATCAAACCGCTCTCCAAAGTGGGAGTCAGGCTGTACAGTATCCAGTAACGATGAAGATTACAGGAGATAGTAAAGCATTAAAACCAGGATTCCAAATCATAATGGAAATTGAAACAGACAAAAAACAAGCAAATGTACTTTCCATAGATGCACTGCATGATGATGGGGAACAGCCGTATGTTTTTACGGTTAAGGACGGCAAGGCAAGTAAGAAAAATGTTAAAACAGGCATCACATCGGGAGCGAAAATTGAAATTTTAGAAGGATTATCAAAAGAAGACGAAATTATTATTAATGGGCCAGATTCAATTAAGGACGGTATGGAAGTGACCCTAAAATGATCGAGCTTGAATCCATTACAAAAACTTATTTACTTGGCAAAGAAAGCGTTAATGTATTAAATAATATTAATTTGAAAATAGAACAAGGTGAGTTCGTCGCTATCATGGGTCCCTCAGGTTCAGGAAAATCAACTTTAATGAATATGATAGGCTGTTTGGATAAACCAACTACTGGGAAATACACTCTAAGTGAAGAAAATGTTTCTTATTATAGTGATAATGAACTTGCAAGGGTTAGGAATCAATCGATTGGATTTGTATTTCAGCAATTTCATTTATTACCACGTTTATCAGCATTGAAAAATGTAGAGCTTCCGATGATTTATGCCGGTGTATCCAAATCTGAACGTCAGACAAGAGCAGTAGAAGCATTAAGTAAAGTGGGATTATCTGACCGTATGGATCACCTCCCAAATGCCTTATCCGGCGGACAAAAGCAGCGCGTCGCAATCGCGAGAGCAATTGTTAATAAACCAAAAATCATTCTAGCTGATGAGCCAACGGGTGCACTTGATTCAAAGACAAGCATCGATATTATGGAGCAATTCAGGGAATTAAATGAAGAAGAAGGCGTTACGGTAATCGTTGTTACCCATGAACCTGAAGTGGCAGCGTATTCGAATCGAACGATATACGTTCGAGATGGTATGATTCAGCTGCCTCCTGCTTCCATTAAGGGGGTGTCTGAATGAGTTTTATGGAAAACCTGTTAATGGCATTAAGCTCGCTAAAGGCTCATAAAATGCGCAGTATTTTAACCATGCTCGGAATAATAATTGGTGTCGGAGCAGTAATCATTGTAGTGGTAATTGGTCAGGGCGGAGAAGCGATGCTTAAAACACAAATTACCGGTCCAGGAAACACCGTAGAACTGTTTTATCAGCCTTCTGATGAAGAAATCCGATCGAATCCAAACATTTTCCTGCAGGCTCCGTTTAAACAGGAGGATATTCGGGCTCTTGACCAAATACAAGAGATTAAAAGCATTGTCGCTACTAGCACTCAAATGTCATCTGTTAGATTTCAGCAGGAAACCGCTGATGTGTCTTCCACAGGTATTAATCAAGCCTATTTAAAATTGAATGAAATGAATGTTGGAAAAGGGAGAAGTTTTTCCACTTCAGATTTTATAGGCGGCCGTCGAGTAGGGTTAGTCAGTCATGTGATTCAAGAGGAATTATTTAAAGGTGATAATCCTGTTGGAAAAGTTATCAAGGTGGCAAATCAGCCGATTGAAATCATTGGTGTTTTAGAAAAACCGACAGGTCTTTTATCGTTTAGTTCAATGGAGGTTTATCTTCCCTTCCAAACATGGCGGACAATTTATGGCAGCAGTGATTATACCCAGGTTACTCTGCAAGCTGACTCGACTGACGAGTTACAAATTGCAGGTAAAAAGGCTGCAAGACTATTAAACAATATGCATAATACAGAAGATTCCTACCAAGTCCTTAACATGGAAGAAATCGCAGCAGGGATTGGGCAGATTACAAGAATCATGACCTTAATTATTGGAAGCATTGCTGGTATTTCGTTGTTCGTTGGCGGTATTGGTGTTATGAATATTATGCTCGTTTCTGTAACGGAGCGTACGAGAGAAATTGGAATTCGAATGGCGCTTGGTGCTACTAGAGGCCAGGTTTTAACTCAATTTCTTATTGAATCGATGACGCTGACACTAATCGGGGGAATTCTCGGAATTTTTCTTGGCTGGGGAAGTGCTAGTATTGTCAGTTTCTTTGCGGGATGGCCATCCTTGATTTCGTGGCAGGTAGTGTTAGGCGGTGTGATCTTTTCAATGGTGATTGGGGTTGTGTTCGGACTCCTTCCAGCAAATAAGGCTTCAAAATTAGACCCTATTGAATCACTTAGGTATGAATAAAATTTATTTGAATATTCAGTAAACATAGACTATAATAATTTCATCTCAAGATATGAGAAAAATAATAGTAGTAGGGAGACGAGCTGAGTATGGAAAAAGTTAGTGTAGATAGTAGAGGCTATTTTGGTGAGTTTGGTGGTAGTTTTGTTCCTGAGGAGCTTCAGCTTGTACTGAACGAGATGGAAGCACAATTTTTAAAGTATAAAGATGATCCGGATTTCATCGAGGAATTCAACTATTACCTCAAGGAATATGTGGGGCGTGAAAACCCGCTGACCTATGCAGAAAATTTAACGAGACAAATGGGCGGAGCAAAAATCTATCTTAAACGAGAAGATTTAAACCATACTGGTGCTCACAAAATAAATAATGCAATCGGACAAATCTTATTGGCAAAAAGAATGGGTGCAAAACGAATTATAGCTGAAACAGGAGCTGGCCAGCATGGTGTTGCAACAGCTACTGCGTGTGCCATGTTTGGAATGGAATGTATTATTTATATGGGAAAGCTTGACACGGAGCGTCAGGCGCTTAATGTCTTTAGAATGGAACTGTTAGGAGCAAAGGTTATCCCGGTGGAGAAGGGGCAGGGTCGTTTAAAGGATGCAGTCGATGAAGCTTTAGCAGACTTAGTTCAAAACTATCAAAATACCTTTTATTTATTAGGATCAGCTGTAGGTCCTCATCCATACCCATCCATGGTTAAACACTTTCAAGCTATTATAAGTGAAGAATCAAAGCGCCAAATCATTGAAAAAGAAGGAAGGCTGCCAACTGCGGTTATTGCCTGCACTGGCGGCGGCAGCAATGCTATTGGTGCATTTGCCCATTATATTGATGAAAAATACGTACGTTTAATTGGAGTGGAGCCGGAAGAAGCACCAACCTTAACAAAAGGAACCCCAGCAATTATTCATGGTTTTAAATGTTTGACGTTATTAGATGAAAATGGTAATCCCCAGCCCACCTATTCGATTGCAGCCGGATTGGATTATCCAGGAGTTGGTCCAGAGCATAGTCAATTGAAAACAACCGGGAGAGCTGAATATGTTACGGTTACAGGACAGGAAGCATTAGACGCATTTCTGCTGCTAAGTAAAACGGAGGGGATTATTCCTGCGTTAGAGAGCTCCCACGCCGTTGCTTATGCTGTAAAACTAGCAAAGGAATTACCGAAAGATGATGTATTGGTTGTCAACCTATCAGGTCGTGGTGACAAAGATGTCGAGCAGGTTTTTAATATGTTAAAAAAATAATAATTGTGACTAGGACGTATCAATCATGATGCGTCTTTTTGTTTTTTAATTGAACAATAGAAGAATGCGCTTGTAAATCCTTTGTAAAAGTGAGAATCTTGTCACGAGGAAATATATATTTTAAAATACTCCCAACAGGAGTGGAGAAGATGATTAAGAAAAAAATACGCCATATTCAACGTTATCGAGACATCGTTTATGCTTTTACAAAGTATGGTTTTGGGTTTGTTATGAAAGAGTTAGGGCTTCTTGATTTGTTATCAGTTCCAAAGAGAGTATTTGTTGAAGGAAACCAATCACGGAATAGCAGAACAACAGGTGAACGAATTCGGATGTTTCTCGAGGAACTTGGTCCAACTTTTGTGAAAATTGGCCAAATTGCCAGCACTAGACCGGATATTATCCCAGCCGATATCCTTCAAGAACTGGTAAAGCTTCAGGACAATGTTTCTCTTTTTTCATTTGATGAAGTGATAAGAATCGTAGAAGAGGAAATGGCAGATTCTCTCGAAAATTCATTTGCAGAATTTAGTGAGACACCGTTAGCTGCAGCATCTATTGGGCAAGTCCACCATGCAGTTTTGCATACAGGAGAGCGTGTTGCTGTTAAAATTCAACGTCCCAATATTATGAGAGTAATTGATACAGATTTAGAAATCCTGCAGGATCTCGCCAGATTAGCGGAAAGCAGGATTGATTGGGTTGAAAGGTATCAAATTCGGACGATTATAGAAGAATTATCAAGGTCGCTTCGTGAAGAATTGGATTATGAAAATGAAGGCAGAAACGCAGAAAAAATCGTAAAACAATTTATTAATGATTCCAAGGTCCATATTCCCAAGGTATATTGGGAATACAGTACGAAGAAGATTTTGACGATGGAGTACATTGATGGGGTTAAATTAAATGAGATTGAAAAGCTTCAACAAGAGGGATACGACACAAAAGTATTAGGTGAGAAAATAGTAAATGCTATTTTTCATCAGATCCTAATCGATGGATTTTTCCATGGAGATCCTCATCCAGGTAATATCGTTGCCCTGCCAGGCCAAGTGATTGCATTTATGGATTTCGGGATGGTGGGGCGAATAACTCCTGAAATGAGAGCTCACATTGCCTCTTTTGTCATTGCACTAATGCGGAAAAACACTTCAGAAGTAGTGAAGGCAATCACGAACATGGGGCTTGTACCAGATGAAGTAAATGTAAAACAGTTACATTCAGATGTAGATAAGCTTCGCGAAAAGTACCTTGATGTTCCTTTTAGTCAGATGAGTATTGGAAATGCTGTAAATGAACTCCTTTCTGTTGCTTACCGTCATAAAATTATGATTCCCACAGATTTAACGATATTAGGAAAAACGCTGCTGACATTAGAGGGGACCGTTGAAAAGCTAAACCACGAAATAAGTATTTTAGCAGTGGCCGAACCATTTGGGAAGCAATTACTAATGGATCGCTTTAAGCCAAAAAACATGGCAGAATTTGCATGGTCAAATTTCACAGAATATGGGGATATCCTTCATGAATTCCCAAAAACGATAAAAGATTTTACCTCCGTTATGAAAAAAGGCAAAATGAAGATTGAAATATCCACTCCTGAAATAGAGCCAGTCCTTCATAAACTTAATCGTATAAGTAACAGGCTTTCGTTTAGTCTTGTATTGCTGTCCTTTAGTATTATTTTGGTAGGAGTAATTATTGGTGCCTCGTTATCAGGACAAACATCCATTCTGTTAGACAAACTGCCAGTAATAGAAATAGGTTTTGGTATTGCTACAACATTGTTCCTGCTGCTTATATATTCTATCTTTAAATCAGGAAGGTTTTAACAAAGAAACTTCACATTATTTCTAGTAGAATACCTGACCAATTGGCCGGGTATTTTTCTTATGAAGAAGAATATAATAAATCATACAATGGAGAGATAATTGAAACAAAAGGGGCGGAATATGTATAAGAGGAGAGTAAATTATTATTTTAGTTATAGCAGATCTACCTATATATCTATTAGTTATAGCAGATCTACCTATATATCTATCTATAAAAGATTATTCTATATCTTCTGTGGTGCTTCGCTTGTCGCCATATCTTTGCAGTTGTTTTTAGTGAAAAATAATGTAATTGATGGCGGTATCGTAGGAGTAAGCATCATTCTCTCGCATATTTCTAGTATTGAGATTGGCTTGGCTCTGTTACTGCTAAATACTCCTTTTTTCTTTTTAGGCTATTCTTACCTGGGAAAAAGATTTCTAATTCTAAGTCTTTTTGCTATTTCTGTGCTTTCAATAGGTACCCATGTTCTAGAACCATTTCCTTCCATAACGAATAATCCATTTCTAGTAATACTCTTGGGAGGCGTGATTTTAGGATTGGGTGTAGGAATCGTCATCCGCTATGGAGGGTCCTTAGATGGTACGGAGGTTTTGGCCATTCTATTGAGTAAACGAACCCCTTTTTCTATTGGACAAATTGTTATGTTTTTTAACTTGTTCATTTTTAGCAGTTCTATTTATATATTCGGATTTAAGGAGGCTATTTTTTCATTAGCTGCGTTTTTCTTAGCCTATAAAACAATTGATTTATTAATTAAGTAATATATCGAGAGAATCCAAATCAGTGGGTTCTCTCGATATAATATTTTGGATTCTTAGCATTTTTGTGAATATCATTAAAGATTCATATTTTAATAAAATTAAATGTATTAAGATTCAAATAGGTAATATCATTTTTTCGGGGGGATGAAGATGAATACTAGAGATTTATTTAGTTTGCAAGAAAAAACAGCTATTGTAACCGGTGGGGGAAGAGGACTTGGTGAACAAATTGCAGTGGCCTATGGTGATGCTGGAGCAAATGTAGTCATTTGCTCGAGAAATCTAGAAGCTTGCCAGCAAATTAGTGAAGTCCTAAAGGCAAAAGGGGTTCGTTCACTTGCATTAAAATGTGATGTTTCTAACCCAGAAGAAATTCAATATGTAGTAGACGAGACCATGAAAGAGTTTGGAAGGATTGATATTTTAGTCAATAATAGCGGTGTAAGCTGGGGAGCTCCTGCACTAGAAATGCCAGAAGATAAATGGGATAAAGTGATGAATATTAACCTTAAAGCCGTATTTTTATTTTCGCAGGCAGTCGGGAGAATTATGAAGGAGCAGCGTTCTGGTAAAATTATAAATATAGCTTCCATAGCTGGATTTGGAGGACAAGATCCAACTGTGATGGATGCAATTGGCTATTCAACTAGCAAAGGAGCAGTCATTACTTTTACAAAGGATTTGGCAGTAAAACTGGCACCCTATAACGTTCATGTTAATGCCATCGCACCAGGATTTTTCCCTGCCAAAATGGCAAAAGTGGTCATCGATTATTCAGGAAAAAAGATTCTCGAGAGAACTCCTGCAGGAAGATTTGGCTCAGATGATGATATGAAAGGTCCGGCATTATTTTTAGCTTCTGATGCTTCTAATTATGTGTACGGTCATGTTCTAGTTGTAGATGGCGGGACAAGTGCTAGTGTTCAATAACAAAAAGAATGCCCAGTTATTAATTGGGCATTCTTTTATGGTTTCTATAGGTTGTTTAAAAACTCAATCACTCGATTATTCACTATATCATTCGCTTCAGTTACATAAATGTGACCTGCTCCATTAATGGTAAGGAATTCGGCATTTGGTATTTTTTCAGCTAGAGTTACACCATTTTCATATGGAACTAATTTATCCGCATCACCATGTATCACCAATACAGGTACTTTTATTTCGTCAATTTCATTGTAGGTGTCATGAGCAAGACACGCTTGAAGCTGCAGCATATAGGCATATGGAAGGACAGGTATCTCGATCCTCTTTTGAATATCTTCAGCGACTTGGTCTCTATGATTTTCGATGAATGATTGACTGTAGAGGATTGGTGCAGTTGCCCATGCCATTTCTTCTGGTGTGGCTGTAGAAGATGCCCTAGACAGCATCAGCATGGAAACATCAGCACTAGGTTGAACATGTTCTTCCCCACCTGATGTTGTACAGCCGAGGATGAGGGACTTAATTCGCTCTGGGTATTTCAATGCAAGTCTTTGAGCAATCATTCCTCCCATTGAAATTCCGTAAACATGAGCGGACTCTACACCGGCTGCATCTAGAACGGCTCTTGCATCCTCAGCCATTAATTCAATTGAATAGGGAGAATTTGGTTTCCCACTTAGTCCAACCCCGCGATTATCAAATACTATTACTTTATATTGTTCACTCAAAACCGGGATTGATCGAAACCACGATTTAGAAGTGAGTGATAATCCCATGATTAATAGCAGTGGTTCACCCTCACCATGGACTTCATAATATAAATCAATACCATTAGCCTTCGTTATAGGCATACTCAACAACTCCTTTTTTTACTAGATATTGCCATTTATATGATTATTAATAAAACTAAAGAACCTAAAGATTCACCAAAAAATGTCCAACTCTTGTATACGAAAATATTATTTTATTTTGATTAAATGGAAAAGTCTAAATATAACCTAGTAAATTGTCGATACAAATTGCTATAATATAATGAACAAGGATTAAAGCAGTTACAGATAGATTCTAACATAGTAACACGTTAGATAAAGGGGCATTTATGGAAACAAGACATCAGGATCCTGCATCTTTTTACAAATACCTAGAAAAAGAGTGTAATAAGCGGATTCATATATATACCAATTGTTCAACCTTTACACATGCTTTTGGAAAAGCAATCGAAAACCACTTAGATCATGTAGTGATTCAACAAAAGGTAATCAACAATTGGTTAACTATACTTGATATTCCACCGAAAGATGATTTTGCTAATCTTGCACAAAGAAAAGTAGATTGTGAGGATAAGATAGATCATCTTGATGAAACACTTTTTATGTTAAATAGGGGTTTGAAAAAGGACAATTCTGAGTTAAAAGAGCTTAGTAAATCTTTAAGTGACTTGCTTTGGTTAATTGAAAATGAAGTGAAGAACTTAAAGGTTAACAAAATAAAAATATTAAAGACTGAACTAGAAGATTTGAAAATGTTATTTAATGACTAAACATTTGGAGGAGAAACAATATGTCTATTAGAAATGAATCAGAAGTGGAAAATCAATCTAACCAGGATAATCAGCTTTCAAGTTTTGAATTAATGTGGAAAGCTGCCTTTGAAGAAGTAGATGAATGGGCTGGCCGCTTAAACCATCATGATGATTTATTCTTAAATGCTACTAAACAATATGTTGAGAGTATTAAAAGAAATCAGGAAAATAGTAAAGCTATTACGGAGCAATTTAAGAAAGAGCTTCTTGAGTGGGAAAAATATGCTCGTGAGGAATTACTTATGACCACGACAACTATTCAACATTTTTTCCCTGTTAAATCTTATGAAGAGATCAACCAAGTTGTTGATGACATTCAGAATAAAACTACTTCTTTATTATCTACACCAATTCGTTCTTTAACGAATGGCCAAGCTCTTGATAAGTACTTAGACAGTGTCCAACAATATATTTCTTTTAGAAAGAAAGGTAGAGAGAAATATATTGAAGGTGTTAAGAGTACAACCAATGTTTTATATGAAAATCAAAAAATATTCGTGAATCTTTTTGAAAATCAGGTAAAGTCTGCACTTTTACCCTTTCAGCAATATATGAAGACTACTACGGAGTCAAATAAATCATAACTTTATTGAGGTGAACAAGATGTCGACAAAAAAGCCGTATGACCCATTTGAGTCTTTCAAAAGTTACAGTGGAATTTTGGAAAAACAGATAAATGATTTTATTTTTCTTTGGTCAAATAACAATGAATTTGTCAAAATGGCAAATACAGGGACAGAGGCAAACTCCCGATACCTTGAAGCCTATAGAAAGAATCAAGAGGCACTAGCAGGTGTACTCAATATTCCTACTAGAAATGACTTGGTCAATATAGCTTCTTTAACCATTCAAACCGAAGAAAAAATTGAATCTCTTGAGGAACAAATTTGGGACTTACAGGATACCTTGAAGTCTCAAAGCAAGGATATTGAAACTGTTGTTGAGGTTTCAAAAGAAATAATTAAATTAACCAAACAACTAAAAACAGAGTTAGTGAAAACGAAAAAGGAACTAGCAGATTCCAAGAATCTACAAAGTGAACTACAAGAGATAAGGTTCGAGCTAAATAAATTAAATAATCTTAAAGATGAAGTAGAGATACTTAAAGGTCACGCGGAAAAAGACAATCCAAAAGAACTCGTCTTAACAGGTGCAGATTCTACAAAATAATTGCTGTGTTAACGGTTAATGATTTTAGAACTTTGTTGATTTGTGCGGAAAGCGAAGCGCCTCGGGACAGGCAGAGACCGCCTGTCCCTGCGGTGATTATTCGAAGAAGCATTCCTTATTGGAGCACAAATCAACAGTCTAATTTAACACAGCCAATTAATTAAGTAAGGAGGGCTAAAGAAGTGGCAGTAGAATCACCTTTTACGGATTTATTTCCACCGTTGGATTATGAGAAAGAAATGAGACGCTGGAAGCACGTTTTTCAAGTATTAAATGAGGCGGAGCCGAAGATTGGTCATACACCAAGGACAGAGGTTTGGAGAAAAAATAAATCAGTCTTATGGTATTACCCGGCAAAACAAAAAAAGTATGGAATTCCATTATTTTTCGTTTATTCTTTGTTTAACAAACCCTATATACTTGATATCGCCCCAAAGGCAAGTGTAATTGAGGGACTTACAAACCGTGGATATGATGTGTATTTGCTAGACTGGGGTACACCAGGCTATGAAGATAAGAATATTGGTCTTGATACATACATTCAAAAGTATTTAAGAACAGCAGTTAAGCGTGCTATTCGCCATTCTGGCGCGGAAGAATTAACACT
This sequence comes from Neobacillus sp. YX16, assembly GCF_030123505.1. GTDB lineage: Bacteria > Bacillota > Bacilli > Bacillales > Cytobacillaceae > Neobacillus. The sequence goes on from NZ_CP126115.1 coordinate 1,672,676, forward strand.
CGTCGGTTATTGCTTAGGTGGGACAATCGCTTCTATATACGCTTCGATTGCTGAAGAGAACATTAAAAACTTGATTGTTGCAACAGTACCAATCGACTTTTCTACACTTGTTGGTCCAGATAAATGGGCGGAAGGACTTAAGGATGGAGATTTTAATGTTGATCGCTTTATAGATGTTTATGGGGTTATCCCGGCATCCTATGTGGAAGCAATGTTTCGTGCAGTATCTGCTCCTGTTTATTTTAGTCACTATACAATGCTTTTAAATCGGGCTCATGATCCAAAATATGTGGATAAATGGCGCAGGATGAACAAATGGACTACTGATCAGGTTCCATTTGCAGGGGAGGCTTTTAGACAATTAGCGAATGATCTTTTTAAGGGGAACAAGCTTGTTAAAGGCGAATTAATGATTGGAAATAAAAATGTAGATTTGAAAAATATTAAATCAAATTTGTTCGTTATTTCCTCAACGAATGATAATTTAGTTTTGGAACCGCAAAGTTTGCCGATTATGGATTTAGTTTCGAGCGAGGATAAAACGTATAAACTGGTTGAGGCAGGCCATGTTTCCTTAGCTTTAACAGGATTGTTTGCAGTAGTTGTCGATGAGTGGGCTTCAGCTCGTTCGAATCCAATTTAAATTTTTGTACTATAGGTGAGTACAAGATTATATAATGGTTAAAGGAAGAAAGGGAAGGAGTATCCTTCCCTTAACTTGCCTTTTTATGTTTATTTAAAAAGCTGCGAAGTACCTCATTAAAGGATTCTTTTGCCTCGAGTTTAGCTACATGTCCTGTATTTCTAAATATGACAAACTCAGAGTGTCTAATCTGTTTATGCATCATTAATTGTATCCAAGCAGGAGTAACTGAGTCATATTGACCGCCAATAATTAAAGTTGGAACTTTTATCTTTGATAGCAGACATAAATTATTTACCTCTAGACATGCTTTCATTGAAGGAAGGTAATATTCACGATTGGGCTGATAGAATTTTTTGAATTTCTCAACGTTTTCTGCTGTCCATGAGTAGAGACAAATTCGTGCTGCCATATTTTTTTGCTCCTCGAGTGAACGTGACTCTGTTTTTATCTTACGGAATTTCAAAAATAACTCTCCAAAATGTTTTGGTGCATAATGAAATGTGCTTACGAGCACGAGGGACCTGCACATGTCTGGTGCCTGACGATAGATTTCTTGTGCAACCATCCCGCCCATGGATAACCCACAGATATGTGCACTTTTAAGCCCAAGACCCTTCAACAAACAAATAACATCGTGTGCAAAGTTTGGAATACTAATTTCCTCATTTGTAAGGTACTCACCGTGTCCCCGTAAATCTGGAATAATTAAATCATACTTTTCTGCAAACTCAAACTGGCTGGACCAGCCTTCCTTTACTTCACCAAGCCCATGAATAAAAACCAATGGTTCACCAGCGCCCATTCGTAAATAGGGAATTCCAGAAAATAACTCACCCAAATAAACTACCTCCTATGGTTTAACATAATAATCTTTTTGGCCATAATTCGGATAGTGTAAACAGGGATAATGTAGTAATTAACATATTATATATAATTTCATTTCTTATTATTACCAATAGGTGTAAATTACATATATGTGGACAAAAAAGGACAATCGACTTGACGATTGTCCTTTTAAAAATTATCCATCTATCCCGCTATCATCGCTTCCTCTACCCTTGTCATCATCATCGTCATCGTATCGATCATCTCCGCTGTCATCATCAAACTTTACTCTTGTGATTTTCCCGGTTTCAGCATCGACTCGAATGTCAACCTCGCCCCGATCCGACTGAATCTCAAATTTATATTCGAGTCTGCCATGTTCCATTTCTTTTTCAACCTCGGTAATTTTCCCATTTACTTCATTGGTTGCGATTTTTGCAGCTTCATCAACTGAGATTGCTGAAGTGTTAGATTGAGAAGCCGTAGACTTACTGCTGTCATCATCATTATCATCATCTATCTTGTAAAATGTTTGACCGTGTTCTGTTTCTAGCTCCAACTCCTGACCTGCTTTGAGTTCAGGTAAGTTTTGTGTATCAAGATTGATGACGGCTGATTTATCATCTAAATGATTAGAATCATCTGGACGAGTATTATTGTTTGATGCACCTACTGCAAATGCCCCTCCCAAAACTAGTAACGATGATACAACACCTATTAATACTTTATTTTTCATTTTCTTTTCCTCCTCTTTGTTATTACCTTTCTACACCTTCAGTATATCCACCAAAAATGAGAGTAAAAGGATAGGAACATTAGAAATCAATGAGAAAAATAATAGTTTCCAGCGACTTATCAATCATCGTCATCCTCATCGCCTTTTTTCTTCTGTGTACTTTCATGGTCATCCCTGCCTATTGACATTACTTCTCCTGTAATAGCATGAATTTGAACGATTGCTTCACGATCATCGGATGTTTCTATCTTTATAAGGTAGTAGGTTTGGTTATTTTCCGTTTCTAGCCAAATATCATCAACCTCTCCCTGAACCTGTGTACGTGCAATTTCAACTGCCTCTTTTTCTGTCAAAGCTTTAGGCTGTTGAGTTATTGAGAATGAGGTAGAAGAGAGGATGCTGCCTGAAACAGCATCGACTGTAAGTGTAGTCTGCTTTTCTTTGTCATGCACAATGGCCTTATAAAATAAATCAGAGCCGTTATCTATTTTTTCTAATGAAGCGATTGTTCCATTTACTATCTCGGAAAGGATAATTTCCTTAATTCTCTCTTCTGATAACTCAACCTTTTGTGGAGGTGTTTGTGATGGCGTAGGCTTTGACGTTTCAGTTTGTGTGAAGGATAAAACCTTTCCGCTAGAGGAATCTAATTTAATAGTGTAATGATGATTTTGTTTTTCTAGTTCTATATGATATTGTTGTTTGTCTAATTTTATGGATGAAACACTTCCTTGGTAGCGCTCTTGAACGAGCTTCTCGGCATCCTGTTCTGTTAACATGTCAGCAGAGGGTGTAAGTTTCCCAAATTGCTGAAAGCTGACAACAACAATAATAAGGAGTATGGAACTTATGGCAACCCAAAACCAAGATATCCTTTTCAATTAAATTCACCACCTTATCCATTTATTTTCTTATATAAAAATGAGAAAGTGATGAGAATTTCGACGATTTTTCAAATTTTTTTATCAGAAGAGTGGCAGTAGTTCCAATTCCAGCCTTACTGTCCAGTTGTACTTCGATTCCAATTGCATCGGCAATTTCCTTGGCAATCGATAAACCTAGGCCAGAACCGCCTTGTTTTCTGCTTCTTGCTTTATCTACCCGGTAAAACCTGTCAAATACCTTTGGAAGTTCGCTTTCTTGGATGCCAATACCGTGATCAATAATTTTGATATATACCTCATCGTTCTCTTTCCCTAGTTCGACTGAGATACTTTCATCACTATATTTCCTTGCATTGTCTAAAAATATAAACAAAAGCTGCTTGAGTTTTTTTTCATCGGTTTCAATCATTAAGGGAGCTTCGTTCACCACTGCAAATTTAATATCACGATTATAAGCGTTCTTGAATACACTTACAGTTTGCTTTAGTAACTGATTGAGATTCACCTGGTTAAGCTCAATTTTCCACTGTTCATGGTGCCATGCTAACATCAACAGCTGCTCGGTCATTTCCATCATACGGAGCGCTTCAGAGTGTATGGCTTCAATCGATTCTGTGAAAAGCTGTGGTTCCTTTAAGCCCCTTCTTTTTAAAAGGCTTGTGTAACTCTCTATTATAGTCAAAGGGGTTTTAAGTTCATGCGATGCATTTGAAACAAACTGCTCCTGTTTTTCAAAGTTCATTTCTAAAAGCTCAATCATATGGTTAAAGGTTTGACCCATTTGAAAAAGCTCATCTTTCGAATTACCTTCCAGCTTAATGGTTTTAAATCTACCGCTTTTCCTAATTTCTGTCATTGTTTTAATCATAGATGTGACGGGACTTGTAATAAAGTTGCTAAGAAATCGGCTGGAAATGAATACAGGAATCAATGCAAGCAGTGTAACCAAGATTAAGACTAGACGGAGAATGGACAAAATATTAGTTGCGGTTTCCATACTTTTGGTAATTTGAAGATTGGCAACACTGCCGTCTTGTAAGATGATGGGCATTGATTCAAAGGTATAGTGTCGTTTCTCATATTCTATCTTTTTGCTGACTTCACTACTATAAAATACTGATTCTCTCTCACTTAGATTTTGCTCGCCAGCACTCGTATACGCAGGTGAATTTTTGTTATCCTCAGTCACAATTTGAATCATTCCGTTTATTGGAACGTAGGATCTAAGAATGGCGTTATCGGGAACTTTTCCTAGTGATTCCCCGAAATTATCGGATACTTTTTCCATCTCCTTATGTGCAGTGGCAAGCTCGCTATCGAGAATTAAGCTGCTGAAGGTATAATAAACAGTAATATTTATTATCATGAGCAGCAGGGCAAACAAAAAGGCTGTATAAAGGTTTATTTTATTTCGAAGTTTCATTTTGCATCCTTCATGACATAGCCTATGCCTCGAACAGTATGAATTAATGAGGGTAAAGAAGGTAGGTCTATTTTTTTTCTTACATATCGGATATAGACATCCACTACATTCGTATCGCCAAAAAAGTCGTATCCCCACACTGCCTCTAAAATTTGGTCCCTGCTCAACACCTGACGTTTATGGATCATTAGATAAACTAGTAAATCAAATTCTCTTGGAGTCAATTCGATAGGTTCTCCAGCCCTTAACACTTCTCTAGATTTTTGATCAATACTTAAATCGGCAAAACGCAACAGAATATTGTCTTCATCCTGATGGTTTTCAACTTGCTTTATTCTTAATGCAGCACGGATTCTCGCTAAGAGTTCTTCAATTTGAAAAGGCTTTGTAATATAATCATTGGCTCCTAGGTCAAGACCAGACACTTTGTCCTCAACAGAACTTTTTGCTGTTAAGAGAATGACTGGTGTAAGGAGGTCATTTTTTCTGATTCGCCTAAGAAGTTCAATCCCGCTTAAGCCTGGCAGCATGACATCCAATAAGATTAAATCCCAGTTCCCAGTACGATAGGCCTCTAATGCCTCGAGACCATCTATTACCTTTGTTACAGAATAGCCTTCATATTCAAGCTCAATCTCTAAAACTCGGGCTATCTTTTCTTCATCCTCAACAACTAGAATGGTTCCTTTTTTAGTTGACATTTGTACTCACCTCTAGAATTATATCTTCATACTATTCGGCTCACTTTTGATAAAAACCTTTCGAACATATGGTCAATCTTTAATTCTAGTCTAAAAAAAGATTAATTTTTTGTGAACGAATAATCTTTATTAATCGTAATAAAGAGGGATGAAGCTTTAGGGGGGAGAAATTTTGACAAATATAATAGAAATTAATCAAGTAAGCAAACAATTTAATAATCGGATGATATTAAAAGATGTCTCTTTTACAATTAAAGAAGGAACAATAAATGGCCTGCTTGGGCCAAATGGAGCAGGGAAAACCACAATCATCCGATTATTAAATGGAGTCATTGAGGCCACAACGGGATTGATGAAGGTGATGGATTTTGACCCACAGCTTCATGGAGATGAAATTAGAAAAAGAGTTGGAATTGTAACTGAAAGTGCAAGTCTTTATCATGATATGACCGCCTGGGACAATCTTGTCTTCTTTTCAAAAATATATGGTAAATACGATACAAAGCGAATCACACATTTGCTTGAACAGTTCGATATGCTGGGATTTAAGGATCAATTAGTGGGTAGCTTTTCTACAGGAATGAAGAAGAGAATCTCACTAGCTAAAGCTTTATTGCATAATCCAAAACTTCTTTTTCTTGATGAGCCGACCAACGGGTTAGATCCTGAAGGGATTAATGAAGTGATCCATTATTTACGCAAAGTGAATCAAGAGGAAGGGGTTACCATCTTAATTTGCTCACATGTTCTGCACCAACTTGAAACAATCTGCGATTCCTATTTGTTTCTGAATAAGGGCAGGATAGTAGAAAAAGGAGCAAAGAAGGAATTAGAGGAAAAATATTTAAAGGAAATTAGGTTATTAGTAGAAACGGGTCTTAAGCCCATTAATAGCCAATCCTACAAGGGGTACACATTTAGTAGGATAGGGTCTAATCAATTGGAATTTATACTTCCATCTAAGAATGAGATTACACCTTTATTAGCCAATATTCTAAGTGAAACATGGGTTCATAATTGTGAAATAACCAATAGAAGTCTTGAGGCGCTATATTTTAATATTAGGGGGGAATAGAGGTTGAATAAAACTACAATCCTAACAATTGCCCGAAAAGATATGAAAGCAACGTTTTCATCCAAGAAAGTTTGGGTTCCGATGATAATTGTAGCAGTAATGCTATGCATTATTGTTCCAGCTTTTATTGCCTATTTTGGAATTCACTTTGATTTGCTTGGTACCTCTACTAAAGATATCGAAAAACCGATAAATGCATTTATTAAAGACTTTCCAAATGAGGAGATGCGGAATACTCTAATCGCATTGCCGACAATTGACTTTAAATTTGTTTATTTCTTCTTAACCTTTATGATGATACCTTTTTTCTTAATGGTAGCTATTATTAATTCAATGGTTACTTCATCAAATAGTTTTGTAGGGGAGAAGGAAAGAAATACGTTAGAGACATTGTTATTTGCACCTATTTCAATTAAAGACTTGTTTCTAGGTAAAGTAGTAGCATCCCTAATTCCAACCTTAGGTATCTCATTTGCTTCCTTTATCATTAGTTTGATAGTTGTTAATGTCATTACGTATCCGTATTTTAAAGTAATCTTATATTTTAACTCTACTTGGATGATATTAATGTTTTGGGTTATTCCAATATTAGTACTGTTTAATATTATCTTGAATGTCTTGATCTCGGCCAAAGTTAAAACGTTTCAGGAAGCCCAGCAATTCGGCGGACTGCTTGTGTTCCCAATCGTTGGAATCATCATAAGCCAAGCAAGTGGAATGTTCTTCTTAAGCCCATTCACACTATTCCTAATAGGCGCTGCTTTACTAATAGGCAATCTATTCCTAATAAAACTGGTCACTAAATTTAGTAACCGAAATACATTATTTCAAAGTCAAATCCACTAACACAAAAAGACAATGTCTACCTGAGGTGGACACTGTCTTTTTATGGTGCCTGTCACTTAGTAGAGAATGCTTTTGGTTTTCACTAAGGTGAAACCTAAAAGGTTTTGTCTAAGGTGACACCAAAAGGTGTTCACTAAATTAATGAAAACGATAGCCAGATCCCCAAACGGTTTCTATGTATTCAGGGTTGGAGGGGTCGTGTTCAATTTTTTCTCTTATTTTACGGATGTGGACGGTGACGGTCGAGACGTCTCCATTGCTATCGTAACCCCATATTCTTTCAAAGAGATGGTCTTTGCTGAAGACCTGGTCTGGGTTTAGTGCTAAAAAGGTGAGAACATCAAATTCCTTTGTTGTTAAGGTAATTTCTTTGGTATTTACAAAGACACGCCTCGAGGATCGATCAATGAATAAACCACGGATGTATATTCCTTGCGATTCAGTAGTTTGTTTCATTGATAATCTCTCATATCGGGATAGATGTGCTTTCACTCTCGCAACCATTTCATTTGGACTGAAGGGCTTGACTAAATAATCATCTGCACCCAGCCCCAGACCTCTAATCTTATCAATTTCTTCTTTTTTTGCTGTCACCATAATGATAGGGATATCTTTAATACTTCTTATTTTCTTACAAATTTCAAAACCGTCGATGTTTGGCAGCATAACGTCTAGCAGAATTAAATCGTAATCTTGTGTTAATGCTTTTTGGAGACCAATATCTCCAGTATGGACCATTTCTGTTTGGAAGCCGTTGATTTCTAAATAATCCTGTTCTAATTCAGCAATACTTTTTTCATCTTCAATAATCAGAATCTTTTTCATGATGTGGCCTCCTCGGAACAGGTCTGATGCGGCAAAATAATGGTAATTTTTGTTCCTACTGTTAAAGTACTATCTAAATTTATCATACCGTTATGTTCTTCAATAATCATTTTTGCGATGGAAAGTCCTAAACCACTGCCCCCGGTTAATTTATTTCTCGATTGTTCAGCTCGGTAAAACTGATTAAAGATGAAGGGAATTGACTCTTCTGGTATACCAGGTCCATTATCAGTAATGGAAACCTCTACCGTTTCGTCGGTAGAATGCATAGATATTATTAATTCCTTTTTATCCTTATCCATGTACTTTAAGCTATTGTTAATAATATTTGCCAGACCTCGTTTAAACTTTTCACGATCAGCAAAAACATGATAATGACCCTGAGGGGCAAATTGGAAATTTAACTCTACATTCTGCTTTCTAAGGTCAAAGCTTAACTCCTCGAAATAATCACTTAGATAATCTTTTATATCAATTCTTTCAAATTCAAAGGGAACCTTGCCTAAATCCAGCTTTGAGAATAAGAATAATTCATCAATTAAATGGTCCATGTCCACTGCTTTTGTATAAATGGTTTGAATATAGCGTGTTCTCTTTTCAGGTGTGTCTGCCACTCCATCACGGATTCCTTCAATATACCCTTTAATGGAGGTAATCGGCGTTTTTAAATCATGAGAAATATGGGCAATTAATTCCTTCCGGTTATCCTCATATTGTTTTTGGATTTCATGTGACTCCTTTAATTGAATCCGCATTTCTTCAAATGCTTGTGTTAACTGACCAATCTCATCATTCCTAGCCGCTGTAATGGAATGCTGGAGGTTGCCGCTTTTTATAAAATGAGCTGCTTTCTTTAATTGATTGATTGGGTTGATAATACTTTTAGACACAAAGTAGGTTAAAAATCCATTAGTCGCAATTAATATCAATAAACATAAACCGAATAGGATTGGGAAAAAGGTTCTTACAAACTGATTCCAAGGGCTTGCGTCTCTCATTAAGAAGAGTGAGACCTCGCTGCCATCCTGCAGATAGAAATCATGCTGCTTCACGGCAAACGTCTGCTCACCTATTTCTTCTAAGCTGCGGAAGCTTCTTTCTGTACCAAACTCCGGCAGCTTCTCTGTATGGACTTTTTCTAGCTCATCTGTAAGATAGAATATCTCATCGTTTTTACGGACAATTAAACCAGAATCGATTTCACTAAGTTCAGTGTTTAGGGATTCCAAATATTCCTTACTCATCATTTTCATTGGGTTGACGGCAGACTTTTCTTTTAATTCTAGAAACAGCAATGTATCCTCTTGTTTTGTTTTGTGGTAATTGTGGCTTTCTGGTAAGAAATTGGCCATTTCACGGATATCTCCGAGAAACACCATCATTAACAGAAAAGAGGTAATTATAAACATAATGATTGGTACCGTGATCATCGCAATATTTGATAATATCAGACGAAGTTTGATAGACATAGGTAGCACCCTTCGGTTAGGCTTCTTTTCTATTAAACATATAATAGCCTACTGAAAAAAACAATGCGAAAGATGAGCACAAATACGTGACAGTTTGCAAAATCCATCGAAGTGAAACATCGCTAAGCCACTGCATATACCAATCTAAATAGGTAGATGGCAGTAAGTATAAGGAAGAAGGGAGAACATAAGGAATAAACATCATGATTAGATAAAGGCCAATCATGCTAGATATAGCAAGAACACTAGACTGGACCAAAAGTGCCACCATAACAGCAAATGCCGTTAGAACGATAAGGGGGAGCCAGGATACAATAAAAGCTCCAAGACTAGAAGGAATATTGGTCAAGTTGAAGACTTTATCAAAAACTACGCTGCTTATCATCACGGCCAGCCATTCTAATAAAAGAACAATTAAGTTAAAAATACTAATAGCGATAACTTTGGAAAGGAAAAGCTCCATTCGACTAATGGGTCTAACCTGAAATAAGGTTCCGCGTTCTCTTTCTCCCGTAAATAAATCTGTTGCGGAGATAAAAATAAATAAAGGAATAAAAATGGTGACAAATAAATCTAATAATGTAAAATTGATATTTTCAGCTGGTAAAGCCATCCAATCGGTTAAAAAAAGATTATTAACAAGAAGCTTAGTCAGGACAGGAATAAGCACAGAAGCAAGTAGAAACAGTTTGGTGCTTTTTTTTGACAGCAGCTTTTGCATTTCATTTAAACTATTTGCTCGGATTGTGTTCATCTCCCTGCCGCTCCAATCTTCTTGACATAGACATCCTCTAATGGCTCGCTGCCGGCTTCATAAAATGATGCTGCGCCCTGGATGAGAAAACAAAAACGATTACATAATTTCTCTAATTCTGAAATATGGTGACTTGAAATTACAAGGGTTACACCGGAATGGATTGAAATCTCCTGGATTGTCTTTCTTAACAATAGCAAACCATCAATATCTAAGCCGTTCGTCGGTTCATCTAAAACAATTAATCGCGGCTTCGAGATAAGTGCTGAGGCAATTCCAAAACGCTGCTTCATTCCCATAGAAAAGGAGGATATTTTCTCGTTTTTATAAGGCGTTAAACCAGTCTGTTGCAATACTTTTTCAATATCTGTATCAGTAATACCAGAATACAAGCGAGAAATCATTTTTAGATTTTTATAGGGTGACATGTTTTCATAAGCAACAGCTGGCCCTATTAACGCACCCACAGGTCGTATCGCTTCTTTGTAATTACTTTGAAGTTCAACACCAAACAATTCAACTTTTCCACTATCTGGTGAAGTTAGACCGGTCAAGCATTTTAATAAGGTTGTTTTACCGGCCCCATTTGGACCAAGGATTCCTACTATTTCCCCTTGGTCAATGGTTAGATCGATATTCTGTATGCCTCTGCCGTTTGAGAATTGCTTCGTCAATCCAGTAATAACCACTGCTTTTTCCAAAATTGTCACCCTCTATCAATTACTTATATTAATTTACTTTTTACCATGATTGAACTCGACTACCTTGTCGGCAGGAATTTCAACAGGAGTCACTGTAGTTTGGTTGTAATCAGAAGCATTTAAATTAATATCTAGAACTAATTCATGGCTGGCACCCTGTTTATCTTTGCCTGTTACGACTACTTTGACTGTCTGTTGTTCAATATAATTTTCCTTGTTCACTTGTGCAGTAAGTTTGACTTGCTTGACCGTAATATCATGATCTAATTCAGGAACTTTTGCCTTAATGTGAAAATCTGAGCTTTCAGTTTCATTATTGTCTTGAATCATAACAGCATGTTTAATCATCAACGTACTTAACGCATTCGCGGTTAGAGGAATTTCTTTTCCTGTTAATTCTAGCTCAATTACATGATGACCATTTTGCTTATCAGCGACTGTAATTTGTTGTTGAAGATTTTTAGTCATAACATCGATTAGATTTTCTACATCATCTTTTAATTCAACACTATTACTGTGATGTGGATTATTAGAGGTTTCCATTTTGTAAATTGTATCCAGTCCATCCTTCATTAAAAACCAATTTCCATCCTGCTTATACATGTTCATTTTACTAACTTCCGTTTCATTAGCTAAACGAGTAGAGATGGAGTTTACCTGATTTACAGAATCTGACTTGAAAATGGACTCAGATGATAATATAGCCTTTTTGTTGTCCTCAAGTTTAAGATTAAAATTTAACGTTGCACTTTCAGCAGAATGAGTTTTCTTTAAAGCTTCCTTGTAAAGGTCGTAACCAGATGTATTTGCTGAAATCGAATAAACACTGCCTAACATAAGCGTTCCACTTATCCCGATAACCGCTAAAATCTTCTTATTCATATACTTATCCTCCAATCATTATTTTGTTACATGCTTAGTGTAATCGGGAGTTATAAAAGCAATCTAAACAAACTATTAAATTTTTCTTAAATAAAAGCTAATTATTGAATATGGCACTCTGTTGATTGGATCGGAAGGCACGAGACTCCTGCGGGAGGACGGGGCAGGGGGAGACCCCGCAGGCGCATTAGCGCCGAGGAGGCTCCCCGGACCGCCCGCGGACAGCGAAGTGCCTGGAGAGGAAATCAACAGACAAATTAAAAGCAGTAAAAAGGGTGGAAAAAATTTCTTTTAATAATAATAAATATAATGTTTGAATTTTTAGATAATTAACAGTATAATAAGAAAAAGCTCAAGGAGTTGATTTCCATGGAAAAGAGATTATTAAATTCACCGCAACAAACAGATGAAAACAACGATTCTGCAATTGCTGAAATGTTTTTAAACCATGCCTTGATTGAATTTAGAAGAGATGTGCTCCGTAAGGAAATCGACTTCTCCTTACAAGAAAGAAATAAGGAAGCTTTCCTCAAGTTATCTGAGGAACTTAAGAAAATTTCATAGCAAAAGTTATTTAACAGACTTTATTGATATTGGAAGCCCTTTTCTCAACCGAAAGGGCTTCTTTTGTTTTTAAAATTCATGTATGATGGATAAAAAGCTGAAACTAATAAAGAAATGAATTGTCTGAAGGGAAATGGGTGAACATCAGTGATTTTCATGGTGGATAATTATGATTCTTTTACCTTTAACTTAGTTCAATACCTAGGGGAATTAGGAGAAGAATTAGTCGTAAAGCGTAACGACCAAACAACCATAGATGAAATTAGAACGCTCGATCCTGAGTTTTTAATGATATCTCCAGGTCCAGGCAATCCTAATGAGGCAGGAATTAGTCTAGAGGCTATTAAAGCATTCTCAGGGGTTATTCCAATCTTGGGGGTCTGCCTTGGGCACCAAGCTATTGCTCAGGCCTACATGGGTGATGTTGTTTCTGCGGAGCAATTAATGCATGGAAAAACCTCTGATATTTACCATGATGAAAAAACACTATTTAGAGGTTTGCCGAATCCATTTCCGGCAACGAGGTATCACTCCTTGATAGTGAAAAGGGAGACCCTGCCTAACTGTTTTGAGATATCTGCTTGGACGAAGAATGGGGAAATTATGGCGATACGTCATAAAATACTTCCAATTGAAGGTGTTCAGTTTCACCCTGAATCGATATTAACGACTGGGGGAAAAGAGATTCTAAAAAACTTTGTCCAATACTATGGAAAATTAAAAGCCATTCAGGTTTAGAAGCTTAATATAGTGAAAAAAACGGTGCCATGGTTTATGGCACCGGAATCTACTTTTGTTTTTCTCCTTTTTTATTGTTCATTAAATAAAAGGTAATGGGCTGGTCTGAACCAGTCATTAAATTATAGACATAAGAAGAGGTAATTTTATATCCTTCATCAATTTTTTCTGCAAGGTAGTTGGTTCGTTCAAAAAGGATTGAGCGAATATGATTTATTTGACGAAATATTTTCTCAGTCAATGCTTCCTGCTGGTCCAGCCGATTTAATACCCCCGTTTGAAACTCTTCTTGCTTACTAATTTTTTCGGATAATTGTTTTTGCAGTTCTTCTTGTGTTTTCAATAAATGGATAATTAATTCTTCATATTCTGTGTGTTTTTGATTACTAGATCTAAGTTCATTTAATTGATTAGCTACTTTATCCCAATTATTTGCTTGTACAACCTCTTGATTGAGAAACTGCTGTTTCATTTCATGTATTTCACGAAGTAATAAAACATTCGCGTTGGACTGTTCGTCTATTACTTCTGAAAGATAGTCCCTCCTCATCATCTTTTGGTTTGGTTCAGGTATTTTCTTTTTATTCTTATAGACTCTCGGATGTTTGCGATTGTTAATATATAATCCCATTTATTGCACCCCTAATCATCAGTGAATATATTATTTTATGCATGAATTGTTAAATATGGGAAATTTTTATAATAAAAACAGGAAAAATGTGTTTCTATGAGGAATTAAATTTAGTAAATTATAATATAAGAGCATAAAGGGAAGTCCTGTTTCTTGGATAAGACTTTAGTCTTAGATAAAAATAATTCTCGGGATTGTGTAAGTCTGTAGACATACACGTTAAAATAAAATAAATGATATTCATAAAGGGATATAATGAGAGAAATCCCTTCCTATAGAAACATAAAGGGGGAATATAGGTTGAGGAAGGTTTACGTACTTCTTACTGATACTGGGACGGTTTTAACAAAAATGATTAAACTATATACGAAGAAGCCGCATAATCATGCCTCCATCGCTTTAGATGACCAATTGTGGGATGTCTATAGTTTTGGAAGAAAAAGACCTCGCAATCCTTTCCTAGCTGGTTTTGTCAGAGAAAATATCCGTGGTGGAATATTTCGCAATGCTGATTGTGCCATCTATTGTTGTACAATATCAGAAAAGCAGTATGATGCGATTTGTCGTAAAATTAAGGAAATTGAGAAAAATAAGGGTGAATATCGCTATAATCTTTTAGGTCTATTCGCTGTTATGTTCAATTGGGAATTAGATCGGAAAAATGCTTTCTTTTGTTCCCATTTTGTCGCAGCTTTACTTGAGGAATCAGGAGTGAAAATCAATAAACAAAAGCCGCTTTCACTTGTTACTCCAGATGACATAAAAGAATCTGCCTCATTAGAATTAGTCTATGAAGGAAAATTGTCAGCCTATTTTGAAGAGGCAGATGAACATGATATTAACGAGTTATCCCATCAACAATATTATCCCGATTTCAGTACTGATAGAATAGAAGTTATCTAGGTAAAATAAGAGAAGACGTGTCTTTATAAATACACGTCTTCTCTTATTTGTTTATTCTTATTTTTAAACACTTCAATTAAGCTATTAAAAAGGCTCAAAGACCGTTGGAATACTGGACTTTGGATAAATGTATAGAGGAAAGTCGCAATAAATACAGGTCCTCCTAATATAAAACCAATAAGCAAGACAAAACTCTCAACCAGGATACGTGCTTGACTGACGGATAATTTAGTTTTATTTGAGATTGAAAGCATAAAACCATCTCGTGGTCCGGCACCAAGCCCTGCTGCAACATACATTCCCCCGCCAATACCAGCAATGACTATGGCACAGAATATTATAAGATAATCGACCCAAGAATTAGTTGGCTCAGGTAAAATATCTAACCATAGAAAAAAGTCCATAATCGGCCCAATTAAAAGGGCATTTAAGAAAGTCCCGATTCTAATATAATTTCTTGCTGTAAAAAAAGAGATGATAACCAGTAATAGCCCGCAGACTACTCCCCAAGTCCCTATAGTAAGTCCGAAATGTTGATATAATGCGACATTTAAGACCTCCCAGGGATGTAAACCAACATGTTGAACCTTAACGGCAATCGCATTACCCAAGCCAAAAAAGGTCAATCCCAATATAAATATTACATACTGAATCGCTTTCACCCGCACGTTACCTCCAAATATAAACTGTCAATATTCTAAATCTTAAAAGATGTTGATTTGATAATCAATCATTTTCAGAATTTTAGAGTTAAAAGAATTTTCAAACGTGCAATTCATTCTTCTATAAAGACAATATTAATCATATATATTTATTAATTAAAAGACCTTCAGCATTGGAGGTCTTTTACCCTTGGCTGTGTTAAAGGAAACTGTTGATTTTGAACCCTGTTGATTTATGCGGAAGGCGCGAGACTCCTCGAAAATGCTATCGCATTTCCTTCGTGCGTGGGCAGATTCGAGGATGAAAATCAGTGTCCTGCAGGATGATGGGACAGGGGAGACCCCGCTTATCTCTTAGCGCCGAGGAGTAGGAAAAGCGGAAGCGCCTTGTACAGCCCCGACAAGCGCTGGAGGGCCTAACGATGAAGTCGTTCTTTGACTTCAACGTTGGGACCGAAGCGACTCGAGGGGCTAGGCGCTGCAGCTAGACAGGCTTCCCGAACCGCCTGCGGAAAGCGAAGCGCATGGAGCACAAATCAACTGGCCATATAACACAGCCTTACATTTAAAATGAAAGAGGGATACCAATGCCTAGCGAACTGCAACAAATAGAATTAGCTATCCCCATAACCGTGATTTGGGACTTCATTAGAGATGCAAATAATTGGGCGCCGCTTGTGCCTGGTTATATACAGCATGAACAAATGAATGACAACATAATAACGTGGGATTTTAAAAGTGACCTTGGCATAATGAAAAAAAAGGTAAGTCTGGTTATTGATATTAAAGAGTGGAACGAACCGAATAGAGTAAGCTTTGAATTAAGGCGTACGAATGAAAAGTATATTGGTGAAGGTTATTTTGAAGCACAAGCACTCAATAAAAATAAAACAAGGTTGACAGCATTTCTTGAAATTAATGCGAGTGGAGCACTAGGTTCATTGGCAAATTCGCTTTTTAAAAATGCGATTCCAATATCAACGGATGAAGTGGCCTCAGCCATCTCTTTAAAACTGGAAGAATTCAACAAAAGGTGATAAATTGCAGTAACAATTCGAAAAAAATTCGGGTTGTTTTTTTTTATTATTTAAAAAATTTATAACATGAGGCCAAAAGATATGTTATATTAATAAATAAAAAATTTAGTCAATTAACTAGTACAGGGAAGGTGAAAGCATGAATACAGAATTGAAGATGAACGACAGCAGTCTTCCACTTCGCCGCGATGTTAAATTACTTGGGCAAATACTTGGTGAAATCCTTGTCAATCATGGTGGAACTGAACTATTAGATAAAGTGGAAAAAATAAGAATGACGTGTAAAACACTTAGAATCCATTTTAATCAAGACATTTATACTGAATTAAAACAAGAGATTACAAACCTCAGCAGCCCAATGAGAAAACAAGTCATTCGAGCCTTTTCGATGTATTTTCATTTGATAAACATAGCTGAACAAAATCACCGAATTCGTAGAAAAAGACAATATCATTTGCAGGACGATTCAATTGTTCAACCCGATTCTATTGAGAGTGCGATTCTTTCTTTAAAGGAAAACAATATTGATGAAAATATGATTCAGGAAGTCCTTAACAAAATGTCACTTGAGTTGGTTATTACAGCGCACCCTACAGAAGCAGCGAAGCGTTCTATATTAGAAATTCAACAACGTATTGCCGTTATATTAAAGAAGCTCGACCATCCATTATTAACAACAAGAGAACGTCTCAAGTTAGAAGAAAGTTTGTTTAATGAAGTAACAATTCTCTGGCAGACAGATGAACTTCGCCATACTAAGCCGACGGTATTGGATGAGGTCCGAAATGGACTTTATTATTTTGATCAGACATTATTTGAAGTCCTTCCAGAAATCCATCGGGAAGTAGAAGATTGCTTAGAGAAAAACTTTTCTACTAAAAATTGGGATGTTCCTAATTTTCTTAAATTTGGATCATGGATTGGCGGCGACAGGGACGGTAATCCAAACGTTACTCCAGAGGTCACATGGGAGACGTTACATAAGCAGCGGAAGCTTGTCTTAAGAAAATATAAAAATGTCCTTATCGATTTAATGAAACGCTATAGTCATTCCACAACTAGAGTGGAAGTCAGTCTAGAACTTATCCAATCCTTAGAGGAAGAAGAAATCAAGTACTTAACTGAAGATAAGAAATGGCCAATTACAACGGAAGTTTATCGTCGTAAATTTGCTATTATCATCGAACGTTTAAAACAAGTTGGTAAATCTGATTTAGGTTATCGTTCTTCGGAAGAATTATTAGAAGATTTGTTTCTAGTAAAAAGAAGTTTAAATAAACATCATCCCGCAGCGCATGAGTTAAAAACGATCCAAAAGTTGATACGTCAGGTACAACTTTTCGGGTTCCATCTAGCTACACTTGATATTCGCAATCATAGTGGCGAGCATGAGGCAGCCATTACAGAAATTTTACGTAAAGTACGAATTTCTGATAATTATGCGGAACTATCTGAAGACGAAAAGGTAAGAATTTTAGAAAATACTTTAATGGATCCTCGACCACTTCTTCTGCTAAATGAGGATTATACACCTGAAACACAACAAATGATTCAGGTATTTCAAATGATAAGAAATGCTCAAAAAGAATTTGGTGTAAGTTCAATATCTGTTTATCTTGTCAGTATGACTAAATCGCCTAGTGACTTACTTGAAGTACTTGTTTTAGCAAAAGAAGCTGGGATATATCGATTACATGCTGATGGGACGATTGAAAATCAATTAAATGTTGCACCATTACTTGAAACGATTGATGACCTAACTGCTGGACCTGAAATTATGGAAACCTTGTTTAAAATGCCTGTATATCGTAATCATTTGAAAGTAATGAATGACCAACAGGAAATTATGCTTGGATATTCAGACGGCAGTAAAGACGGCGGTACGTTAACAGCAAATTGGAAGCTATATAAAGCACAGCTTGAAATTCACGAGATGGCAAGCAAGTATCACATTGGATTAAAGTTTTTCCATGGACGCGGAGGTTCTCTAGGACGTGGAGGCGGTCCGTTAAACAAAAGTCTGCTTTCACAGCCAGCAGAAACGATTGGAGATGGAGTGAAAATAACTGAGCAGGGTGAAGTCCTTTCTTCACGCTATTTGCTTGAAGACATCGCTTATCGAAGCTTAGAACAGGCCACTTCTACACTTATGCTGGCAACAGCCCGTGTTTCAAAAGAGGCAGAGCCTGGAAACTTGAGGGATGAATCGTGGGAGTTAGCTATTGAAGAGATTTCTAGCATATCACTAAAGAAATATCAATCGCTTGTTTTTGGAGATTCAGACTTTTTAACCTATTTTAATGAAGCAACCCCATTAAGAGAGCTTGGTGACTTAAATATAGGTTCAAGACCAATGAGCAGAAAAAATCGCGGTCGATTCGAGGATTTAAGAGCCATTCCATGGGTTTTTGCTTGGACACAAAGCAGGCAGCTGCTTCCAGCATGGTACGCAGCAGGAACCGGTTTAGAAAGCTTTGCTTCACAAAGTGAACAAAATTTACAACAATTACAGCATATGTATGAAAAATGGCCATTTTTCCGGTCAACGATTGATAATCTCCAAATGGCTCTAATGAAAGCAGATATCACAACTGCTAAGGAGTATTTATCATTAGTGGAGGATCAGAAAATCGCTGAGCGAATTTTTTCGAATATCCTTGAAGAATATGAAAGAACGAAAGCTATTCTTCTCAAAATAACAGGAGATAAAGAATTGCTTGATCACACACCAAACATTAAAGACTCAGTCTATCGTCGAAATCCTTATGTTGATCCATTAAACTTCTTACAGGTCGAATTAATTAAACAATTAAGGAAGCAGGACGAGCCTTCTGAAGAATTAATCATCGAAGTACTTCTTACTATAAGTGGAATATCTGCTGGATTACGTAATACTGGTTGATTTAATTGCAAGCCGCACTCCAAACAAAGGGGTGCGGTTTTTATATTCATAAGAGTAGGGTGAAGTTATTTTTTGAACAATTTGTGAATTTTTTAAAAATGAATGGTCATTCATTCATTTTTAACGTAATTCGACAAATTCTGCATTGTTCAACATGATATATTTTAGCCAGTAAAGGTAAAAGAGGATATATGGAGTAAAAAACATTCACACTTTGAAAGATTGATTTGGAGGGATAGGCAATGGCAGTTGAAGAAAAAGTAATTCAGGAAAAACAAAATGTTGCAGTGGGGATTGATATTTTAGCAAGAAATGGTGCAAAGGCGCTTGCTGAATTTCGCTGCTACAATCAGGAAATGGTCGACGAAATCGTTAAGCAAATGGCCTATACTGCACTTGATCATCACAAAGACCTGGCAAAGCTTGCGGTTGAAGAAACAAGGCGAGGAGTATATGAGGATAAGGTTTTCAAAAATATGTTTGCGACAGAATTTATCTACAACAACATAAGAGATATGAAAACAGTGGGGGTCATAAGTGAAAATGAGCATGAGGGCATGAGAGAGATGGCCGAGCCAGTTGGGGTCATCGCTGGTGTCATACCTATCACGAATCCAACATCCACCGTCATATTTAAATCTTTGATATCCCTTAAAACCAGAAATCCAATTATCTTTGCTTTTCCGAAATATGCACAAAAATGCTGTGTTGAAACTGCAAAACTTCTTCGGGCAGCGGCATTAAATGCTGGGGCACCTGAAAATTGTATCCAATGGATTGATATTCCCTCTCATGAAGCTTTTCAGACTTTGATGAAACATCCAAAAATTTCTCTAATTTTGGCTACAGGGGGACCTAATTTGGTGAAAGCAGCATACAGTTCAGGGAAACCAGCACTTGGAGTAGGGGCAGGAAATGTTCCTTGTTATATTGAAAAAAGCGCCAATATTAAACGAGCAGTAAACGACATTATTCTATCCAAAACCTTCGACAACGGAATGATTTGTGCCTCAGAACAAGCACTTATTATCGACAATGAGATTTATGATGAAGTAAAAAGGGAAATGATCGAGAACAATTGTTATTTCTTAAATAATGAAGAAAAACAAATGATTGAAAAGGCAGTAATAGACGAAGAGAATGCCTCTTTAAATCCGATGATTGTTGGATTACCGGCTTTTATGATTGCAAAAATGGCAGGAGTGAATGTACCTGTAAATACCAAAATTTTAATTGCAGAATTAAAAGGTGTAGGTCCAAAATTCCCGCTTTCTTGTGAAAAATTAAGTCCTATTCTTGCCTGTTATAAAGTAAATAGTTTAGCTGAAGGGCTGCTAATCGCTGAAGAAACACTAGAATACGGAGGGCTTGGCCACTCTGCGGCTATTCATACAGCAGACCAAAATGTCATCGATTCCTTTGCCCTACGAATGAAGGCTGGAAGAATTATGGTTAATACACCATCTACTCATGGTGCCATTGGTGATATCTATAACACATCTTTACCGTCCTTAACTATTGGGTGCGGAACATATGGAGGGAACTCGGTGTCTCAGAATGTCGGAGCAGCTAATCTAATTAACATTAAAAAAGTGGCAAAAAGGAGAAACATGACACAATGGTTTAAAGTTCCATCACAAATATTTTTTGAAAGAAACTCCATTCAGGTACTATCTTCCATTCCAGGGATTTCAAAAGTATTTATTGTAACAAGTTCAAGTCAAATGAAAAATGGATCGATTGATAAAGTACTTTACCAATTGAAAAAGAATCCTGCAGATATTCAATATGAATTGTTGTATGATATTGGAACTGAACCAGACGTTGAAGTGGTTCAGAGAGGCGCAGAAAGGATGAGAAAATTTCAGCCGGACTGTTTGATCGCTCTTGGAGGCGGATCTGTCATGGACGCTGTAAAAGCAATGTGGCTATTCTATGAGCATCCAGAAGCAGATTTTAATAGCTTAAAGCAAAAATTCTTCGATCCTAGTAAAAGAGTGGTAAAATTTCCAACACTTCGTGGGAAGGCTATTCTTATTGCAATACCGACCACATCTGGAACAGGTTCTGAAGTAACCTCCTTCTCGGTTATTTCGGATAAAAAGGCAAATATCAAATATCCGCTAGCAGACTTTCAATTAACACCAGATTTGGCTATTATCGATCCACAGTTTGTTATGACCGTTCCTAAGCATGTTACGGCAGATACGGGGATAGATGTTTTAACACATGCTATTGAGGCATATGTTTCCGTGCTTGCCAATGATTTTACAGATGGATTGGCTTTAAAAGCAATTCAATTAGTTTTTGAGTATTTACCAAAGGCTTACTGTAATGGTACTGATGAGCTTGCTCGAGAAAAAATGCACAATGCGTCAACCATAGCCGGTATGGCATTTGCAAATTCATTCTTAGGAATTAACCATAGCCTTGCACATGCACTTGGTGCTGAATTTAACATCGCTCATGGTCGTGCTAACGCAATCATGCTGCCGCATGTAATTCGTTTCAATGCACAAAAGCCGAATAAATTTATGACATATCCAAAATATGAACACTTTATAGCAGATCAACGCTATGCCGAAATTGCAAAAATACTTGGTCTTCCTGCAAAGACAACAGAAGAAGGGGTAGAAAGTCTAGTACAAGCAATCATGAAACTTATTGTTGAGTTGGAATTGCCAACGAGCATAGAAGAGGCAGGTATAAGCAAAAGTGTATTCGAAGAAAAAATAAATATTTTAGCAGAACATGCCTTTGATGACCAAGATACGATTGCTAATCCAAAACAACCTCTTATAACGGAGCTGGCGAAAATCTATCTACAGGCGTATAAAGGCTTCTAAAAATTTGTAGTAATTTCGAAAGTTGTGTGAACAAGAGTGAATCTTTCGACAAAAACAATCAATCTTCTCTGCGTATTTTGGCTAAAACCTTATAGGCGATTTGTTAATACCAGTCCTCATTTGAAAAAATGTGGAATAATGTCGATTTAGGTGCGTTTACAAAAACCTTTTTTAAAACAATAATTTAATTGGTTAATAACTTGATTGGATTAGGAGAGGATTATATGGTTTATTCGCAAAAACCATGGTTAAAGTTTTATGATCCAAGAATTAATAAAGAGGTATCAGTAGACTATGATTCATTATTTGATCTTTTGCAGCAGGCAGCCAATATACACGGGGAAAAACCAGCTCTTACTTTTTATGAAAGGTCTTGGAGTTACAAAGAAACAAGAGCTATATCTGAATGGCTTGCTGCTTCCTTGTACCGCATTGGTCTCAAAAAGGGAGATAGATTAGGAATCATGCTGCCTAACTGCCCTCATTATATTTTCAGCTTATTTGCAGTATTCCGCCTGGGGGGCATTGCAGTTCAAGTCAATCCTATGTATGTCGAAAGAGAAATTGAATATGCCCTTAACGATTCTGAGGCAAATTATATGGTGGTATTTGAAGCATTCTATCATAAGGTAAAAGAAGTTCAGCCAAGAACATCATTGAAAAAAATTATAGTAGTTGGTTTTGGCGGAAGCAGGGTTAGTCTTGCAGAAGGTGATATTTACTTTGATGACTTTCTTACACATGATAATGTGATTCCTGATATCCCAATAAACATAGAAGAAGATGTGGCTATTCTACAATATACAGGCGGAACAACAGGTGTTTCCAAAGGGGTAATGCTCACCCATCAGAATCTTCTTGCTAATATTATTCAAGTATGTGATTTTACCTATAATGCCGTTGATGAGAAACCAGAAAATTTTAAAATCATCAGCGTCCTCCCTATGTTTCACGTGTATGGATTATCATGCAATGCACTTTCAGCAATCCGGATTGGTTGTAACCAATTAATTCTCCCCCGTTTCGATGTGTATGAATTAATTG
Organism: Neobacillus sp. YX16; assembly: GCF_030123505.1. GTDB lineage: Bacteria > Bacillota > Bacilli > Bacillales > Cytobacillaceae > Neobacillus. The sequence continues at coordinate 1,695,770 of NZ_CP126115.1, forward strand.
AAATAATTAATAGAGAGAAACCATTCCAGGTGACTGCAGTTCCAACGATGATATTTGCATTAAACAGCCATCCGCAATTGGAAGAAAGTGCAATTAAGGACATATTCTACTTTAGCAGCGGAGGTGCACCACTCCCTGTAGAACAAGTGAAATCCTTTGAAAAACGTGTAGGGATAAGACTGGCAGATGGCTATGGACTTTCAGAAACAGCTCCTTCAGCTATTTCTACACCGCCATTTCTCCCACGTAAACTAGGAAGTGTTGGTATTCCTATACCAGGGACAGAAGCACGGATTGTTAAGGAAACGGAAGAGGGATATGTAAATGTACCGGTCGGTGAAGCGGGTGAATTAATTCTACGCGGCCCACAAGTAATGAAGGGTTACTGGAAACGTCCTAGTGACACTCAATTAGTAATAAAAGATGGCTGGCTCTTTACAGGTGATATCGCAAAAATGGATGAAGATGGCTATTTCTATATATTAGATCGCAAGAAGGACATGATTATTGCAAGCGGATACAATGTATACCCTCGTGAGATTGAGGAAATTATCTACCAGCATGCTGCAGTTGAAGAAGCAATTGTAGTTGGAAAACCTGACTCCTATCGAGGAGAAACAGTCAAGGCATATGTAAAAGTAAAAGCAGGTGTAAGTGTTACACCAGAGCAATTGATAGAATATCTAAAGCAAAATCTGGCTCCTTATAAAGTACCAAAAGAGATTGAATTTCTTGCAGAACTGCCTAAATCATCTGTAGGAAAGCTGTTAAGGAGAATGCTTCGTCAGGAAGAAAATGAAAAAATCCATTCTTAAGAACTTTAAGTATCACCACCCATTCTATTAGACAAATCTTCGCAGAACACATCAAGAAAACCTTCTAAGTCACAACCACCAAATACCTAAATATTCAATAAAAGGGGGAGAAATAATTGTCTGAAAAAAAAGAAACCAAACCAAAGAATGCTGAAACACCAAAAACGACTAAAAGGAGACGAAACTCTGTGGATGAGCCTACAGTTGAAAATGAAGTCATAGAAACTGAAGTAGCTGAACCTATTCTAGAATCAAAGGAACAGGAGCCAATCCTTGCGGAGGAAGTTGTTCAGGAACAATTTTCATCCCTTGACCTTCTCTGGAACCATGCATTTCGTGAGTTAGACCAATGGGTAAAGAAAGCAGATTTTCGTGATGATGTGTTTTTGAAAGAAGCAATGTTCTTTTCTGAAAGTATTAAACGAAATCAGGAGAATATTAAATCTGTCAGAGATCAGTTTAACAAAGAATTTGCAAATTGGGAGAGAACTGCTAGAGAGGAATTTTTAATGTCTACTACAGTACTTCAGCATATTTTTCCTAAGAAATCCTATGAAGATATTAATCAGCAGATTGACCAAATTCAAAGTAGAACAGCTTCAATTTTGAACACACCACTGCAAATGGTGGTAAATAATCGAATGATGGATCAATATCTTCAAATGGTTGAACAATATATTTCTCTTAGGAAGAATGCAAGAATGCAATATATAAAAACCTTAAAACAAGCTGCCTCTCTTATTTATGAGAGTCAAAAAGGTTTCGTAGACCTTTTGACCGGTCAATTAAAAACGTTCATATTCCCTTTAAATAAATATATGGAACAAGCTGAAGAAGTCACAAAATCATAAGAATAAGGGTGATGAAGGATGGCAAAAGAAAAGATGTATGATCCGTACGAAGGCATTAAACAGATTAGTGAGATGTGGGAAAAACAAATAAATGGTCTATTGTTTATGGCTGCAGATAATAACGAATTTGTTCGTTTAGCTAATACCGGCTTAGGTGTTCACTCACGTTACATGGAACTTTTTAGGAAAAATCAAGAGCTTATGGCTGGTATTATGAATCTTCCTACCAAAAAGGATGTTGCTAATGTTGCCAATCTTTCAATACAGGCGGAAGGGAAAATCGATATCTTAGAAGAACAGATTTGGAAATTACAGGATGGTCTTAGTGAAATAAATAAAGAAAATCTAGCATTGTTTCAAGAAATGGTTAAGATGGTTAAACAAATGCAGGTAGAATTCCACAGAACCATTCAAGAAGTATCTGAATTGAAAAAAATGAAGGATGGCTTTCAGGAAATACGTAAGGATCTAGTAGACATAAAAATTATTCAAGTTAACCTTCGTGATGTTAGAGAGGAACTTGAGGAAATAAAAGAAACACAGAAGGAAATCTTGAAAATGAAAGACCTTGATGAGAAAAAAACTATTCACACCGATTTAGAGGAAGTAAAACTTGGATTAGGTCAATTAACCGAAATCAAGAATGAATTAGCTTCATTAAAGGGGCTTGTGGGTAAAGGAAGTCCAATAGGTACGCCGAAAGAAAAAGAGTTAGTTACAACGGTTTAACTGAAAACGTATTATACGTGGGAAGGACCCATCCTCCCCACGTATAAATCAAGCAGCAGACTTTTGCCGGTTTAAGAACTTTCTTAGCAGAAGATTAAACCGGTTTGTTGCTTCTAATTTTGCTAAATGTCCCGTATTTCGCAGGATGATAAATTCCGAATGAGGAATCAATTTGTGCATAAAATATTGTATCCAAACAGGTAAAACGGAGTCATATTGACAGCCAATAATAAGAGTTGGAACTTTTATCGTCGGTAATAAAGAAATATTATCAACTTGGAAACAAGCTTTTAGAGATTGTAAAAAGATGTTACGTTTCGGCTGAAAATATTGCTTAAAGGTATTCATATTTTCCTCTGACCATGAGTAAAGGCTCATATGTGCAGCTGTTTCTTTAAGATCATTATCCGTTGCAGCGGCACCTAATCTTAATTTCTTAAAATTTAATAACGGTTTTCTGAGTTTCTTAGGGAAAAAGTGGAATGTACTAATCAACATGAGAGAGCGTACTAGGTGGGGGGCTTGACGATAAATCTCTTGAGCGACAGCACCGCCCATTGACAAGCCTAAAATGTTAGCGTTTTCAATTTTTAATTCATTTAATAAAGCAATAACATCTGAAGCGAAATTTGAAATGGATATCCCTTCAGTTTTGGTACATTCACCATGCCCGCGTAAGTCAGGGATAATTAACTCGTACTGATCAGCAAGTTCAAATTGTAATTGCCACCCTTCCTTCACTTCACCTAATCCATGAATCAGAACTAAAGGTTCACCCTTGCCAAAATGTAAATAGGGCATCTCCAACATACTTACCTTCGATTGTTTCAAATTGACACCACCTTCAATTTTTATAATCTTTATTCCCACCTTACGAAAATTGTAAACGTGATGTTACACCATACAATAACATTTATTTGTCAAGTTGACAAAATATTACCCATAGGTGTAAAATACATATAGGTGAGGTGATAAAAGAATGGTAAATCAAGAGAATCAATCTGTCAATCCTTCGAAAAATTTTGTTCTGCCATTTATTCTATTGCTTCTTAGCAGGATGTCTCTTCACGGATATGAGCTAAGCCAGAAATTACAAACATTTGGGTTTAAAACGATTGATCAGGGTAATCTTTACAGACTGTTAAGACAGCTAGAAAAGGAAGAACTAGTATCATCTGAGTGGGATACAAATGGCAGTGGTCCTGCCAAAAGAAGATATTCCATAACAAAAGCTGGTATTACATACTTAAAAGGCTATGCCAATCAACTAGAGTCGTACCAATCGATGCTAGACCAATTCTTCACAATGTATTCAAGTTTCCTTGAGCTCTATATTCCTTCGTTTCAAAAGAAGGATTCGATAGAGAAAGTAAACAGTAAAAAGAGGAGGAAGGACGATGGCACAGAAAAAGAGTGAAAGTGTTCTTGCTGTTGAAGAAAAAATGATACCTGCAGCAGAAGAAACTAAGAATGAAGGTTTATTTGTGGATACACTATGGAATCAGTATGAGCAATCACTTGAACGGGCAAGACAATTGCGTGAAAGCCGTGAAGATGCTTATGTGAAAGCTCTAAAAGAAGTTATTAAGTTTAACAAGCAATATAGAAAGTCACTTGGTAACCTTTATGATCAAACTAAAAAAACAAACAAAGAAGTTTTATCTGGATTGATGGAGCAAATGAATGCGCGCAATGGACAGCTTATCAAAGACGAAGTGAAAATTGAAGCAGAAATGATGAATGAAAGGGTAGAGCTTAAAGAGCAGCTTAAAGAAGTTTCTAATCAATTAGAAAACCTAGCTCTCACTCCAATCAAATCTGTATTCCAAATTATTGACCAGTTAGAAGATAATTTCGAAAAGAGTACTGAAGCTAACATTGACTACGCACGTGAACGCAGAAATGCCTGGCAGCAAGTTACGAATGAGTATGTAAAAATGGCTAGAAGTACTCATAATGAAATTGTAAATCGTGGAAAAAATAGTGTTAAAGAACTTTTTAAAACAAATTAAGGATTCTTACTCATTGTATAGCAGACCAAACAAATTGGTCTGCTTCTTTATGTTTATCATTGAACATTTGATATAGGCATTTCTGAAACAAAAATTTAATATTACTATTATTAAATTGACAAGATTTCATGCTATACTTCTAATTACAGTTGAATAGGATAAAAATGGGTATATAGGATTATTTTTGATAAATTGATAAATTGATAAATATCTAATTTTACATAGCTGAAAAAATTGCGATTTGCGATGAAGGAAAGCAGGGAGAAGAATTGAAAAAGAAGATTATCGCTTTTTGTTCAATAATTACGTTTGGGAGTCCAACTGTATTACTTCAAGTAGAAGCCGAGGAAAATGAAAACCAGCAAGTAGAATCAGAGGAAAATAAAAACCATGAGGCTATAGACGAACAGCGTTCAAGAATTCAATTAGAAATTTTAAAAGGAAATGTAGAGCTTAATCAAGTAAAAGAGGAAATTAAACAAATAAATGAACAAATCAGCCGGGTAGAGCAAGCTATCATCGATAATAATATTATTATTATCGAAACGGAGAACAAAATAAAAGCTTCTCAAATGGAAATAGGGAAACTAGAGTCAGAGATTGAATCGTTAAACGAAAAAGTAAAAAAACGTAATGAAATCTTAAAAAAGCGAGCTCTAGCTTTTCAGGAAACGGGTGGAAAGGTAAATTATCTTGATGTTTTACTAGGTGCATCAAGTTTTAAGGATTTTGTAGGACGCGTTGGTGCCGTAGCATCTTTTGTAGATGCAGACCAAACTCTTATTGAGAAGCATGAAGTCGATAAAGAGGATATTAAGAAGAAGCAAGATCAAGTACAAGCTAAATTATCTGAGCTTCAAAGCATGAAAGTGGAATTAGAAGGAATGCAGACACAAATTCTAGAACAAAAACAACAAAATGAATGGTTAAGATTAGAATTAAAGAAAAAAGAACAGATTACACTTGCAGAACAGGCAGGGTTAATGCAACAGGATTCTGCACTTACAACGATGTATAATTTAACCGATATTGATCCAAACCAAATCCTAAATGATTCAATGATATTAACAAATGAAACCGTTAAAAGTCTTATTTCTGAAGGGCTTAAGTATATTGGGAACTCCGTTTATGTATTTGGCGGCGGCCGAAATGAATATGATATTACAAATGGAAGATTTGATTGTTCAGCCTTTGTCAGTTGGGCATATGCTCAGGTAGATATTAAAATTGGTGCAAGTACGGAAGTCTTGAAAAATACTGGTACACCTGTCATGGTAGAGGAAATGCTTCCAGGAGACCTTGTTTTTTTTGATACCTATAAAAAAGATGGTCATGTCGGAATTTATTTAGGTGCAGGAAAATTCTTGGGATCACAAAGTTCTACAGGCGTTGCCATTGCAGATATGACAACGGGTTACTGGCTAGAGAAATTCAATGGGCGTGCTAACCGCATTATTTTACAATAAGAAGCGAGGCAAGCTTAGCCTCGCTTCTATTTTGTGTTAAATATTATTTGCTAAAGACGATGTAAATTGAGTACAATTAAACAGTTATTCCGTATCCTTGAATGTAAAAAACAGAAGATAAGTTAGGAGTAGTTATGTAAATGGAGTTATTATTGATTATTAAAGCTATTATTTTAGGTTTTGTAGAGGGGTTAACAGAATTTGCTCCAGTATCTTCAACAGGGCATATGATTATCGTTGATGATATGTGGCTTAAATCAGAAGATTTCTTAGGAAAGTATGGAGCGAATACCTTTAAAGTAGTCATCCAGTTAGGTTCCATTTTAGCGGTTGTGGTGACATTTAAGGACAGATTTATCGATTTATTAGGAATGGGTCGAATAAAAAGTAAGATATCTAATCAAAGTGGCGGTCGTTTAAAATTAACTCAAGTAATTGTTGGATTAGTTCCAGCTGGAATCTTTGGAGTGCTCCTTGAAGACTACATAGATGAGTATTTATTTTCGACTGAGACGGTTTTAATAGGTTTAGTGATTGGTGCAATTTTCATGATAATTGCAGATCGCTTTGGTCCAAAAACACCAAAAATCCAAACGGTTGACCAAATTACGTATAAACAAGCACTAACAATTGGTCTCATTCAATGTTTATCATTGTGGCCAGGTTTCTCTCGTTCGGGTTCGACTATTTCAGGTGGAGTTCTATTAGGATTGAGCCATAGAGCGGCCGCTGATTTTACATTTATTATGGCAGTGCCTATTATGGCGGGTGCCAGTTTTCTTTCTTTACTGAAAAATTGGCAGTATATGACGATGGATGCACTCCCATTTTTTATTGCGGGATTTATTAGTGCCTTTGTTTTTGCATTAATTTCGATTCGCTTTTTCTTAAAGTTAATAGATAAAATTAAACTTGTTCCATTTGCGATATATCGAATCCTGTTAGCGTTAATAATTTTTCTTGTGTATTTTTAATTAAAGTGAACCAACAACGAAATGTTGTTGGTTTGAAAAGCAGTGGGATGAATATTTCAAAGATGCCATCGTCAATGTCGATGTAAATGTCAAAATAAGAAGATCCGGCATTCGAACAAAGAGTCCTTTTAGTGAAAAAAAGTAGTTTTTTGTAAACCATATCTTTTAGGATTAAAACCTAAAGAATATGGTTTTTTTTCTTTCTAAACACTTGTCCTTGATTTTTTTTGCAGGCAACTGTAACACTTTAAATTTATTGGTCAAATAACTGGTCGTTCATAATGAACTAGCCTACACCAACTATCAGAAAAAGAATATTTTATTGTAACAGGTAAACTATCACAATATATGTGATGAAAATCTTTGGTGGGTGCAAAAAATGAATTCGATTGTTTTTTTAGGGACGAACAAAACAGGATCAAGCTATGAAGGAATAAAAGCAGCAAAAAGACTAGGTTACGAGACAATTCTTTTAACGAACCGCACCATTTTTGCAGAGGAAAGGGAGGATTATAAAGAAATTGATGATGTTCGACTCATTGATATGTCAGACACGGATGAAATATTCTTAACGATAACTGATCTTATGAATGAGGGTACTTGTGTCGACTGTTTTATTAGCTTTTTAGATGAGTATGTTTATTTGGCTGCCTTACTCACGAATATTATTTGTAATACGCCACTCACGTTTAAACCATTGAAAATTATGACCGATAAAATATTAACCAGGAGATTTTTAAGCGGGAAAAATTATACTCCTTTTTTTAAGGTGCTAAGTTCACCCGAAGCCATCGAAAATGAGGTAAGTGAGTTAAATGACCAATTTCCACTAATTATTAAATCGCCTCAATCAAATGGTTCAAAGGATGTATTATTGGTCGGAAATATTTGGGAATGTAAGAGGGGGGTGAAACAACTTCTTAGAAAAAACTCTGAGCTTCCTATTTTAGTAGAGGAATATCTTGAGGGGCCACAATATTTAATTGAAGTGATGGTTTTTCACTCAACCATTACAATTGTGGCAATTGTTGAACAGGAAGTAACAAAGGGCGAACGTTTTATTATTACAGGTTATTCTATCTGTCCTAAGTTGTTATTGGAACAACTTCCGGGATTAAAAGAAACTGTTTATTCTATTATAGAGGATTTTCAATTTAGAAATGGTACTTGCCATTTGGAAATGAAATTAACAAAAAAAGGCTGGAAGCTGATTGAGATTAATCCGAGAATGGCAGGGGGAGCTATGAATCGGATGATTGAGGAAGCGTTTGGTGTTAATCTTGCAGAACAGACGATAAAGTTGTATGCAGGAAATGAGCCAGATTTAATAAGAAGGCAAGAAAAAGCTATCTATGCACAATATTTAATCGTTAGCTCTATTGGGAAATTACTTAAAGTATCGGGGTGTGACTCTGCTGAAGAACAAGCTGGTGTAATAGAGGTTTATACGAAAGCAGCAACCGGTCAAATTGTCACACCACCTCGCTCAATGGGACAACGTTACGGATATGTATTAGCAGCAGCTGATTCAAAAAGCCAAGCAAGGAAGTGCGCCATAAATGGTGCGCAACAAATTCAATTTTACCTACAGCCTATATAAATAATTGAAAGGAGGTTTGAATTATGGGGGAACATCAGAAGAAAACATGTGTTTGTAACGACCTGCGGCAACTGTTAGAAGAACAAAAAAAACTATCGTTTGAGGATTTTCGCTTTGTAAATGGTGATTTTGGATATGACACGATTCCGTTTATACTTTCAACCGGGAAATGTCAATTTGAGGCTTGGGGTTGGACCAATAATGGAGATTTTTTTATGACAAATGTTTTTAGATTAGAGGCAATAGATGAAAAGAGATGTTGTGCAACAATATCTCTTCTTGAACCGGTAGATATAGACGGCTATCCAGTAGATATGTGCGAAAATATCTTTTCGTTAAGAACTACAACAAATTGTATTATTGTAGACCTCTCCTGCTTTACTTCATTACAGCCGTTATCACCTAGATTAGTAAATCGCTTACTGCCAATTATTAATCCAAAGAGTTAATAAGCCCATATAGAATGGGCTTATTCTTTTTTTTGAAATGCGGTTTATTTATACAAGTGGCTATCGCACATTTTTGGAGATATGAATAGGATATATGGAATTTAAAAAGGAGGTAATGTAAATGTCTGGTTCACATGGCGGGCTTGGCGCAGGCTTTGCTCTTATAGTTGTATTGTTCATTTTGTTAATTATTATCGGGGCTTCTTGGTGCTGAGGATTACAATTAATTTAAAGAGGGGGTTTTAAATATGCATTATGGATATGGTTATGGCGGCGGATGTGGTGTTGGCGGTTATGGCTACGGCGGATGCGGATTTGGCGGCGGCTTTGCGTTAATCGTAGTTTTATTCATCCTATTGATTATCGTAGGAGCAGCGTGCTTTAGATAAAACGAAAAGCGGAAGCGCCTTGCACAGGGGAGACAGGCATAAGCCAATCCGGCTGGAAGGTTGCTCTTTAACCTTCTGGACGGATTGGCTTATGACCCCGAGCCCCTAGGCGCTGCAGCTAGACAAAACATGTATAAGAAATGAGGCCCACTTGTTAATCAAGAGGGCTTTTTGTTACTGTTTTTTTCCAAACTTTAAATTCGTCAATTTCTACTGATAATTTTTTTAACGTAAAGGTAATCACTGCGGCGTCATCAAGTATCCCTAAGCCAACGAGAAAATCGGGAACTACATCCAATGGAGAAACGAAATATAAGATTGCCCCAATAATCGTTAAGATTGTAGCGGGGGAAACGTTACGATATTCGCCTTTTGAATAAGCTTGAACTAAATCAAAAAATAGTTGGAGCTTTTCCCAGGATTCTCCTAAAGTACCTTTGTTATTTTTCGCCTTTAGGATCGCCTTTTTGAGTAACCCCTCGGTCTTTTTGGGGTTATCGAGGTATCCATGTGCACCTTCTTGGTGTTTTTTTGCTTCAAAATCAATTTTTGAATCAATCATTTACATACACTTCCTTAAGTGGAATACATAAAGTTAGTGTACCTCAGGAACATTCATTTCATTTATGCAGAAACATTATCATTTTTTTCAGAAGTATTCCCACAGACAATTTCTTCAACCTCGAAGCCTTCAAGTGTTTCTTTCTTTAATAAGCTATCAACTAAATGCTGATACTGATGATAATGACTCATAATAAGATTCTCTGCTTTCTCTATCCCTTTTTCAAACAGTTCCTGCATCTTTACTTCCTTATCCTGTTTGTTAAATGTAAGGGTGAAACCACCTTGAAGCATACCGGTGTCTACCATTTGTTCGATAATTTTCTTTGCTTGTTGCACGTCTCCACTGACACCAATACTATGTTCCCCAAGAAGCATTCTTTCCGCGACACCGCCTGCTAGTATCATTGCGACTCTGTCTAATAGGTCGCTTGTTGTGGATAAATGAAGTTCTTTTGGTATTGGTGCCACATAACCGAGTGCCTCACCTCGTGGGATAATGGTAGCTTTCCTTACAGAACCTGGCTTTGTTAATGAAGCAACAATAGCATGTCCTGCTTCATGAATGGCTACACGACGCTTCGTATCGAGATCATGTAAAGAACGAGAAGTACTTCCTAATATGGTTCGGTCAAGAGCATAATCAAGATCACTTTTTGTTAACACTTGTTGCCCATTTCGTACTGCACGTCTGCTGGCAGTTTCAAATAATGACTGCAGCTCCGCTCCAGAAAAGCCGGAGGTACTTTCAGCCAGTGCATCTAAATTGGCTAAAACTTCATCACTTAGTGCTTTTCCTTTTGTATGAATATCAATAATTTCACGTCTTCCTTTTGTATCAGGGAGTGGGACTTGGAAGGTGAAATCTATTCTCCCTGGCCTTAAAAATGCTTCATCAAGCATATCTTTTCTGTTTGTGGCAGCAATAAACAATATCCCATCATTTGAATGCCCGCCATCAAGTTGAACGAGCAGTTCTGTTAATGTTTTTTCTGCTTCTTCACCGCCATGGGCTTTACGTCTCCCAGCTAGGGCATCTACTTCATCAATGAAGATGACAGCTGGACCTTGTTTTCTTGCAGTCTGGAACAAAGATCGGACCCTGCTCGCACCAACACCAACGAATAATTCATTAAAAGCAGAACCGCTGGCTGAGAAGAATGCTGCATTTAGTTCACGGGCAATTGCTTGAGCGAGTAATGTTTTTCCTGTACCTGGAGGTCCATATAAAAGAATACCTTTTGGTGGTTTAATCCCCATCTTAATGGCTCTCTCAGGTTCTTTAAGGGTTGAAAGTGTTTGAAGGATTTCTTCCTTCATTTCTTCACCAATCCCACCAACGTCTTCCAAACTAATGGAAGGAAGAGGGCGTGCCTGTGAAACGCTGCTCTTCATTGAATTTGAAAGCCCGAAGCCACCTTTTGTTTTTTGAAGTACTAAAGCTGTTGCGACAAGGGCAAGTAGTATACCTGCCATAATCCACTTTCCAAAGGTGCTGCTATTTGAAAATGAGTACTTTATATTATATTTTTCAACTAGCTTTTCAACCATTTGGCTATTTGGAGGGACATGTGATACGTATTTATGGTCACCGGCTTCAAGATGAAGGCTGCCATCTGAATACTCAGTTAGTGTAACTGATTGGCCATTTTGGTTTTGAATTGTATTTTCTACTGAAGAAAAAGGAATCTCTACTTTTTTATTTGTGGTTTGGATAATCCAAGTAATCCCAACTATTAATATTAGTAACGCTGCGATGAGCGGAATAATCTTTGAAACTAGTTTTTTACTTTGATTCATTTATAGTCATCTCCTTAAAAAGAGTCTTACTCTATTATAAAAGGAAAATAACAAAAGGGTATGTGGGAATGGATGGAAATTAATTTCCAATTGAGCTGCATTAAAGGATTGCAAATTTTACCGTGAAACTATAAGATTAAGGGTACGAGAAAAATTTTTTGATTGTTAAAAGAGAGGAATTTGAAATGGGTAACAAACTTAAAGAAGAAGTACTATCACGCAGAACCTTTGCGATTATCTCCCACCCGGATGCCGGGAAAACAACACTTACAGAAAAATTATTATTGTTTGGCGGAGCTATACGCGACGCTGGAACAGTAAAAGCAAAAAAGACTGGTAAGTTTGCGACAAGTGACTGGATGGAAATTGAAAAACAACGTGGAATCTCAGTAACATCCAGCGTTATGCAATTTGACTATAATGATTTCCGTGTCAACATTTTGGATACACCAGGTCACCAGGATTTTAGTGAAGATACCTATCGTACGCTAATGGCTGTAGATAGTGCGGTAATGATTATCGACTCTGCAAAAGGGATTGAGGAGCAAACCTTAAAACTATTTAAAGTGTGCCGAATGCGTGGAATTCCTATCTTCACATTTATTAATAAGCTGGACCGACAAGGGAAAGCGCCATTAGAGCTGCTTGCTGAATTAGAAGAGGTACTAGGAATTGAGACTTATCCCATGAACTGGCCAATTGGGATGGGTAAAGAATTTCTTGGTATTTACGACCGATATTACAACCGAATTGAACAGTTTAGAGTAAATGAAGAAGATCGTTTCATTCCATTAAATGGTGATGGAGAAATAGAAGGTGATCATCCTTTAAAGATTTCGGGATTGTATGATCAAACACTGGAAGAGATTATGCTGTTAAACGAAGCTGGTAATGATTTCTCTCCTGAAAAAGTAGCTGATGGAAAGATTATCCCCGTTTTCTTTGGAAGTGCATTAACGACTTTTGGGGTCCAAACCTTTTTAGAGACATACCTGCAATTTGCTCCACCTCCTAAGGCTCGTAATTCATCTATTGGAGAAATTAATCCACTCGCTGAGCAATTTTCGGGATTTGTCTTTAAAATTCAAGCAAATATGAATCCGGCTCATCGTGACCGGATTGCGTTTGTTCGGATTTGTTCGGGTAAATTTGAACGGGGAATGACTGTAAATATTCCGCGATTAGGTAAACAAATAAAGCTTTCTCAATCAACTTCCTTTATGGCGGAAGAAAGAAGCACGGTTGATGAAGCTGTCAGCGGGGACATTATCGGCCTTTACGATACTGGTACTTACCAAATTGGAGATACGATTACCTCAGGTAAAGAGAATTTCCAATTTGAAAGACTTCCGCAATTTACTCCTGAGCTCTTTGTTAGAGTCTCTGCTAAGAATGTAATGAAACAAAAATCCTTTTATAAAGGAATCCAGCAGTTAGTTCAGGAAGGAGCTATTCAGCTTTATAAAACTGTGAAAACAGATGATTACTTGTTAGGTGCTGTTGGACAATTACAATTCGAGGTCTTTGAACATCGAATGAGAAATGAATATAATGCTGAGGTATTGATGGAACGTATGGGGTCAAAAATAGGAAGATGGGTTGAAGGAGATGTTGTTGATGAAAATCTTTCAAGCTCAAGAAGTCTCCTTGTTAAGGATCGCTTTGATCATTATGTCTTTTTATTTGAAAATGATTTTGCGCTTCGTTGGTTCCAAGAAAAAAATCCAGGTGTGAAGCTCTATAACCCTATGGATCAGGACTAAAATTGACGGGATATTCCCGTCAATTTTTTTGATTAAAATATACTGAAAATTCAGATTATAACTTGACTCTATTATTGGAAACGACATACAATTAGTACAAATGTCATTAACATATTTTGGGGGGATTATCATGGAATATGGGTACTTTTTTACAGGATTTCCGGGTTTTATATGCAACCAATTAATTCGGGAAGTTTTAAAAAGGAATGATTTAAAGGGTGTTATATATGTACTAGTTCTTCAAGGGATGATGGATAAAGCAAGGAAGGAACGTCAAGCTATTATGAAAGAACTAGATCTAAAGGATGAAGCATTTGTCCTTATAGAAGGTGATATTACCCAGCCATCTCTCATGAGTTCAATCGATAACCATGAATACCTAAATGGAAAGATAACACATGTATTTCATCTTGCAGCAATTTATGATTTGGCAGTACCAAGGGATATTGCCTATAAAATTAATGTGAAAGGAACAAATAATGTGAATAATTGGGTAAGAGGATTGACTCAATTAAAACGTTATGTGTATTTTAGTACTGCATATGTTGTAGGTACTCGTGAAGGAACTTTATATGAGTCAGAGCTTATTCGTCCGAAAAGTTTCAAAAATCATTATGAGGAAACAAAGTATGAGGCTGAAGTTTTAGTGGATAAACTAAAAAGGGAAATTCCCATTACCATTATTCGCCCTGGCATTGTTAAAGGTCACTCACAAACTGGAGAGACGATTAAATTTGATGGTCCCTATTTTATGATGAATTTTTTAGATCGATTAAAATTTCTTCCTCTGCTGCCGAAATTGGGCAAGGGAGAAGCATATGTAAATTTAGTACCAATAGACTATATCATTCAGGCAACTACTTATCTCAGCTTTTTGGAGAAAGGGATTGGTAAGACTTATCATTTGACGGACCCTAGTCCTTATCGTGCGTCTGAAATTTACACCTTTATGATGGAGGAATTGATTAACAAGAAACCGATGGGTACCCTCCCATTAACAGTTGGCAAATGGTTTCTTTCTATAAAGCCGATGAGAAGGTATCTCAGGGTTGAAAAAGAAGCACTAGATTATTTCACCTGGATGGGTCATTTTGATTGCACACAAGCTGTTAATGATTTAAAGGAATCAGGAATTATATGTCCTGATTTTAAAGATGGTCTAAAGCCAATGACTGCCTTTTACCTAAAACAAAAGGATAATCCAAACTATCAAATACCTATTTTATGATTGTATCTAAACGGTATTATTTAAAATATTTCTCTTTCCTCGTTTATTCGGTCCGTTACTGGTAAAACTAATTTGGAAGTAACTTACATCAGAAGCGAGATAGAAAAATGAAAAAACTGAGTAAATTAGAAGCAGTCTTATGGAGTATAGCCTTTCCAGGATTCAGTCAGCTATTAAGTGGCCAGTACATCAAAGGTATTTTGTTTGTGATACTAGAATTTATTATAAATATGAACAGTCATTTTAATAGTGCAATCATGTATAGTTTTCTTGGTGAAATTAAACGTGCTGAATCGGTCGTAAACTATCAGTGGCTAATGTTTTACCCGTGTGTTTATATGTTTTCAATGTGGGATGGATATCGATATGCCATGCCGCTTGAGGAAAAGTATTCTTATTTACCATTTGTATTTTCTGCCTATTTTGTCACAGTTGGATTAATGATTTCACCAAAGGTTACCATCTTTAATGTTCATCCAGGTCCTGTCTTTTTACCAATGTTATTTGTTATTCCGGGGTTACTCATTGGATTTTTAATAAAATGGATATTAAAATCACGAAATTAGCTGCCAATCAGAAATTGATTAGTAGCTTTTTTGTTAAGAATTTTTTTATGCCCCCATAAAAAGGTACTGATTAAACGTACATCTTTAGTGGAAAAAGGGTGTTAAAAACGATAAGGTGAAAGAATTGGAGAAACAAGCGGAAAAGGAAATTAATTGAAATCTAGAATGATACAGGAAAAGATAGCCTTTCTTGGGCTTATTTTCCCCTATATGCATTACCATCATAAAAATCCAAGATGACAGCCATATGGTATAATTGGGTTATTGTGAGGTGAGGCAATGCTAGGTTTATTGTTTTTAACCAAGAATAAAAAACGAACGTTAGAGGAATCGGTTCTTTTAATTCAACAAGGGGACCGCTTACTATTAAATGAAATAATAGATTCTTATAAACCATTTATTGCGAAAAATGTTTCTGCAGTATGTAAACGATATATTTATGATACCGATGATGAATTTAGTATTGGTCTGATTGCCTTTAATGAGGCTATTGAGAAATATTCACCTGAAAGAGGAAGCTCTCTTCTTAGTTTTGCTGAAGTCATAATCAAGAGAAGAGTGATTGATTATATTCGGAAACAAACGAAAGATCAACATGTCAGTATCGACTTAACCTATTCATCATTTGAGGATGAGTCAGCGGGCATGGTAATTGTAAACGAGCTATCCCTCGAGGAGTATAAGAAAAAATCTGATGATGAATTAAGAAGAGACGAAATTATTCGATTTCAAGCATTATTAAATTCATTTGATTTAAGCTTTAGCGATTTAGTTGAGAATTCACCTAAGCATGCTGATGCTAGGGAGAATGCTATTTTGGTAGCTAGACAATTAGTTGGAAATGAGGAATTAAAGAGCTTCTTAATTGAAAAAAAGCGGCTTCCGATAAAGCAACTAGAAAAAATGGTTAATGTCAGCAGAAAGACGATAGAGCGAAACCGAAAATATATTATTGCAATTGCACTTATATTATCTAGTGATTATGTATATTTAAATGATTATTTAAAGGGGGTGCTTGAGATATGAGAAAGGGAATTGTAATGGAAATTGATGATCCCTATTTGACATTACTTACTCCAGACGGAGAGTTCTTACGTGCCCGTAAAATGGATAGACTTTATTCTGTAGGAGAAGAAATAGATTTTTTTCCAATTACTGCTTATATCCATAGTGAAAAATCAAATTCAATTAGAAACTTTTTTACCTTAAGATCCGCTTTAATGTCAGCAGCCGTACTGATAATTTGTTTGGGTTCCATTATTCCAGTGTATCAAAGTAACAAGGCTTATGCATATATGTCTATTGACGCTAGCACTAGTATTGAAATGGGACTAAATAAAAAAATGGAAGTCGTCGAGTTAAAGGGGTTTGATACAGAAGCGGATGAAATCATATCTCAGCTGGATGGTTGGAAGAAAAAAGATGTTTCGGAGTTAACCGCTATTATTGTTGCTGAGTTAAAAGACGAGGGGCAAATATCCCAATCTGAGCCTGCTGTTATTTCAACAGTAAAAACTAAACAGTTAAAAGATGAAGTGGAAACAAAATTGCAGAAAAATGTCGTTGAAATTCGACAAACTATAGACGAACAACTTGTAGATGTAAAAGTGTATACATCTACTGAAGATGAGATAGAAAAAGCACGCAACTCAGGTGTCCCAGTCGGAATATATCATAGAAACAAATCGGCTAAAAATAAACAATCTAAAGAAAAAAATAATAATATTGCTCCCATTGACTCCACAGCAAAAACAACATTGCCTCATGGTCAGCAAAAGAAACAAAAATATAACAGTAATTTACCTGACAACAGGCAAAGCGAATACCTAACTGAAAAGAAAAATAATGAAAAAAAGAAACCTGTTGTGAAAAATCAAGAGAACGGCAAACAAGTTTCACCTGAGGTAACCATAGATAGAGACTACAATGGGAATGAAAAACGAAATAATGGTCAAGTGAAACAGAGAGAGAACAACAAGGTAAATAACCAAGAAAAACAGAATTGGAATAAGCAAAATAATAACCAAGAAAAACAGAATTGGAATAACCAAAATAATAACCAAGAAAAACAGAAGACAAATAATCATAGTAATTCAAGAAAACATGAGAATAATGGAAAAAAATAAGTCCGGCAATAACGCCGGACTTTTTCCATGTTTATTTAGTTGGATTATTGTTGTTGACCTGCCATTTGTGCTTGAGCCTGTTTTACTAGCCTTTTGGTAATTTCGCCGCCAACAGACCCATTTGCTCGGGAAACTGTATCGGAGCCTAAATTAACACCAAACTCTTGTGCAATTTCATATTTAACCTGATCAAGATATTGCTCTATTCCTGGAACTAATAATTTATTGCTGCTGTTAGCCATTTTATTCAACTCCTTAGGATCTATACAGAGATTAATTTCTTTTCTCTGTAATAGTATTATGATTCAATTTTGTATTTTAATAAGTGGTAATGTTTTGAGGAAATGGATACTTATTTTTGCTGTATTAAACTTATCTGTTGATTTCCACTCCAGGCACTTCGCTGTCCGCGGGCGGTCCGGGGAGCCTGTCTAGCTGCATCGCCTAGCCCCTCGAGTCGCTTCGGTCCCAACGTTGAAGTCAAAGTACGACTTCATCGTCAGGCCCTCCAGCGCTTGTCGGGGCTGTACAAGGCGCTTCCGCTTTTCCTACTCCTCGGCGCTAAGAGATGAGCGGGGTCTCCCCTGCCCCGTCCTCCCGCAGGACACTGATTTTTTCATCCTCGAATCCGCCCACGTACGAAGAAAATGCGATAGCATTTTCGAGGAGCTTCGTGCCTTCCGCTCCAATCAACAGAGTGCTAAAATACAGCCAAAATATTTAATCACTGCCTTTACTTACATCCTTGTCTGGGTGCATGAAGGGATATGCTTGTGGTTTCTTTTTACTCTCTAGCAATTCACGATTTTCTGCTGTATTCCAGCCAATATCATTTGTTGGGTGAACCCAATCGTCCCCAGCCATAATTTCAGGGTCGGTATTTTCAGTCCAATTTTCTAAAGGAGAGTTTGGTGAAGAATATAAGCTGTCTCCAATCACAACGCCATGTTCATTTATGAATGGAGGCTGCATTTTAATTCCTGTTCCCTCGAAACTTGGCGCATTAATTTGATGTGGGATTGTTTCATTCATCGTTGGATTATCTGGTTTTTGCTTTTTCTTATTTGTCATCATTCTCACTCCTATTTTTCTTTATTTTTCGCTGAATGATCAAATTTATTTAAGAAAAATAAGGAAGTGATTGAATTCATGCTTCCTGTGAAAACTAATATTGTAACACGATGATAGGAGGTAGAAAAAATGGCTAAACGAAAAGCAGAATTTGATGCAGTAGAAAAATATACTAAAACTCCTCATAAGAATGTACAGGAAAGTGAATTCTCAGCGGAATTTACCGATAATAACAACGCAATAAGATTTGCAAACCGTAATTCAAAACTTGGAAAAAAAGGAAGAAGTTAATGAAAGAGCAGAAAAGCGTGCAAAACACACGTGAAGAATTTAGTATTGAATTTGGTGACGTAAATGGAATAAAGCTATATGAAGTCCTTCAGGCGAACAAGGACAATAAAAGGTCATCAAAAAAAAAATAAGCCGGCTATATGCCGGCTTTCTTTATCCTATATATGAAAAGATTAGTGTTCCTTTGTTTGCAGGATCAAAATAAGCGATTAAATTAGAAGGCTGTTTTAAAACTTTTCCAGATGATAAGTATTCCGAAAGATTAAAGGACAGCTCTTCAATCATTGTATGCTTGTATAAATCCTTCTCATCAAGTCTTAGATCTAAGTAGGTCTTCCCTAGGATTGATGGGTTTTCTACAATATGTTTATAAATTTCAGTTCTAGTTTGTTTAGTAAAGCTTTGTTCCCACCAAGGCTTTCGCGGCTTGTACTTATGGTTTATTAAATAATCATATTTCATCAGCCCAGCAATAATGTCAAGGTCACTCACAGACTGATATTCCAGGAAAGAGTATAATCTACGGAATAAATCTTCTAATTGATGGCCAATTCTTGACCAACCCTGTCCATCCCAAAAGGAGCCAAACTCCTGGAAAAAGTCAAAAGGTGAAGGAAACACGTTCGTTACTAAGTACTCAATTGTATGATTCATGCGATGGTCATTCCAATACTTTTCTAGCACATCCTCCACCTGTTTGATTCTGAGAATATCATCAAAGGGCAGGACGTTATTCCCCAAAATTTCATATGGCGAATGATCCATATATACATAATCATGATCAGCAGCACGAAGTCTAAGCCCAGTTCCCCTAAGCATTTTCAAAAAACCTAACTGTAATTCTTCTGGACGAAGTTCAAAAACATCATTAAACGTTTTCCGAAAGGATGCGTAATCTTCCTCAGGCAGACCGGCGATTAAATCAAGGTGCTGGTCGATTTTTCTGCCATCCTTCACCATGGTAACTGTTCTTGTTAGTTTTGCAAAATTTTGTTTCCGCATGACAAGCTCATTTGTATAATCATTTGTTGATTGAACACCAATTTCAAAGCGGAATAAGCCTTTTGGTGCTTCATTATTTAAAAATTCAATAACCTCAGGTCTCATGATGTCAGCAGTAATTTCAAACTGAAAAACTGTTCCTGGAAGATGCTCATCAATTAAAAATCGAAACATTTCCATCGCATAACTTCTACTAATATTAAATGTACGGTCAACAAACTTAATCGTCTTTGCCCCATTAGCCATAAGATAACGAATATCTTCTTTGATTTTCTCCCTGTCAAAATAACGTACCCCTACTTCAATGGAAGAAAGACAAAATTGGCAGCTAAATGGACAACCCCTGCTTGTTTCAATATAGGTGACACGTTTACCTAAATGCACTTTATCTTCAGGGAATTGATAGGGAGATGGCAGTTCCTTTAGGTCGAGCTTATTCATTTGGGGTGTAACTTTTACTTTTCCATTATCACGATAGGCAATTCCATGGACATTTTTATAGCTGCACTCTCCCGTCAATTCAGAAAGCAGCTGCTTAAATGAATGTTCACCCTCACCCATCACAATAAAGTCGACATTTGGAAGTTTTTCCATCCATTCTAAAGTATCATAAGATACTTCAGGGCCACCGAATACAATCTGAATAGAAGGATCAATTTTTTTTATCATATTGACAACCTTAATGGTTTCTTCAATGTTCCAGATGTAACAACTAAATCCAATAATTGTTGGTTTTTGCTGATAGAGGTCTGAAACGATGTTCAAAACAGGATCCTTTATCGTATATTCCTTTAATTGGATGTTAAATTCCGGAGCAGCGAAAGCCTTTAAGCAACGGATTGCTAAGTTTGTATGTATATATTTAGCGTTTAAGGTACAACAAATAACGTTCATTGTAAAACTCCTTCGGTAAATTTAAAACAATAGTATATTATATCCTACTTTTTTAAAAATTCATAATCGGAATAAAAAGTGTCTGTTATACTACAGAAGTAAAGCTGTTATATACATAATATGCTAAATAAAAACCATATAAAATAACGTTTTAGTTAAATTTTTTAAAGGTGTTATAGAATTATTTTGCTAATGTTTGATTTTTGTCACAGCGTAATAAAATGATATATCCTACAATGAATTTGGGGAATTTATATTTTTGTATTTTCTGTGTTTTTTTGTATAAGAAGGGGAGGGACATTATGTCTATATTACAAAAGAAAAATGAGCTTGGTTTCTTTGAGATTCGTCTTGAATCAATTGGGGGGCTTGGAGCAAATTTAGCTGGAAAAATGTTAGCCGAGGCCGGAGTGCTAGGTCTAGGCTTGAACGGATCTAATTTCTCATCATATGGCTCTGAAAAGAAAGGTTCACCTGTTAAAAGTTTTATCCGTTATTGTGATCCAGATGTTGAAATAAGAGATCACAGCCCAATAGAGCAGCCACATATTGTTGCTGTATTTCATGAAGCACTATATAGAACAGTCGATGTCGTTAGCGGATTAAATGCTGATGGAATCGCACTTGTAAACACAGCTAGAGATTTTGATGAAGTGAAAAAGGATCTAAAGTTAGAATATGGCACACTTGCTATTGTCGACGCTTTAACGATTGCAGTTGAAGAAAAGACAAAAGTAAACACTGCGATGCTCGGTGCGTTATATCGTATTTGCGATTTTTTAGATCCTGATTCTATGAGAAACGTTATTCGCAAAACTTTTGAAAAAAAATACCCGCATTTAGTTGAACCGAATATTCGCACGTTTGACCGTGGCTATAATGAAGTTCAATTTAAAACCTATGATGTGCCAGAAGGGGCAGAAGGTAAAAGTTTTTCTCGGCCATTGCCACAATTAGGGTACATGACCCAGGAAATCGGCGGGGTAATGACTACTCAAGGTAATAGTATATTAAAAGATTTAAGTGGTTCACGACAAGGATTTCTTCCACAGTTTGAACAGGATAAATGTATCCACTGTGCTGCCTGCGATAATGTCTGTCCAGACTATTGCTTCGTTTGGGAAGCTGGCGAAGATAAGAAGGGTAGAAGGCAAATGTTCCTTAAAGGGATAGATTATCAATATTGTAAGGGCTGTTTAAAATGTGTTGAAGCTTGTCCAACTGACGCATTAGGTGATCTTCGTGAAATGATTGGATATGCAGATTCAAACCGTGTAAAGCAGAACTTTCCGTATTTAGCAGGGGGGATTTCATAATGGCAATTTTAGAAGATAAGTTAAAGAGTCAAGGGGTCGCTGAACAGCTTTCAACCTTTGAATCCGGAAATGAAATGGCTGCTATGGCAGCTGCGCAAATTAATTATCATATTATGGGGTATTTCCCAATTACACCTTCTACAGAAGTAGCACAATTTCTGGACCAAATGAAAGCCCGTGGTGAGCATGATATTAAGCTGATTCCAGCTGATGGTGAACATGGTTCTGCTGGTATTTGCTACGGTGCTTCAGCTACCGGTGCAAGAGTATTCAATGCAACAAGTGCAAATGGTCTTCTTTATATGATTGAACAGCTTCCAGTTCAATCTGGAACCCGCTTTCCAATGGTTATGAATCTTGTAACACGTGCGGTTAGTGGACCTCTTGATATAAGAGGAGATCACTCTGATCTTTACTTTGCGTTAAATACTGGCTGGGTTATCTTAACAGCTAGCACGCCGCAAGCTGTTTATGATATGAATATTATGGCTCTGAAAATTGCTGAACATTCTAAGGTCCGTCTGCCGGTTATCGTTGCCTACGATGGATTCTTCACTTCTCATCAAAAGCGAAGAGTTGAGTATTTCAAGGATCGTAGTGTCGTGCAGAAATTTGTTGGTGAATGTCCAACAGACTATCATTTTGCGAGAGATCCAAAAAAACCAGTAACAATTGGTGCTCATATGAATGGTAATGACCTAATCAATAACAATTTCCAACAATCTGAAGCAATTTACGCTGCTGGTGAGGTATATAAAGAGGTTGCGGCAGAATATGCCCGTATATCCGGCCGTGAATACTCAGTGCTCGATTTATATGAAATGGAAGATGCGGAGGTTGCATTATTCCTCTTAAACTCTGCTGGTGAATCAGCTAAAGATGTAGTAGATAAATTACGTGCAAAAGGAATTAAGGCTGGAGTAATCAGCCCGAATGTTATCCGTCCATTCCCAGCGAAGGAAATTCGTGAAGCCCTTAAAAATGTAAAAGCATTATTAGTTGGTGAACGTGCAGATTCCTATGGGGCAAATGGACCAAATTTAACACATGAAGTGAAATCTGCCCTTCAAGAAGACCGCGAAAATCAAACAATCGTGTTAAGTCGAGTTTTCGGTCTAGGGGGTAAGGATTTCTACGCTTCTGATGCACATAAGTTCTTTGATATGGCCATCGATGCAATGGAAAAAGGCTATGCTGAAAAGCCGTTTGATTATTACGGTCATGTTCCTGGTAATCCAGATAAAATTCCTAAGCCAGTAATTACACCTCAGCACGGTGATGTATACAGATCTGGTTTAATTGATGTGAAAATGGATGAAGAAACAAACAAACTAAAGGTGAAAATTCCTCCTCTTCGTGCATTGACTGGCAAGCCTAAGCGAATTGCTTCTGGACACGGTGCCTGCCCTGGGTGCGGAATATTTGGTGGATTGGAATTATTCTTTAAAGGAATTGAAGGTGACATCGTTACATTATTCCAAACAGGCTGTGCGTATGTAACAACAACTTCATATCCGCACAGTTCTCATAAACAAACTATGATGCATAACTTATTCCAAAATGGTGCCGCTACGTTATCTGGAACACTTGAAGCGTTTATGGAATTAAAACGCCGCGGTGAAGTCGAAGTGTCTGACGATGCCACGTTTGTCATGATAACTGGTGACGGCGGAATGGACATTGGAATGGGGTCTGCCATAGGAACTGCGCTTCGTGGACATAAGTTGATTATGCTCGAGTATGATAATGAAGGCTATATGAATACTGGCTCACAAATGTCTTATTCTACTCCATTGGGTCATATGACAAGCACATCAGGTGTAGGGAAAGCACAGAGGGGAAAAGGATTCCATCACAAGGATACGGCGCAAATTATGGCGGCAACCAATATCCCTTACGTATTTACAGGTTCGGAAAGCTTCCCGCAGGACTTAGTTAAAAAGGGTGCGAAAGCACAGTGGTATGCACAAAATGTTGGAACCGTTTATGGTAAAATCCTGATTACCTGCCCGCTTAACTGGAAATCAGAGGATCGTTATGGGACTACTATTTTGGAGCAAGCTGTAAATTCTTGTTTCTTCCCTCTGTATGAGGTCGAGCAAGGTGTTACCAGCATTACCTATAACCCAGAAGATAAAAACAAACGTGTGGCTATTACTGAATGGCTTAAATACATGGGAAAAACAAAACATATGTTAAAAGAAGAAAACAAATCAATCTTAGAGGAATTTGAAGCAGAAGTTGAAAAAAGATGGCAGCGTCTTAAAGCAAAGCACGAAAATCCATTTCTTTAATTAATGGCTATGTTAAAGCTTATTATTGATTTTGGCACTCTGTTGATTTGTGCGGAAGGCGCGAGACTCCTCGAAAATGCTATCGCATTTTCTTCGTGCGTGGGCAGATTCGAGGAAGTAAATCAATGTCCTGCAGGAGGACGGGACAGGGGAGACCCCGCTCATCTCTTAGTGCCGAGGAGTAGGAAAAGCGGAAGCGACTCGAGGGGCTAGGCGCTGCAGCTAGACAGGCTTCCCGAACCGCCTGCGGAAAGCGAAGCGCCTCGCGACAGGCAGAGACCGCCTGTCACTGCGGTGATTATTCAAAGAAGCTTTCCTTAGTGGAGCACAAATCAACAGCCAAATTTAACAGAGTCTAATTAAAAAGGTAAAGCGGGAATTTCTACGCTTTACCTTTTTTTAAGTTTTCCAATGTAATAAATTTGTCAAGTAAAAAAGGATTTTATTTATATGTGTAGAATATAGGATATATGATATTACCTTATTTTGGGTTTCGTGGGGCGGGTGAATAAGTGGAGAATACAGCGAAACAGAACGAGGCATTGGCTGGTGAACAAAAATTCCGGAGAATATTCGAAGATTCAATGGACGGATTGATTTTATGGAACGACGAGTATCAAATTGTCGATATCAATTACTCTGGAGAAAGAATCTTTGGTCTTTCTAAAGATAGACTGTTTGGGAAGCCCCTATTAGATTTATTTAATTCTGTAGAAGAGAAAAAACAGGAAATTATGAATCATATCGAACAAGCAATGCAAATTGGCAAGCAATGTTCTACTATTGTAATTGAAATGATTGACGGTACAGTGAAACATTTTGATTACTCAACTAAGCGCCGAATAGTTGATGGTCTGAATCTAACCGTTATTATTGATGTAACGGAAAAAGCCAAAATGCAGGAACAGTTGAGAAAGTCTGATCGATTAAATATTGTTGGTGAGCTTGCAGCTGGGATTGCACACGAAATTAGAAATCCCATGACAGCATTGAAGGGGTTTATTCAATTACTTAAGCCTAGTATTAAAGCTGAACATTCTATGTACTACGATGTGATTACCTCGGAGTTAGCGAGAATTGATTCGATTATTAATGAGTTCTTAATCCTAGCAAAACCTCAGGAAATTAGATACCAAGAGAAAGACGTCTGTCAAATTATGAGGGAAACGGTTGATTTATTAAGTGCTCAAGCGGTACTATACAATGTCCAATTTTATACAGAATATGAGGACTCTTTGCCATTCGTTTATTGTGAGCCCAATCAACTAAAAAAGGTTTTTATTAATTTAATAAAAAACGCTATTGAAGTCATGCCGAGCGGTGGACAAATTACAATTATGATAAATAAAACAGAGGAACAAAATATACAAATATGTATTCAAGATGAAGGAATGGGTATTCCAAAGGATAAAATAATAAAACTCGGAGAGCCCTTTTATACCACAAAAGAAAAAGGTACAGGGTTAGGATTAATGGTCAGCTACCGAATTATTGAGGAACATAATGGGACAATTCAAGTTGAGAGTGAAGAGGGAAAAGGAACACTCTTTAAGATTATGTTACCATTAAATCATTATATAAAAAGTTAAAAAAACCACTTTCTATATCAGGAAGTGGTTTTTTAGATTAGTACAAATCAGGTCTTCTATCTTCAAAAATTGGTATTTGTTTTCGAATATCTTTTACAAGATCTAACTCTATTATTGCAGACAGTATTTCCTCAGTCGCTCCAGCTTCAGCAATTACGTCTCCCCATGGGTCGATGATCATAGAATGGCCGGCAAATTCATTATTTGGATCATGGCCTGAGCGGTTGCATGCAATAACGAAACATTGGTTTTCAATTGCTCTGGCAATCAGCAGCGATCTCCAATGCGATAATCGGGGGGCTGGCCATTCCGCAACAACGAAAAGGGCTTCAGCTCCTTTAGATGTATGTGCACGGATCCACTCGGGAAAACGAATATCATAACAGATTACTCCCCCAAAAAGGCGATTATCCAATTCAAATAACCCTTTCTCCTCTCCAGCTTCGAGGTAAAGATGCTCGTCCATTAATTTAAAAAGGTGTAGTTTGCTATATGAATGGACAAGCTGACCTTTATTATTGATGATAAGAAGGGTATTCTTTACTCCCTGTTCACCCTGATTTGCCACAGATCCGCCCACGAAGTGGACCTGATATTTTTTTGCTGCCTTTTTTAAAAAATCAATTGTATTGACTGCCCCCTGATCAGCGATTGTATCAAGTCGTGTTAAATCATAACCAGTTGTCCATAGCTCCGGAAAAACAATGATATCAGGATGTTCTTTCATTGCTTCTTCAATTAATCTTTCTGCATTTTGATAGTTTTCAATGGGATTACCAAAGGCAATGTCCATCTGTAAACAAGTTATTTTAAGTTTCATCAATATTCACCCCATTTGAATTTTTTAGAATTTTTTCTTTACAAGCTGTATTAAAAGTTATATCATTTGTGACTAGAATTCAACAACAAAATGAATTAAATAAAGCAGGTGACAAGATGAAGCAATTTCCAACATCGCAAATATTAAATAACCTCCCGAAGCAGTTTTTTGCTTCTTTAGTAAAAAAAGTTGGGAAATACATTGAAGAGGGCTATGATGTTATTAATTTAGGTCAAGGGAACCCAGATCAAGCAACCCCGAAGCATATCGTGAAAAAAATGCAGGAAGCGTCGGCTAATCCCGCGAATCATAAGTATTCTCCTTTTCAGGGTCATACCTACTTAAAACAGGCAGCAGCTGACTTTTATCAAAGAGAGTACGGAGTTACCCTTAATCCAGAAAACGAAGTGGCGATTTTGTTTGGCGGTAAGGCTGGATTGGTGGAAATACCACAATGCCTTTTAAATCCTGGTGATACAATGCTTGTACCAGATCCAGGATATCCAGATTATTTATCTGGGGTAGCACTGGCAAAGGCGGAAATGGTAATGATGCCGCTCCGAGAAACAAATAATTTTCTGCCAGACTATAGTGAATTATCTTCTGAGACAATTGAAAAAGCGAAGTTAATGTTCCTTAATTATCCTAACAACCCAACAGGGGCAGCGGCAACTAAGGAGTTTTTTGAGGAAAGTGTCCATCTTGCAAACCAACATGATATTTGTATTGTGCATGATTTTGCATACGGTGCAATAGGATTTGATGGAGAAAAGCCATTAAGTTTTTTACAAATTGACGGGGCAAAAGATGTAGGCATTGAAATATATACTCTTTCAAAAACCTACAATATGGCAGGCTGGCGAGTGGGCTTCGCAGTAGGAAATAGCAGCGTTATATCAGCAATTGAGCTTATTCAAGACCATCTCTATTGCAGTATTTTTGGCGGTATTCAGGAAGCTGCCGCTGAAGCATTAACAGGTCCGCAGGATTGTGTTCGAGACCTAAATAACCTTTATGAGCGTAGAAGAAATGTCTTGATTGATGGACTCCGTTCGCTGGGCTGGGATGTTACGGCGCCAAAGGGATCGTTTTTTGCTTGGCTAAAGGTTCCGGAGGGACTAACCTCTAGTGAATTTACCGAAATTCTTCTGGAACAAGCACATATTGCTGTCGCTCCTGGTATTGCATTCGGTGAACTGGGTGAAGGCTATGTCCGAGTCGGTTTACTCACGAGTGAGGAACGTTTAGGAGAAGCAGTGAGAAGAATTAGTAAGTTGGAAATTTTTAAAAAATAGATTGACAAAAAATATAATTCTTGGGATAATCCAAAATATAGTTTATCAACGTGATAAAATAAATAATACGATCGTTTTCTTATCGAGAGCAGGCGGAGGGAAAAGCCCGATGAAGCCCGGCAACCGACTTAACACAATGTTAAGCACGGTGCTAAATCTTGCAGCAAAAAGGCTGAAAGATGAGAAGATGTTAGTTTGCGATGCTAACCTCTTCTTTTGCGAAGAGGTTTTTTATGTTTTTTAAGAAAGGAAGATTAAAATTGTCTGAATTAATTGCAACATACCTAGTCCACGGTGAAAAAAATCTTGCAAAAAAAGCAGAAGAAATTGCTTTAGGTTTGACTGTCGGTTCATGGACGAACTTACCTGAACTAGAACAAAGTCAATTACGTAAGCACAAAGGCAGGGTGGTTTCGACAGAAGGATTACAAGATGAACAGTCACTCATACGTATTGCCTATCCAACAATCAATTTTTCAGATGATATTCCTGCCATTCTGACAACAGTTTTTGGAAAACTTTCATTAGATGGAAAAGTAAAATTACTTGATTTGCAGTTTAAGGATGAACTAAAAAGTAAATTTCCTGGTCCAAGATTCGGTATTGAAGGATTAAGAGAAAAACTAGGTATTTTTAACCGTCCGTTATTAATGAGCATCTTTAAAGGGGTACTTGGCAAGGATTTAAATTTCCTAACAGAACAGCTAAAGCAACAGGCTCTTGGCGGTGTTGATTTCGTTAAGGATGATGAAATTCTTTTTGAAAATGACTTGACTCCGTTTGAAAAAAGAATAACAGAAGGGAAAAAGGTGTTACAGGAAACATTTGAACAAACCGGACAACGGACTTTGTATGCTGTAAATCTAACTGGCAGAACATCTCAGTTGAAGGATAAGGCTAGGAAAGCAAAAGAGCTTGGTGCCGACATGTTACTTTTTAATGTTTTTGCTTATGGATTGGATGTTTTACAGGAGCTACGCGAGGATGACCAAATTGCTTTACCATTAATGGCCCATCCTGCTGTCAGTGGTGCGTTAACATCATCTTCCCATTATGGTCTCTCACATTCATTGCTGCTAGGTAAGCTCCTGCGCCTTGCTGGTGCGGATTTGTCATTATTCCCATCACCATACGGAACTGTGGCATTGGAGAAATCATCAGCTATTTCAATCGCAAAAGAATTAACAAAAGAGGATACAGTAAAAACTTCTTTTCCTGTCCCTTCTGCCGGTATACATCCTGGTTTAGTACCACTCTTAATTCGAGATTTTGGAATAGATTCTGTTATCAACGCTGGAGGCGGTGTCCATGGTCATCCAAATGGTGCGCGTGGCGGCGGTCTAGCATTCCGACAGGCTATTGAAGTCAATCTTCAAGGAAAGACATTAGTGGAGGGGGCAGAAATGTATCCTGAGCTAAAGACTGCGCTGCAGTTGTGGGGAAATACTGAGGTGTCAGTTTAAATGAAGAGACCTGTCATTTACTGTGATTTTGATGGAACGATTACTGAAAGTGATAACATCATCGCAATCATGAAGAAATTTGCACCAGCTAATTGGGAGGAAATTAAAGACCAAATTTTATCACAGAAAATTTCAATTAGTGAGGGTGTAGGGAAATTATTCTCGGAACTTCCAAGTAACAAAAGAGATGAAATTACAAAGTTTGCGATAGAAAATGCTAAGATTCGCGAAGGATTTTCTGAATTTGTTGAATTTGCAAGAACTGAAAATATTCCACTTTATATTGTCAGCGGTGGAATTGATTTCTTTGTATATCCCATTCTTGAAAAATTCGGCCCATTTGAAGGGATTTATTGTAACAACAGTGATTTTTCAGGGGAAAACATAAAAATACTTTGGCCATATACTTGTGATTCTTCTTGTCAAAACGAATGCGGCTGCTGTAAACCTAGTATTATACGAAAGATTAACAAGGATGAAGAATGCTTTACGATAGTAATCGGTGACTCGGTAACCGATCTTGAGGCGGCTAAACAAGCAGATTATGTGCTGGCTAGAGATCTCCTAGAGGAAAAATGTTCTGAATGGGGTTTAAATTATAATGGATTTACTACCTTTCATGACTGTATAGATGAAATAAAGAGTCGAATTGAGGTGAAGAGGACATCATGTTAAAGGAAAAATGGCTGGAGTTAGCTGACATAAAAGATGAATTGGCTGAGCGGGATTGGTTTATGGGAACAAGCGGGAACCTCGCTATTAAGGTTAGTGATGATCCTCTACAGTTTCTGGTAACTGCAAGTGGTAAGGATAAACGCAAGCGAACAGAAGAGGACTTTTTGCTGGTTAATGAATTTGGGCATGCAGTTGAAGAAACACACTTGAGACCATCTGCAGAAACGCTGCTTCATGTCGAAATATACCGAAAAACGAATGCAGGCTGTAGTCTCCATGTTCACACAATTGATAATAACGTGATTTCAGAGCTTTATGGGAACCAGGGGGAGGTAACATTTAAGGGACAGGAACTGATTAAGGCCTTTAATATGTGGGAAGAGGACGCAGTGTTGACGATTCCAATCATCAAAAACTATGCCCATATTCCTACTCTCGCAAATTCATTTTCGGAGCATATCAAGGAAGATTCTGGCGCTGTATTAATTCGTAATCACGGAATAACGGTTTGGGGAAGAAATGCTTTCGAAGCAAAAAAAATCCTTGAAGCTTCCGAGTTTCTTTTTAAATACCAATTACGTCTATTAGAACACAAGCAATACCAATTAAATAAAGTAGTTTAATTTCTTAGGAGAGGAAGGATTAATCATGGCATACATTACATTTCAAAGTAGTGAAGAACAAATTAGTAATCAAGAAGAAGTAGCGAGCTTTTTAGCGTCCCAAGAGGTTATTTATGAATATTGGGATATTACTAAACTTCCTCAATCACTAGTGGAGAAGTATCTTTTGAGTGATGAAGAGAAAGAAGAAATCCTAAAAGTCTTTTCAGCAGAGATTTCAGATATTTCTACTCGCAGAGGATACAAAGCTCAAGATGTAATATCATTATCTGATAATACTCCAAATCTTGATACACTGCTAACAAACTTCAAAAACGAACATCACCATACCGACGATGAGGTTCGTTTTATTGTGAGCGGCCACGGGGTTTTTGTTATTCAAGGCAAGGATGGAGAATTTTTCGAAGTTCACCTAAATCCAGGAGACTTAATTTCTGTACCTGAAAACACAAGACATTATTTTACCTTAGAGGAAGATCGTAAAGTTGTTGCGGTTCGAATTTTCGTTACAACAGAGGGCTGGGTGCCAATTTACGAGAAAGAAGAAATTCATCAATAAATATATGTAAACTGGCTGATCAGTAACAGCCAGTTTTTTATTTGTTTTAGTAAACAAATTTACTAAAACATCACTAAAAAAAGAATGAAAATTGTCGCAAAAGCAGAAAAACTGACGTGAATTTTGTCGAAAAGTAGGGTAAAATGCTTGTTTTGTCTACTTTTGCGAAAGTGTTTACTTTTACCTTAAAACTTGTCATAATTCATCAAGTAAACAAATTATTTTGCGGTTTAGCGTATAAGAGTAAGGAGTAGGTGGAGAAAATTGTACACGTATAACAACCCTTCTGAGATGCTTGAAGAGATAAAAGTCAAACGTGCAATGATGATAAATTGTGCGAATGCAAAAGGTTTTACAAGTGAAGAAACGATCAAATACAGCCAGGAGCTTGATATATTAATAAATGAGTATCAAAAAGCATCCCAGCATTTTTCAAGACCAAATGAAGAAATAAAGCTGTCTTTTAATGAAATGATTATGGTCTGGCCTAAGGTATGTGTTTAAGGAAATCACCTGAAGAAAGACTTAGAAGATATCAATGATGAGAACCATCACTAAAAGACCGGTAATAAAAGCATAGGTAGAGACTCTTTCATTGCCATCACCATGGCTTTCTGGAATTAACTCTTTATAAATAATAAACAACATCGCACCGGCTGCAAATGAAAGACCATATGGGACAAGCCCTTTAACAAATGAGGTTAAATAAAAACCCATAAAAGCTGTAACAATCTCAATTGCACCCGTTAGGGTTGCTAATAAGAAGGCCTTAGATTTGTTAATTTTTTGATTAACTAAAAAGAGAGCAACAAGAAGGCCTTCTGGCGCATTCTGAAAACCAATTGCCATGGCGATTAAATTCCCCGTATCCTCTGTTTGTGAAGCATAGCTTACACCGACGGACAAGCCTTCAGGAATATTATGCAGAGTAATTGCTGCAATGATTAACAATGCCTTTTCATCAAATTGAATTCCATACCGATTATGTTCCAAGTCAATATGAGGAATCCTTTTTTCCAGAGTTGTTAATGCCAAAACCCCCAAGAATACTCCAATTGCTAGTGAGACAAAACCACCCAATTTTAATGCTTCAGGGATTAGCCCTATTGTCGAGGCAGCCATCATGATTCCAGCACTAAAAGCTAATAACATATCCATCCACCGGTGTGTGACTGATTGATTAATAAAAAGAATGATTAGAGCTCCTGCACCTGTTGATAAAGCAGAAAGAACGCTTCCCACAAACACTTCCACCATTCTATAGCCTCAACCTTTCGTCTGTATGAATAGCGTAAATTAAATTATCTACATTATTAGACAGAAACTGTGATTTTTATCATTGTTTATTTCTGATTATTTCTTATAGTTAAATTATCACTATTTATAATAAAATTCACTCACATCACGAGCTCCATCAAATCTTATACTTCTAGAATTTACCTCAAACCTAAAATTTATCAATTTTGAAAAAAAGAAATCTATCATTGTTTGGTAATATGCTAATGTTACGAGTCATATATCGTAATATGGCATTTTTTATAACCAAGGAAGGCAAGCGCTTTCAAAACAAACATAGCCAATATGGGGGAGGGAATGTCCTACATGCACATTGTCGTATGTGTCAAACAAGTACCAGATACAAAAATCATAAAAATTAATCCGAAAACAAACACACTCGACCGCCGCAGCGCACCAGCCATTTTAAATCCTTACGATGCTCATGCTGTACAAGAAGCAGTAAGCATAAGGGAAAAGAATGGGGGTACAATCTCAGTTTTGTCGATGGGACCACCGCAAGCAACAGCTGTTATTAAAAAAAGTATTGAGATTGGTGCAGATCGCGGATATTTGATTACCGACCGTGCCTTTGCAGGTGCTGACACACTAGCAACGAGTTATGCCCTTTCTAAAGCATTAGAAAAAATCAATAAGGAACTCCCAGTCGATATGGTCATTTGCGGTAAGCATGCAATTGATGGAGATACAGGCCAGGTAGGACCTGGTATTGCTAGAAGGTTGGATATACCGCCTATAACGAATGTAATTGAAGTCTCAGAAGTCAATTTAAAAGAAAAAACCGTTTTAATCAAAAGGAAATTATCGAGCGGCTATGAACTCATACAGGCTGAATTACCGTGCTTGTTAACGGTTGAAAAAGAAATTAACCACATCGAGTATTCACCAATGCCCAATATGATACAAGCAGCTAGATATGAACCAGTAATTTGGACTGTAAATGATTTTGAAAATGTTGATCGTTCCCAGCTTGGTCTAAAAGGTTCGCCAACAATTGTTGGAAAAATGTTTACACCTCCACGTCCTGAAGGCGGGAAAAAAATCGAAGGTTCTGCGGATGAGCAAGTTAAACAACTCATGGATATCTTGATGGAGAAAAAAGAGGTATTAACATTACAGTCATCTAAACAATAAGGATTATTCTTTTGACGTGGGAGGGGTTTACATGAATTTTGATGAATACCGTGGTGTCTGGATATTCATAGAGCAAAATGACGGAAAAATTGAGGGTGTTTCTTTAGAACTCCTTGGAGCAGGACGAAAGCTTGCTGACAAATTACAAGTTCCGCTAGCAGGTTTTCTACTAGGAAGTGAAGTTAAACCCTTAGCAAAGCAAGTGATTGCTTACGGCGCAGATGAAGTTTATATAGTAGACCATCCAGTGTTAAAGCAATATCGGACAGAATCGTATATGCAGGGGGTTATGCTTTTAGTTGAAAAATACAAGCCGGAAATTATTCTATACGGAGCAACACCCAATGGTAAAGATTTAGCAAGTGCTGTGGCAACAGATTTAGTCACTGGTTTGACAGCTGATACAACTATGCTTGATGTGGATGTAGATAGCCGGTTGCTTGAAGCGAGCCGTCCTGCATTTGGCGGTAATATCATGGCTACTATTCTCTGTAAAAAGCATCGTCCTCAAATGGCAACCGTTAGACCTAAGGTAATGAAGGCACTTGAGCCAGATTCAGGCAAAGCAGGGAGGATTATCGAAGAAAACATAAATCTCAAAGAAGAAAATATGCGGACAAAAGTGCTGCAAATTGTGAATGACGTAACAAAAAAGGCAAATTTAGCTGATGCACATGTGATTGTTTGCGGAGGAAAAGGGATGGGAGATGTGCAAAATTTCCAGATTCTCTATGAGCTTGCAGATACAATAGGTGCAACAGTTGGAGGTACACGTGATGTGGTTGAAGCGGGCTGGCTGCCTCACGAGCTTCAAATTGGTCAAACAGGTGAGACGGTAACACCTAAAATTTATTTCGCTATTGCCTTGTCTGGAGCCATTCAGCATGTTGTAGGTATGAAAAACTCTGATTTAATCATCGCCATTAACAAGGATCCAAATGCTCCAATTTTTGATGTGGCCACATATGGAATAGTAGGAGATGCAATGGAAATAGTACCTAAGTTAATTGAGCAATTTAAGCAGCTGAGAAATGAAAAAGGCGGTGAAATGAGCTATGCCAGAAAAATTTGATGTCATTGTGGTTGGGGCGGGTCCTGCAGGGACTTCATGTGCACTTGTATGCGCCCAAAAAGGCTTAAACGTATTGCTTATTGAGAGAGGAGAATATCCAGGAAGCAAAAACGTAATGGGCGGGGTACTATATCGGAAGCAAATGGAAGAGTTGATTCCAGAGTTTTGGAAAGAAGCTCCACTTGAGAGACCAGTTATCGAACAGCGTTTTTGGATGATGGATAAGGAATCTGTTGTTCAATTTGGTTACAAAGGTCTTGAATGGGGTATTGAACCATATAATAACTTTACGGTATTACGAGCGCAATTTGACCAATGGTTTGCGAAAAAAGCTGTTGAAGCAGGTGCTCTATTAATCAATGAAACGGTTGTAACGGAATGTATTGTAGAAAACGGTAAGGTTATTGGTATTCGAACAGACCGGCCAAATGGGGAAGTCTATGCGGATGTGGTTGTCCTAGCAGATGGTGTAAATTCACTACTCTCCAAGCAGCTAGGCTTTCATAAAGAATTCCGTCCGGATGAAGTGGCCTTAACGGTAATGGAAGTTATTAATTTACCGAAAGAAAAAATTAATGATCGCTTCAATCTAGAGGATAACCAAGGATGTACCATTGAGATTTTCGGTGATTCAACCAAGGGAAACCTTGGTACAGCCTTTTTATACACCAATAAGGACAGCTTAAACATTGGGGTTGGTACAACTCTATCAAGCATGATTAAAGCAAAACTGAAGCCATATGACCTCTTAGACTATTTAAAGACACATCCAATGGTTAAACCAATGCTGGCAGGCGGAGAATCCGCAGAATACCTTGCCCATCTTATTCCAGAAGGAGGATATCGTTCTGTACCAAAGGTAGCTGGAAATGGTGTATTGGTTGTTGGTGACGCTGCTCAGTTAGTTAACGCCATCCATCGTGAAGGTTCGAACATGGCAATGCATTCAGGGTTACTTGCTGCTGAAACTGTAATAGAGGCGAAGTACCGCGGAGACTTCTCGGAATCTAGCTTAAATCTCTACCGTCAAAAGCTTTATGATAGCTTCATAATCAAAGATTTAGAGAAATATAAAGACGCAACACATACATTTGAGAATAACCCACAATATTTTAAAGAATACGTACCGATGATGAACAAAGCAATGAGCAAATTCTTTACAGTTGACGGAACACCAAAACGTGAAAAACAAAAAGAAATTATGAAGAGTGTAACATCAGAAAGAGGAACGATTAAAGTAATACAAGATATTTATCGAGCTTGGAAGGCGGTGAAATAATGTCAACTAAGAATATTGAAGAAAAACAGTACCTTCTTCGATTTAAGGCTGATACGAAGTCACATTTAACCGTAATGGACGATGATATTTGTGCTACACAATGCCCAGATAAAATTTGTACCATTTTCTGTCCAGCTGAAGTGTACAAATGGGAAGGATTAAGGATGCAGGTTGGTTATGAGGGCTGTCACGAATGCGGAAGCTGTCGAATAGGCTGCCCATATCAAAATATCAAATGGGAATATCCAAAGGGCGGACATGGAATTGTCTTCCGTCTAGCATAATATTAAAGGTGTTGCTTGCGCTTGCGAGCAGCACCTATTTTTATTGTTAAGGAAGGTTACTCATAAAGTAAGTAGTAAGTAGATGAGAGCCCAAGAACTGCAAAAAAGAAGAAGGAGCGGTCACTCATAGCGTGGATGAGAACCCGTGAATAGCGAAAAAAAGGAAGGGCAGTCAATCATAGTTTGGCAAGGGAACCCTAGGCTATGTAGTTTGATTTCACTATTTGTGGGTTTATTCACAAGTAAGGGTAAAAAGAAGGTGAAGCAAAAGGGGATATTTTTAGAGGATTAACTTATTTTTTCTTGAAGGTTTAAGGTGGAGAGTTGATCTTGTTTACTTGACGAAACCAATGAGCAAGCAAGCTCATGTGCATGATCCATAGAATTCATAATTGGAGAACAATAGAAAGGTTTCTTCCAATTAAAATCACCATCATAATTAGAGTGATAGATACTTACTTTCCAATGATAGTATATCTTTGCCTGTGGGAGCTGCACTCCTTCAACAGCAATAAGCCAATGTGTAGAAGGTGAATCCAAGTCAAAAGATTCGTATTTCTTTAGTGCGAGTAGGTCATTAAAACCAATTGGTATCAAAGCCTTTTGATAAAAGTCATGGTAATTAGGGGTTTTCATGTTCTAGCCCTCCCTTTTATGTTCTAACTATATTATATGATAGTTTATGAGTTTTTTTGAGGTTAAATGTTAAAATTTTTCGAAAATATAAAGCGCATTCATAACATGTTCCTTTATTTGTATAGATGTGACTGGTGTCACTTCATTTATTAAGACTAACTTTTATACTAAAAACAAATTAATGAAGAAGAGGTGTATGCAGATGAGCGGCTGTATGAGCAGTTTTGGCGAGATGTCTCCTGTAGAACTAAGTAAAGGACTTAATCAATTAAAGTCTGAGCATCCTCCGTTATTAGCACAATTAGAGGGATTATTCAAATTAACCAAGCAAATCGAAGAAGATTCTACTAGTGAGAATACCTTTGAAGAATTGATTAATAAGGTTAATGAATTTAAGGCAGCACTTGATCCTCATTCAGAACGAGAAGAAGGTGTTCTATTTCCAATGATGGGTGTATATATAGGGACAGCCTCTGGACCTATTGCAGTTATGGAATATGAACATGATCAAGCTAAGGCAAAAATTCATGAATTTCTAGAAAAAGCTGCTTGCACCCAAACCGATGAGGAGAAGAAAAAATCAGCCGAATTAGTCAAGAATGCTTACTACATTTTAACGGAGCACTTTGCTAAAGAAGAAAATGTCCTTTTCCCTATGGCAGAGCATATGCTTTCAGATGATGAAAAAGAAGAACTGTACCAAAAAATTCAGGAAATAAAATAAGGATGGGCTATCAGGCCCATCCTTATTCTAATTCTCTTGATTCCATTTTTGTACCATTTGATCACTTGGAAGGAGGAAGGCCAATAATCCAAGTAATGGCAGAAATCCAATCGAAGAAACCATTGCTGACATACTAAATAAATCTGCTAAATATCCAAGTCCTACTGAACCGATTGCCCCCATACCAAAGGCGAGTCCCACGGTTAGTCCAGACATTGTCCCGATTTTTCCAGGGACAAGCTCTTGTGCAAAAACTACAGTAACTGAAAAATTGGTCATTAATATAAATCCTGTAAGCATAAGAAAGATAAATGCAATAAAAGATGGTACAAAAGGAATAAGTATAGAAAATGGTATAGTCAGTAACATGGAAACAGATATTAATTTTTTCTTCCCGAACCGGTCAGCCAACGGGCCTCCAAAAAAAGTACCAAAGGCACCAGCGATTAAAAACGCAAATAGGAAAAGCTGTGATTCCTTAATCGTTAGGGAGTATTCTTCTATTGCAAAGAAAGCGTAAAAATTAGTCATCCCCGATATATACCATGACCTTGCAAATATCAGTAGTAGAATTAAAAATAGTGATTGCTTAACCTTTTTTGAAAGACCAGCTTTTTTACTTGACATTGAATTTTTCTTTTTTATTATAGGCAGGTTTTCAACTAATCTCTGTTTATACCAATTAGCGATGTAGATTAATAACAATACTGCTAATGCGGCAACTAGCGAAAACCATGAAGCACCTTGCTGTCCAAGTGGGACAAGGATGAGTGCTGTGATTAGTGGAGCTAATGCCTGCCCCGTATTACCGCCTACTTGATAAATAGATTGTGCCAGTCCTCTTCTTTTCCCTGCAGCCATAAAGGCTACCCTTGATCCTTCAGGATGAAAAATAGCTGACCCAAGCCCAATAAAAATGACTGAAAGAACAATCATACCGAAGGACGGAGCAAACGCCATTCCAAGAACACCACCCAATGTTAGGGTAAGTCCAATTGGTAATGCGAAAGGCATTGGTCTTTTATCTGTGACGAAGCCAACTACTGGCTGTAACACAGACGAAACCATATTTAAGGAAAAGGCAATAATTCCAAGCTGAGTAAAGGATAAACCCATTGATTTCTCTAGAATTGGAAACATCGCTGGGACAACAGCTTGTATGGCATCATTAAGTAAATGACAAAGCCCGATGATAAAAAGAATATTAAACATTGTCGTGTCTGCGGTCTTAGTTGTTTTTGCAGACACTGTAGCAGGTTGACCCATTAACTAGCACCTCATTTATGAAATTATCAAACTCTTAATAATCCTATCTTACATAAATTCTATAGAAATGAGAAACGGAATGTTTCTAAGTCCGGAATATTTAAATATAATTAAGTAGAAAGGGAATTATGAATGAAAAAGGGGAGTATGAATGGAGAAATCAGTTGAAATTTTATTTACAGAAACTATTCTTAAGGGCTTTTTAAAGGTTTTCGAATTACAAACAGAGGTAAAAAAACTTGGAGATTTTGAGAATTATGTGTTTGAGGTAAATAGTTCAGACAAACCTGTAATTCTGAGAATCACTCATATTTCTCACCGAAGTAAGGATGAAATTCTTGCTGAACTCGAATGGATGAATTATTTAAACAAACAAAACATAAATTGCCCAGAAGCATTCCCATCATCCAATAATCAATTAATTGAAACACTACCAGCAGGTGACGGTTCATGTTTTTTTGCTTGTCTCTTTTCAAAAGTACCTGGTTATCCTGTAAAAATAAAATCATCGGAATTTAATGACCAGTTATTCCATGCTTGGGGTGAAGCCATTGGTCAGATGCATGCTGTCACAAAGAATTACCAGCCAAGTAAAGAGAGAAAGCTTCGTCCGACTTGGGTGGATGAGGAGCTCCTTGATATTGAAATCTATGTTCCAAATGAAAATGAGATTATCAAGAATACAAAACTGTTAATAAATAAATTGAAATCGCTTCCGGTAAAGAAGGATAATTTTGGACTAATCCACAGTGATGTCCATTCAGGGAACTTTTTTTATGATGGTGAATCTGTTCATGTATTTGATTTTGATGATTGTAGCTATCATTGGTTTGCCTCAGATATTGCTATCCCGCTTTATTATTCAATTATGTACGGATATCAGGATGCAAGTGAACGTGAGCGGGAACAGTTTGCTACGAATTTTCTTGCACATTTTATTAAAGGATATGAGCAGCACAATACCTTGCCAAAGTGTTGGAAGGAGCAGCTCCCGTTGTTTTTTATGCTGAGGGACGTTACTCTTTATTCTGTTTTACATAAAAAAATCTCACCGGAAGAAAGAGATGATACTATAAATAAAATGCTAGAAGCATTGAAATCAAGAATCATAAAAAAAGAACCGATTGTAAATCTATGTTAAATTGACACCACCTCAAAAATTTCTTATAATAATCTTGAAGTCGAGATAAAAAGAAAAGCGGAAGCCCCTAGATAATTTGATAAGCGTAAGCTTAATAAAAAGGATGAGTTTTTATGGAAAATGATACAGTATCTCAATCATTGAAGCTATTTATCGTTCTTTCAAGAGCATATAAAGCGATTAATGAACATGTTAATAAAGTGATTCAAGCAAGTGGCTTAAACCCGACTGAATTTGCCGTATTAGAGCTTTTATATCACAAAGGTGATCAGCCAATGCAGCAAATTGGCGGGAAAATATTACTTGCAAGCGGCAGTATCACTTACGTAGTAGATAAATTGGAACAAAAAGGACTGTTGATTAGGATAGCATGTCCGAATGACAGACGTGTTACGTTCGCACAAATTACAGAGAAAGGGAAAGACTTTATTCAAGAGATTTTCCCAGAACATGCGCAGCAAATCCATTCACTAATGTCTAGTTTAACTGATTCCGAAAAACTAGAAGCCATTGAATTATTAAAGAAACTAGGATTGCCTGCGGGTAAATTTTAATACGGCTCATGCCGTATTTTTTCTTTTTTAAAGGAATATTAATGGAAAGTGTTGAATTGATTATAGTTGAAATTTTTTAACTAAAGGGGATGTTTCAATGAGATTTGAAGAGTATACATATATCCGTCCAAACCTAGAAAGTATTACAGGGAGATTTGAGGGTGCAATAGAAAAATTTAAAAATGCAAATTCAGTAGAAGAGCAAAGCTTGGCGATGAACGAAGTAAATGAAATTAGAAATGATATTGGCACGATGTTTAATCTCTGCTATATTCGCCATTCCGTTGACACAAACGATGAATTTTATAAAACAGAGCAAGATTATATGGATGAAATGCAGCCAGAAATCGAGGGGCTGGTTACAAAATATTATCAGGAGCTTGTTCAGTCCAAGTTTCGCGCGGAATTAGAAGCTAAATTGGGCAAACAATTATTTGCCTTAGCGGAAGGGCAATTAAAGACCTTTAAACCAGAAATAGTTCCTTTATTACAAAAAGAGAATCGCCTTTCAACTCAGTATACAAAACTAATTGCTTCTGCAAAAATTATTTTTGAAGGGGAAGAACGTACCCTAGCGCAATTAGAGCCTTTTACTGAATCAACAGATAGGGAAATGAGAAAGCGCGCAAATGAAGCGAAGTTTGGATTTTTAGCTGAACATGAAGAAGAACTCGACCGAATTTATGATGATCTTGTTAAAATTAGAACTGAAATTGCCCATGCTTTGGGGTATAAAAATTTTGTCGAGCTTGGCTACTACCGAATGATGAGAACTGACTACAATTCTGAGATGGTTGCGAATTTCCGTCAGCAAGTGAAGGATTTTATTGTGCCAATTGCAACCTCTTTAAAAGCGCGGCAACAAGAACGAATTGGCGTGGAAAAATTAAGATATTTTGATGAAGGCTTCAAATATCAAACAGGCAATGCTGTACCAAAGGGCAATCCTGAATGGATTATTGAAAACGGACAAAAAATGTATGAAGATCTTTCAAAGGAAACAGGGGAGTTCTTCCAATTTATGCAGGATAACAACCTCATGGATCTTGTGGCAAAGAAGGGGAAAGCTGGTGGAGGTTATTGTACATTCATTGAAAACTACAAAGCTCCGTTTATCTTTTCCAATTTTAATGGGACTTCTGGGGATATTGACGTACTTACACATGAAGCAGGGCATGCATTCCAGGTTTATTCAAGCAGGAATTTTGAAATTCCTGAATATTATTGGCCAACCTATGAAGCTTGTGAAATTCATTCGATGAGTATGGAGTTTTTTACTTGGCCATGGATGGAGTTATTCTTTGAAGAGGATACAGATAAATATAAATTTTCACACTTAAGTGATGCTTTATTATTCCTGCCATATGGTGTTTCTGTTGATGAATTCCAACACTGGGTATATGAAAATTGGGAGGCGTCACCTAAGGAACGAAAGCAGCAATGGCGCGAAATTGAAAAGAAATATTTACCTCATAAAGAGTATGACGGGAATACTTATTTAGAGAATGGTGGTTTCTGGCAGCGTCAAGGTCATATTTTTAACTCACCTTTCTATTATATTGATTATACGTTAGCGCAAATCTGTGCCTTCCAATTTTGGAAACGTTCAAGAGAAAACCAAAAAGAGGCTTGGATTGATTATGTAAATCTTTGCAAGCTTGGTGGCAGTATGTCATTTACAAGACTTGTGAAAGAAGCTAATCTAATTTCACCATTTGAGGATGGCTGCGTACAGTCTGTTGTTGGTGAGATAGAGA
Organism: Neobacillus sp. YX16; assembly: GCF_030123505.1. Taxonomy (GTDB): domain Bacteria; phylum Bacillota; class Bacilli; order Bacillales; family Cytobacillaceae; genus Neobacillus. Next base: position 1,738,134 of record NZ_CP126115.1, read on the forward strand.
CATGGTTAAATTCTATTGAGGACCAAAAACTATAATAATAAATGAAAAGCGAAGCCCACAAGGCTTCGCTTTTCTATTAACAAACTTTTATATTTCCTGCAGTAACAATCAGACGGCCATCTTCGATGGTAGCAGATAAATTATCTGCCTCAGGCTGATCGAGGATAAAGTCTGCAATGTTATCCTCAATATGCTCTTGAATCACTCTACGGAGCGGACGTGCACCAAATGCTGGATGATAGCCTAACTCTGCTAGTTTTTCTTTTGCTTCTAGGGTAATAGTAAATTCAATATTTTGCTCTTTTAGGGTTTCCTTTAAATCATTTATCATTAAATCAACAATCTGCATGATGTGTTCTTTGTCAAGTGAGTTAAATTCTATAATACTATCAAAACGATTTAAAAACTCTGGCTTAAAGAAGCTGCCCAGTGAATCTAAGATAGAAGCTTCTTCTATTGCGTCATTGGTACCAAAACCAACATGGATCGTTTTGTGTCCTACCCCAGCATTACTTGTCATGATAATAACTGAATCCTTAAAGCTAACTGTTCTTCCTTGACTGTCTGTAAGACGCCCGTCCTCGAGAATTTGCAAAAACATATGCTGGACATCTGGATGGGCCTTCTCAATTTCATCCAATAAAATAATGTTGTATGGATTTCTTCGTACCTTTTCAGTCAGTTGCCCGGCTTCATCATGACCAACATAGCCTGGTGGTGAACCTATTAGTTTAGAAATGCTGTGTTTTTCCATATATTCGCTCATATCGAGACGAATCATTGCTTCCGTTGAACCAAACAGTTCTTCGGCGAGCGATTTGGAGAACTCTGTTTTACCAACTCCCGTTGGACCGACAAAAAGGAAAGAGCCAATCGGACGATTCTTTGATTTTAAGCCGGCGCGGCTTCTTCTTATCGCCTTTGTAACCTTTTCGACCACCTTTTTCTGACCGATGACTTTTGTATTTAGGTTTTCTTCAAGGTGCTTCAGCTTTTGCTGCTCATCCTCTTGTAATTTGCCAACAGGAATACCGGTCTTTTGTTCAATAATTTCTTGAATATGTGATACCTCGATAACCGGTCTGCTGATTTCTGAAGTTTCATTTAATGATTTTTCCAGCTTAGCTTCTTCGTCACGAAGTGCTGCTGCTAATTCATAGTTTTCATTCTTAAGGGCCATATCTTTTTGAACAGCTAATTCTTTTAATCGGTTCTCTATCTGATCCATGCTAATACCATCAGAAGTAAGGTTTAATTTAGATCCGGCTTCATCCAGTAAGTCAATAGCCTTATCCGGCAGGAAACGATCCTGGATATAACGCTGTGACAATTGAACACATGCTTTCAGTGCAGCATCAGAATAAGTTACTTCATGAAAGTCCTCATATTTTTTCTTGATTCCTTTTAAGATTTCAATGGCTGCCTTGGGTGTTGGTTCAGCAACCTGAACGGGCTGGAAACGACGTTCTAAAGCAGCGTCTTTTTCAATTTGGCGGTATTCCTTCAAAGTAGTTGCACCAACTAGTTGAAGTTCACCGCGTGCGAGAGCTGGTTTTAAGATATTTCCTGCATCCATTGATCCTTCTGCAGAACCTGCCCCCACTAGGAGGTGGATCTCATCAATAAATAGGATAATATTTTTACGCTCCTGTAATTCTGCAATCAATTGCTTCATTCTATCTTCAAACTGACCTCGAATACCTGTATTGGCGACCAATGAAGCAACATCTAGCAAATATACTTCTTTATTTTTTAATTTAGCCGGCACTTGACCATCGACAATTTTCATTGCCAGTCCTTCAGCGATAGCGGTTTTTCCGACACCTGGTTCACCAATTAACACCGGATTATTTTTATTGCGTCGATTTAATATTTCAATAATCCTTTTAACCTCACCATCACGGCCAACTACAGGATCAATCAAGCCGGCTTTGGCCATATGGGTTAAATTACGTCCAAATTGATCAATAAAGCCACCAACATTACGCTGAGAAGCCTGTTGCTTCCTCTTTGGCTGGATTTTTTCATTAGGATTCATATTCAAAAATAGGTCTTCTAATGGAAAACCAGGAAAGGAGTTCATTTTAGGAGTTAAGCCAGTACTGATTTTATTTTTATTGGCTGCATAACATTCATGACACAGCTTCAAATCACTGTGAGCTCCGTTAATATTTAGATTTAATTGAACAGTGGCTTGGTCTTCTTTACACAATTGACAAAGCATAAAATAAAACCTCCCTAAAGATATAATAATTTTTTTGACTTTGACTATATTTGACCTTATGCAAATAGTATAATTTGACCTTCCTTGACTTTCAAGTAGACTGCTTATGGTAATTTCTTCAAAAGAGAAATTGACCTCATTTTAAAAAAGCTCGTCTTTGTTTGTCCCTTTGCTCATATATTGAATTTAAGGGGGAGATGAGGTGAAAAGAAATTGGTCAGCTGCTTTCCAAATCGCCGCAGTCTACGTTGGTACAGTTGTTGGTGCGGGATTTGCTACAGGGAGAGAAATCGTTGAGTTTTTCTCACGGTTTGGCTTCATTGGGTTTTTAAGTATATTATTGAGTGGCTACCTCCTTATCGTATTAGGGTCAAAGTTGATGAGAATTGCTGCTCGGATTAATGCCGTTTCGTATCAGGAATTTAATGTACACTTGTTTGGGAAATGGGCAGGCAGCGGTATTAATATAATCATGCTTTTTATGCTTTTAGGAGTAACTGCTGTAATGCTTGCAGGTGCAGGAGCGGTCTTTGAGGAACAATTGGGTCTTTCAAAGAATTTAGGAGTGTTTATTACAATTTTTTTATCTTTTTTAGTAATGCTTGTCGGTACAAAGGGTCTATTCGCAGTCAATTCATTTGTGGTACCCATTATGGTTTGCTTCAGTCTTATGTTAATGACACTTTCTATTAAACAGTCAGACTTTTTGAATCACTTATTATTTGTACCTCATGCGGAGGATGGCTGGAAAAGTATCTTAGCACCTTTTTCATATACAGCTTTAAACCTTGCTTTGGCACAAGCAGTACTTGTTCCGATTGCGAATGAAATTAAGGATGATTGGACCATCAAATGGGGAGGGATTTTAGGAGGGACAGCATTAACTGTCATTTTAATCTCAAGCCATTTCACCTTGATTATGCTTCCGAACTTAGAAATTTATGAGATTCCGATGGCGATAATTATGAAGCAGATAGCACCTTTTTTTTATTGGATATTTGTCCTTGTTATTTATGGGGAAATCTTCACTTCAGTCATTGGAAATGTTTTTGGACTCGATCGTCAGTTAAAGCAATTTGTTAATGTCCCTACTTTCATTACCATTTCAGCAATCTTTATCATTTCTTATATTATCAGTCTTATTGACTATAGTAAACTTTTGTCTAATCTTTACCCATTGTTTGGCTATATTAGCCTTATCTTTTTTGTCCTTTTATGGTTGAAGCCTCTAAACGATAAAGTAAATAAATCATAAAAATAGGAAAAGCATTGTCCATTATTTAGACAGGTGCTTTTCCTATTTTAACGGTAAAATAATAAAAATCATGATGTCAAAAACAATATGGGAAACAATGACTAATGGCATGCTTCTCTTCCATAGATATAGTGCACCCCACATAAGCCCAGAAAGGAATGCTGCAAGCATTAAGATTAGTGTACCTGAATAAATATGAACGGAAGCATAAAGAAGTGCACCAATGAAAATACTCGTTAATGGTCCGAAGTAGTGAAGCAGTCTTTTTTGAACAAATCCGCGCCAAAAGAGTTCTTCCCCAGGAGCTGCCACTAAAATTAGTGCAAGGTACTGCCAAAATAGTGCAGGAGCAAACCAGCGATAGAGTTTATTAACACTTTTCTCAAAAGGCAGATTTAGAACGTCAAAGGCTTGAAGCCCCATCCAAAAAACCAAATACAAGATTAATCCTGAAACAGTACCTAGAGAGAGATATTTAAAAAATGATGCTTCATCATCCACAGCTTCTTGAAACATCGCATAAGTAATCAAAATAAGGAGTGAACCAGTAAATATATACCAGAAAATTACCCGGTCATAAAAAGTGAAATACATAAGTGCATGAGAAATGATTAGCCCAGTAATTAGTCGAAGATCAAAATTGCGATTCTTCAAGTATCGATTACCTCCTTTCTAACAATAAAATTCATTTTAACAAAAAAGAATTATGAAAGGAAATGATTACATCACACTTTTGAATAATTCCACTAATAAGAATGAAGAAATTGAAAAAAATAGTAAGGTGAATGGAAAGGAGGAAGGACGATGAGCAAATCTAAAAGTCAAGAAGAGCGGGAATGGACTGTTCGTAAACAAGACCAAAATCCTCATGGAAAAGTAAAATCAAAAGAACAGCTCTTAAAAGAAGCTGGACAAGATAAATAAAAATGGTTGTGTTAATGCTATATGTTGATTTTGGCACTCTGTTGATTTGCGCGGAAGGCACGGGACTCCTCGAAAATGCTTCGCATTTTCTTCGTGCGTGGGCGGATTCGAGGATGAAAAAATCAGTGTCCTGCGGGAGGACGGGGCAGGGGAGACCCCACAAGCGCTTAAGCGCCGAGGAGTAGGAAAAGCGGAAGCGCCTTGTACAGCCCCGACAAGCGCTGGAGGGCCTGACGATGAAGTCGTTCTTTGACTTCAACGTTGGGACCGAAGTGACTCGAGGGGCTAGGCGCTGCAGCTAGACAGGCTCCCCGAACCTCCCTAAGGTCCGCGAAGTGCCTCGTGACAGGCAGAGACCGCCTGTCACTGCGATGCTTATTCAAAGAAGCTTTCCTTAGTGGAGCGGAAATCAACAGACAATTTTAACACAGCCTACAAATAAAAAGGCAGCCCTTGGCTGCCTAATCTATAAAGCTATTAATTTAATAAGCGCTTTCTTTTACTATCTTATAATTTTTATGGTTTACAACAGTCCGCTGATCCAATTCTAGATCACGGTAATTATCCATTAACGTCAGGTCGACTATGACAGAATTTTCATTTACCTTTTCTACAATCCCTTTTAATCCGCCGCGGAATTCAATGATATTTCCAACTTCTGCTTTTTTCATTAGTCTCTCTCTCCTTTACTTGACAAATTGTAGATACTTATTTACATAACAGTTTGCACTACTTTTATAGTTTCGTAAAGGGTTTTATTTGACAATTTCGTTAATTATTAATAAAAAATGCAATCGTTTTCATTCATTACCCTATTTTCAGGGGATAAAGGTGCAAATGTTGACTATTATCATGAATCTTACTATAAAATGTTAGTGAGGTGATGAAGAATATGCAGGAACAATATGTGAACGATATTTTAGAAAAACTAAGATTAGGTGAACTTTCAGAATACTATGTAAAGAAGGAAGACTTTATGGAATTTCGTCAGTTCCTTGTTAAAAGGGAAGATTTTAAACATTTTCGCGGCATAGGTCAGCGGGGTGGAGATGTATTATACCAATATTTGAAAGAGCCTAGAAGCTAACATTAGAATTATCCATTTAGTTTTATAAATAGAAAATAAACCATATAGTGAATAGGGGGATTGCTTTGGAGACATTTATTCTCTCTATAGACCAAGGTACAACCAGCTCAAGAGCTATTCTATTCAATAAGCAGGGAAAAATTGTTTTTTCTGCACAAAAAGAGTTCACTCAGTATTTTCCTAGACCAGGCTGGGTGGAGCATAATGCAAATGAGATTTGGGGTTCAGTGCTGTCAGTTATCGCTGAAGTATTGTCTGAATCGGGAATAAAACCAGAGCAGATTGCTGGTATAGGTATCACCAATCAACGGGAAACCACGGTAATTTGGGATAAGGAAACAGGAGAACCTATATATAATGCAATCGTTTGGCAATCAAGGCAAACAAGTGATATTTGCGAGGAATTGAAATTAAACGGCTATAGTGACCTTTTTCGCTCGAAAACGGGGCTTCTTATAGATGCCTATTTTTCAGGAACAAAAGCAAAATGGATTTTGGATCATGTTGATGGTGCGCGTGAAAGAGCATCGCAAGGCAAGCTTTTATTTGGAACGATTGATACTTGGATCGTTTGGAAGCTTTCTGGAGGTCGTGCACATGTAACCGACTATTCCAATGCATCAAGGACACTAATGTTTAATATATTTGACCTCCAATGGGACGATGAATTATTGAAGATATTGGATGTTCCTAAATGTATGCTTCCTGAAGTGATGCCCTCGTCTCAGGTTTATGCGAAAACCGTTGATTATCACTTTTTTGGCAGGGAAACACCAATCTCTGGGATTGCTGGCGATCAGCAGGCAGCACTTTTCGGGCAGGCCTGTTTTGAGCCGGGTATGGCTAAGAATACGTACGGAACAGGTTGTTTTATGTTGATGAATACTGGAGATAAAGCAGTCCGGTCAGAGAATGGCTTATTGACAACTATTGCCTGGGGGCTAAACGGGAAGGTAGAATATGGTCTTGAAGGAAGTATCTTTGTTGCAGGCTCTGCTATTCAATGGCTTCGTGATGGTTTGAGGATGTTTAAGGAAGCTAAGGATAGTGAGTCCTATGCTGGCAGAGTGGAATCCACGGATGGTGTATATGTTGTTCCTGCATTTGTTGGATTGGGGACGCCCTACTGGGATAGTGATGTACGAGGTGCTGTTTTTGGCTTAACAAGAGGAACCACGAAGGAACATTTTATCCGGGCCACTCTCGAATCATTAGCCTATCAAACCAAAGATGTACTATCAGCAATGGAATCAGATTCATTAATAAAACTGAAAACCCTTCGCGTAGATGGTGGTGCCGTGAAAAATAATTTATTAATGGAATTCCAATGTGATATTTTAAATGTACCAGTAGAAAGAACGAAAGTAAGTGAAACAACTGCGCTTGGAGCTGCCTATTTAGCAGGTCTTGCAGTAGGGTTCTGGGAAAGTCAGGAAGAAATATCAAAACAATGGGCAACCGATCGAAAATTCATTCCGAATATGGCAGAAGAACAGCGTGACAGCCTATATAATGGCTGGAAAAAAGCAGTGGAGGCTGCGATGACTTTTAAATAAAATTAATGGTCTTTTTCTATTTAGGAGGAAAAGGGATGAAATTTTCTAACATAAATAGAAATGAAATGATTGATAGCCTTAAAAATAAGGAATTTGATGTTCTAGTTATTGGCGGGGGGATTACTGGTGCAGGGATTACACTGGATGCTGCAACTAGAGGTATGAAAACTGCACTAGTTGAAATGCAGGATTTTGCTGCTGGAACATCTAGCCGTTCAACCAAATTGATTCATGGCGGACTTCGTTATTTAAAACAATTTGAAGTAAAAATGGTAGCTGAAGTAGGTAAAGAAAGAGCAATTGTTTTTGAAAACGGCCCTCATGTAACAAAACCTGTATGGATGTTACTTCCGATTTATAGAGGAGGAACCTTTGGAAGGCTGAGCACATCGATAGGGTTAAGACTGTATGATTTCCTTGCGGGAGTAAAAAGTAATGAGCGAAGAACCATGTTAACAAAAGAACAAACATTAGAAAAAGCACCTTTACTAAAGAAGGAAGGATTAATAGGGAGCGGCTACTATGTCGAGTATCGTACGGATGACGCGCGTTTGACAATTGAAATCATGAAAGAGGCATATCTATTTGGTGCAGCACCAATAAATTATACAAAGGTTGTTAACTTTGTTTATAAAAATCAAATGGTTGCTGGTGTCGTTGTTGAGGATCAGTTAACAGGAGAAAAATATCAGATTTGTGCAAAAAAAATTATTAATGCTGCGGGTCCATGGGTGGAAGAAGTGCGTGAACTCGATCATTCTAAAAATGGGAAAACCTTGCAATTGACTAAAGGTGTCCATCTTGTGATAGATCGAAGCACTTTTCCCTTGAACCAATCCATTTATTTTGACACCCCTGATGGAAGGATGGTATTCGCTATCCCTCGTGATGGAAAAACGTATGTTGGCACAACGGATACTTTTTTTAATCAAGATAAGCTCCAGCCTTTCGTTACTAAAAACGATCGAGAATACTTAATCAATGCAATTCAATATATGTTTCCTGAAGTGGCAATTAACGAAGCTGACATTGAATCAAGCTGGGCTGGGTTACGGCCACTCATTTATGAGGAAGGCAAGGAAGCATCGGAAATATCACGTAAGGATGAAATTTGGGAGTCAAAAACGGGTTTGCTTACGATAGCTGGAGGAAAATTAACGGGTTATCGAAAAATGGCAGAAGCCATTGTTGACCGATTATCAGTAAGTCTGGAAAAGGAACAAAGAATCAGTTACCAAAACTGTAAAACAAAGAAATTGCCTATCTCCGGTGGTCATGTAGGAGGTTCGCACAATTATCCTGCTTTTACAAAAGAAAAAACGGCTAAGGGTATCGAAAAAGGGCTAACTCCATTAGAGTCAGAAAAGTTAGCTCTCATGTATGGTTCCAATGTTGATGTGGTTTTTGATTTACTATTGGAGAATAAAAGTGATGCGTTAAAATACGGTATTCCAAATCAGCTGTTTGCAAAGCTAGTTTATTCAATCCAATGTGAAATGGTCGCAACACCAACAGATTTCTTTACAAGGAGAATTGGAGCTGTCCTATTCAATATTCATACTGTCCACTCCTATAAACAACAAGTAATAGATTATATGGCCGAGAAATTGAAATGGGATGACACAATCAAAGAATTGCACACAAAAGAATTGGAAATGGCTCTGAAAATTGCATCTGGTACTAGTAATTGATAGCAGGAGAAAAAAATAAAATAGCGATACAAGATGATGAGCTGCCTAAATGGTCAGCTTATTTCTTTTTGGCTGTGTTACGGTAACTGTTGGTTTAGTATGTTGATTTGTGCGGAAGGCGCGAGACTCCTCGAAAATGCTATCGCATTTTCTTCGTGCGTGGGCAGATTCGAGGATGTAAATCAATGTCCTGCAGGAGGACGGGACAGAGGAGACCCCGCTTATCTCTTAGCGCCGAGGAGTAGGAAAAGCGGAAGCGCCTGTACAGCCCCGACAAGCGCTGGAGGGCCTGACGATGAAGTCGTTCTTTGACTTCATCGTTGGGACCGAAGCGACTCGAGGGGCTAGGCGCTGCAACTAGACAGGCTTCCCGAACCGCCTGTAGCACAAATCAACAGCCTTATTTAACACAACCTTTTTTTTGAAAAATTAGGCTTAAATTATGGCGAAATGGTGAACTTTTTTAAAAAAACAAGATGTCGATTTTTTAATGCGCTTACATAAATGGTTTTTTGTTGTCTGTATTGTTTGAAAATGTTATCCTAGCAATTGTATGAATTTCAAAAAATAAATGAGGCTAGCTGTTTACATACTCCATCTTCTTTTGGAGAAAATATAACAATTAGTTCAGTTATACTTATCTGACTATATGCTGTTAGATATGGAATAGCCAGTGTCATTTTATATTAACGAGAAGGAGTTTGATTGAACATGACAGAAAAACAATTTAAAGTAATAGCTGATACAGGGATTCACGCAAGACCTGCAACCCTGCTTGTACAAACTGCGAGCAAATTTGATTCAGAAATCAATTTAGAATATAAGGGTAAAAAAGTTAACTTAAAATCCATTATGGGTGTTATGTCTCTTGGAATTGGCCAAGGAGCAGATATCTCAATTAGTGCAGAGGGCAGTGACAGTGCAGAAGCATTAAGAAGCCTTGATGAATTATTGAAAAAAGAAGGACTGGCTGAGTAATGACATTTTTACAAGGAATTGCTGCTTCGAATGGCATTGCCATTGCAAAAGCTTATCGGTTAGTAGAACCAAACTTATCATTTGAGAACCAAACAATAGAGGATGCAGATTCAGAGGTATCTCGTTTTAAGGAAGCTATAGAGAAATCTAAAGCAGAACTTGAGGCAATTCGCGATCGTGCTCAGATTGAACTTGGTGCAGATAAAGCAGCTATCTTTGAGGCGCATTTACTTGTCCTTACTGATCCAGAATTAAATGGACCAATTGAAGATAAGATTAAGTCAGAAAAAGTAAATGCAGAAGCTGCATTAAAAGATACTGCAGACATGTTTGTTATGATGTTTGAACAAATGGACAATGAGTATATGAAGGAACGTGCTGCCGATATACGTGATGTTACAAAGCGCGTTCTGTCACATTTACTAGGCGTACAATTAGTAAATCCAAGTATGATCGCTGAAGAAGTAATTATTGTGGCAGAGGATTTAACACCATCCGATACTGCTCAATTGAACCGACAGTACGTATTAGGATTTACAACAGATATCGGTGGACGAACTTCCCATTCTGCGATTATGGCTCGTTCCATGGAAATTCCAGCAGTAGTTGGAACAAAAAGTGCTACGGAAGATGTTAACAATGGTGATTTAGTCATTGTCGATGGTCTAAAAGGTGAAGTACATATTAATCCGACTCCTGAACTGGTGGAAGAATATCGCAACATTCATCAGCAATATGAGGCTCAGAAAACCGAATGGGCAAAGCTTGTCAATGAAAAAACGGTATCAGCGGACGACCATCATGTTGAATTAGCTGCTAATATTGGTACTCCTAAAGACTTAAAGGGAGTAATTGAAAACGGTGGAGAAGGTGTAGGACTTTACAGAACTGAATTCCTTTATATGGGAAGGGACCAGCTTCCTACTGAAGAAGAACAATTTGAGGCATATAAAGCTGTTTTAGAGGGTATGAATGGTAAGCCAGTGGTTGTTCGTACTTTAGATATTGGCGGCGATAAAGAGCTTCCCTACCTTCAATTGCCAAAAGAACTTAATCCATTTTTAGGTTTTAGAGCCATTCGTTTATGTTTAGAGGAACAGGATATCTTCCGTACTCAGCTCCGAGCGCTTCTAAGAGCAAGCATTTATGGTAACTTAAAAGTAATGTTCCCGATGATTGCAACGTTGGATGAGTTCCGTGAAGCTAAGGCAATCCTTGAAGATGAAAAACAGAAGCTTATTACTGCAGGCCAAAAGGTTTCCGACAGTATTGAGCTAGGGATTATGGTTGAAATTCCTTCAACTGCTGTTTTAGCTGATCAATTTGCTAAAGAGGTTGACTTCTTTAGTATTGGTACGAATGATTTAATTCAATATACAATGGCGGCTGACCGGATGAATCAGCGTGTATCCTACCTATACCAGCCATATAGCCCGTCTATTCTACGATTGGTGAAGATGGTTATTGATGCTGCACATGCAGAAGGTAAATGGGCTGGGATGTGCGGTGAGATGGCTGGAGACGAAACAGCAATCCCACTTCTAATTGGTCTTGGATTAGACGAGTTTTCAATGAGTGCAACGTCAATCCTTAAAGCACGGTCACAAATTAAAAAGTTAAGTAAAGCCGAAATGGAGAAGCTTGCCAATCAGGTTTTAAATATGCAGACAACGTCACAAGTAATTGATGCTGTTAATGCTGCAACAAAATAATACATGATTCAAAGAGGCAGAGTAATTCTGTCTCTTTTTGTCGTACATGTTTTAGGAATAAGAGGAAATTTTTAGTATAATGGAAATAGACAAGTTAAAGGGGGATCTATGATGGAATTAAATCTTAGCGGGAAAACAGCGCTCGTAATTGCTTCTAGCCAAGGGCTAGGATTTGCTATCGCTCAAGCGTTAGTGAAAGAAGGAACGAATGTAATGATTTCGGGCAGGGATGAGGAAAAACTTAAAAAGAAGGCTGAGGAATTAGAATCTATCGGGTTGGGGAAGGTTGGTTTCCAAAAATCAGATATCACAAAGACAGAAGATATTAAACTACTTGTATCAAAAACAATAGATACATTTGGTGGTCTTCAACTACTTGTCAATAATGCAGGCGGTCCACCGGCAGGAACCTTTGAGGATTTAACAGATGATGAATGGCAAAGTGCATTTGAATTAAATTTATTATCATATGTACGTGTCATTCGTGAAGCATTGCCCTACCTAAAAAAGGATGGAGGAAAGATTCTTAACATCGCTTCATCTTCAATTAAAGAGCCAATACCAGGCTTAATACTCTCTAATACCTTTCGAACCGGTATCGTTGGACTATCTAAGTCATTAGCATCTGAATTTGCTTCATACAATATCTTAATCAATACAATCGCGCCAGGTCGCATAGCAACTGATCGTGTTAAGCATTTAGATCAAATTAATGCGGATAAACAAGGAGTCGACATAAATACGGTTGAATTATCAATGAAAGAGACAATTCCTCTTAAGAGATATGGAACACCTGAGGAATTTGCCAATGTAGCAGCCTTTCTTCTATCAGATGCTAATACCTATATGACTGGGAGTTCGTTTTTAGTTGATGGGGGCATGATTAAAGCTATTTAACCTCACAGTTATTATTCCAATAATCAACCTCATTTTACGTTTATTACCAAAAAAATTTGGTTAAGGTAAAAACATAAAGGAGTGTTTAAACATGCGGAGAAGTAGAAAACTGGTTTTTGTTCTAGTGTGTATCATGTTTATTGGAACTTCACTTACTGGTTGTGGATTACCCCTATCAAAAGAACTAATTGTTAATCGTTACGCGGATGCCTTGTTAACGAAGAATAATGAACTTCAATTCCGCTTCAGAATCAATAATGAAATATTAGATAGACATGAGTTATATAAAGTAAAGGTTACGATCCATGATGATCAGCTTGCGGCTGCAATTGGTAAACGTGAAATCATATACGGAGAGGATCAAGTTCTAAATGGAGAATATTTAGAGGTAGAGGGTAAAAGTGAAAAATATATTTTTATGGACCCGCTCCCCCTAAAGGAAGATTTACACATCTATGAATTAAAGAATATGATTGAAAAAAATCAGGCAGTTTCAATAGAAATATTCAATAATCAGGAAGTTTTTGGACGTGTCTATTTAACAAATTTTTCATCAGAGCTATGAAATTATTGTTTATCTTGATTTGAACTAGGAGAAACTATGTAAGTGCATAAATTTGGAGATTGAGCACGATAACCGGAAAGTACTTAGTTCCGGTTTTTTTGCGTTACTCCATATATAATAAAAAGGTGAAAATACGAAATCGGAGGATTGATTTATTTTGTTAACTCCAGAAAATACTGTAATTGGTTTTATTGGGACAGGCGTAATGGGGAAAAGTATGGCAGGACATTTAATGGCAGCGGGGTATCCGTTAATTGTTTTTTCAAGGACCAAGGAAAAGTCGGGTGAACTATTAGAGAAAGGCGCTATTTGGGTAGATACACCAAAAGAAATGGCAGAGAAGGCTAATGTTATTATTACAATGGTTGGCTATCCTTCTGATGTGGAAGAAATCTATTTAGGGGAAAATGGCTTAGTTAATAATGCTAAATCAGATAGTTATCTTATCGATATGACGACTTCAGCCCCATCACTTGCAAGGAGAATATATGAGGCTGCAAATGAAAAAGGTATTCATACCATTGATGCCCCTGTCTCTGGCGGTGATGTTGGTGCACAGGAAGCGAAACTGTCCATTATGGTAGGCGGAGAAGAATTAGACGTTGAAGCGATAAGACCACTTCTAAATCTCCTGGGAACAAATATTGTTTATCAAGGTAAAGCAGGTGCCGGACAGCATACAAAAATGTGTAATCAAATTGCGATAGCTTCAAATATGATTGGTGTTTGCGAGGCCATCATTTATGCCGAAAAAGCAGGATTAAATCCAGAATCAGTGTTAAAAAGTATTACCACTGGCGCTGCTGGAAGCTGGTCATTAAGCAATCTTGCTCCAAGAATGCTGAACGGGAATTTTGAACCAGGATTTTACATAAAACATTTCATTAAGGATATGAAAATCGCCTTAGATGAAGCAGAGCAAATGGAAATGAAAGTTCCTGGTTTAGCTTTGGCAAAATCGCTGTATGATCAACTTGCTGAAATGGGCGAGGAGAATAGTGGAACACAGGCATTATATAAATATTGGAAGTCCTAATACGTGTTGTATAAATTCCTCCTGTTTTCAAAAAATAAGCTAGAAGTTGAAATAGGAGGAAACTTTATATGGCTAAACGAACAAAAAAGAATGACCCGCAGCAAAAAAACAAAAAGGGATTCGATTCTGCTGTCTTAAATGAAGAATTTGCTCATGAAATGGGATCTGCAGCAACAAATAAAATTCATAAAGATAAAGCAAAAAAAGAAAAAGCATCCAAAAATAATGGACAATACAAAGGTCAATAACAGAAATACCCTCACATTTTAGCAGTGAGGGTGTTTTTTATTATTTTACTATGTTAAAGCTAATATGGATTTTGGCACAAATCAACAGCCAATTTAACAGAGCCTATTATTTAAAAATTGTTCCATTCTATTTAATCCGATTTCTAACGTTTCGAGTGAACAGGCAAAGGAAAGTCTAAAATAACCTTCACCGAATTCAGAGAATGCACTTCCAGGAACTACAGCTACCTTTGCTTGATGTACCATCTCAAGAGCAAAGTCAAAACTATTCACAGGGATTGATTCAGGGATTTTAACAAAGAAATAAAATGCCCCGTCTGGCTTAACTACACTTAGCCCCATTGCGGTAAGACGATTGTAAACATAGTCTCTTCTTTGGATATATTCCCTTTTCATCGGGATAGCATCATCCATTCCCGTGGTTAATGCTCCTAAAGCTGCTTTCTGAGCAATTGAATTGGCACAGGATACATTGTATTGATGTACCTTTAATATGTGCTTGGTAATATCTTTAGGAGCGAATAGGAAGCCAATTCTCCATCCAGTCATCGAATGAGATTTTGACAATCCATTAATTACGATTGTTTTCTCTTTTAAAAAGGAAGCAATCGAAAGATGGTGCTGATCATAAGTGAGCTCGCTGTATATTTCGTCTGCGAGGACAAAGATTTCTCTCTCTTTCAAGTAATCAGCAATTTCTTTTAACTCCATTTCAGTGAGGCTTACTCCTGTTGGGTTTGATGGGTATGGTAAAACAATGCAGCGTGTCTTATCGGTGATATAAGGCTTAATCATTTCTAACGTAAAACGGAACTGATTCTTTCTTATATCGACATGAACTGGAACTGCTCCACACATACGAATAATTGGTTCATATCCAGGATAAATAGGTCCTGGCAGGATAACTTCGGTCCCTTCCGTTAGAATGGTTCTAAAGGATATATCAATAGCCTCACTTGCACCCATTGTGACAATGACTTCAGATTCTGCTTCATAGGAAAGACCATATTTTTTTTTAACAAAATCGCATGCGGCAGTTCGTAATTCAATGATTCCAGCATTAGGTGTATAGGAAGTGAAATTTTCCTCGATTGCTTGAATGCCAGCCAGCTTTACGTGCTCTGGTGTATGAAAATCTGGCTGTCCAATTGTAAATGAAATCACATCATCTATATGAGATACCATATTATAAAATTTTCTGATGCCTGAAACCTCTATTTCTTGAACTTTGGAATTAATTAAATGCTCCACCCTTGTTCATCCTTTCATCGCTTTCATGAATACTCTGATTATAAACAGATTTATAGAAATATTCTACAATAATGGACTAGAGTAAGTAGAGAGAATATAAAAACAGCCTGAATGATTTTCAGGCTGTTTTTTAAGGGGGGAGTTTATATCAACTTATAGAGTATTATTAATAACCATAGTCCCAATCAACTTCATCTTCATGCCAGAAAACGGGAGAGACCGAATCGAAAGTAACAATTTTATTATCTAACTTACAGCTGCATTGCTCACAGCCACATTGGTTTTTTATTTCTTCGAATACTGTTTGCTCAACATCTTCAATAAATGTAATCCTCTGCTCTTGAAAAAGAATCGCTGTCCCTTTCATGTTTAAGGCACCTCTTTATGATTTAGTCTTATGATTGTATTGTAAACTTAATCGTTAAAAGGGTCTATAACTTGTGAGAGAGTTCACAAAATTATCAATAAATTGTAGCGAAATTATGTACAAAAAAATACGTAAAAAGGCCAGGTGAAATTTAGCCTTTTTACGTATATCGTTCTCCTAACTTTTTAAAAATCGGTTTTTGATATGGACGGTTTTTTCTATGATTTGAAGGTGGTTGTTCCATTTCTGTAATGCCCGTATATTGCTGTAATATGCCTCTTGCTTGGTTAAGAGAAAGTGAGGTTTTTGGATTTCTCACACTTCCATCTAATTTGCCCAAATGAGGAAGCTCAGCAAAATCAGACTTTGTAGGAGGAATATGAAAAGTATAATGGCCGCACTGAACGAGGACATCCGATTGCTGTTTGCTATTACGAGGATTTTCCGAAAAATGAAGTCCTACTTTTTTTGCTTTGCCTTCATCTATTAATTTTTTTAATGATTCATGCTTTAGTTTATATAAATATTTGGGGTTCGTTGCTGTTTTGGCATGGCGATTAACAATAAAGAGAGCTTGTGAGAGGTTATCTATCGTTAGCTTCCCTTTTGGGTGGGGGATTTCCCTTTCATGAGTCAAGTTATGTACTCCTTTCAAATTAAAAACAGAGCAAACCTAATTCCTATTGTTCCCATTTATTCTTTTAGGTTCCTACGGTCAACTTAAGATATAATGTCATTTTTAAGTTTTAGTGAAATAGTCATTATTTTCTTTAAATTGTTTATCTTTATTATGATTTAATTGTAAAATAGAAATACAAGAAAGTAAAAACATTATTGTAAAAAAAGAGAACTTTTTACGTTTAAAGGATGAGAAAATGGATTTCAAAAGCGAATTGAATAAAGAACTAGTACTGGATACAGTGAATAAGAAAATCCAAAAAATTATTTTTGATATAATATTTCAGCATCTCTAGGATATGGTTTATGTGATGAAGGTGGAAGAGGGTCCTTCTTTTCGATATCTGTTTGTTAACGAGGCGGGTTTGAAAAAAGCAAACCTTTCACTAGATGTAATAGCAGCAAGTGGAGTTCCTTAAGAAAGCTAATTGCCATAAAACTCAGGGATATTATTTTTCAATGCCTATCCCTGTAAAAGAGCTAGAGGAAAAGTTTTTATTAAATTAACACTTTAATGAAAATAGAAGTAATAATTAAAAAATCCTTGCACATTAGTGGGTAAGGATTTTTTAATCTGTTTCCGTTGAAATCAAGGTAAAAACCGTCAATTCTGGTTTTGCCATGAACCGAAAAGGGAGTCGTGTTGTGCCAATCCCTCGATTTACATATAACGACAATGGATTAATCTCACCAATGGAATAATACCCTTCAGGATAATTTTGTGCAAAAGGCGGAATGACAAGAGCCCCCACGAAAGGGATTTTTACCTGACCTCCATGACTATGTCCGCTTAACTGCCAATGTATTTGATAAGTTGAGGCTTCATCGGCAACATCAGGAGCGTGAGATAACAGTAGATTAAACGAGTTATCTGGTATATGTTTCATGGCTAATTGTAAATCAGGTCTGCCTAGCATTCGATCGTCTATACCTAATAGAGAAATAAAACTTCCATCCTTTTGCTTAATAGGGAGGGATTCGTTTAATAGGAGAGTGAAATTGGACATTTCCATTAGATTTTTATAAATTTCTGAACCATAGCCTCCATGGTCATGGTTTCCGTATATACAATATTTACCAATTGTTGCCTTTAATTGCTGTAAAATAGGCGGAACTTTATTTATTTCGTTATATTTATTTGGCTCGTCCAATAAGTCTCCTGTGAAAAAAATTAAATCAGGCTGAAGTTGATTAATTTTATCAACTAATTTCTTTAATTGTTTTAAATTGTAATGAAAACCTAAATGAGTGTCACTAAATTGGACAATTTTCACTCCATTAAAACTAGTAGGAATTAAGGGGTGCTTGATTTCAATGTGATTTATTTCGAGAAGTGAAGGTTCAATTCTATTAGCATAGAAGTAACCGCCTGAACCTAGACCAAAAACAGTTAGCAGTGTACCAAAGGTACTTTTCAGGAAAGATCTCCTTTTCATTTTTTTAGGCATAATGTTATAACCAACCCATCTCCAATTATTTTCTGTGTAAAAGTAGAGTCATTCGTATTTTCTTTAAAAATGGTCGATTTTGCAAGCGAAAAGGCAGAATGAATTTTTATATAAAAAGGTATACAATAGTTCATATTCTAAAATAAATAAAAAATTCCTATTAAAAAGCAGCCTTTTGGCTGCTTTTGTATGTCGCGTCTGCATATTATTTATAACTTACTGCCCGGCTTTGAAGTGCTTTCCAGGAAGCGATAAAATTTTCTTTTCCAACTCTTACTTGTTTTCTGCCAGAAAGCGGGTCATTCAAGTAAACATAATTTGCATCATAACCCACTAGGACAACAGCATGCAAATCCAATGGTGTTTTAATAACTTGCTGTCCGTGGTACCAAGACTCCCAGCGATCAGGTAATCGATAATCTCCTGTTGTCCAAACCACTACAGGGTAACCAGCAGAAACGTGCTCTAAAACTCGTTCAAAGGGCTGGTTTGTTAAGTTAACAGCTCTGCCAGGAAGTTTTTGATTAACCAGTGCTTCCATTGGTTTGTCGAATACTGCATAACCTGCCTGCTTACCGGTCATATCTCCAACAAAACCATCTGCAGGGTTGCCCCAATTTAATATATCACCATTAGAAGATCTTTTGATAGGGTCTGGATCTTTCTGAATGGAGCGATACAAATCCATTTTGTCTGTTTTCACACCTGCAAAGTTTAAAACCATGGCAAGGCTTGTCACTTCACATCCATATCTTAACTCAGGATTTTGTTTAATTAAAGCAACATCCAGCATCATTGAATCCTTTTTAGCTGGTTGTGATACTGGCTGTTTTACGATTGTGTTTGAAATTGTCTGCTTTTTAATTTCACTATTAGTGGTGGTATTTTTAGTTTTTTGAATTTCAGGTTTCGGTACTTGTTCATATATTTCTGTGTAGTTTTGCTTATCTGGCTCCTTAGAAACTGTTTCATCTGCATTATTACATCCAAACAGTGGAAGGATTGATACTAACAAGCAAAATTTTTTCAATTGTTATCCTCCATTCATATGGACTTGGTTCTATCATTCGGAAGTTTCGAGTTGCCTATGATGGTATTCTTTTGGAAAAGAACATGATGTGCAAGTTGAGCGTATTGTATATAAGGGTATGGTATAATGAGGAAAATCTTTTTTGCGGAGGGTGCTTGAATGGATGCATTGGATATCCTAACGGATCTTGAAAATGTCATTCCTTATTTTCAACCAATTTTTAGTGCCGATGAGCAGCGTGTAATTGCTTATGAGGTTTTAGGTAGATATCAATCAGATGGCAGCATTATCAGCTTGGGCAGCTTTTTCCATGATGATAGTATTCCAGACGAATACAAATTCGAAGTTGACCAATTGTTAGTTCAAAAATCGTTAGAACGTGCATTTGATCTTGAAGATGATGTTAGTATCTATTTGAATCGTGATGCCGATTTACTCATGTATCGACATGGAGAGCCATTTTTACAAGAACTGCTGGCTTTTGAAAAAAGAGGCTTGAATTTAAAGAGAATAGTCCTTGAAATTTCTGAAGGAAATTATAAGGGTGATTTTGGTCAATTAGATCATTTACTACAATATTATCGAACGTATGGGATAAAAGTTGCTATTGCAAGTATAAATAGTGACACAAATTTCTTTGAACGAATTGGCCAATTAGGTCCTGAAATTATTAAGATAAATTTACGTGCTTTAAAATCTAATGCAACGGCTGCAAGCTTTACGGATGTTTTATTTTCCTTATCATTATTAGCAAGGAAAATCGGAGCCACATTACTTTTTGAAAATATTGAAATGAGTTACCAGCTTCAATTTGCATGGAAAAATGGCGGGAGATATTATCAAGGATTTTATCTGCATCCCCCTGCCCCGGAATTTATTGAGCGTGAATTACTAAAACAGCGTTTAAAAGGGAAATTCCATGACTTTATCGCATATGAAAAAAGGAAACTGGAAGCAATATATTCAGCAGCAGAATATTTTCAAAATAAAGTACAAGATATATTAATTAAGAATAAAAAGGCAAATTATGAAGAGTTGTTTACTTCGCTCATAAAAGAAATGGATCAAATTGCCTTTCGAATGTATGTATGTGATGAAGATGGTTTTCAGAAATCCTCGAATATTTTAAAGGGTGAGAGCGGCGGCTGGTATTCCCAAAAAGAATATATTGAAAAGAATTGGAGCTGGCGTCCCTATTTTTTAGAAAATATCATTAAAATGAGAAATGAGCGCAAGGGGATATTATCTGATTTATATAGTGATATCGAAACCGGAGAGACCATCCGAACTTTCTCCATTCCTATAAACGGAAGTGATTACTTATTTATTGATATTACCTATCAGTATTTATTTGAGAATGACCAATTGTTATAACTTATCTAGTATAGAATGGTTCATACGGTGGAATTTTAATAGAAACATTATTAAAGGAGAAATCGCTCATGAATCTGTTTGTTAATGCCCTATCCATAGTTATTGTTGGAATTCTTGCGGTTTCGCTTATCTATACATTGTCAGTGGCCAGACAGAAAAAAGCAGTTGAAGGAGATTTGGATACAAAAATAGCTGAGCCAGTACAAAGACATATTTATATGAGCAATCCGATTTTTTGGGCATATGGTATATTTTTTACCTTAGTTCTGTTTATCATCCTTTTTGTTGCAATCACTTTTAGGGCCTCATAGAGGCCTATTTTTTATCAAGATTTTTCGGGGACTCTCCTTAGATATGCAAATAATTGTAGGTTAATGTCTAATACTGATATTTTTTTTTACGATTTATTTTTGCGATTATTAGGAATATTTTTATTAAAATGAAAAATAAAATAACCTAAGATTTTTACCGTGAGGAGGAAAGGGAAAATGAAGAAAACTTTACTATTACTTCTTGTCATCTTATTATTAATACCTTTGTCTCCTACGGCAAAAGCAAATCTAAGTACTAAAAAAGAGATATTTAGCATGATCCAGGGAGCCTTTCAAGTTCAGGTCTCTCTGAGTGAACGGACTAGAACAAAAGAAGAAATCAATGATTTATTAAATCCCTACTTTTCAAAAGCTTATCAAAAGTTGTTTTGGAAAGAGAACGTTTTTGAAGAAAAAGGGAAATTTATTACATATGGTTCGGATTTTGCACTTTTTTATATTCCCTTTTTTCACTATTCGGATAAGTCAAAAGTAATCTTTTCACCCGAAAGCATTTATGTTTTTGAATTTTTCCCTGCCACGACAGATGGTCCAGTTGGCTGCGAAGATCATTTAGAGGGGGTATTATTAAGAAAAGTGGATGGAGGATGGAAGGTGGACGAATATTTGTATAATAATATCCCTGATAGCATTTTGAAGAAAGCAAATATAAGTAAATAAAAAAAAGTTTCCATTTTCTTCACTTTTACATGGACAGATGCGGTCTGTTATTTTATTCTTTTAATATTGGCATATTCACCAGATGAAATTATGCTGGAAAAAATCCATAAGGATAGAAATATGCCAAAGGAGAAACATAACAGTAGAAAGTTTGCTTGTGTTTGAAAGGAGATGGAGCATATGTCACAGCTTCAAGGGATATTAACACGGTTAAAAAACCTTCAGGAACAGTCTAATGGAGGTGAGCCGGCACAACGCTATTTTGAAGTAAATGGCGATAGAAAGTGTCAAGTAACATTTCATCCAAAAACAGAAACCTTTGAATTAGAAATATATAATGAAAAGGAAAAGCCAAAACGCTATCAATTTGATAATGTAGACATGATTACAATTGAAATTTTTGATTTAATTCAATAGGAGCCGGCAACGGTTCCTTATTTTTTCCTTTTTAACGTCATTTCTTATTTATTACTTTTTCATAAAAAAAACCAGTTCTCCGAAAACTATGGTAGAATATACATGTGGTAAAACAAACATTGAGGAGTTTTCGGCGATGATTAGTCTTCACAGTGGTGAATTTTTAGAAATAGATATACGAAAATTAATGATACCTTCTGAGCGGGTAGCTCATGTGCAAGTTGGAAATAATCTAGAGCATGCACTATTAGTCCTTACTAAAAGTGGATATACAGCAATACCCGTACTTGATCCGCATTATAAACTACATGGTCTTATTAGCACTCCTATTATAATGGATTCAATTCTTGGACTTGAAAGGATTGAGTTTGAACAATTAGAAAAAAAAAGAGTGGAAGAGGTTATGAATCATTCTGTTCCACGAGTAAAGATTACGGCATCAATTAAAACCTGTCTTAGACTCTTAGTAAACCATCCATTTCTTTGTGTTGATACGGAAGATGGTTATTTTGAAGGAATATTGCCTCGAAGTACAGTGTTAATGCAATTGAATTTGGACGTAAACAAGATGAATAAAAGTGAGAAATAAGGCTCCCATAAGGGGGCTGTATTATTTTATTGAGAAACATGAGGTGTAATAATGGCTAATCCATTTACCAAATCTAAGAGAGGAAGGACGAATAGACCACTTGTACTAGCAGCCGTAATGCTAGCAATGTTTATGGGAGCGATTGAAGCAACGATTGTTTCAACTGCCATGCCTGCTATTGTTGCTGACTTAGGTGGCTTTACTCTCTACAGCTGGGTCTTTTCAGCGTATCTATTAATGAATGCGGTAACAGTCCTGATTTATGGGAAATTATCTGATCTTTTCGGTAGAAAACCGATTCTCTTTATTGGAATCACTATCTTTTTAATTGGCTCCATCCTCTGCGGCTTTGCAACTTCGATGGAAGCACTTATTATTTTTCGATTAATCCAAGGGTTTGGGGCAGGTGCTGTTACTCCAATTGCAACCACTATTGTTGGTGATATTTACTCTGCCGAGGAAAGAGCAAAAGTTCAGGGGTATTTAGCAAGTGTATGGGGAATTTCTGCTGTTACGGGACCAGCAGTAGGTGGATTACTCGTTCAATATGTAAGCTGGAATTATGTTTTTTGGATCAATATTCCTCTTGGGATTCTTTCTTTGATTGGTATAGGATTCTATCTTCACGAGAACGTTGAAAAGAAAAAACATGAAATTGATTACATAGGTGCATTCCTATTAACTCTGTCTATTTCCTCATTAATGTTTTTGTTAGTGGAGGGCGGGGGACGATGGTCTTGGGGCTCTTGGCAAATAGTCAGCTTGATTGTCTTATTTATTGTAACGATTGGTCTGTTTGTCTATCACGAAGGCAGGGCGAGTGAACCTGTAATGCCTTTTAATATTTGGAAGGAACGACCTATTTTAATTGCGAATGTAACTTCTTTAACTACGGGTATTATGTTAATAGGAATTTCAAGTTTTCTTCCCACCTTTGTTCAAGGGGTAATGGAACAAACACCAATTGTTGCTGGATTTACATTAACAGCTATGTCCATTGGCTGGCCAATTGCTTCGACGCTTTCTGGAAGGATGCTTATTTCATTGGGATACCGTAAAACCTCCCTTATTGGAGGTGTTGCCTTAATTATCGGGAGTATAGTATTTGTAACAATGACAGGCTCTTCTGGGCCTCTATGGGCTGCCTTAGGGTCACTTATAGTTGGTTTTGGAATGGGTTTGACCTCAACTGCTTTTATTGTCTCCATCCAAGCAACCGTAAGCTGGCAGCAAAGAGGAATCGCAACAGCAGCCAATATGTTTATGAGGAATTTAGGAAACACAATTGGGGCCGCCTTACTTGGTGGAATTCTTAATAATAGGCTGGGCAATTTTCTTAGTGATAACTCCAATCAATCTGAGGAAAAACTAACCGTGGATTCTGCAAACCTTTTATTAAAGGAAGATGAGCGCTCCAATTTATCTGAATCAGCTCGGGAACTCCTTCAGGAAGGGTTGACTCAATCATTACATTGGGTATATTATGTTGTTCTTACCTTTGCACTTGTGAGTTTAATCCTGATTTCATTTATTCCTAAACATAAAAAGGGCTCTGCTTCGTGATGATGCAGAGCTATTTTTTCTGAAAAAAAGAAAGCTAATTAATGAAATGTTTTAATATTCTATATATAATAAGAAATGCGGATGTTTAATAATGCATAAAGGTGGATGGTTTTGTCCTCAATATCTGAATTTCACTTATTATCTGTATTAGCCCAAGAAATGAATATGCGAAAAGCTTCGGAGAGGCTATTCGTATCTCAGCCGGCGCTTTCTCAGCGTCTGCAAACGATAGAGAAAGAGTGGGGAACAAGAATTTTTATCCGCTCTCAAAAAGGACTGTCACTTACCCCAGCCGGAGAACAAGTCATTCAGTTTGTAAATGAGGTGCTGGTTAAAGAAGAAAAGGTCCGGGAAAGTATCCATTCTCTTCAATCGGGGGTATCAGGAACCTTAAAGATTGCAGTTGCTTCGATTGTAGGTCAAAATTGGCTGCCACCCGTTTTAAAAAAGTATAGTGATACCTATCCGCAAGCAAAAATCTCACTCATAACGGGGTGGAGCAGTGAAATATTGAAAAGTCTTTATGATGATCAAGTACATATTGGAATCATTCGAGGTTTGCCAGATTGGAAAGGGGTTAAAATCAAACTTTTTAGCGACCCGCTTTTCTTGGTGGATAGAGACATTACCAGACCTGAACAGCTGTTAGAAACGGATAGGCCCTTCATCCAATTTAAAAGTGATTCTAATTATTATCAAGAAATTCAGGATTGGTGGATGCGTCAATTCAAAACTTCACCTAAAAGAACGATCATTGTTGATCAAATAGAGACATGTAAGCAATTAACCTTCAATGGATTAGGATATTCTATCTTACCAGGTATTACGTTGAATAACACCGAAAAGGAAATTTACAAAATTCCGTTACTTGATGAAAATGGTGATTCCCTTAAACGTGATACATGGTTATTAGCATATGAGTCTTCCTTTCAGCTTAAACAGGTGCAGGCATTTGTGGATCTGATTAAAGAACATAGCAGTCATAGCAGTTAATGCTTGTTATTCATTTTTCTTGTTTTCAACACTTTTGTTTGATAAAGTAAATTTTAATTCTAGTTGGAGGTAATACTTATGAAAATGATGGATGCAAATGAAATTATTTCTTTTATTCAAAACAGTAAAAAATCAACACCTGTAAAGGTTTATGTAAAAGGTGACTTAGAAGGTATCGATTTTGGAAGCAATTCTAAAACTTTTATTAATGGAAATACCGGTGTGGTTTTTGGTGAATGGTCAGATATTAACCCTGCGTTAGAATCAAACCAAGGAAAAATTGAAGATTACGTAGTTGAAAATGATCGCCGCAATTCAGCGATTCCATTACTAAATACTAAAAATATTAATGCTCGAATCGAACCGGGAGTTACGATTCGTGACCAGGTAGAAATTGGGGATAATGCGGTTATCATGATGGGTGCAGTTATTAATATTGGCGCTGTTATTGGTGAAAAAACAATGATCGACATGGGTGTTGTTCTTGGTGGCAGAGCTACCGTTGGGAAGAACTGTCATATTGGTGCTGGGACCGTTTTAGCTGGTGTTATCGAGCCGCCATCCGCACAACCTGTTATAATCGAAGATGATGTTTTAATTGGTGCAAATGCAGTGGTATTAGAAGGTGTTAGAGTTGGACAAGGCTCGGTAGTTGCTGCTGGTGCAGTAGTTACGAAGGATGTTCCTCCTTATACAGTTGTAGCTGGGACCCCTGCAAGGAAAATTAAGGATATCGATGAGAAGACAAAATCAAAAACCGAAATTATGCAAGAACTTCGCCAACTATAGAATTATGACAAAGGAGCGTGGATAATTTCCACGCTTTCTTTCTAGTATAGGAGTGGACAAGAATGAACCCTTTTGTTAAGATTCGACGAGAACTTCATCTCATACCAGAATTAGGATACCAAGAATATAAAACACAAGCATATTTGTTATCATATTTAGAAACCTTATCACAGGAGCGAGTATCCATAAAAAAATGGAAAACAGGACTTTTTGTTAAGGTTAAGGGTTTTCATCCTAGAAAAGTAATCGGCTATCGTGCCGATATTGATGGTCTGCCGATTGTTGAAGAAACAGGATTAGAATTCTCTTCAACACATCAGGAACAAATGCATGCCTGTGGTCACGACTTTCATATGAGTATCGCTCTTGGTGTTTTAACACACTTTGTACAAAATCCAATTGAGGATGACCTTCTATTTATTTTTCAACCTGCTGAAGAGGGGCCAGGCGGTGCAGAACCAATGCTAAAATCCGACATCATGCAGGAATGGAAGCCGGATATTATTTTTGCCCTCCATATCGCACCCGAATATCCTGTCGGATCTATTGCCTTAAAAGAGGGATTATTATTTGCAAATACATCTGAGTTGTTTATTGACCTCAAAGGCAAGGGTGGACACGCAGCCTATCCACATCTAACAAATGATATGGTGATTGCGGCCTGTTCACTTGTAGGTCAGCTGCAAACAATCATATCACGTAATGTAAATCCATTAGATAGTGCAGTGATTACCATTGGCAAAATTACTAGCGGTACTGTGCAGAATATTATTGCTGAAAAGGCAAGACTTGAGGGGACCATAAGAACACTATCTGATGATTCAATGGATAAGGTCAAACAACGAATCAATGCTGTCGTGAAAGGGATAGAAACCAGCTTTGATTGTGAAGCCCTTATTGATTACGGGTCCATGTACCACCAGGTATACAATAATGAGAATATTACAAGAGATTTCATTCAATTTATGAAGGAACAGACCAATATTGATGTTATTGAATGCAGTGAAGCCATGACCGGTGAAGATTTCGGTTACATGTTAAAGGAAATACCCGGTTTAATGTTTTGGCTGGGAGTGGATTCCCCGTATGGTCTCCACCATGCTAAATTAAATCCAAACGAAGAAGCAATAGAAGTCGCTATAAATATTCTCACCAGTTATCTAACATTTAAAGGAAATTGATGATAATTTCCGCAAGATAGGCGTATTATTTTATTCTTTTGTCTGTAAATGTTAAACTGAAAATTAGAAAAGATTGTTACATATCGTCGTTTATTCTTTATGTAAAAAGGGTAAACCAATGAAGGAACTAATTAATCATTTGGAGGGATTAACATGCCAGAACGTATGGTAGCAAAGCAAGCACCTAGATTTGAAATGGATGCAGTCTTGCCGAACAAAGAATTTGGAAAAGTAAGCCTTGAAGAGAACATCAAAAACGACAAATGGACTGTTTTATTCTTCTATCCAATGGACTTTACTTTTGTTTGTCCAACAGAAATTACAGCAGTTTCAGATCGTTATGAAGAATTTGATGATCTTGATGCAGTTGTAATTGGTGCTTCTACTGATACTATTCATACACACCTTGCTTGGATTAATACAGACCGCAAAAACAACGGTCTTGGTGAACTAAACTATCCGTTAGCAGCAGATACCAACCATGTGGTTGCTCGCGACTACGGTGTCTTAATTGAAGAAGAAGGTATTGCGCTTCGCGGCTTATTCATCATCAGCCCAGAAGGTGAATTAATGTATTCTGTAGTTAACCACAACAATATTGGCCGCGATGTAGATGAGACATTACGCGTACTTCAAGCACTACAAACTGGCGGGCTTTGCCCAGCTAACTGGAAGCCAGGGCAAGCAACTCTTAATGCTTAATTAATACTGAAAAATATAAAGATGAAGGCCTAACAATTTGAGTTAGGTCTTTTTTAAAAAGGAGATACGTCATGAAATTACGTGAGCCAATGCCAGAATTATCTGGAGCAGTGGAATGGTTAAATGGGGAAGTTACAAAAGAGGATTTAGTTGGAGAGAAACCAACTCTGATCCATTTCTGGTCCGTCAGCTGTTACTTATGTAAAGAAGCTATGCCGCAGGTTAATCAATTCCGGGATCAATATAAAGATAAATTAAATGTTGTGGCTGTTCATATGCCAAGGTCTGAAGAGGACTTAAATATGGAGCAAATTAAAAAAGTAGCCGCAGAACATGGAATTAATCAGCCTATTTTTGTTGATAGTGAACATAAACTTGCTGAGGCATTTGAAAATCAATATGTTCCTGCTTATTATGTATTTGACCGTGAGGGGAAACTTCGCCATTTCCAAGCAGGCGGCAGCGGCATGAAAATGCTCGAAAAGAGAGTTAACCGTGTATTAGACGAATTAGAGAAAACAGAATAAGTGTGATACAGGTGACTGTTCGTTTTTCAACGAGCGGTCTTTTTTATTTTTATGTAACTATATGAACTTTCTATCGTCGATATTAATAAATAGACAAAAGGGGGTAAGTTACATGAAAAAAATGGTGAGATTACTTGCTTTGATATCTCTATGTCTTTTCCTAGCTGCTTGCAGTTCTAACAGTAAAAGTGAAGAAGCGAAGATAAGCAGTGACCAAAGTGCGGAAATGGATTCAGGACGGGCTGATATGGGAGAAAAATCACAAGTAGCATTAGATAATAGTACAAAACAAGAGGCAGCAGCGCAGGCGGAATTAGAGGTCACTAATCAAATGGTCATCTATCAAGCAGATTTACAGCTTCGGGTGAAAAAGTTTGAACAAACTATACAAAACATAGAAGCTCAAGTAGTTAAGTATGGCGGCTATATCTCTGAGTCTAATGTTTCAAAAGATGGAGTAGAGCAAGTTAGTGGACGAATCACCGTTCGGATACCCCAAAAGAATTTCCAAGCCTTTTTGCATGATGCTGAGGGTCAGGCAGCTGAGGTCCTACAGAGAAATATTACTGGAATAGATGTAACCGAAGAGTTTGTCGACCTGGAGTCCAGGCTAAAGTCCAAAAGAGTAGTAGAAGAACGGTTAACCTCATTCATGAAAACAGCAGAGAAAACAGAAGATCTTTTAAAGATTTCAGCTGACCTTGCTACAGTACAAGAGGATATTGAAACGATACAAGGGAGAATGAAATATCTAGAAAATCAAACCTCACTTTCAACCATCCATATTTCGCTTTATGAAAATAAAGTCATCGTGCCTAATCTTGAAGATGAAGATCTTAATACTTGGGATAAAACAAAAAAACAATTTATGAAAAGTACTAACATGCTATTAGCCGCTATTTCAGGTTTTATTGTTTTTATCTTTGGTAATCTACCTATTTTAGGAATCATAGCAATAGCTGCTGTTTTCATCATGCTATATATCAAGAAGGTTCGGAAAAGAAAAGACAATAACTAAATTAGTACATTCAACTAAATTGGATATGCTAAAATGAAAATGGATAATTGATTTTTGTGGGGGAATAGTAGTGAGGAAGAATTTTGCAGTAATAGGATTAGGTCGATTTGGCGGGAGTATTTGCCGAACTCTTTCTGATGAAGGTTTTGAGGTGCTCGCAATTGATAAAAACGAAGAAAGAGTAAATGCATACGCCATGATTGCCTCTCATGCTGCTGTCGGAGATACAACGGATGAGGCAGTCCTAAAGAGCCTCGGTATTCGAAATTTTGATCATGTAATCGTCGCAATCGGTGATGATATTCAATCGAGTATTTTAACCACTTTGATTTTAAAGGAGCTAGGAGTAACTCATATTACCGTTAAAGCCCAGAATGATTATCATGAAAAAGTACTTGTGAAAATTGGTGCAGATAAAGTTGTTCATCCTGAAAGAGATATGGGTAGAAGAATTGCTCACAATATGGCTTCCAGCAGTGTGTTAGATTATCTAGAGTTATCCGATGAACATAGTATTGTTGAAATTGTAGCAAACAGTAAGATAAGCGGTCATA
This sequence comes from Neobacillus sp. YX16, assembly GCF_030123505.1. Classification (GTDB taxonomy): domain Bacteria; phylum Bacillota; class Bacilli; order Bacillales; family Cytobacillaceae; genus Neobacillus. The sequence goes on from NZ_CP126115.1 coordinate 1,767,780, forward strand.
CCATCATTGATTTAGACATTCGAAAGAAATATGGGTTAAATATTGTTGCGATTAAAAGAGGCATGGATATCATCGTGTCTCCAAAGGCAAATGAAGATATCCAAGCGAATGATGTATTAATTGTTATTGGTACCGATGAAGACATCGATCGGTTTGAGAGAAAGGTAATGCAATAAGAAAAGCGGAAGCGCCTTGCCTAGGGGCGACAGGCATAAGACGAGCCGGCGAGAAGGTGGGTTTTTACCTTCTTGACGGATTGGCTTATGACCCCGAGCCCCTAGGCGCTGCAACTAGACAATGAGAAAAGCGGAAGCGCCTTGCCCAGGGGCGACAGGCATAAGACGAGCCGGCGAGAAGGTGGGTTTTTACCTTCTTGACGGATTGGCTTATGACCCCGAGCCCCTAGGCGCTGCAGCTAGACAATGAGAAAAGCGGAAGCGCCCTTTATAGGCGCTTCCGCATCATCCTTATGAGTGATCACATCATCACTTTTAATAAGATTACTGGCTCTCATCATTTTAAAATTGATAAAAAGACAACAAAAAAAGAGGAAACGCCTAAGAGGCGCTTCCTTTTTCTTATACTTCCATAATAATAGGTAAAATCATTGGTCTGCGTTTTGTTTTTTCGTAAAGGAATGGTGCTAAGGTATCAGTAATTTCATTTTTAATTTCTGACCATTGACTTGTTTTTCGTTCCATTACTTTATTTAAATGCTTCGTAATCAGATTTTGAGCGTCGTTAATTAAATCACCAGATTCTCTCATATAGACAAACCCTCTAGAAATAAGATCAGGTCCTGAAGCGATTTTAAAGTCTTTCATATTAATACTGACCACCACAACGACCAATCCTTCTTCTGAAAGGATTCTCCTGTCACGTAAAACAATATTCCCAATATCGCCAATACCGCTTCCATCAATATAAACGGAGCCGGAAGGGATTTTCCCTGCTACTTGCGCACTGTTCTCAGAAAGAGCTAATACTTCACCATTATCCATGATAAAACAATTTTCTTCTTCCACACCACAGTCGACAGCAAGCTTGGCATGCATTCTTTGCATTCTATATTCACCGTGAATCGGCATAAAGAATTTTGGCTTTATTAATCGCAGCATTAACTTTTGTTCCTCTTGACCACCGTGACCGGAGGTGTGAATGTTGCTTAGTTTCCCGTGAACAACTTCAGCTCCTGCTCTAAATAACATGTTGATGGTCCGGTTTACACTGATCGTGTTCCCTGGAATAGGTGAAGATGAGAATACCACTGTATCGCCCGGGATAATTTGTATTTGTCTGTGAGTGCCATTAGCAATTCTAGATAAGGCTGCCATAGCTTCGCCTTGGCTTCCAGTACAAAGAATTGTAACTTTATCTGCAGGAAGTCGATTAATTTGATTCGCTTCAATAAATGTCTCTTTTGGTGCAACAATATATCCTAATTCTTGACCTATATTAATGGCTGATTCCATGCTTCGACCAAAAACGGCTACTTTTCTTCCATTTGCAACTGCAGCCTCCACAACTTGTTGCAGCCTATAGATATTAGATGCAAAGGTTGCGAATATAATCCGGCCAGAGACCTTTCGGAAAATATCATCAATGCTTTCACCAACAAGTCTTTCAGACATTGTGAATTCAGGAATTTCGCTGTTTGTACTATCTGAAAGTAAGCACAATACGCCTTCTTTACCGATTTCTGCCATCTTCGTTAAATTAGCAGGTTCACCTACCGGTGTAAAGTCGAATTTAAAGTCCCCTGTATGAACAACTTGTCCTGGAGGTGTCTTTACGACAATTCCATAAGAATCAGGAATACTGTGTGTTGTTCGGAAAAAAGAAACAGACGTTTTGCGGAATTTTATCACATCGTCTTCTTGAATGGGAATTAGTTTTGCAGTCCTTAAGAGACCATGCTCTTCTAGTTTATTTTTAATTAATCCTAAAGCAAGTTTCCCGCCATAGATTGGAATATTTACTTCTCTCAGTAAATAAGGAATCCCGCCAATATGGTCTTCGTGTCCGTGAGTAATAAATAATCCTTTTATCTTGTCTTCATTTTTTACTAAATAAGTGTAATCCGGGATGACATAATCAATTCCTAATAGCTCGTCTTCTGGAAATTTAATTCCAGCATCGATTAATATTATTTCATCCTGAAATTGTACTGCATATGTGTTTTTTCCAATTTCGCCCAAACCACCTAAGGCAAAAACGGCTGTTTGGTCATTTTTTACAAATTTCATAAATTATCAAATCTCCAATACTTTATAATCTTCATTTTGTTGTTCATATTCTAAAAATGCTCCTGTCACTTGTTGTACTAATTCAACGTTATATCCCCGATCTGCAATTTTCTTGCGGACATCTCTAACAGATTCTCCCTCCACATAGAGAACCTTTGTTTTTTCTCTTACAGGGACTTCGGTAATTCTTTCTTGAAAATAAACTTTAAATACCATAATAAATCGCTCCTTAATCGATCGTGACTTTTTCTATTATATTAAATAATTACATTTTTTTCATTTAATTTCACTTTTCGCCTAAAAAGTAAGCATTTGGGCTTATAGAAAAATATGTAAATAAATACGCTGATAATCAATTTACAATAAGGAATGAGCCCTTCGCAAGTTTGAAGGGCTCGAAAAAAGTTGTTGTTAAGCAATTGATTTTTTTCGTAGTAAATCTTTCCACTGTTTTAAGAGCTTCTTTCTTAGCTTCTTTAACATAGTGGATCATCTCCTTACTTCCTATTTTAAACGATCCTTGTCCAATGTAAAGCAAGCCATGATAGATATTGTAGATTTTTTTTTATTTAGGGATTTTTATACTAATATTATATGGAATAAACAAGAAATCTTTCATGGATAAACATGGCAGAATGAAGAAAGTTTAATAAATTGACATTTATTCTTGTTATGATTAGTGTTTATTAAAGAAATTATTGTCAAGCTTAATCATAATTGAAAAAGCAAAGAGGAGTTAGAATTATATGAAAAAAATTGTTTTCTTTGATATAGACGGAACATTGCTTGATCAAGAAAAAAAACTCCCAAGGAGTACAAAAAAAGCAATCCAATTATTAAAGGAGAATGGTGTATTTGTTGCGATTGCAACCGGTAGAGCGCCATTTATGTTTACAAGCTTAAGAAAAGAACTGGATATAGATTCTTATGTGAGTTTTAATGGGCAATATGTTGTATTTGAAAACGAAGCGATTTATAAGAATCCGCTGAAACAATCTGAGTTAGAAAGATTTCAACTGGATACAAAGACGAACGAACATCCTTTGATATTTATGAATGAATTAACCATGAAGGCTACTACCCATTACCATCCATATATTGAAACTAGTATGGGCAGCTTATTATTTCCACATCCTGATGAGGACAGATCTTTCTTTATCGACAATGAGATTTACCAATCCTTACTTTTTTGCAAAGAGAACGAGGAAAAGTTCTACTTTGAAAATTTCCCTGAATTTGATTTTATAAGATGGCATCCCTATTCAGTTGATATTTTACCTAAAGGTGGATCTAAAGCTGAAGGGATAAAGAAAATGATTGACAGATTAGGGTTTGACTTGAAAGATGTTTATGCATTTGGTGATGGCTTGAATGATTTAGAAATGCTTAAAGCGGTTGGAACTGGAGTTGCAATGGGGAATGGTGTTCACGAGGCTAAGGCACTTGCAAATTTGGTTACTACCGATGTATCGGAAGATGGGATTTGGAATGGATTGAAGGAATTACAACTCATTTAAATAGTAAAAAAGCGCAAGAGCCAGAGAGCACTTGCGCCTTTTTTATCTTTCGATTGCGATTGCACCCTCAATTGGTTTAAAAGGGTCTTTTTTATTAATATGATCATAAAACATAATTCCGTTTAAATGGTCAATTTCATGTTGAAAGCAAATGGCTGGGAGACCCTTTAAGCGAAGCTTCACCTCTTCTCCTTCTAGCGAAATTCCTTTCACGGTAATTCGAGCAAACCTCTCTACGTAGCCTGGAATGTCTTCATCTACAGAAAGACAGCCTTCCCCAGAAACTAAATAGGCTTTTTCGACTGAATGGCTGACAATTTTGGGATTATACAATCCGTAACTATACAAGCTTCCTTTGTCGTCATGAAGGTGAATGGCAATCATGCGCTTGGAAACGTTTATCTGTGGTGCTGCTAAACCGATTCCAGGCCGTAATCCATAGTGTAAAGAAACCTCAGGATTTTGACTATTCTTTACATATTCTAAAAGGCTTTCAAGTATTTTTCTGTCTTCCTCCGATGGCGGCATGGGTACTTCAATTGCTACTTTTCTTAGTGTAGGATGGCCGTCTCGAATGATATCATCCATCATTAACATGATTGATTCACTCCTGTTTATAAACTAAAGATATTGATATTCATTAGTCTATCAGACTATTCCTCAAAAGTTAATTGTAAGTATCAACAATTATTCTGATTCATGTTAGAGAATTTTCAATGGATATTGTCAAAAATAAGAAGTATAGATATAGTAGGAATTGTAATCAGTAAGGGGGTTGCGACTTGTCTATTATTAGAATTACACGCATTATTTTAGCGGTAGTAATTGGTGGTTTCTTATTAACTGGCTGCATTAGCAATGAGTCTTCAACTGAAAAGCTGTATCAAGTGTTAGAAAATGTTGTGGATGCAGAGAAAGAATTTGAAGAGCAGCAAGAACCGCTAGTAGAGTTGGAAAGGCAAGAAAAGGAAATTTACAATGAAATTATGACTTTAGTGATGAAGCAGCATGAAAAGATTGTCACACTTTCTGACGAAGCTCTTTCGATTATTGAAAAAAGGAAAAACCATTTACAACTGGAAATTGACAGTATAAATGCTTCTGAAACGGAATTTAAGAAAGCTGAAGAAATAATAAGTAATATAAAAAATTCTGAACAAAAGAATAAAGCAGAAGATTTATCGAAAATAATGAAGAAAAGATACCAATTACATAATAGGCTTTCAAAGGAATATTCAAGTGCGCTAGATCGTGATAAAGAATTATATCTAATGCTTAAAGAGGAAAGTATTTCTTACGACAAGCTTGAAGCACATGTTGCGGATTTAAATTCTACCTATCAAAAGGTACTGGATGCAAATGAAGAATTCAATGATTTAACAGCACAATATAATGAGAAGAAGCTTAAACTTTACAAAGAAGCAGGTCTAAATCTAAATGATGAGAAGTAAGAAAAAAGTCGGCTGCCATGGTCGATTTTTTTTTGCATAAATGAAAATATATTGATATAACAGAATAAAGTGGTGAGTGATACAGAGGTTTAAAGTAACATTTAGTTATTACTGTAGAAATGTTGAAAAATAATAAAACATAGTATTTGACGAGCGTATTTAGATGATGTAAACTCAATATGGAATTATTTATTGTACCATTAATTTTTTTAAAAGTAATAGTACAGAACGACAGACGATTATAGTAAATAATCGTTTATGTTGTTTAAGGTTTTTGGGTAATCTAATACGAGTGAATTTATTTTTACATTTTTGTAATGAAAGAAAGGAAGATGTGACGAATGGCTTCTAAAACTCAGAACGCTCAAGTCGATGCTAAAAAAGTACTTGAAGTAGTAGAAGATCAATTTACAACGCTTCAAATTTTAAATGAAGAAGGCGAAGTTGTTAATGAAGCAGCAATGCCAAACCTAAGTGACGAGCAGCTGCAGGAATTAATGCGCCGAATGGTATATACACGAATTTTGGACCAACGTTCGATTTCATTGAATCGCCAAGGACGTCTTGGTTTTTATGCACCAACTGCAGGACAGGAAGCATCACAATTAGCTTCACAATTTGCGCTTGAAAAAGAGGATTTTATATTACCTGGTTATCGTGATGTACCGCCAATCGTATGGCATGGTCTTCCGTTATACCAAGCATTTTTATGGTCCAGAGGCCATTTCGAAGGCGGACAGATTCCTGATGGAGTAAATGTTGCTATCCCTCAAATTATTATTGGTGCTCAGTACGTACAAACAGCAGGTGTTGCATTAGGCATGAAAAAACGTGGAGTTAAAGCTGTTGCTCTTACATATACAGGCGATGGCGGAACCTCTCAAGGTGATTTCTATGAAGGAATGAACTTTGCAGGAGCTTTCAAAGCGCCAGCTATCTTTATTGCTCAAAATAACCGTTTTGCTATCTCGACTCCTGTTGAAAAGCAAACCGCAGCTAAAACACTTGCTCAAAAAGCGGTTGCAGCTGGTATTCCTGGTATCCAAGTAGACGGTATGGATGCATTAGCAGTGTATGCAGCAGTTAAAGAGGCACGTGAACGTGCAGTTAACGGTGAAGGACCTACGTTTATTGAAACTTTAACATATAGATATGGTCCACATACAATGGCCGGAGATGATCCAACTCGTTATCGTACAGCAGAGCTCGATAATGAATGGGAAAAGAAAGATCCGCTTGTACGTTTCCGTAAATTCCTTGAAAAGAAAGGTCTTTGGAATGAGGAAAAAGAAAATGAAGTAATTGAGCAGGCAAAAGAAGATATTAAAGAAGCACTTAAAAAGGCAGATGCTGCCTCTAAACAAAAGGTGACTGATCTAATCTCTATTACTAGCACAGATTTACCTTATAACTTAGAAGAACAATATGAAATATATAAAGCAAAGGAGTCGAAGTAAGCCATGGCTCAAATGACTATGATTCAAGCAATTACAGATGCAATGCGTGTAGAACTGAAAAATGATCCGAATGTATTGGTATTCGGGGAAGATGTTGGCGTAAACGGCGGTGTTTTCCGTGCAACGGAAGGGCTACAAAATGAATTTGGTGAAGATCGTGTATTTGACACACCACTTGCAGAATCAGGAATTGGCGGTTTGGCAGTTGGTCTGAGCTTACAGGGCTTCCGTCCCGTTCCGGAAATCCAATTCTTTGGCTTTGTTTATGAAGTAATGGATTCTATTTCTGGTCAAGCGGCTCGTCTTCGTTATCGAACTGGAGGCAAATTCAATGCTCCAATAACATTCCGTTCACCATTTGGAGGGGGCGTACATACTCCAGATATGCACGCAGATAGCTTGGAAGGCTTAATGGCACAACAACCTGGCTTAAAGGTAGTTATTCCGTCAACACCTTATGACGCCAAAGGTTTACTAATTTCATCTATTCGCGATAATGATCCAGTTATTTTCCTTGAGCATATGAAATTATACCGTTCTTTCCGTCAAGAAGTTCCTGAAGGTGAATATACAATTCCACTAGGAAAAGCGGATGTGAAACGAGAAGGTACAGATATTTCGATTATTACTTATGGTGCGATGGTTCATGAGTCATTGAAAGCAGCTGAAGAATTAGCAAAAGAAGGCTTTTCAGCAGAAGTTATTGACTTACGTACGGTTAGCCCAATCGATATTGAAACAATCATTGCTTCTGTTGAAAAAACAGGGCGTGCAATTGTGGTTCAAGAAGCACAAAAGCAAGCTGGTGTTGGGGCAAATGTTGTGGCTGAAATTAGTGATCGTGCTATTTTAAGTTTAGAAGCACCTGTATTGCGTGTAGCAGCGCCAGACACTATTTATCCTTTCCCACAGGCTGAAGCAGCTTGGCTTCCAAACTATAAAGATGTAATTGAAACAGCTAAAAAAGTATTAAATTTCTAATGAAAGATGGGGAATAGGATTCCTGTTTCCCGCTTTTTCTTGTATTTGAACGTTCGAAAATATGCATAAATAGGAGGATGAATCGCAGTGAGCGCAACCGCAACCACATTCCAATTTAAAATGCCTGACATTGGTGAAGGTATTCATGAAGGCGAGATTGTTAAATGGTTCATAAAGCCAGGTGATAAAGTCCAAGAAGATGATATCCTTTGCGAAATCCAAAATGATAAAGCAGTCGTTGAAATTCCATCTCCTGTTGAAGGATCTGTTATTGAAGTGAAAGTAGCAGAAGGAACTGTAGCTACTGTAGGACAGGTTCTAGTAACATTTGATGCTCCAGGATATGAAAACCTGCAATTTAAAGGTGACGAACATACTGAAGAGGCACCGAAGCAAGAAACAGCAGCACCAGCTGCTGCAGTGCAAGATGCTCCTGTAACACCACCACCGGCACCACCTGCTTATGGTATTGGTGTGACACAACCACAAGGACAAGTGGAAGTAGACCCTAATCGCAAAATTATTTCTATGCCATCAGTTCGGAAATATGCCCGTGATAAAGGTGTGGAAATTACACAAGTTCCTGGCTCAGGTAAAAATGGCCGCATCGTGAAAAGTGATATTGATGCATTCTTAAGCGGCGGTGCAACTGCAGGAGCACCACAAGCGGCAGAAACTCCAGCACCAGCAGCTGCTCAGGCAGAGGCGGCTCCAAAAGCTGCTCCAATTCCACAAGGTGAATATCCTGAAACTCGTGAGAAGATGAGCGGAATTAGAAAAGCAATTGCAAAAGCAATGGTAAATTCAAAACATACCGCACCACACGTAACACTTATGGATGAAATCGATGTAACCAAACTTGTTGCACATCGTAAAAAATTCAAAGAAGTTGCAGCGGCTAAGGGTATCAAGTTAACCTTCTTACCATACATCGTAAAAGCGTTAACTAGTGCATTACGTGAATTCCCTGCATTAAATACATCACTTGATGATGCAACAAGTGAAGTTATCCATAAGCACTACTATAATATTGGAATTGCAGCGGATACGGAAAAAGGATTATTAGTACCAGTTGTTAAAGATGCAGACCGTAAATCCGTATTTACGATTTCAAATGAAATCAATGAATTAGCTGGAAAAGCACGTGATGGCAAACTGGCTCCTAATGAAATGAAGGGGGCATCTTGTACGATTTCAAATATTGGTTCTGCTGGCGGACAATGGTTTACACCTGTTATCAACCATCCTGAAGTAGCCATCCTTGGTGTAGGTAGAATTGCAGAAAAACCAATCGTACGTGATGGTGAAATCGTAGCTGCTCCTGTATTAGCATTGTCATTAAGCTTTGACCACAGAATGATTGATGGAGCGACTGCTCAAAATGCGTTAAATCATATTAAACGATTATTGAACGATCCAGAACTATTGTTAATGGAGGCGTAATAAATGGTAGTAGGAGATTTTCCAATAGATACAGACACTATAGTCATAGGCGCTGGTCCCGGCGGATATGTGGCTGCTATTCGTGCAGCGCAGTTAGGTCAAAAAGTTACGATTGTTGAAAAGGAATATATTGGCGGAGTTTGTTTAAACGTAGGTTGTATTCCGTCAAAAGCAGTAATTGCTGCTGGACACCGATACGAAGTTGCGAAGCACTCTGATTCATTTGGAATTACAGCTGAAAATGTGAAAGTTGATTTTTCAAAGGTTCAAGAATGGAAAGCTGGAATTGTAAAGAAATTAACTGGCGGTGTCGAGGGGTTATTAAAAGGAAATAAAGTTGACATCGTTCGTGGCGAAGCATACTTTGTTGATGGTAATTCATTACGAGTGATTGGCGAAAATTCTGCCCAAACATACAACTTCAAAAATGCAATTATTGCATCAGGCTCTCGTCCAATTGAGCTGCCAACATTTAAATACTCAAAACGAGTACTAAATTCAACTGGTGCATTGAATCTACAAGAGGTTCCAGAAAAAATCGTAGTCATCGGCGGCGGTGTCATCGGAATAGAACTTGGCGGTGCCTATGCAAATTTTGGTACCCAAGTAACAATCTTAGAGGGTGCGGATGATATCTTAGGCCTAGGAGTTTTTGAAAAGCAAATGGCTGCCCTTGTTAAGAAAACAATGAAGAAAAAAGGTGCTGAATTCTATACGAAGGCCATGGCTAAGGGTGTAGAAGAAACTGAAAATGGTGTGATTGTAACCTTTGAAGTTAAAGGCGAAGAAAAGAAAATTGAAGCAGATTACGTATTTGTTATGGTTGGACGTCGTCCAAATACGGATGAAATGGGACTTGACCAAATTGGTGTGAAGGTCACTGACCGTGGATTGATTGAAATCGACAATCAATGCAGAACTAGTGTCTCTAATATTTATGCAATCGGTGATGTTATTGCAGGTCCTCAATTAGCTCACAAAGCTTCTTATGAAGGGAAAATCGCGGCAGAGGCGATAGCAGGTCATAATGCTATAATTGACTATTTAGGTATCCCTGCAGTAGTTTTCTCAGATCCTGAACTTGCTAGCGTAGGTTATACCGAAGCGCAAGCAAAGGAAGAAGGTATTGAAGTTAATTCTGCAAAATTCCCATTTGCAGCAAATGGCCGTGCTCTTTCACTAGACAGTGGAGAAGGTTTTGTTAAATTAGTTTCACGTAAAGAAGATGGTGTCTTGATCGGTGCGCAAATTGCCGGTGCAAGCGCATCTGATATGATTGCTGAATTAGGGTTGGCTCTTGAAGCAGGAATGACAGTCGAAGACTTAGCCTTGACCATTCATGCTCACCCAACATTAGGAGAAATCACCATGGAAGCTGCTGAAGTAGCAATGGGTACTCCAATTCATGTTTTAAAATAGCTAAAAAGAAAGTCCTTTCCGCTGATAATGGAAAGGACTTTCTTATTTTAATCGAATGATAAATTAATACTTCTGAGCATATATTTAAAGCACTACAATCTTTATTTTTAAGAAAAGATGTTGAGTGGTGATATAAAATGCGAATGTATGTTGTGATTATACTGCAATTAATAATATGGAGCGCTTTTACTCTGATTGAATGGATGTCGAAGCATGATCAACTACTATACAAAGTAATCATGTTTTTTGTGTTTTTTTATTTAGCCTTTGTCCTTTGTAACAGAGTTACCCAATCAACTGCAAAAACACTTTTTATTACATCTTTTAGCCTCATGATATATACTTCCATACACTATACACTCGCGCTTTTAATGCATTAAAAAAACTCCCGGGATGGGAGTTGGCCCTTTTATTACTTCCTTGGATAATAATACATGATTCTCTCATTAAAAAGGTGCAGCTCTCCTTGTAATTTCTTTGCAAGGAATTTGCTGAATTCATTTGCTTTCCCCTTATCACCGAACGTAGATTGTTCTGGAAGAGTAACTTGTATGTAGGTTTGAATTCTATCAGTACCATCTTCATCACGAATACTTTCCTGATCAACACCAATTAAGATTGCGTAATAGCGTTCATTAGTAGAATGTAAATAAAACCATTTTCCTTTTCCTTGATCTTTTTCTTTAATTACGTAAGGAAAAGCAGAGTCACCATATTCCCAATCAACTTGATTTCCTGTTTTACCAGTAATATCTTTATAATAATTTAAGAGTTCCTTTACTTCTTCTACAGAAATTGTTTGCTTTCTTGATGAAGGCACAAGTTTAATAAATGCGTTTTCAGCCATCTTCATCCCCCCTATGTCCCATTTGATCATTGATATCTTCTTTATTCTAGCATTGTAAAAACCATGGTGACAACATTAAGACACATAAATGTCATTTGTTTTATATGAAAAAATAAATTATAATAATATTCTAAATATTATTATAAAGAGGAGGATACTTATGGAATTATTTGACAAGCTCTATGATGAACATGAAAATGTAAAAGTTAGGTTTATTGGATTTACCACTGAACATACTCGTTATGATTTTGGGATTATTTACACAAACATGTTTTTTGGAAAACCCCTAGTTGTCTGCATGCAAACAGGCCGTTCTACTCTCCTCGACCCTAAGGAAATTGAAGATATTGAATACCTTCAAAATGTTTTCCGGATTCCAGATAAACAACAAGCTGCAGATTTGGCTGAATTCTTCAGTGATACCCTCCCGCAAATCCCATTTGTTACCCAATATGAATAATTTGAAAGAAAAAGACCTATTTATAGGTCTTTTTTGTTTGAAAATAATTAAATGTGACATACAATTTGGGCTTGATATTTCCAATGTGTTATATTATTATTGAATTAACGATAATAAAACGTTTTCAATGTAATGAACATTTCAAAATGAAAAGGGGATTGAAAATAATGGGTACAATCGTATGCCAGGCTTGCGACTCAACAATTGATCATTTCGAAGATGAAAAAGTAACAGTTCTCTATTCAAGATGTAATTGTTGCGACGGTCATCATTCAGAAGAAGAACGATAAAAAATATCTTACTTAAAATAGAAACAGGATTCCTCAATGGAATCCTGTATTTTTATTTTATAGCCTTATATTCTTTAATTACACGGATGGTTTTGATTTCATCGTCCTCTGGCCCTTGAACAGGCAAACCAGCTTCGAGGTTTTCTCGAACATAGTGCAGGTTTTCTTTTGTGATGATTTCACCGGGAATGAAAATTGGAATTCCTGGAGGGTAAACCATAATAAATTCTGCAATAATTCTTCCTTCTGACTGTTCAAATGGAATAACTTCCGTATCTGCATAAAAAGCATCTCTTGGAGTTAATGCAAGAATAGGAATATCAGGAAGAAGGACTTGGATAGGTTCAAACTTTTCCTCTAGGTGTTCTCGTTCCTGGGCAAGGTCTTTTAACGCATTTACCAAAATTTCGCCTTCTAAATCTGTATCGCCAATTGTAATGATACAAAGAATGTTATAAAGGTCAGACATTTCTACTTCAATATTGTGTTTCTCACGTAACCACTTTTCGACCTCATAACCAGTTAATCCTAATTCTTTTACAGAGATAATTAATTTGGTTGGATCATAATCAAAAGTTGCTTTTGAACCTAATATTTCTTCCCCAACACAATGTAGATGATCTATTTCATTAATTCTTTTTCTAATTGATTGTGCAAGATTAATTGTATTATCAATTAATTCTTTTCCTTTAGTTGCTAATTGTTTTCTAGCAACGTCAAGGGACGCAAGTAATAAATAGGAAGTTGAAGTCGTAGTTAGCATACTTAGAATTGCTTGAACGTGCTTTGCCGAAACAAGGCCTTCTTTTACGTTTAATATAGAGCTTTGTGTCATTGATCCACCGAGTTTATGGACGCTCGTTGCAGCCATATCAGCACCGGCCTGCATGGCAGATAGAGGCAAATCATCGTGAAAATGAATATGAACCCCATGTGCTTCATCCACAAGGACTGGAACATTATGTGAGTGTGCAATTTCAACTATTCTTTTTAAATCTGCCGAAATTCCAAAATATGTCGGGTTAATCACAAGGATAGCTTTTGCATCTGGATGTTGATTTAGTGCTTTTTCAACGGAATCAGTTGTGATTCCATGAGATATACCTAGATCCTCATCAATTTCCGGATGAATAAAAACAGGGATTGCGCCGGAAAAGACTATTGCAGACATGATTGATTTATGAACGTTCCTCGGTACAATGATTTTATCCTCAGGTCCACAAACAGCCATGATCATAGCAATAATCGCACCGCTCGTACCTTGGACTGAAAAAAAGGTTCTATCTGCACCAAATGCTTCAGCTGCCAAATCCTGTGCTTGCTTAATTATACCTTTTGGCTGATGAAGGTCGTCGAGTGGACCGATATTTATGAGGTCAATCGATAAGGCATTATCACCAATGAAATTTCTAAAATCAGGATCGATTCCAACACCTTTTTTATGACCAGGGATATGAAATTGGACAGGATTCTTTTTTGCATGTTCTAATAAACCGCTAAATAACGGTGTTTGGTTTTGAGACAATTTATTTCCACACCTCTTTATATAAAAATTGCTTTTAGATAAATACAAAACAAATGAATTATAGCACTAATACCAGTGCTTGCATAGAAATTTGTGTAAATGTTAAACCACTTTTTATAGTGTTAAGTTAGTTTCTCAATTAAACAGGAAAATTAACCTTTAAGAGCGAAATATGATGGTAACATTAATTAGGAGGGGTTTCATTGAATTGGCAAACGCGAGTTACTGAAATACTTAATATCCAATATCCCATTATACAAGGAGGTTTAGCTCATCTAGCCTATTCTGAACTTGCTGCAGCTGTTTCCAATGCAGGTGGACTTGGTCAAATTACTGCAATGTCACTAGATAATCCGGCTCAACTTCGGGAGGAAATTAGAAAAGTTAAGGAGCTTACTAATAAACCATTCGGAGTAAATTACGCAATTGGACAGCATAATCGCCCCTTTGAAGATATGCTTCAAGTAGCCATTGATGAAGACGTACCAGTTATTTCTATGACAGGTGGAAATCCTGCACCGATATTTGAACAGTTAAAAGGAACAACGATAAAAAAATTAGTTCTTGTAGCGGCTAGGAGGCAGGCTGAAAAGGCTGAAGAATTAGGCGCAGATGCAGTAATGGTAGTGGGGCAGGAAGGTGGCGGCCATCTTGGACGGGATGATATTGGAACGATGGTATTAATCCCTCAAGTGGTTGATGCAGTTTCTATCCCTGTAATTGCATCAGGTGGTATTGGAGATGGCAGAGGACTAATGGCAGCTCTCAGTTTAGGAGCAGAAGGAATTGAAATGGGGACGAGATTTATTGCTACTAAGGAATGTGTACATGCAAATGATCTTTACAAAAAAAGACTAGTTGAGGGCTCAGAAGCTAATACAGTGATAATTAAACGCACAATAGGGGCACCAGCACGTGTTATTTCAAATAGTTGGACCGATAAAATTTTAGATATTGAAAAAGAAAACGGCGGTTATGATCAATTGAAGAATTATATTAGCGGACAGGCAAACAAACGATATATACATGATGGTGTTGAAGATGAGGGTTTTGCATGGGCAGGGCAAGTGATGGGACTCATAAAGGATATACCAACCGTTGAAGAATTATTTAATCGAATGATTTCTGATGCTGAGCAAATTCGTGGAAAATGGGCAAAATAAGGGTATTATACATATATGTAAATAAAGTAAGCAGGTGAAAACAACTTGGAATACCAATACCCAATTGATTACCATTGGACAACAGATGAAATTGTTGATGTAATTAAGTTCTACGAAGCTGTTGAACGAGCATATGAAAAAGGAATTGACCGTGAAGAACTCATGAATATTTACCGGAGGTTTAAAGAAATCGTACCGAGTAAAGCAGAAGAAAAAACACTTTGTGGTGAATTTGAAGAAATGAGTGGTTATTCTTCCTATCGGGCAATAAAAAAAGCAAAAGATGCCTCTTTTGGTGATAGGATTAAAATGAAATAATGAGAAAAAAACTCTGAACTAGGTTCAGAGTTTTTTCATTTAGAGCTCTTATAGGATGAGAGCCCGAAACGTTATAAAAAGAGCAGCAGTGGTCACTCATAAGAGAGATGAGAGCCCGTACAAAGTTTATTGATTTATTCGTCTTTTATTTGATATTAAGAGCAATTTTATATAAAGGTGCAACTTTATTAAAAACATAGTCAATTCGCTGTAGGAAGTCTTCTTCGCTTAATTTAAGAACGTCATCACGTTTAATTTCATATCCACATAATATTTCTGCTTTTTTCACTTGTTCCAGCCTTTCAAACATGCCCCGTAAATCTTCTTTTGAAAGATTTCCATGTGGCACCGATTCTGCTTTTGTATGATCTAATGACCAAACAAAGTCTTTTGGTGTTTCCTTATAAATTTTATTAATTTTTTTGGTAAATCTTTTCGCAAAATCTTGTTTTTGGGGTGCTTCATAAATAACAGCAAACCAAATAAATACATGAGTATTCCACAGTCCGATTTGAAAATGTGGAAGCATTTTGTATCCACGTGGATTATTTGCAAATGCAACCCATGTATCTTTTGGCGGATTAATCGTTCTCCTAGCATGTTTGGCAACATGAACAAATAGTTCATCCCCAGTCAAAGTTGTTAACGCAGGTGCAAAATACTGTCCTAGACTTTCTAATTTAGGGCGGATTCTCTCTTTAAGTGCATCCATTCTTGCCTCTAATCCATCTATTTGAAAAACATCGAAATCTTCATTAGTAAAGTTTTTAAAGTCCATGATGAACCTCCATATGCAGACATTTGTCATTCATTGTAGCATACTGGCGAAAATTCTTGAAACGAACTGCTTATATAGGTTAACGCACATATTTGTTGCAACCTTGCATGGTGGCTCATATTATATTACTAAAAATAGTCTGAAAAATTAAAAAACGATTGAAAGGAGAAAGCTAAAATGAAACAATTAATGAATACTTCACTAAAAAAAGTTGGCGAGAAGGAAAGAATGGCATATTTACGATTAGAAATGGATTATGAGTTGGCAACATTATTTGAAGCTCTTGAAGAAAAAAACGAAAAAAAGATGAAGGAATGCAAACAAAAGTTGGAGAAAATCCGCCTGGAGTTATTAAAACTAAAAGCTCTTTGATAATTTGTTTTCAAAGGGGATACAATTTAGAATGAAAATAAAGAAATTTATATTAAAATTATAAAACGAACTCTGAGTAGGGAAGTAGAGAGTTCGTTTATTGTTTTGCCCTGTTAGTTTAGGATTGTTAAAAGTTGAAGGCTTACCTAATTTTGATTAAGCTAAGGATAATACATATTATGGGAGGGGAAATATGGACTGGGAATACATTGATCTTCAAGCTAAGCAATGGGTAATGGAAGCTGGGGATAAAATTAGGGATTCTTTTTCTAAGACGTTAAATATCCAAACCAAATCAAATCCCAATGATTTAGTAACCAATATAGATAAGGAAATTGAACAATTTTTTATTAATAAAATCAGAAAGACTTTCGTGAACCATAGAATATTCGGTGAAGAAGGTTTTGGGGATGAAGTAAGTAATCTTGATGGAGTTGTATGGATTATTGACCCGATTGATGGGACAATGAACTTTATTCATCAACAGCGAAATTTTGCCATATCCTTAGGTGTATATGAAAATGGTATTGGTAAAATTGGGATTATTTATGATGTTGCTCACGGTGAATTATATCATGCTATTAGTGGTAAAGGAGCCTTTATGAATGAAACCCAGCTGCCTCCATTAAATAAAGTGACAGTCAAAGAATCAATCATAGCATTAAATGCAAGTTGGGTAATGGAAAACCATCGTATTGACCATAACCTGCTAATACCACTGGTTAAAGAGGCAAGAGGTACAAGATCATATGGTACTGCTGCACTTGAAATGGTGTTTGTGGCAACAGGAAGAGTGGATGCCTATATTTCGATGAGACTTTCCCCTTGGGATGTGGCTGCAGGTGCTGTTATTATTGAAGAATTAGGTGGCCATGTAACCAATCTTAGAGGGAAAAAGCTTGATTTCCTTTCAAAAGATTCACTGCTCGTCGCAAAACCAGGGTTACACCCAACCATCATAAATGATTATTTAAAAGAAGGAAAATGGTAAAAAGAAGCCTATTTAGGCTTCTTTTTACCATTTTCCTATAATTCTCCATTAGCTCTAAATTTAGCTTTTGTTTTAAAACCGAAGCCCATGACAAGTACTAATGCCATGATACTGCCAATAATACCTAAAATACTTTTTTCACCAATTGCCACACCAATTCCCATAATACTTACGGTTGCAAGTATAGCGTAAAATACAAAAATCCATTTAATTTGCTTCATTTTTAGCTAGTCCCCTTCGTCATCTAAATAAATGGCTGTATTATAGGTGAATGTTGATTTTAGAATCCTGTTGATTTGTGCGGAAGGCGCGAGACTCCTCGAAAATGCTATCGCATTTTCTTCGTGCGTGGGCAGATTCGAGGAAGGAAATCAATGTCCTGCAGGAGGACAGGACAGGGGAGACCCCGCTTATCTCTTAGCGTCGAGGAGGTTTCCTGAACCGCCTGGAGCACAAATCAACAGCCCAGTTTAAGACAGCCAAATAAAGAAATATTCCTTGTGATAAATAATATAGCTATATTCTACAGAAAATGCTTTTAGTTTTCCACCATTAATGTGGTATAATACTTTAGTTGTTAATGGGAAACTATAAATAGCTTAAAATTTTTTTAAATAGAAGTAGGAGTGAAGCACTTGAAATTAAGAGAAGATATCCGCAATATAGCAATTATCGCACACGTTGACCACGGGAAAACGACTTTGGTTGACCAATTATTAAAGCAGTCAGGAACATTTCGTACAAATGAGCACGTTGAGGAACGTGCGATGGATTCCAACGATATTGAAAGGGAACGTGGAATTACGATTCTCGCTAAAAACACAGCGATTCAATATAAGGATAAACGAATCAATATTTTAGATACTCCTGGACATGCCGATTTTGGCGGCGAGGTTGAACGTATCATGAAAATGGTTGATGGTGTTTTACTAGTCGTGGATGCCTATGAAGGAACAATGCCACAAACACGCTTCGTATTAAAAAAGGCGTTAGAACAAAATTTGACTCCAATTGTTGTCGTTAATAAAATTGACCGTGACTTTGCTCGTCCTTTGGAAGTAATTGATGAGGTCATTGATTTATTTATTGAATTAGGTGCTAATGAAGATCAACTTGAGTTCCCGTTCATTTTTGCATCTGCAATAAACGGAACTGCCAGCCTGGATCATGAAAAGCAAGATGAAAACATGCAATGTTTGTATGATTCCATTGTGGAAAACATACCAGCACCAATTGACAATCGTGATGAGCCATTACAATTCCAAGTTGCTCTTCTTGACTATAATGACTATGTTGGAAGAATTGGAATTGGGCGCGTTTTCCGCGGCACCATGCATGTGGGACAGCAGGTTTCATTAATGAAAATAGATGGTTCTGTTAAACAATTCCGTGTAACGAAAATCTTTGGTTTCTTTGGACTAAAACGTCAGGAAATTCAAGAAGCAGTAGCGGGAGACTTAATTGCTGTTTCAGGTATGGAAGATATTAACGTGGGCGAAACCGTTTGTCCGGTTGAGCATCAAGAAGCATTACCAATTCTTAGAATTGATGAACCAACATTACAGATGACTTTTGTTGTTAATAACAGCCCATTTGCAGGTAGAGAAGGTAAGTACTTAACTTCTAGAAAGATTGAAGAAAGACTACTCGCTCAGCTGCAAACAGATGTAAGCTTACGTGTTGAAAATACAGATTCTCCGGATGCTTGGATTGTTTCTGGTCGTGGTGAGCTTCATTTATCGATTTTAATCGAAAACATGCGTCGTGAAGGCTATGAGCTTCAAGTCTCTAAGCCTGAAGTTATTGTAAAATTAATTGATGGTGTTCGTAGTGAGCCGATTGAAAGAGTACAAATTGATGTACCAGAAGAGCATACAGGTTCTGTAATGGAATCAATTGGTGCCCGTAAAGGCGAAATGATTGATATGATTAATAACGGATCAGGTCAAGTCCGCTTAATCTTTAATGTTCCAGCACGTGGACTTATTGGCTACACGACAGAATTCTTAACAATGACACGTGGTTATGGAATAATAAATCACACATTTGACAGCTATCAGCCAATGCTTCAAGGTCAAGTGGGAGGAAGACGTCAAGGTGTGCTAGTATCAATGGAATCAGGAAAAGCTTCTACTTATGGTATTATGAATGTTGAGGACCGTGGAACAATTTTCGTTGAACCTGGTACTGAAATATATGAAGGTATGATTGTTGGCGAACACACGCGTGAAAATGATATTACTGTTAATATCACAAAAGTGAAACAAGCAACAAATATTCGTTCTGCAAACAAGGATCAAACATCGGTTATTAAGAAACCAAGACTAATGACACTTGAAGAGTCATTAGAATACCTAAACGAGGATGAATACTGTGAAGTTACACCAGAGTCAATCCGTTTACGTAAAAAGATTCTAGATAAAAATGAACGTGAAAGAATGGCCAAAAAGAAAAAGGTCGCAGAATTAAGTTAATTTCTCTTCGGGGGAGGTAATAGGCGTGAATGTAGCGGACCGGCTTTCTTTTTTTTCAGCCCTCTATAAAGTAACTGAACAACCAAAATTGGGAATGTGGCTGCTTTATTTTACAATTGTAGCTCTCTCAATTTTGGTTTATAAACTTGGCTTTGCACAGAAGCAGAAGCTGCCGTTAATAAAATCAATATTGATTTATATATTTTTAGCTGCAGGGTGTACGATTCTTACTGCACTTGGAATCTTTTTACCAATAACAGAAGGGCTTGTTGTAGCAGCTTTGATTTTAATCATTTACAAAATTCGCTTACATCAGTCGAAAAAACAGCAGGTTGAGGCAAAGTAACGGGGGATTAAACATGAGATCGGTACAGGATGCACTCTATAATTGGCTTTCGATAAAGGTTGTATGCGACGCTCGTCCTGAGGATACTGCAGCAAGAGAAACGTTAGACCTTTTTGATGAAATTATTAAGAATGAACAACATTTATCAAACGTTGAAGTGACAACTGATGATGTGATGTATTATGTCACTTATATTCATGAGGGTGAATCGAAGAAGGCGAGATTTCCTCGTGAACTTATCGAAGTAATGCTTAAGCAAATTAACCAAGAGCCTGATAAATATTGCAACTTCCCGTTTGAAAATGAATAAAAAAAACATGCCAATTCCACAACGGAATTGGCATGTTTTTTACCAATCATCCTTCTCAGACTGTGCTCGATAAAATCTAAAGTTACCTGTATCAATTCTTGCTTTTGTTTTATCAGAGATTCTACTACTACAGTCTTGACACATATATGTATGGATAGGACGATTTCGAAGACGTTTAGCTACAAATGATTCATCTTCAATCGATTCAATTTTGTCGCAGATTACGCATTTTACTCTCATAAAGCACCTCACGAGTCCATTCTAGTCTTGCTTTTCTTATACTATAGTATATCATGCAAAGATGATATCAAGTAAATCAATTGTGATTAAGTTGCTGAAAAAAACAGATAATAGTACTATGAGAATGTCTGTCTTTTTGATATAAGGATGTAAGGAATTGAATGAAGGGGTTGTAAGTATGCCGAATCAAGTAGAACCAAGACTCATTAAGCCATTATATGATGAGCTGCAGAAAGAAAGGTTTGTAACATTAGCAACGGTAGATTATGAAACAGGTGGTCCAAATGTTAACGCGATATCTTGGATTTTAGCAAAAGATGAAGAAACCATTTATTTTGCAGTAGATAATAAATCTAGAATTATTCAAAATATCACACAAAATAATAAAGTGGTTATCAATTTAATTGCTAATGAATCTACATATTCCATACAAGGTGAAGCATCATTGAAAGAAGAACGGCTTCAGGACGTTCCTTTAAAGCTTGCGTTGATTGAAATTCAGATTCATGAGGTTAGGGATGTCATGTTTTATGGTTCCAAAATTGTTACAGAGCCACAGTATGACAAAACATATGATAAAAACGCTGCTGCCCGGTTAGATACCCAGGTAATGGAAGCAATGAAAAAAGCTTAGTCGATGACTAAGCTTTTCTATTTATAACCTTTTATTTATAATGTTTGGATTCTTCTTGCTGTTTATCCTCTAAACTTTTCTTCTCGTTCTCCTGCAGCTTTTTCTTTGGTTCTTCTGGAGCATTTTTAGGATTAGGATCAATTATATCTCCAGGGATTTCAGGCATTAGTCTGCCTGCCACGTCGGCAAGCTCTTCCATTATACCTTGTAGGGGTCTTCCTTTTTCGATATCTGCGGCAATTTCTTTCAGACGCTGATTTGTATCTGCATCAGCCACTACGATTGCGCGTGCACCATAAGGGTCTTCCTTCAAGCTTTCTGCAACAGAATATTTTATTGAGCCCACTTGAGACCGTTCAATCTTTGAATTTACATCGATACCAACAATGGCATATCTGCCAATGACAACTGCGGTTGCATCATGAACATTTGGAATACTAGTGGCAAGGTCAACTAATCGTTTGGAAACCTCCTGACCCGTTTTCCGGTCTACATCTTCTATATAACTGTTTTTAACGTTAACCAATGATTGCTTTTCATTATTTTGCGCATTGTTGCTATTGTTGTTACAAGCAGCTAGGACCAAAACTAAAGTGGTAAATATGAAAAGCTTCTTCATGATAAAATCCACCTCCAGATAGAGTTGTATAACCGATTCACTTGTGTTCTCTGGAATTTCGTTATACTCAACTTACATTTATTGTGCGGAAATCCTTCTATCTTTATTCGAACAAACATATATTTTACCAAAGTCCTATCTAGCAATAGGTTTGTAATGAACGGATTAACAAACCAATCAACTAGAAAAAGTGGAGGCGTCGCTTTGAGTAAAATATACGTGTTAGATACAAACGTCTTATTACAAGACCCGTATTCCATATTCTCATTCGAAGATAATGAAGTAGTCATTCCTGCAGTTGTCCTTGAAGAAGTGGACTCAAAGAAAAGGTACATGGATGAAATAGGGAGAAATGCCCGTCATGTATCAAGATTAATTGATGAATTGCGAGCAGCGGGTAAGCTTCATGAAAAAATCCCTCTTGAAAATGGTGGAACAATTAGAATTGAACTTAATCATCGTGCTTTTCATGAATTACAAGAAATTTTTGTAGAAAAAACAAATGACAATCGAATTCTCGCAGTTGCAAAAAATTTATCAACAGAAGAACAGCAAAAGGAAAATGGAAAGCCTGTAATCCTTGTAAGTAAGGATACATTAGTCAGGGTAAAGGCAGACGCTATTGGATTAACTGCTGAAGATTTTTTAAGTGACAGGGTGGTCGAAATTGACCATATTTACACAGGTTTTTTGGAAGTTTTTTTATCTGTAGAATTGTTGGGTTCCTTTTATGAAAAAGGGGAATTACTTTTATCGGAAATTGGAAAGTATTCATTTTATCCAAATCAATACTTAATCATGAAAGACGCACTAGGAGGTTCCGCGTCAGCGTTAGGGATGGTCGATAAAACAAGAAAAAAGGTAAAGAAACTTGCTATTAATCAAGAACATGTATGGGGAATTCACCCTAGAAATGTGCAGCAAACGATGGCAATCGAGCTGCTGCTTCGTAAGGATATCCCGCTTATTACCCTAATCGGAAAAGCAGGGACAGGTAAAACCTTGCTGGCGCTGGCATCTGGACTAATGCAGACAGAGGACTTTAGAGAATTTAAAAAGCTATTAGTAGCCAGACCGATTGTACCGGTAGGTAAGGATCTAGGGTATTTGCCCGGTGAAAAACAAGAAAAACTTAGACCATGGATGCAGCCGATATTTGATAATCTTGAATACCTTTTTAATACTAAAAAGCCAGGAGAATTGGATGCAATCCTTGCAGGAATGGGTTCGATAGAGGTAGAAGCTTTAACCTATATCAGGGGAAGAAGTCTGCCAAAGCAATTTATTATTATTGATGAAGCCCAAAATTTAACAAAACATGAAGTGAAAACAATCTTAACGCGTGTGGGTGAGGGTAGCAAGATTGTTTTAATGGGTGATCCTGAACAAATAGACCATCCATATCTTGACGCCTACAATAATGGTCTAACCTATGTCGTGGAACGTTTTAAAGACCAGGTTATTTCCGGACATGTTAAGCTGTTAAAAGGGGAACGATCAGGATTAGCCAGGCTGGCAGCCGATTTGCTGTAGCCGAAGAGACATATGAATGATAATCGCAAAAAACGGGTACCAAATTGGCACCCGTTGTTTACTATTTAATAATAAACGCTCTTACGTTCTTTATCGGGTCTAATAGGTTGGAACCATCACCGAAATAAACATGGACAGGTCCATCTTCTGAAAGTGGTTTACCACCATCTGAAAAACCTAATATTAGATCCTTTGCCTTATCAAGAGATATCTCATGTTCTGATGCTGTAGTTTTTATGGTTAATGCGAAGGCATCTTCAACAAGTTCTGCATTTTTTAAAAAAGGCAGGATAGGTATACCGAAACTACCTGTTAATACCTTTTCCTTCTCATATTTCTTCTCCGTTTTTAATGTTGGCGGATAGACAGCACCCTCCATGATTTCTCTGTCCCAATGTTTTGATACCGATTTAGTGTACTCCTCAAGTTCATTTTTATTTTCAAAGGATGTAGAGAAGTATGTAGTCAAATCCACCTTTCGATCATCAAATATCCAAACTGTGGGATCGAGAGTAATTGTGTATTTTACCTTTCCGGATAGTACGATTATATTTTCCATCTTTCATTCCTCCAGTTCATTTCTATTAAAGTATAGCGTGAAATAGAATGAATGTCATATAAGGAATATGAAGGAACTATATGCCCCTCTAGGTTATTGTTCTTGCATTTTTCTGTGGTAAAAGGTAAAATTTATAGATAAGTTGGGTTATCGCTCTGAAATGGGGGGATCAATGTTGGCGTCTGAAATGATAGTGAATCATCAGGAAAAAGCCTATGCCTTGTTACAGGCAGACGCTGAAAAAATATTAAAGCTTATTAAGGTGCAAATGGAAAATCTCACGATGCCTCAATGCCCTCTTTATGAAGAGGTATTGGATACGCAAATGTTTGGTTTATCGAGAGAGATAGAATTTGCGGTAAGATTAGGCTTAATTGAAGTCAAGGATGGCAAAGCGATTTTAGATAAATTAGAAAGAGAATTATCTGCGCTTCATGAAGCATCCCTTAGAAAATAGCTAAAAAACTCAAACAATGGTGATGTGTTGTTTGAGTTTTTTATTAACCTTTTATTTTTTCAGAATATTCCTATTCAAAAGATTGGAGTAATGTAACTTTTCCTCAACTAATTCGTTCCATTTTCTATTATAATAGCAATAACGACAATTTTAAAAACGAGGAAGTTATAACATGTTTAAAAAAATATTGAAATCCTATGATTATTCACTAATTATCGCAATCATCCTTTTATCTTTATTTGGATTAGTAATGGTTTATAGTGCCAGCATGGCCTCAAGCGTCCAAAGGTATGAAGTTCCTAGTGACCATTTTTACACCAAGCAAAGACTATTTTTACTAGGGGCAGCTGTGGTATTTATTTTTACTGCATTGTTTCCTTATAAAATAATGAAAAGCACAAAATTTCTAGTACCTATGGTTGGTCTTTCTGTATTTGGGCTTTTGGGGCTTTTTATTTTTGGACATGTTGCTGGGAATGCCCAGAGTTGGTTTAAAATCGGTCCATTAAGCCTGCAGCCAGCAGAGTTTGTAAAAATATTTGTCATTATTTACTTGTCTGCAGTGTATGCAAAAAAGCAGGCATATATAAATAAATTTAATCACGGAGTTCTGCCTCCCTTAGCATATCTTGTTATTGTTTGTGGTTTAATTGCTTTGCAGCCTGACTTTGGAACAGCGATGATCATTGGTTTAATCGCAGGTACAATTATTATTTCATCTGGAATGAACTTTAAAAATATAGCAAAGTTAATTTTACTTGGGCTTATCTTAGCCTCTCCATTCCTTATTGCCTTAAAGGGTGAAATATTTTCTGAGAAACGAATAGAGCGATTTACGGTTTTAAGTAATCCGTTTGAGGATGAATTGGATGCAGGTTTTCACCTAGCGAATTCATACATAGCAATTGGTTCAGGAGGGATAAATGGTTTAGGTTTAGGTAAAAGTGTGCAAAAACTTGGCTATTTACCAGAATCCCATACTGACTTCATAATGGCGGTAATTGCGGAGGAACTGGGTATTTGGGGAGTAAGCTTTGTAGTACTTACGCTGGCATTTATTGTTTTAAGAGGTATATATATTGGGTTGCGGTGTAAAGATCCATTTGGAAGTTTATTAGCAATAGGGATTTCAAGTATGATTGGAATTCAATCGTTCATCAACCTAGCTGGTGTTTCAGGTGTTATACCGCTTACAGGTGTCCCTCTGCCGTTTATAAGCTATGGCGGTTCTTCACTGCTGCAATTAGCAATTGCTTCTGGCATTCTAGTAAATGTTTCTATGTTTGTTAAATATGAAAATAAATATAAACAACAGCACCAAGAAAAAAATAGTAATCATCAAGATGGAAATGTATATCAATTTAGAACATAGCGCGGGGAGAAGAGTGTTCCCTGCGCTTTTATTCAAAATGAGATAAGGGGTGCCAAAATTGACAGGACAAATTAATAAAGTGTTAGTTGCGAACAGAGGAGAAATTGCAATTCGGGTTTTTAGGGCTTGTACTGAATTAAATATCAAAACCGTAGCAATTTATTCTAGGGAAGATACTGGAGCCTATCATCGTTATAAAGCAGATGAGGCCTACTTAGTTGGTGAAGGAAAGAAACCTATAGATGCCTACCTAGACATTGATGGAATCATTGAAATTGCTAAGTTTAGCGGGGCAAATGCTATTCATCCAGGATATGGATTTTTATCAGAGAATATTCACTTTGCAAGACGTTGTGAGGATGAAGGAATTATTTTTATTGGACCAACATCAAGCCATCTAGATATGTTCGGTGATAAAGTCAAAGCTAGGAAACAAGCTGAACTTGCTGGAATACCCGTAATTCCAGGCAGTGATGGTCCTGTCGATACCATCGAAGAAGTTAAGGAATTTACCTTCCATCATGGTTATCCGATTATTATTAAAGCGGCCCTTGGCGGTGGCGGACGTGGTATGCGGATTGTTAGGAACCAAGAGGAAATGCAAGAAGCATTTGACCGTGCTAAATCAGAAGCCAAAGCAGCATTTGGAAGTGACGAAGTTTACCTGGAAAAATTAATTGAGAAACCAAAACATATTGAGGTACAAATATTTGGGGATAAAAAGGGTAACATTGTCCATTTGTATGACCGGGATTGTTCTGTACAGCGCCGTCATCAAAAAGTAGTAGAAGTAGCCCCAAGTGTATCAATATCCGATTCATTACGTGAGAAAATTTGTGCAGCCGCAGTTAAGTTAATGAAGAATGTAGCTTATCTAAATGCAGGGACAGTAGAATTTCTTGTTTCTGGTCAGGACTTTTATTTCATTGAAGTAAATCCAAGGATTCAGGTTGAACATACGGTAACTGAAATGGTAACAGGAATTGATATTGTACATACGCAAATCTTAGTTGCTGAAGGTCAGGATTTACACAGTCCAATAGTCGGGATTCCACCACAAGAAGAGATTCGGATTAACGGTTTTGCTATCCAGTCACGTGTTACAACAGAAGACCCGCTTAATAATTTTATGCCTGATACCGGAAAAATTATGGCTTATCGCTCTGGAGGAGGATTTGGTGTTCGTCTTGATGCTGGAAACGGTTATCAAGGTGCTGTCATCACACCCTATTATGATTCTTTGCTTGTGAAGCTTTCTACATGGGCATTAACCTTCGAACAAGCAGCCTCTAAAATGGTTCGGAATCTTAGAGAGTTTAGAATTCGGGGAATAAAAACCAATATCCCTTTTCTTGAGAATGTTGTAAGACATGAGAATTTTAGAAGAGGGGAATATGATACTTCATTTATCGATTCAACTCCGGAGTTATTCGTATTTCCTGCTAGTAAGGACCGTGGAACCAAAATGCTATCGTATATTGGAAACGTTACGGTCAATGGTTTCCCGGGTATTGAAAAAAAGAAAAGACCCGTGTTTTCGAAACCGCGAGTGCCTAAATTAAAATATGATTTTCCTTACCAGGACGGAACGAAACAAATTCTAGACCAAAATGGTGCAGAAGGTCTTGTACAGTGGATAAAGAATCAAGATAAAGTATTGTTAACGGATACTACCTTCAGAGATGCACATCAGTCGTTATTGGCAACAAGGGTAAGAACAACGGACATTTTGCACATTGCTGAGCCGACTGCAAAGCTTATACCGAACCTATTTTCACTTGAGATGTGGGGAGGAGCAACTTTTGATGTAGCTTACCGCTTCTTAAAAGAAGACCCATGGGAAAGATTGCATGTTCTTCGTGAAAAAATACCAAATGTTCTGTTTCAAATGTTAATCCGCGGTTCCAACGCAGTGGGATATAAAAATTACCCTGACAATCTTATCAAAGAATTTGTAAGAAAGTCTGCGGAAGAAGGGATTGACGTATTCAGAGTTTTTGACAGCTTAAACTGGGTTCCAGGAATGGAAATCGCTATTGAGGCTGTCAGGGATAGTGGGAAAATCGCTGAAGCAGCCATTTGTTATACGGGCGATATTCTAGATCCAACAAGAGTAAAATATGATCTAAACTATTACAAAGTACTAGCAAAAGAACTAGAGAATCAAGGGGCACATATATTAGGGATAAAGGATATGGCAGGCTTGCTAAAACCCGAAGCAGCCTATCGACTTATTTCTGAATTAAAAGCAACAATAGATATTCCAATCCATCTTCATACTCATGATACGAGCGGAAATGGTATTTTCACCTATGCTCGTGCTATAGACGGTGGAGTAGATATTGTGGATACAGCCTTAAGTACGATGGCTGGGCTAACTTCACAGCCAAGTGCAAATTCTCTTTATTACGCATTAGAAGGTAAGGATAGGAAACCAAATGTAAATATTAATGCCCTTGAACAGCTTTCCTATTATTGGGAGGATGTTAGAAAATATTATTATGATTTTGAAAGTGGAATGGTTGCACCACATTCAGAGGTGTACCAGCATGAGATGCCAGGCGGACAATACAGTAATTTACAACAGCAAGCAAAGGGTGTGGGGCTTGGCGATCAGTGGGATGAAGTCAAGCAAATGTACACCCGGGTCAATCATATGTTTGGGGATATTGTAAAGGTTACGCCATCTTCTAAAGTTGTAGGGGATATGGCACTCTTTATGGTACAAAATAATTTATCGGAAGCTGAAGTCCTTAAAAATGGAGACTCGATTGACTTCCCGGATTCTGTAGTTGAATTATTCCAGGGGTATCTCGGTCAGCCGCATCAAGGATTCCCAGAAAAACTGCAGAACGTAATATTAAAAGGGAAAAAACCATTGGAGGTTCGTCCAGGTGAGCTTCTGCCTGAAGTGAATTTTTCTGAATTAAAGGAAGAGTTATCTAAAGAGCTGGGACGAAACATTTCGGAAATTGATTTGATTTCCTATGCGCTCTATCCAAAAGTTTATAAAGAGTATTTGAATACGGTTGACTTATATGGGAATATATCGTTCCTAGATACACCTACTTTCCTTTACGGTCTAAGGCTGGGGGAAGAAATTGAAGTAGAGATTGAAACAGGGAAAACTCTTATTGTTAAACTTGTCTCAATTGGTCAGCCGCAGTTGGATGGTACACGTGTCGTTTATTTTGAACTAAATGGTCAGCCGCGTGAGGTTAATATTAAAGATGAAAGTATCAAAGCAGCAGTAATAACTAGATTAAAAGCCAATCCTAAAAATGAGACACATATTTCGGCCACAATGCCTGGAACTGTTGTCAAAGTATTAGTGGAAAAAGGGGAACGGGTGGAACGAGGAGACCATCTCATAATCACTGAGGCTATGAAGATGGAAACAACCGTTCAAGCTCCTTTTTCAGGAGTAATAAAAGAAATTTATGTAAAAAATGATGAAGCCATTCAAACAGGAGATTTACTACTTGAATTGGATAAATAGTCATAAAAAAAGTTGCCAAGTATAATACCTGGCAACTTTTTTATTGTTTTTTTCGTGATCTTGAAAGTAAAAAGAGAAAATAGCTTAGGACACCAAATAAACAGGTAATAAATAAAGCATGCATTAAAGCAATGAAAAGATTTAACCTGGTAAAAATAACAAGAGCTCCGGATAATACCTGGAGGGATACTAAAGTAAACGCACTAATCCAACCCCAATAGATAACTTTTTGCTGACGATACTTTTTTACTGCTAAATAAGTAACATATCCAATCCAAATAAAGATGAGACCTGCCGCCGCACGATGTCCCATCTGTACCCATTCAAATAGGTTAGTTGGAAGGGCTGGGCTGTCATTGATACATAATGGCCAATCACGGCAAACCAAACTTGATTTGGTATGTCGGACTAGGGCACCTGTATAAATGACAAAATAGCTATAAAAGGAAATAGAGATAATGTGAAAACTCATTCTTTTATCGATAATGAGTTTATCTGCATCAAACTTTTTATCGATTTCAAAGATTAATAAAGTAAGCAACAATACAGCGGCGAAAGAAATGAGTGATATACCAAAGTGCAATGCGAGAATAAAGTCAGATTGTTCCCAAATTACAGCTGCTGCTCCTATTAATCCTTGCAATAGTAAAAAGAAAAAAGAAAGAAAGGATAGGAATTTTGTTTCCCTAATATGCCCGATTACTTTCCAAGTCCAAATGGATAATATGAGTACCATAAAACCGACCGAACCAGATACTAGTCTGTGAGCAAGTTCGATAACTAATTCAGCAGTTATCTCCGTTGGCACGAACTCCCCATTACATAATGGCCAAGATCTTCCGCACCCCATACCGGAATCTGTTTTTGTAACAAGTGCGCCCCCAAGTAAAACTAATATCATCCCAATAGTAGTTGCCACAGCTAACCACTTTAAAGAACGTCTCAAACAATCACCTTCTTAAATAAAAGTCTAATAAATCTCGTTCAATATTTTGTAAGTATAATGATTTGGAATATCAAGCGATAAAAGCACTACCTTATCATAACGAAAACATGGGAAAAAGAACAGAATTATAACTGAAATTTTTGTATAACTTTTATTGAAATTAAGATTGCAGAAAACTTAAAGTTATCACTATTATTATAGTGATAACTATTGCTAAATAGATAAGGGTCTGATAGAAATAAAAAGAAAGGTTAAATTAGTCTTATATATAACAACAATAATATTTGCTTTTGTTGTCTATAACACAAAGAAAATGTTTGGATTTCACTTAATTTAGAGTGTGTTTTATTATCTAAAAATTCTATTATATAGTATAATGGGTATTAAATACCGGTGGACACAATTTAGACAAAAATTATTCAAAAAAAATTCACAAAAATACACTAAAGTGTGATTTAATATACAGAGAAAGTGTTCCTTAAATAACAATATTATAAAATAATAATAGCTTTTAAATAACTATTATAATTTGGTAAAGTTATCTATCGGGATTATAATAATAATTACAACATATTTAGGAGGGGGAAAGATGCCAAATTCAAAGGCATACGGTGAAGCAACGATAGAAAATGGCTCAACGGGTCTTAATTCTCATATGGCAAAATCCACTATGTGGAAAGATTTTATGGCACTTATAAAGATTGGGATTGTAAATTCAAATCTTATAACAACATTTACTGGCATATGGCTGGCTCTACATTTTAGTGGTCAAAGTTTTCTAAGTAACCTAGATATAGTTTTATTTACCGTTATTGGTTCCTCCCTCATTATTGCGGGTTCATGCTCCATAAATAATTTCATTGATCGTGACATTGACCCTTTAATGGAAAGAACAAAATCAAGACCTACGGTTACGGGGAAAATAGTTCCTTCGAAGGTGCTTGGATTGGGTGTTTTCTTAATTGTTCTAGGAACAATTTTTCTATTGTTTACTACCGTAACTGCAACAGTGATTGGACTGCTTGGAGTTTTTAGTTATGTTGTGCTGTACTCATTATGGTCAAAGCGTCAATTAGTATCAAATACAATCATAGGTAGTATTTCTGGTGCTGTACCACCACTAATTGGCTGGGCTGCAATTGATGGAAATCTTGATATGATGGCATGGGCTCTGTTCATTATTATGTTTATTTGGCAGCCGCCACATTTTTATGCATTAGCGATGAGGCGTGTAGAAGAATATAGAGCTGCGGGAATCCCAATGCTTCCAGTAGTAAAGGGATTTAAAACAACTAAGAAACACATCTTAATATGGGTAGCCGCATTACTGCCGACACCTTTATTACTTACTTCATTAGGAATCCCATTTCTAATTTTGGCAACCGTGTTAAATATCGGTTGGCTTGTGTTAGGGATTTATGGATATAAGATCAAAGATGATATTAAGTGGGCAAAATTAATGTTTGTGTACTCATTGCAATATTTAACAATTATTTTTGTTGCAATGGTCATTGTTACATTAGTTTAGCTGGGATGTTCTTTCTTAATAATGGGGATTATAAGTATTCCTAAGGTTATTACTAAAATATCGGAGGCAGTTATACTTTCTTGTGTCTCCGTGTTTCTTTTAACGTTAAGAAGGAACAATACTACATACATGTTTGATCACAGATAAGTAAAGAAATCATTTATCGAAAGAGGGGTATGATTTAGCTATGAAAAGGCTTGCAAAATGGCGTTTGATCTCGATATTTGCGATTCTTTCGCTTATCCTTTCAGGATGTGGCGAACCGTTCCTATCGACTTTAAGGCCAGCTGGTGAAGTTGCAGACATTCAATATGATCTGATGAAACTAAGTACATTGATTATGGTAGGGGTTATCGTAGTTGTAATGGTAATCTTCTTTATCGTCATGTTTAAGTTCAGACGGAAAGATGAAAAGATTCCAAAACAAGTAGAAGGAAGTCACAAACTAGAAATTATTTGGACAGTTATACCAATTTTATTACTATTACTTTTAGCAGTTCCAACGGTTTCTGCTACATTTAAATTAGCAGATGTTTCACCAATGGATAAAAAAGATTCAGATGCACTTGTCATCAATGTCCGTTCCAATTTATATTGGTGGGAATTTGAATATCCTGGTCAAGGAATTGTTACTGGTCAAGATTTAGTTGTTCCAACAGATGAGAAGGTATATTTTAATTTAATATCTTCTGATGTTAAACACTCTTTCTGGGTACCAGCGGTAGGTGGAAAGCTTGATACGAATACTGAGAATGTTAATAAATTTTGGTTAGAGTTTGATAGCGCTAAGGCTAAAGAAGCAGGGGATTTATTTTATGGCAAGTGTGCAGAGCTTTGTGGACCATCACATGCGTTAATGGATTTTAAAGTTAAAACCATGAGCCGTGATGACTTTGATAACTGGGTTGCAGACATGAAAGATGTTGAAGAACCAAAATTAGCAGAAACTGAAAGTGCTCAACGTGGTCAAGAAGTCTTTAATAAAAGTTGTATAGGCTGTCATGCTGTTACACCTGCAAATGGTACACCACCGGAAGCAAGACGTGCTCCAAATTTAACAAACTTTGGCGAACGTTCTCGTATAGCAGGCGTATTGGATCACAGTGAAGAAGACCTGAAAAAATGGCTTACAGATCCTGAAAAATACAAGCCAGGCAACTTGATGACAGGTAGTTATGATCTAACAGAAGAGCAAATTAATGATGTAACAGAATATTTAATGGGATTAAAAGTTCAGGAATAATAGAGGAATTGGAAGAAAGGGAGGTAAAAAGCGTGAGTACCTACGCACAAAAAAAAGGATTTGGCGCGACTTTATGGGACTTTTTAACGACTGTTGACCATAAAAAGATCGCAATCCTATATCTTATTGCAGGTGGATTCTTCTTTGTAGTAGGCGGAATAGAGGCAGTATTTATCCGCATCCAGCTAGCAGTACCTAACAATGATTTTGTTAGTGCAGGACTATTTAATGAAATTATAACCATGCATGGAACAACGATGATATTCCTTGCAGCAATGCCGCTTGTTTTTGCTTTTATGAATGCGGTAATGCCTCTACAAATTGGTGCCCGTGATGTTGCATTTCCGTTTGTTAATGCATTAGGATTTTGGTTATTCTTCTTCGGAGGAGTATTTTTAAACCTTTCATGGTTTTTTGACGGAGCACCTGACGCAGGATGGACATCATACGCTTCATTGGCAATGGCCTCTAAAGGTCACGGTGTTGATTTCTACGTATTAGGATTACAGATATCTGGTATAGGTACATTAATAGGCGGTATTAATTTCCTAGTAACGATTATTAACATGCGTGCACCTGGAATGACTTATATGAGAATGCCGTTGTTTACATGGACAACTTTTGTCACTTCAGCACTTATCTTATTTGCATTTCCACCATTAACTGTTGGTTTAGTATTAATGATGTTTGACCGTATGTTTGGATCGAATTTCTTTGTTACTACAATGGGTGGTAACACTGTTATCTGGGAGCATCTATTCTGGATTTTTGGACACCCAGAAGTTTACATTTTGGTACTTCCAGCTTTCGGGATTTTTTCGGAAATATTCCCAATATTTTCAAGAAAACGTTTATTTGGATATTCATCAATGGTTTTTGCTACTGTATTAATTGGCTTCTTAGGATTCATGGTTTGGGCACATCATATGTTTACAACAGGTTTAGGACCTGTTGCAAATGCGATTTTCGCTGTTGCTACAATGGCTATTGGTGTTCCAACTGGTATTAAAATTTTCAACTGGCTTTTAACCATTTGGGGAGGTAGTGTTAAATTTACAACTCCAATGCATTGGGCCTTGGCATTTATTCCTTCGTTTCTTGCCGGTGGGGTAACCGGAGTAATGTTAGCAGCAGCAGCAGCGGACTATCAGTACCACGATACTTATTTCGTTGTGGCACATTTCCACTATGTTATTGTTGGCGGTGTTGTCTTTGCAATCTTTGCTGGTACCCACCTATATTGGCCAAAAATGTTTGGAACGATGTTAAATGAAACCTTAGGAAAGATTACTTTCTGGCTGTTTTTCATAGGTTTCCATATGACATTCTTTATTCAGCACTTCCTAGGTCTATGGGGAATGCCGCGCCGTGTATTCACATACCTGCCGGGCCAAGGATTTGAACTTTCAAACTTAATTAGTTCACTAGGTGCAGTATTTATGTCATTAGGTGTGCTTGTTCTTTTATACAATATCATCATGACATCAGTGAAAAATGTACGCGTTGGCAATGATCCATGGGGAGACGGAAGAACACTTGAGTGGGCAATACCATCACCGCCTCCATTCTATAACTTTAAACAGCTTCCACTAGTTCGTGGTTTAGACGCTTACTGGTTAGAAAAGATGGAAGGCAAAAAAGGAATGACTCCTGCAGAGCCGTTAGGTGATATTCATATGCCTAATTCATCAATCCTGCCATTTGTAATTGCTTTCGGTTTATTCGTTGCAGCGTTTGGTGCATTGTTTAACATGGATGATAAAGCATGGTCAGTACCAGTTCTTATTATTGGTTTATTGATCACCTTTGGAGCTATGTTCTTACGTTCTGTGAAGGATGACCATGGTTTCCATATTCATAAAGAAGAATTGATTGATGACGAGGACAAGGGGGTTAAGGCATAATGCACGCAGAAGATAAATTAACGTATGAAACATGGCCTGCTGAGCCCGAAAAATCAACCCTTGAAGCAAAAAATAAATTTTTAGGTTTTTGGTTCTTCCTTGGTGGAGAGACTGTGCTATTCGCCTCTCTCTTCGCTACCTATCTTGCTTTAAAGGATAAAGTGCCTGATACAACACATACATTAGCAAAAGATTTATATGACTTGCCATTGACATTTGTTGCGACAATGCTGTTATTAACGAGCTCTTTAACAAGTGTTTATGCGATGTATCACATGAAAAACTTTAATGCTAAAAAAATGAATCTTTGGTTAATCCTAACCCTATTATTAGGACTTGGATTCCTTGGATTAGAGATCTATGAATTTACTCATTATGTTCATGAGTATCATCATACATTTACAAGTAGTGCATTTGGTTCTGCATTTTACACATTAGTTGGTTTCCATGGGGGGCACGTTGCATTCGGTCTTTTATGGATCACTACGTTAATTGTTCGTAATGCTAAACGTGGCTTGGATCTATATAATGCTCCTAAATTTTACGTAGCCAGCCTATATTGGCATTTCATTGACGTAGTTTGGGTATTCATCTTCACAGTAGTTTATTTAATGGGAATGGTGGGATAAACTGATGGCAAATTCACAATTAAATTCAGGGAACCCAAGAGTTGACATTGAATATCGTCGCAAAAAAAGCGCTGAAGAAATGAGACATCAAGTTGTATCATTTGCTTTGATGATTTTCTTAACGTTAATTGCTTTTGCAGTAGTAGCTGCTAAAGGATTTTCAGCTTGGTTTATCGTGCCGTTTATTCTTTTACTAGCGATTGTTCAAGTTATTTTTCAGCTTTATTATTTCATGCATATGAGTCATAAAGGACATGAGGCACCATCATTGTTTCTTTATTCAGGATTGCTAGTTGGCTTAGTGACAGTGTTAGCTTTCTCAACAATTATTTGGTGGTAAACAGTAGAGAAAATCGGCGTATGCCGATTTTCTTTTTATAGGAACTTGTTTCATTTCTTTGCGTCCTTGGTTTAATAACGTATATAATAAAATTATGATTTCATTACTATTTAGAGGTGATATGCGGTGCTTACATTAGATATTTTTGGCTTTAAAGCACTTTGGAGCCCGTACTTTCTATTAAGTCTGCTTGCAATAACTGCAGTATACTTTTTAATTACAATTAAATTCCGCAGCAAGTTTGTTGATAGTGAACCACTAACAAAGAAACAAGCTGGGTTGTTTTTGCTCTCGATTTCACTAATCTATGCTATTAAAGGATCTCCATTAGATTTAATGGCTCATTTAATGTTTTACGTCCATATGATTTCAATGGCAGTTTTAGTGCTGGTCATACCGCCAATATTTATTTTTGGTATTCCGGTTTGGATATGGAGAAAGCTTTTCAAAGTTAGGCTGATTAATTCTTTGTTTCGGTTTTTCACAAAACCACTAATAGCATTAATCATTTTTAATGGATTGTTTTCTTTTTATCATATACCAATGATTTTTGACCGTGTTATGCAAAACTTCTGGTTCCATGCTGGCTACTCAGTTCTTCTTTTTATCGTTGCGATATTCATGTGGTGGCCGCTAATTAACCCTGTTCCAGAACAACAAAGATTAAGCGGTTTAAAAAAGGTTGGTTATATCTTTGCGGATGGTATCTTAATTACTCCAGCATGTGCTTTAATCATTTTTGCACCAGGATCCATCTATGCAACCTATTCTGATCCCGAAGTATGGGCACAGGTAATGAGTCTCTGTGTGGGACCAGCAACATTTGCAGGTTTGAGCATTAGTGGTCCAGAGTTATTTAGTTCAATGTCATTATTACATGATCAACAGCTTGGTGGAGTTTTAATGAAGATTATTCAAGAAATTGTTTATGGTGTTATCTTAGGACATGTATTCTTTGAATGGTACAGAAAGGATAATGCTGACTCTGAAAATGAGCTGAATCAGCCGACTCTAAAGCCTTCGCTTATCGAATAAATCTCCCAATTGACTGGGAGATTTTCTTTTTATTGAAAAAAAGGGATAACTAAATTAAAATTATTGTAGAAAATAAAAAAAAGTGAGGCTAATTCCATGGATTCTCTACCAATATTACCAACGATTAGTACCAGCTTTATCGTTTTAAGTGCTATTACGGTAGCAATTGGCTGGTGGCAAATTAAACAAAGGAAAATAGAAGCACATAAAAAGACCATGTTTACAGCTGCAATATTTGCACTTATTTTCTTTATCATCTATGCATCAAGAACGATTTTTATCGGAAATACAGCCTTTGGCGGTCCGGATAATCTAAAAATCTATTACACGATTTTTTTGATTTTTCATATCTTTTTAGCAACTACCGGAGCAGTTTTTGGAATTGTGACACTTTATACAGGTTATAAAAATAACCTTACCAAACACCGAAAGCTTGGTCCGATTACAAGTGTCATTTGGTTTTTTACAGCTATCACAGGTGTTGCGGTATACTTATTACTTTATATTTTTTACACCGGAGGAGAAACAACCTCGACGATAAAAGCAATATTAGGAATATAAAAGTGCCTGCAATGGCACTTTTTTCTATTATTAAAAGGAATTTCTGGTTATTAAGAGAAATATTTTAATAAAGGGAGTGATGGACTTGGAAATCGGAGAATTAAAGGAAAAGGATTATTTAGATCACTTAAGCTATCAATGTATGCTTTTCAATACAAAGTACCAGAGGACAGCGTAGCACAAAGACTTGAAATGTTAAAACAACATACCGTAATAGGAGCCTGGGAGGATAATAGTCTTGCAGCTAAGCTTCATATAATTCCTTACCATATTAATATGAAGGATAAACCATGGAAAATGGGTGGAATCGCAGGGGTAGCGACATATCCTGAATATAGAAGAAACGGGTATGTGAAAAATTTAATCATTACAGCATTAGAAAGAATGGTTCAAGAGGAGCAGATTGTTTCACTTTTACACCCCTTTGATATTGGCTTTTACCGAAAATTTGGCTGGGAAGTATTTACTGAAAATAAGAAACTGCTTATTGAGAAAAGGGATCTTATGTTTTTAGAAAATCAACCTGGTTCCATTAAACGGTTTACGAAAGAAAACCATCATTCTGATATAGAAGCCGTTTATGCTCAGTATAGTAATAATTATATGGGGATGCTTGTTCGTGAGACATCGTGGTGGAAGAATTATATTTATGGTGAGGGTCAGATTGCAGTTTATTACAATAAAAATGATGAAGCGATAGGGTATCTCTTATTTGTAGTAAAAGACCGGAAAATGGAAGTTGAAGAGTTTGTTGCATTAAATAGAGAGGCGAGGTATGGATTGTGGAATTTTATTTGTCAGCACGACTCTATGGTTGATAACGTCAGCATTCTAACTTCAAACCATGAGCTTTTACCATTTATCTTGCATCAACCAAAAGTTAAGATGGAGGTTTCTCCGTATTTTATGGCACGAGTTGTCGATGCTGAGCAATGCCTAAATAAATATCCTTTTAATAAAATAACGATTAAGGTATTCCTGCACCTTGAAGATAAATATGCGCCTTGGAACAATGGCACCTATCTCCTTAGTGATGGTGAAGTAAAAGTCTATAAAGAAAAGCAAGGAAGTAATTGTGTTCAACCTCCTAAAAGAGGTGTAAGATTAGATATTAATTCATTGACCGCGTTACTATTTGGTTACAAACGACCTGCTGAATTATTTGAACTAGGTTACATCCAAGGTCATGAAGCAGAAATTGCTGCATTAGAAGAATTATTTCCTATAACTAAGCCATATTTTTATGATTTCTTTTAAATAAAAAAAGACGCATGAAGATTCATGCGTCAATTTGCTTATAAAGCAAATTTATCAACTTCTGTTTTTATACCCTCAAGAATTTTCTTGCATTGATTTACTAGTGATGTTGGGAAGTTTTCCCCTTCACCATATTCTACTCCATGAGGATAATAATGTTTTCCTAACAATGGAGTCATTAACTCGATAACTGCCTTATTAGAATCAACATTTCCTTCTACAGCATGGCCTTGAACTCGTAAGTAAAATGTTCCTTCTTTTAACTCAAACTTACGGTCATATGTAACACGGTCGTAATCCCACTGACCTTCTCGAACTAAACCGTACTCAAGCATTACATCATCTAAACGGTTTAAATCAGCTTTCATCTTTTCATAGCCAGTATTTTCGAATTTCATAAATAGTCCCTCCTAGAAACAATGCCTAACTTAAGCAAATTAATTCAATTTAATAATAGTTGAAAATGTTTAAACTTGCAATGTAAACATCATCGAATATATCTTTCCTTTTTGGTAAACATAAGAAAATGTTAAAGAAAAACTATGTAAAACTGGGGGCGTAGAATTGGAAAAGATACGTGATATTATGACAGATGATGTAGAGTGTTGTACTTTGTTGGATAATGTTTTTGAGGTAGCAGTCAAGATGAAAGAATTAAATGTTGGAGCTATCCCCATTGTTGACCAGGATAAGCTTGTTGGTATGATTACTGACCGCGATATCGTAGTAAGAGGCGTGGCTGAAAAACACCCAGGTTCAACAAAAGTGGAAGATATTATGAGTAGTAAACTTATAACAATATCTGCAGACGCTACAAGCAGGGAAGCAGCGAATTTAATGGCTGAGCACCAAATACGCCGGCTGCCTGTTGTTGAAGGGGATAAATTAATTGGTATTGTTTCTCTGGGAGATTTTGCAATTAGAAAATTGACTGATGATCAAGCGAAAGAAGCACTTACAGAAATCTCAGAGCAAAATTATAATGGGGTACAACACTAATAGAAAAAACAGATACATCTAAATGGTGTATCTGTTTTTTATATAAATTTTATTTTTCTGACAGGTTTAATATTCTCTATTACTTACAATGATAATGGTGATATAATTATTAAAACAAAGTATATTATGAATGAAATGTAATAGAGAGGGTGAATACAACTGCGTACTCTCTTCAGAATTCTCATCCTGGCGTCTATTTTCGTAACAATTGGTTTTTATGTAAGTATTAATGAAAATGGAGATAATGAAGTTTTAATCACTGATGAACATTCGTTAGAAATGAATAAATCATTATATCAAAATCAGGAAAAAGATATTCAGGAGAAAACTTCTAGTGAACGTCCAGACAGTGGTTTGGGCTTACTAATTGGTCAAGAACTCACCTATATAAAAGGAATCCTAGGTGAACCACAAAGAATCGATGAATCTTTATATGGTTATCAATGGTATATTTATAAAACTGACTACTCCCGTTATGTACAAGTTGGTGTGCTGAATAACAAAGTGGTAACGGTATATGCAATAGGCGATAATTTGGATGTTTCGCCTTTTAAAATTGGACAGCCAATTGAAGAAATTTTTAATACGCAGTCTGTTGATACAAATATAGATATTGAGTTTGAGGGGAATTCATATCGTTTTGAACTAAATGATACTGATTTGAACATTCGACCATTAATAAAATTGGGAGATATTTACGTCCAATTATATATAGACCAATTTACTGGCAGCCTTTCAAGTGTACGCTTTTTGAACGATGAAACCTTAATTAAACAGCGGCCTTATGAACTAGTCTATAGCGGTGAATTAATTGAAGCGCTTGAGCCTAGTGAAGAGATGTGGAGAGTCATTGAGGAAGGAACAGAGAAAGAAATACTTGATATTACCAATGTAATGCGGATAAGACATAATGTAAAAAGTTTAAAATGGGATGAGGAGACTTCAGCAGTAGCCTATGGTCATAGTAAGGATATGTCAGACAACGATGACTTCTCCCATACCTCTAAGAAGTTTGGCAGTCTTTCCGATAGACTTGAGGCTGCAAGTGTTGCCTATAAGTCTGCTGGCGAGAATATCGCTGCTAATTACACAGATGGCCCTGCAGTGGCTGAAGGCTGGTTAAATAGTAAAGGTCACCGGGAGTCATTATTGAATGATGATTTCACTCATCTAGGTGTTGGAGTATATCAAAAATATTATACACAAAACTTTATTCAAAAATCAGAGGATTAGATAAAAAGTAAAAGGTGACTAATTAGTCACCTTTTTACTTTTTATCTATATGTACCAGTTGGTATTCGTTAAAAAGAAAATGATTTCTTTCCCAGCTGCCATATATTCTTATTACCTCGCCAACCGAAAAGGTATCAATTTCAATTTCAATATTATTTCTGATTGGGATTATTTTTTTTGCTTTTATTAATTTTGTTTCGATTTGGAGTGTAAGTTCATATATAAGTATGTATCGATGATAATAAAAACGTTGTTTTTCTTGGTTAATACTTTTAATTTCACCGGTCAGAACCGCTTCTTTTGCTACTTCAGCGGATGCTAGCCACTTACTATCATTTAGTTTCATTTCTTTTCTAGTAATCCAATAGAAGTAAAGGCAAAGTATGGGGATGACAACCGCAGTAACCATATTGTTCTTTCTCCTCATTTACCCTATTTTTGAATAATAAAAAACGTCCCGGTTGCATGTGCTATTTTTTTCCCATCCGAGCGGAATGCTTCTCCTGAAATCACAACTGTCTTGCTTCCGTGATGAATAATTTCAGCTTTACAATGTAGGGAGTCGCCGATTCCAGGAGCAATATAATGGATATTCAGTTGATTTGTTACTGCTCCAAATCCTTCTGGAAGGATGGCATTTATTACAGTCCCCATGACAGTATCAAGTAAAGTGGCCGTGATTCCTCCATGAACCATACCTAATGAATTATTCCAAACAGCATTTAATGGAACAGTAATTTCACATGTTTTCTTTTCCTTATCTATTTTTCTCTCCATATGGAGCAGCCCATCAATATATTGTGTATACTTTTTATCGATTTTCTTTTGAAATCCTTCTAATAAATAGGCTAGTGCATGTAATTCGTCTTTAGATCCATTTTCAATACAATTGTTTAATAATTGATGTAGAGCGTTTTTCATGTTTTCTCCCTCTCTCGTTACTCATTCTGAAGTCATCTTACCATTATAAATATTATTTTTACAGCAAGTAGTTTTTTCACAATTTTTAATTTAACACATATCGTATAATAGGCACATTGGATTTGGGCAGGGGTGAAGTATTATGCAAAAAGAATTACATCCTTCCGTGATTAAATTTAAAGAGTTTGTGAAAAATAACCCGGCGTTAATTAAGGAAGTACGGAATGGAAATTCAACTTGGCAGGAGTTATATGAAGATTGGTATCTACTTGGAGAAGAAGATAATCGTTGGGAGACAATAGGGGTTAAAACTAGTCCTAGTGCTGAAAAGGAAGAGGATAAAAAAAATGATTGGATATCTACAATCTTAGGTACCGTACAAAAAATGGATCCGAATCAAATTCAGCATTATGTAAATAACTTAAGTCAAGCGCTGGGGGCTATTCAAGGCGTAATTTCTCAATTTCAGGGGAATCAACCTAAACAGACCCCATTAAAAGTTGAACCCAAACATCCATTTTCATTTCGTAAAGACTAACAAAGGGGAAAATTTCCATGAGAAGAGATGTATTCGAATATTTAAATCGCCAAAAAGAATTAAAAAAATTTATACGAGAACAGCCGCTGTGGTATCGAAAGCTATCTAGGAACCCCTATGATTTGCAGACTTTAGAAATTGAGTCACTTAATTACTATAAAAAAACCATTCCACACAAGGTTGAGAAATTTACAAATAATGTACAAATGGCATCCATGATGTTTTATATGCTTCAATCTATGAAAAATCAAGATTGATGAGGGACCACTTAGCTAGTGGTCCTTTTTCGTTGAAACATGAGTAAAAGAGTAAAATAAATAAACGAGGCAAACAATACAGGT
Source organism: Neobacillus sp. YX16 (assembly GCF_030123505.1). Taxonomy (GTDB): domain Bacteria; phylum Bacillota; class Bacilli; order Bacillales; family Cytobacillaceae; genus Neobacillus. The sequence continues at coordinate 1,810,556 of NZ_CP126115.1, forward strand.
AAAAGGAGTGATGGAATTGAAAAAGTGCATAAAATTGACCATTCTTTCTATATTCTTAGTTAGTATCCTTTCTGGTTTTCAAGCTTCAAATGATTCGCAGGTATTCAGTGCAGATTCGGACAAGACCCCCACGTTTTTTGTTCAATCCAAAACAAATGGCAAAGATGTATTTGTTGAATGTATTTTATCTGGAATCAGTTTTAGGCAATCAGATCATAAGGGTCAGAAGGTAGGTAAGCTGGTAATTTGGGTAGATGGGAAAAGAACGAAGGAAGTAAACGCAGCAGCCTTTATCATTAAAGGTCTTCCTCCTGGGCAACATGAGGTTAAACTGGAGGTTGTAGATTTAAATAACAAATCGTATGGATTAACGAGTGAGTTCTTGGTAAATATCCCTAAGTAATAGTTTATTTCACTTTCAGCATACATTCATGTTAAAATGTGAATGGAGGTGGGCGTACATGCTTGCTACATCAGAAAGAGTAGAACTATTAGAATATGCTGAGGAATTAGCACAAATGGTTTTAGAATCTGATATTGTAGAACAATATCACATTTGCCTATATAAGATGCAGACGAATAAGGAAACGCAAGAGAAGATTAACCGTTTTGTAAACCTTAAGGAGCTTTATGAAGAGGTGCAGCGGTTTGGCAAATACCATCCGGATTATAAGAGGATAATGAGTCAAATTCGTGAATATAAACGGGATATGGACTTAGATTCACATGTGGCTGAGTTTAAATTAGCGGAAAATGACCTGCAAAGTCTACTGGATGAAATTAGTATGTTTGTCGGCGGTGCAGTTTCCCAACATATAAAAGTTCCTTCAGGAAATCCATTTTTTGATACAGGTTCTCACGGCTCAGGCTGTGGTGGCGGTGGAAGCTGTGGGTGCTCTGCTTAAAGTTATCGGCTTAATGAAATATTAAGCCGATTTTTTCTTATCCTTTTAACCGTGTACAATCAACGCATAAGTTCCCGCAGCAAAACATTTTTTCTTGAGGTACATAAAACCGGTGTCGATAAACCAAAAGCATGCCATCCTGCCGTACGAAAATTGTTTCACTGTGCAATCGGTGACCCTTCATTGCGACAACGGAACACCTGTAAATGAATTCCTCAAGAGTCCGCTGTGGAAAATTGGGTGTTATGATAATGTATAAAAACGGAATTCCGGTTATTTTTTTCCAATCTACATTTGTAATACTCTTGTTCGATGAGAGTTTCTTTATAAATAACTGCCAGATTGGCTCTAAATCCATATGAATCACCATTATCCTTAGGTGTTTTGGTGAAATTACCGAATCATCAGTAAAGTTTGAATTGAAAAAGAGTGTTTTAATATGCTAGACTTATTAAAATGATGGTTTATTGAAGGGGAAAATAAGTATGTTCGTTCAAAGGCAAGGATTGGTTATTTGGCTTTATTCCTTAAAGCAAGCAAAGATGTTAAGACGTTTTGGGAATGTTCATTACGTTTCAAAAAAATTAAAATATGTTGTACTTTATTGTAATCAAGATGAACTTGAAGTGATTATGGAAAAAATAAATTCCTTTTCATTTGTTAAGAAAGTAGAACCGTCATATAAGCCTTTCTTAAAGATGGAATTTGAAAATGCAGCACCAGATAAAGCAAAAGAGTATGATTATAAAATGGGAATATAAGAAGAAAGCGGAAGGCCCTGTGGCGCTTCCGCTTTTTTTAATGAAGAGGCTTTATATAATGATTTAATCTTAATATTGCAATTAAATGTTGATAGTACAAGTCTTTCTCATGAAAGATTGTTGAGGGTTTAACGGAAAGCTGAATAATTATCTTTCCAAGTTCCTCTGCAGTCTGCTGAAATAAATCATATCTTTTATTTGGAGTAAAATTTGGATTAGGGATACCTTCACGGCAAATATAAAGTGCTTGGAATTTTCCAGGATCTGTGAGCTGCAAAACGACTGCTAGAGATGTCACTTGCTTTTCATTCTTTTCTGTATGAAATGCCATCATATGAAGAAGCCGGTGCTGATTAGCCTTTGCTAGTTCAAGTAACTCATATATATCCGAATAACCCTCGCCTAGTTCAATAAAGCGTTGTATCAAAGAAAACTCTCCTTTTGTTTAAGAATTTATTCCATACTTTATCATATTTTGGGATATAAAGCTTTAAACAAGGCTGTGTTAAATTAGGCTGTTGATTTGTGCTTCACTAAGGAATGCTTCTTCGAATAATCATCGCAAGGACAGACGGTCTCTGCCTGTCCGAGACGCTTCGCTTTCCGCAGGCGGTTCGGGAAGCCTGTCTAGCTGCAGCGCCTAGCCCCTCGAGTCGCTTCGGTCCCAACGTTGAAGTCAAAGAACGACTTCATCGTCAGGCCCTCCAGCGCTTGTCGGGGCTGTACAAGACGTTTAAGCTTTTCCTACTCCTCGGCGCTAAGAGATGAGCGGGGTCTCCCCTGTCCCGTCCTCCTGCAGGACATTGATTTACATCCTCGAATCTGCCCACGCACGAAGAAAATGCGATTGCATTTTCGAGGAGGCTCGCTCCTTCCGCACAAATCAACATAGTTCTAAAATCAACAGTTACCTTAACACAGCTTTATAAAAGAAAAAACCCTGCAGAAATTCATCTGCAGGGTCCTTCTACATCCTCGATAAAGGATAGAAGGCAAAGGGAGAGGAGAAACCGGAGGAAGAACTTATGGGGAAACGTAAGTCTTCTCCGCGGTTGGCAACAACATCCTCGAATTGATGTTGTTAATTACATTATTTCCACAACTATCAAGCTTATACGTATGTAAAATAATTTTTCGTAAAATAATCCGACAAGTTGGCTAGTTTATTCAATTATGATAGGATAATGTTAAAAATAGAATATAGAAAAAATTGTGGTGATAATTATTGAGAGTCGTTTCAGGAGTTTGTAAAGGTAGAGCCTTAAAAGCTGTTCCCGGAAATACAACAAGACCAACAACTGATAAAGTAAAAGAAGCCTTATTTAATATGATTGGACCATATTTTGAAGGTGGAATAGGACTAGACCTTTTCGCTGGCAGCGGTGGATTAGGATTGGAAGCGCTAAGCAGAGGTGTAGAAAAAGTCATTTTTGTAGACCGTGATGCCAAGGCAATTCAAACAATCCATGAGAATATCCAAGCATGTAAAATGGAAGATAAGGCGGAAGTGTATCGGAATGATGCAGACAGAGCATTAAAAGCCTTAGTAAAAAGGGAAATTCACTTTGATTACATATTTTTAGACCCGCCGTATAAAAAGCAGCAGTTACTCAGTTTAATGCAAAAGATTTCGGAATATAGGTTATTAAAAAATGGCGGGTACATAATCTGCGAACATAGTCATGATGTTGAATTACCAGTAAGTGCAGGGGAGTTTTCACAATATAAGCATGAAAAGTATGGAATTATTGCGATAACAATTTATTCGCAGCATAGTGAGGAATAAGGGGGAGTCTTTTGTGGCTAGTATTGCTGTTTGTCCTGGGAGTTTTGATCCAATCACGTTTGGTCATTTAGATATCATCAGAAGAGGCGCAAAGGTATTTGATATGGTCTATGTGAGCGTCATGAATAATTCATCAAAAAACCCGCTTTTCAGTGTCGAGGAGCGGATGAGTCTAATAAAAGAAGTAACAAAGGATCTTCCAAATGTGAAGGTCGATGAACATTCTGGACTCCTTGTTGAATATGCTAAGTCAGTTAATGCGAATGCTATCATTCGCGGCTTACGTGCGGTCTCAGACTTTGAATATGAAATGCAAATAACCTCCATGAACAGAGTTCTAAATGATGAAATTGAAACCTTTTTTATTATGACTAATAGCCAATATTCATTCTTAAGCTCTAGCATTGTTAAGGAAGTATCAAAGTACAATGGAAATATTTCAGAGCTTGTACCACCTGTTGTAAAGAGTGCACTAGATAAAAAATTTAATAGATAACGTAAAAAGCCTTCAGGGGAACCTAAGGCTTTTTTGATGTTCTTACTGATTGAAAATATAAGAGCAAAACATATAGTGACAATGAAAGAATGGTAATGATTGGGCCAAGTTCAATAATTTTATGGTATAAAGTATGAAGCCATGTACCTTCTTCAAAAAAACTAACCGGGATAGCATTAGATGGCTGTTCTGTTTGATAAAACCGAACATAGATTGGTTTCCACAATATAAAAGCAAATATACTAGAGAATATCCCTTGTGCAATTCTCGCAAAAAAGAAAGGTTTATAGCGAATATCAGACTGAGCTAAAATACTGGCTACCTGTGCTTGAACACTAAAACCGCTAAAAGCTAGGATAAAGCTTGTAATAATCGCTTGCTGGAGTAAAGTAGCGTCCCCGACCCGGCTTGTTAAATCACTTCCCATTGTAATTTCAAATAATCCTGAAATGAATGGAATGCTAAGCATATCAGGAAATGATAAGGATGATAGAGCAAGATCAAATAATTTTGCGAGCGCAGCCGTAATATGTAGATGAAAGAGAAGCTTGTTGATCACTGAAAATAAAATAATGAATCCACCAACCATTAGCAAAGTTTGAATGGAAGAACTTACGGCATCGCCTAGAAGTTTGCCAATGGGACGGTTGTCATTTATTCTAGTTTGGTGGAGTGCTGAGAAAGCAGATCTTAGTATAAATTTTCCTTGCTTGTCCTTCGCTTTATCGGGTGTTTCACTGCCATAAAACCTCATCATTAGACCCACACAAATATTACCTAAATAATGGGCCAATGCTAAAATGACTCCTAAATTGGGGTTATGGAAAAAACCAACTGCAACCGCACCGAAGATAAATAATGGATTTGAGGAGGTTGTGAAGGAAACAAGCCTTTCTGCTTCAATTTGGGTTAACTGACCTTCCTGGCGCAGTCTTGTAGTCAACTTAGCACCTGCTGGAAATCCAGAAGCCATTCCCATTGCCCAAACAAACCCGCCTACACCAGGAACTCTAAATAAAGGTCTCATGAGCGGCTCTAATAAGACACCTATAAACTTGACTACCCCAAAACCAATTAACATTTCAGATACGATAAAAAACGGTAACAATGAAGGAAAAACAATTTCCCACCACATAGTGAGTCCACGGATGGAGGCTTCAAAGGACTCCTTAGGATATGCAATCATGGAACCAGCTAAAATGATTGCGGAAATAGATAAAAATATTGTTTTAATTTTTGATTGAAACAAAGAAAGAGCCTCCTTCCCGAGGGTTTTGTTATACTGTATAAATAAAATAATGTTAAAATAAGGATTATTATTTTGTTTATCACTCATGCCTTGTCCTATATAACACAAATATACTCATAGAACGCTAATTTAGACCATAAGATTGAACGAGATTTCTCCTAACATATTTTGTTTTGTCATATGCTTATAAAGCTTATGAAAAGGAGGGAAGGCTATGGAGCGTCCTAAGATAGGTTTAGCACTTGGTTCCGGCGGAGCACGGGGATTTGCCCATTTAGGGGTCATTAAAGTTTTGAAGGAAGCTGGAATTCCTATTCATATAATTGCCGGCAGCAGTATGGGAGCACTAGTAGGCAGCTTTTATGGGGCAGGTATTGAAATTGACCGTTTATATAAATTATCAACAGCATTTAAACGAAAATATTTTTTAGACTTTACTGTTCCGAAAATGGGCTTTATTGCAGGAAAAAGGGTGAAGGATTTCATTAGGGTTTTTACACACGGTAAAAATATTGAGGATTTATCCATTCCAATAGGAATCGTAGCAACCGATTTACTTACTGGTGAAAAAGTAGTGTTTAAGCAAGGTCCCGTTGCGGAGGCTGTCAGAGCAAGTATTTCTATCCCTGGAATTTTTGTCCCTGAAAAATACAATGGAAGAATCCTAGTGGATGGTGGAGTGTCTGACAGGGTTCCGGTATCCGTTGCGAAAGAAATGGGTGCTGATATTGTGATTGCGGTTGACGTATCGAGGGTCAAACGTAATGCAGAAATCACCTCTATTTATGATGTTATTATGCAGAGTATTGATATTATGCAAACAGAAATTCTTATTAATCGTGAGATTGCTTCTGATATCATGATTCGTCCGCCAGTTGAAGAATATAGCTCCCGTGCATTTACAAATATTGACGAAATCATTACTCATGGAGAAGAAGAAGCAAAAAAACAAATAGAACAAATAAAAAATGTGATAGAGGGATGGAAGGGGTAAAATGCTATGAGAAGAAAAATATTTATAGGTTCTTCCATTGTTATAGCATTGCTGATGATTGCGGGCATATTTTATTCTTTGCCTTATTTTGTATCAAAACCAGGTATAGCAAAAGAACTAGCCCCCATCATTCAAGTAGAGGATCGTAAAGAGGGTAAAGGTAGTTTTATGCTTACAACTGTAAGAATGGGAAAAGCCAATATCTATTCGTATGCGGAAGCTATGCTATTTGATTATGTTGAACTCTACCCGGTAGATGCCATTTTACATGAAAAGGAAACGCAAGATGAATACAACGCCAGGCAGCTTCACATGATGGCAGGGTCGAAACTGAATGCAATTGAAGTAGCATATAAAAAGGCTGGTTATCCAGTCGAATACGAGTATAAGGGTGTCTACGTTGTTCAGGTTGTACCTGATATGCCTGCAGAAGGAAAATTACTTCCTGGCGATCGTATCATTGAGGTTGATAGTGAGAAATTTAAATCCTCTGAAAGTTTTATCGATTATGTCGGCAGTAAAAAGGCTGGCAATCAAGTAGAATTAACGATTAAAAGGAATAATAAAACCAAAAAGGTAAAAGTAACGCTTCAAGCTTTCAAAGAGGATACAAAGAAGGTTGGTATTGGAATTTCTTTGGTTGATGATAAGGAAATTATTGTGAATCCAAAAGTAACCGTTAAGACCGACGAGATTGGCGGACCTTCGGCAGGATTGATGTTTGCATTAGAAATCTATGATCAGTTAATGGAAGAGGACTTTACGAAAGGCTACAAAATTGCAGGAACAGGGACCATTGATTCCAAGGGAGCCGTTGGACCTATTGGGGGGATTGACCAAAAAATTGTTGCTGCTGACAAAGCAGGAGCAGAAATATTTTTTGCTCCTAATGAAAAGGGAATCAGTGATTCCAATTACAACTTGGCGGTTAAGACAGCAAATGAAATTAATTCAAAAATGAAAATTGTCCCGGTAGACCTAATTGATGACGCGATTAATTACTTGCAGAAATTACCTATGAAATAAGAAAGATGATGCCCCATGGCATCATCTTTCTTATTGTACAAATATAGGTGGTTGTTTAAATTCTTGTTGTAAAAGGATGTTCCCATATTGTTGTGCTAACCCAAAAGAATAAACTCGTGATGCTTTAATATCAAGTGAAATATCGTTTTCTTTATATGCTGATAATTTGGAAATAAGCGGAAGTTTAAATTGTGATTTGTTTTTATTTAAGTATTCTTTTCCTCTTTTTGTCATCCCTAATAGTCTTAAATAAGAAGCTTTTTCTAGAGTACCGCTCATTTCTGCCTTTTTTGTATTGGTTAAGATATGGACACATATCCTTTGAAGTCTAGTCCAGGTATAGCGCTTTGTTTTTACTTTTTCCATAAATTCTTTAAAGGTAGAGGACTCTAATGCAGCTGCTATTAATCTGTTTTCTATTCCTTCTTCAACATCGTAAATTTCTCTTAGCTCTTCTGGACTGCTATGGAGCAGGCGAAAACGTAAAAAACTCCAATAATTTTCCCATTCATGAAAAATCCCATATTCATTCAGATACTCTTTGAGCAGTGCGCTTGTTGTATCTGGTACATATTGTTCAATGGTATCATTGTCTTTAGAAGTAAAGAGTGCTTTTCGTATGCTTGTCGCACTAGCAATGGTTTCAGTGGCAAAGTGTTCATCATGGTAATTGGCATTTTTTCTCTTTATCGTAAGTGGAACGATTGAACTTTTTTGCCTTTTTAGAGCTTTTACATAATGAAAACCAAGGATATTATTTGGTTTATCTAAACTTAATAGGTTTTCAGTACTTGACATTGACTGAAAAGACAACGATAATGCTTTAGGGAAACTTACACCTGTTTTGATATTCATTTTTATTTTTTCATCTAAATAATCTTTATGCAAATCCATATAATCGACTGTTTGTTGGAAGGTAGAGATATCACCGCTTTCACTGCCGAAGCAAAGTGAATGACACCCAATGGCATCTAGAACCGAGACTGCACCATTTGCAAAGGTTTCGGCCTTTTGAGTTGCAAATTGATAAGGAAGTTCTAGGACGATATCAACACCGCAAAGGAGTGCCATTTTTGTTCGATACCATTTAGAAACAAGAGCAGGTTCACCGCGTTGAAGAAAATTCCCACTCATAACAGCTACAGCAAGATCAGCATGAGCTGTTTCCTTTGCTGCTTGTAGATGATAGGCATGTCCATTATGAAAAGGGTTATATTCAACAATTACACCAACAGCTTTCATGATTAAATATCTCCTTATTATTAGAATATCAAGGTATTTTTCACAGTAATCGTATTATAGCAAAAATTACCATAATAAGATATTGGTTCATAATAATGGTAAGCGGGGATTGTAATATGATCGAACTGGGTAAGCTAGTATGAAGAAAGTGTTTTGGAAAAAAGTAAAATGAAATATTACGTTTTAGGTGTAAAGAAAAAACATTGACAAAAATTTAATCGAAGGCTATAATTACCTTTGTTGCCTTGGGGTGATTCAATTGAAATGGACATTAAGCCAATTACAAAAATATCGAAGCAAGGATTTTCTGATTGATGATACGATTAGAGTTGATGAAATTATTGAAACGGATCCATCGATTCGTGAAGTTTCTCCGATGCATATTACAGGTCGGGGTGACATCGATTCAACAAAAGTAACATTTCATTTGAAAATAGAAGGTTATTTAATCCTACCTTGTTCTCGTACTTTAGTGGATGTAAAACTTCCGATTAATGTCGACACAACTGAAACTTTCCTCTTACAAGGTTCAGAATATGAAACTGAAGAGGAAGTATATCAAGTAAAAGGGGAAGTAATTGATCTAATGCCAGTCATTAGAGAAATCCTTTTACTAGAAGTTCCAATGCAGGTGTTCTGTGAGGATGTTAATCATGAAGATGCTGCACCACAATCCGGTAAGGACTGGGAAGTTGTTCATGATCAAGATCAATCCAAGAAGATTGATCCAAGACTAGCAGGTCTTGCAAAGTTTTTTGACAAAAACAATTCTTCTTCCGAATCATAATCGCAAAACAAGAAGCAAAGTGAAGAACCAGCATTCCTGGCCTTCATTACTTTCTTAATACTCTTTAAGGAGGTGGGAAGAATGGCTGTACCTTTTAGAAGGACTTCTAAAACTGTAAAAAGAAAACGTCGTACACATTTTAAATTAAACGTACCTGGTATGGTAAGCTGCCCAAACTGTGGTGAAATGAAACTTTCACACCGCGTATGTAAAGCTTGCGGAACATACAAGGGAAAAGACGTTGTTAACGACTAATTTCCATTAGGATAAAGCACAAGGCGCAAAATGCCCTTGTGCTTTTGTCGTTACCTGAGAATTTTTATACATACAAAAAAGGAGAGAAAGGTGGAAGCTGCTTGTCCTATTTCATTGAGAAAAGAGATAGTGGTTATTTATTATTTACAATCACAAGAAGTGATAAAAGAAATGCGATTAATTATGATGTCATGCATGGATTAACAGAAGCAATTTCATTAGCTGAAGACCCATCGATTAAGGCGCTTGTCATTACAGGGGAAGGTGACCGAGCTTTTTGTTCAGGCGGTGACTTATCTGTATTCCATCAGCTTAAAACAAAAGAAGAGGCCTATGTCATGCTTTCAAAAATGTCCAATATTCTTATTTCGATATTGACAATGACGAAACCAACAATTGCTCTTATAAATGGTACGGCCATCGGTGGAGGATGTGAGCTGGCTGCTGCATGTGATTTCCGTTTAGCAAGAAAAGGGGTAAAAGCTGGATTTGTTCAAGGTAAACAAGCTATAACCACTGGTTGGGGCGGGGGCACGATTTTAGCAGAAAAACTACCAGCTTCAGGCAGTATGAAGCTTTTAATGGAAGCAGATATTCAAACTGCTGAATATTTAAAAGAAGTCGGTTTTATAGACTTGATTTATTCAAGTGACCCAATCTCATCCTGCGAAGCCTATTTGGAGAAACTGTTAGCTGTTGAATTAAGTGTATTAGAGTCGTATAAAATGATGTGGATTCGAAAATGGAAGGAAAGTAAGCTTCGAGAAAGAATAGAAGAAGAGGTCAGTAATTGTAGTGTTTTATGGGAAAGCGAGAACCATCATAGATATGTCCAAAACTTTATTAGTAAAAAAACACAGAAATAAGAATAAAGACAATCTGTTTATCAGTCTATCTTTTCTAGTAGATGCATATGTATGAATAAAAACACTAGGAGGGATTTGACTTATGTCACCGACTCGCCAAGATGCATGGTCCCAAGATGAAGATTTATTGCTTGCTGAAGTTGTGTTAAGACATATTCGAGAAGGCGGGACACAGCTCCAAGCATTTGAAGAAGTTGGAAAACAGCTGTCTCGGACATCCGCTGCCTGCGGATTCCGCTGGAACTCGTTTGTAAGGAAGCAATATAAATCAGGAATTGAACTGGCAAAAAAACAGCGGAAAGAATTAAAAAAACAGGTCGTGCCTGCAGAAAAAGATTATCAAAAAGAGTTTATCAATGAAGTGACAACGTCACCTATTTCAGCTAGAAGTGAAGGAGTTACATTCCAATCCGTGCTGCACTTCTTAGAAGACCTTCATAAGAAAGCTTCTGCTGCGTCCATCATCGAGGAGGCGAAAGAGAAGTCTATTCAAAAAATAAAAGATCTTGAAAAAAAATCTTATTCGCTTGCAGCGGAAAATGAAAGATTATCAAAAAACCTAAAGGCAATCGAGGAGGACTACCGCTCTTTAATTGAAATTATGGAAAGAGCACGAAAAATGGTTGTCTTGCAAGAAGAAGATAGACAACAAAAAGTAAAATTCCAAATGGATAAAAACGGGAACCTTGAAAGAGTTGAAAAATAGCAAAAGCGGACAATATGTCCGCTTTTTACTTTATTCATGATGTTGTGCTTTTACACCTTCTGGATACCAGACAAGTGGATTTTCACCACGGTCGCGTTCCATATCGTATTCAACATTTGTAAAGTTCATATGCTCCCAAAAGTTTCTTGATTGTACTCTTGGGTTCGTTTTAATTGGGAGACCCAAGCCTTTAGCAAACTCTACAAGTGTTTTCCCATACCCCTTGCCCTGATATTCTGGTAAGACCTCAAGCTTCCATAATTCTAAATAATTCTGTGGAGGATAGAAGTATCGATCAAACTTTGAGTCTATTTGATATAGACTCATACGGGCTACTAGTTTGTCTCCGAAATATATCCCGTAAAAAGGGGAGTCGCTATCATTATCAACCATATTTGCTTCTAAATCCTCGAGCATAGAAAGCTCTTGGATTCCATATTCTTTAAATTTTTTAAATTCCTCTAGTGTTTTAAAATTTACCTTTAATTTTTCAACCTTCATTACCATAATTAAGCCCCCTAAGAATTAATTTGTATATTAACTGTATATATTCATTTCTTGCTTGCTGAATAATATGGAATGGGATTAAAGAGATTATTCAGAATGAATTAATATATATTATATAACAAATACACGAAAAATTCTTTAAATAATTGCTTGAAGGTAAGCGTTTTCTATATTTCGGCAAGTAAAACGTGTAAACATAAGGGGAGAAATAAAAAAATGGATATTTTCATAATAATCTAAAAGCCCCATTTCACTAATAATTGAAATGGTTTTTTTTCTTTTTTAGGACAGACTTACAAACTAGTATCTGCTAAAATATTAATAAAATAGATAAAAATGGGTGGGTATTATGAATAATATTGGCATTATTGGCGCTGGTTCGATAGGATTATTATTCGCTTCTTACTTGGCTAAGGCTTTTTCTGTAACACTTTATACAAGGACATGTGAACAAGCAGAAGTAATCAATCAAAAGGGAATAATCCTTCAAAAGGGAAGGACTCAAAGGAGAGTCAGCGTTAAGGCTTTGCCAATTTCAATGTGGAAGGGTACTGAAGAAATAACGATTATTGCGGTAAAACAATATCAACTTCAATCTATTATTGACCATTTCAGGAATTTAGATTGCAGCCCTAAAAATCTATTATTTTTACAAAACGGTATGAGTCATTTAACATTACTTGAAAAAATTGATGCCGCTGCCATTCTTGTGGGGTCCGTTGAGCAGGGAGCAAGCAAGGTGAATTCAAATACGGTACGTCACAATGGTGAAGGAGCAGTCAATGCAGCTCTATATAAAGGTAAACCAGAAATCTTGTTGGAGTTTTCGGAAGCTTGCTTACCTATAGATTTTCCTATTACGATAAAAGACAATTATTATCAAATGATGGTAAATAAATTAATTGCCAATGCAGTAATAAATCCCTTAACAGCAATTCTTCAAGTCAAAAACGGGGAATTAATTACAAACACTTTCTATTTTGCTGCCGTAAAAAAACTATTCCTTGAAATCTCTTCTATATTAAATTTAGAAGATCCTATTAGGAAGTTTAGAGATATGATTAGAATTTGTAAAAAAACAGGTGAAAATCAGTCTTCAATGCTAATAGATTTGGAGGCAGGAAGAAGGACTGAGGTAGACGCGATTCTTGGCTTTTTGTTAAATGAAGCAAATAAACAACAAAAGCCTGCAATAAATATTGAGAATTACTATTATTTATTAAAAGGGAAAGAAAAGGCTGGGGAGGGAGTTAATTGAATTCATTTATCTCATCAATCATCACTATATTTTTAACAGTCCCTCTACTTGGGTTTTTCATCATCTTTGTAATAAATAAGCTAATTACCAAAAACGCTCGAAAGTCTTTTCATAAAGCCTTGGACTACTCAAATGTTTTATTTATCTTGGCCGTTCATTTTTTATTAATTACCATCTGGGGGAAATCATTTTTCTGGTGGATTCTGCTAATATTAATTATCATTGCAATGGTTTTTGTGGTAATACATTGGAGAATAAAGGGTGAAATTATCTTTACGAAGGTGTTTAAAGGCTTTTGGAGATTTAATTTTCTAATCTTCTTTTTAGCTTATATATCCTTAACTTTATTCGGTATATTGCGGAGTGCGGTAACTTTTACATTTTCCTAAGCAAAGATTTTTTTTATTAGGATAGATGATGTTATACTCATATGGAATGAATACGGTTGATTAGAAAGGAAGTACTTAAATGGAGATTTTAAATCTCTCATTATCAGCAACTAACCGGTTTGCTTCTAATTATCTAGAGCAATCTCCTGATATTTTGTCTTTTTTTCATTATCGATTTAATGACATTGCCGAAGATCAGAAAAGATTGGATGAATTAAGTAATCGAAGCTTTCCACGTGAAGAAGTAGCTGATCACATTGAGAAATTTATGGAGCGTTTTCCATCATCAGAGGCAGTAAATAATTCGCTTGCAAAACTAAAACAATTGAATAGTGTAGTTGTCATTGGTGGTCAACAAGCAGGAATACTTACCGGCCCTCTTTATTCAATACATAAAATCATCTCAATTATTAAATTGGCTGAGGAAAAAGAGAAACAGCTTGGAACTCCTGTTGTGCCTGTATTCTGGATTGCAGGAGAAGATCATGATTTTCATGAAGTTAATCATGTGTTCATGCCGGTAGATCAAAGAGTTGACAAATGGTCTTACCCAGAAAAGGTTAAACAAAAGAAAATGGTCTCGGATATTAACCTGAATAAAGAAATTTGCAGGGAATGGGTAAGTAATCTTATAGAAAATTTTGGGGAGACGAACCATACAAAACAATTAATTAGTGTTGCTGAAGAAGCGTTATTGAATTCAACTACCTTTGTTGACTTTTTTGCCAATATTGTTATGGAACTTTTTAAAGATTTTGGCTTATTAATAGTCGATTCAGGTGATAGTAAATTCCGTCTCTTGCAAAAAGAAAACTTCTCAAAACAAATTAAACACCATAGGGAAGTTACAAATTATTTACTCGAACAGCAAAGTGTAATTGGCAAAAATGGGTTTCCTATCACAATTGATTCAACTGAAAGAGCAGCGAATATCTTTTACTGTCATCCAAAAACAAATGAACGAATTTTACTTGAATTTGATCAAGATAGTAATCGTTTTGTGGGGAAAAGTGGTGCAGTTTCCTTTACAAAAGGAGAATTAATTGAAATTGCCTGCCAAGATCCTGCAAAACTTAGTAATAATGTGGTGACACGACCATTAATGCAAGAATGGCTATTCCCGACACTAGCTTTTATTGCTGGACCTGGCGAAATTGCTTATTGGGCTGAATTGAAGCTTGTCTTTGAACATTTTAATATAAAAATGCCTCCTATTGTGCCAAGATTAAACATTACCCTGTTGGAAAGAGCTGTGGAAAGTGATATAAATGAGCTGCAATTAGAACTATCCGAGGTTTTAAGCAAGGGAAGTGTTGAAGAAAGAAATCGATTTCTCGAGTCCATAAGGGATAAAGAAGTTTCTGAACTATTCTCTTCACTAAAATCACAGTTATTAAAGCAATATGAGCTTATTGAAGCAAAAACGCATGAGCTTGATAGAAGCTTGCTGCCGTTATTAAAGAAAAATGAAAACTATCTTTTAAAGCAAATTGGATACATGGAAACAAAGCTGGAAGAATCAGTAAAGTCAAAGTTTGATGTGATTCTTAGTAAGTTTAACCGTATTGATTTATCCTTGCGTCCGGATGGTTTCCCTCAAGAGCGAGTGTGGAATATATTCTATTATTTAAATCAGTATGGAAATAATTTTATTAAAGAATTAATGGAACTTGAATTTGAATTTGATGGTCGGCATAAGGTAATTAAACTTTAAGAAACTTCACCAACGGTGAAGTTTCTTTTTCTGAGGAACTTCACCAACGGTGAAGTTTCTTTTTCTGAGGAACTTCACCAGGGTGAAGTTTCTTTTTTTTTTTTGCTGTGTTAAATTAGGCTGTTGATTTGTGCTCCACTAAGGAATGCTTCTTCGAATAATCATCGCAAGGACAGGCGGTGGTCTCTGTCTGTCCGAGGCGCTTCGCTTTCCGCAGGCGGTTCGGGAAGCCTGTCTAGCTGCAGCGCCTAGCCCCTCGAGTCTCTTCGGTCCCAACGATGAAGTCAAAGAACGACTTCATCGTCAGGCCCTCCAGCGCTTGTCGGGGCTGTACAAGGCGCTTCCGCTTTTCCTACTCCTCGGCGCTAAGAGATAAGCGGGGTCTCCCCTGTCCCGTCCTCCTGCAGGACATTGATTTACATCCTCGAACCTGCCCACGCACGAAGAAAATGCGATAGCATTTTCGAGGAGTCTCGCGCCTTCCGCACAAATCAACAGAGTTCTAAAATCATAAATTCACCTTTAACACTACATTTATATAAAAAATTTCTGGTTAAAAAAGGATTTACGCAAGTAACCAAGAATTATTAAAAAATAAGTGGAGGAAAGTGGGGGAATGTGGTACATTTTATATAGAAAGTGGGGGTACCGGGTATGTTTATGGGTGAATACCATCATAGCATTGATATTAAAGGCCGTATGATTGTGCCATCCAAATTCCGCGAAGACCTTGGTGAGATGTTTATCATCACCCGCGGTTTGGATCAATGTTTGTTTGGTTACCCATTATCAGAGTGGGCATCGATTGAAGAAAAACTTAAAGGCCTGCCTCTGACGAAAAAAGATGCCCGTGCATTTACCCGATTCTTCTTTTCTGGTGCAACAGAAAGCGAACTGGATAAACAAGGAAGAATTAACATTCCGGCACCATTGCTTCAGTATGCAAAATTAGAAAAAGAATGTGTAGTTTTAGGAGTTTCCAATCGAATCGAAATTTGGAGCAAACAGATTTGGGAAGACTATTTCTCACAGTCCGAAGATTCTTTTGCCGAAATTGCAGAAAATATGATTGGTTTTGATATATAATGGACAAGTTATTCTATTATAACTCCGTTTTATATCGTTCGATTGGAAAAGGTGATAATGATGTTTGAACATACAACTGTGTTACTAGATGAAGCTGTTAATGGATTGAAAATTAAACCAAACGGCATTTATGTTGATTGTACTTTAGGTGGAGCCGGCCACAGTTCCCAGATACTTTCACAACTTACTGATAACGGAAAATTGTTTGCCTTCGATCAAGACGAAATAGCTATTGCACATGCAAAAGAGAAATTGTCACTCTATGGTGAGCAACTAACAATAATCAAAAGCAATTTCTTATACCTAAAGGAAGAACTTGAAAAGCTAGGGATTGAGAAAGTTGACGGGGTTTTATATGACCTTGGTGTGTCCTCTCCTCAATTAGATACTCCGGAAAGAGGCTTCAGTTATCATCATGATGCACCGCTTGACATGAGAATGGATAATGAAGCACAAATTTCAGCATACGATGTTATTAATCATTGGTCTTACGAGGATTTGGTCAGGATCTTTTTTCGCTATGGTGAAGAGAAATTCTCTAAGCAAATTGCCCGAAAAATCGAGGCTAGAAGAGAGATTCAGCCAATTGAAACCACATTTGAGTTGGTTGACCTGATTAAGGAAGGGATTCCTGCCCCTGCAAGAAGGAAGGGCGGACATCCAGCTAAAAGGATTTTTCAGGCAGTAAGAATCGCCGTGAATGATGAATTGGCTGTTTTCGAGAAGTCTTTGCAAAAAGCAATTGATATTCTTAATCCAGGAGGAAGGATAAGTGTTATTACCTTTCACTCATTAGAAGATCGGATTTGTAAAGCTGCTTTTAAGAAAGCAAGTGAAATTCCAGATTTACCGCATGGTTTACCTGTGATTCCCGAGGAATTCAAACCTATTATGAAGTTAATTACTAGAAAACCAATTCTTCCATCAGAAGAAGAATTAGAACATAATAATCGCGCCCGATCTGCAAAGCTTCGTATTGCAGAAAAATTATAAAAAAAATTATGTGGAGGGGAAAGAATGAGTAGTCTTGCCAGGAAATTTCAGCAACAGCAGCAAGTAGAACGGACAGTAGAGGTACAGGAACGTACTATTGTAAAAACAAAAAAGCACTGGCTAACACCTGGGGAGAAAATAATCGGAATCGTATTTACAGGGTTGGTTTGTTTTGGTGCCGTCAACCTCATCTCGAATCAAGCAGAAATTTACCAGGTAAATAAGGATATTCAGGAAGTTCAAACTTCGATAAATGAACTAGAAAAGGTAAACAATGACCTGCAGGTACAAGTAAGTGAGCTTAGTACGTATGAGCGGATTTGGGAAAAAGCAAAACAAATGGGACTTGTTTTAAACGAAAATAACGTCAAGGTTGTGCACGAGAAATGAACAAGAAACAGCCATATATGAATTTCGGAGCAGCCGGTTTGTTTGTACTATTCGGCCTGCTCTTTTTTATATTGTTATTGAGGTATTTTTCCATTCAATTTACTGGTGAGGTCGGTTCCCAGCCGCTTGCAGCAAAAGCACAGCAAAAATACAGCAGAACAGGGAATTTGGAAGCGGTAAGAGGTGTGATTTATGACAAAAATGGGGAAGTGGTCTCTGAGGATACAACTTCTTATACATTGATTGCCATTTTAGATAAAAAGATGACTACGAATACAAAAAAGCCGAACCATGTTACGGACCCAGAAAAAACTGCAAGGGAATTGGCAAAGTTTATCGAAATGGAAGAATCTAAGATTTATAGTATTTTAACTAAAGATCAGTTTCAGGTTGAATTTGGTAAAGCGGGAAGAGACATTTCGCACCAAACAAAAAAAGAAATTGAAGCTTTAAAACTTCCAGGGATTACATTTAAACGAGACTCAAAAAGGTTTTATCCGAATGGAATCTTTGCTTCTCACCTAGTTGGATACGCTGACAGAATTGATGAAAAGGATGGAACCTACAATTACGTCGGGAAAATGGGGATTGAACAAACATTAAATAAAGAGTTAACAGGCAAGGATGGGAAAATTAATTACGAAAGTGATTTATGGGGATATTTGCTTCCAAACGGTGAACAGAAGGTTACCCCTGCTGAGAACGGAAATGATGTCTACTTAACGATTGACAAGAAGATTCAAACATTCCTAGAAGATGCTATGAACAAGGTAGTTGAGGAATATAATCCAAAGAAAATCATCGCCATCGTAGCTGATCCAAAAACAGGTGAAATCTTAGCGATGGGACAGAGACCTTCCTTTCACCCTAAAACGAAGGAAGGGATTAATAACAGCTGGCATAACGAAGCCATCGAATCTTCTTTTGAGCCAGGTTCAACGATGAAAATTTTCACACTTGCTGCGGCTATTGAAGAAAAAAAATTTAATCCTAATGAATTATTCCAGTCTGGTTCTTATAGAGTAACATCAAAAGATAAGCCAATACATGACCATAATAGATCTGGATGGGGAACCATTTCCTATCTTGAGGGAGTTCAGCGCTCTTCGAATGTTGCCTTTGCAAAGCTGGCAAATGAAAAATTAGGTTTTGAAAAATTCCGTGAGTACTTAACTAAATTTGGATTGGACCGACCAACCGGTATCGACCTTCCAAATGAAACGTCTGGAAAAATTCAATTTACCTGGCCAATTGAAAAAGCAACCACTGCATATGGACAAGGGACGGCGATTACGCCAATCCAGCAAATCCAGGCGGCAACAGCGATTGCAAATAAGGGGAAAATGATGAAGCCTCACGTGGTAGACAAAATCGTCAATCACGACACAGGAAAAGTAATTCGTGATACTACGCCAGAAGTTGTTGGCACACCCATTTCTGCTGAAACCGCAAAAGAAGTACTTGATATTCTTGAAACAGTAGTAACAAATGAAGAAACAGGTACGGGAAATCGATATCAGATTGATGGCTATAGTGTTGCAGGAAAAACAGGAACTGCAAGTATTCCTGATCCTAAGGGCGGTTATTTAGGAGGACAAGAAGATTATATTTTTTCATTTTTAGGCATGGCTCCTGCTGATAATCCAAAATTAATTGTATACGTTGCAGTTCAACAACCGGAAATTGAGCACTATTCCATGGGCTCTATCCCAGTTTCGATGGTTTTTAATCCTGTTATGAAAAATAGTTTACAATACTTAAATATTCAACCTTCACAACAAGAAAAAGCCTCTACGACAAAACTAGGAGAGTTCGAAGGTCAAGCTGTAACAGAAACAATAAAAAAACTTGAGGAACAGGAACTAGAGGTAGTTGTTTTAGGAAAGGGAACAAAAGTAACGGGACAGCTTCCAGCTGCCGGTACAAACGTTCTAGAAGGTGAGAAAATTATTCTTCAAACTGATGGAGAGTTGAATGTACCTGATTTTTCAGGGTGGTCACTCAGGGACGTGATGAAGGTTGCAAAAATATCTGGAGTTAAACTAAATTCTACAGGCAGCGGTTATGTGGTTAAGCAAAGTCTCAAAGAGGGTGCGCTTTTACGCAAAGGAGATTTTTTAATCGTTGATTTAAAAACTCCAGAAGATATCTTGAAGTTAGAGGAAGAAAACAAAGAAGTTGATGAAAATAGTAAGTTATCTGATGAAGTGGCAGAAGAGGTCCCGCTAGATTGATAATAGGCATAGAACGGTGTCAGTAATCGTTCTATCCAAATAAGTACAAGCATATAAATGAACGAGTAGGATAAAGGAGGCTCGTTCATTTTATGCGTGTTTCAAATGTAACTGTCCGTAAGAGGTTAATGATTGCATTGTTCGTTGGAATTCTTATCTTTTTAATCATTGATGTCCGACTTGGTTATGTACAGTTTGTTCTAGGTGATATGTTGACCGGTCAAGCTAAAGGTTCTTGGAGTAGAAATATTCCATTTGAACCAGAGCGCGGCGAGATTATAGACCGTAATGGTGTTCCATTAGCCACAAATGTTAGTGCTCCAACTGTATATGTAGTACCGAGACAGGTCAAAGACCCTGCTGCAACTTCTGAAAAACTTTCCGCTGTGTTAAATATTCCAAAGGAAAATGCATATCGGCAAATCACCCAGGGTGAATCTATTGTAAGGATAAAAGAGGGTAGAAAGATTTCTCATGAAAAAGCAAAAGAAATCAGGGCTTTAGGACTTGAAGGAGTTTATATAGGTGAAGACTCAAAAAGGCATTACCCGTTTGGGAGTTATCTTTCTCATGTTTTAGGATTTTCTGGGGTGGACAACCAGGGGTTAATGGGATTAGAGCTATATTACGACAAAGAACTTAGCGGTGAGAAAGGCTCTGTTAAGTTTTATGCCAATGCTAAGGGTGAAAGAATGAATGACATGGCTGACGATTACGAGCATCCCGTTGATGGTCTTGATTTAAAGCTTACAATCGATACCAAAATTCAAACCATTATTGAGCGAGAGCTTGATATTGCGGAAGCAACTTATAATCCAGATGGAATTATTGCGATTGCCATGAATCCGAATAATGGAAAAATTTTAGGGATGTCTAGTCGGCCGACATTCGACCCCGCAAATTTTAGGAATGTTCCTCAGGAAGTATATAACCGGAATCTTCCTGTGTGGTCAAGCTATGAGCCAGGTTCAACATTTAAAATCATCACGCTTGCTGCTGCTCTCGAGGAAGGGAAAGTGGATTTGGAAAAGGAACATTTCCATGATCCAGGTTCAGTAGAAGTTGCGGGTGCAAGGTTAAAATGCTGGAAACGCGGCGGCCATGGAAGCCAGACTTTTTTAGAAGTAGTCCAAAATTCATGTAACCCAGGATTTGTGGAACTCGGTCAAAGATTAGGAAAAGATACATTGTTTAAATATATAAAAGATTTTGGTTTTGGGCAGAAAACAGGGATTGACTTAGCGGGTGAAGGTTCCGGGATATTATTTAATTTAGAACGAGTGGGTCCTGTTGAACTAGCAACAACGGCTTTTGGTCAAGGTGTATCTGTAACGCCCATTCAACAGGTCGCAGCTGTTGCCGCAGCTGTAAACGGCGGTATTCTTTATAAGCCATATATCGCAGAAGAGTTAATTGATCCTGTTACAAAAGAAGTAGTGATGAGAAATACTCCTGTGGAGAAACGAAGAGTTATCTCTGAAGCAACGTCCAAGGAAATTCGCCATGCCCTAGAAAGTGTTGTGGCACAAGGTACTGGTTTCAGGGCCTTTGTTGACTCCTATCGAATTGGCGGCAAAACAGGAACCGCACAAAAAGCGCAAAACGGAAGATATTTGGAAAATAATTTTATCGTTTCTTTTATGGGTTTTGCCCCTGCAGATGATCCAGAAATCGTTGTATATGTGGCCGTAGATAACCCCAAAGGCGGGCTTATCTTTGGGGGAACCATAAGTGCTCCAATCGTTGGCAGTATCATGAAGGATGGTCTTATGGCAATGGGAGTAAAACCTAGGAAAGATCAAATTGAAAAAGAATTAAGATGGCCGGACACGGCGCCAATAACCCTTCCAGACTTAACAGGTTTAACAAAATTGGAAATTACCGAACAGCTGCTAAATCTTAAGATTGATGCAAGTGGTGAAGGTGACATTGTTGTAAGACAATCCCCTGAAGCCGGTACAAAAGTAAAAGAAGGTTCAACAATTAGACTTTATTTTGGTAAAGAGGAATAAAGATAGTGTGAAAAATTTCTTTGTTAGGCGGCCGGAATGATTTCTGCCGCCTGTTTTTTTTGAAAAACTAAAGGATAAATGGCATTCTACTTTGTTTTGCTGTAAAATAAGGTGAATCTTTTTAAGAGAAATTTTTATGTAAAAAATTGTTGATTTTGCAAAAGGCAAGAGAGGAATTGAGATTATGAAATTACATGATTTACTTCAACATTTGCACCTCCTTGTTCCTTATCAAGGAACTGATGCTGAGATTTCGTCGATTGAAAACGACAATCGCAAGGTGCAAAAGGGAAGTTTATTTATTTGTATTAAAGGATATACCGTCGATGGACATGATTATGCGGAATCCGCAGTGAATAATGGAGCTGCTGCAGTGCTAGCTGAGCGCGCACTTCCACTTTCTGTACCCGTCATAATCGTTAATGATACAACTAGGGCGATGGCAGTATTAGCTGATGCTTTTTATAACCATCCAACAAAAAAACTACATTTAATCGGAATCACAGGGACTAACGGGAAAACAACCACCAGTCATCTAATCGAAAAAATATTTTCTGATGTAAATCGGAGTACGGGATTAATAGGAACCATGTATACAAAAATAGGCAGCCAGAAGATTGAAACGAAAAATACAACGCCAGAAAGTTTAATCCTTCAAAAGGGTTTCCAACAAATGCTTGATGCTGGTGTAGATACAGCAATAATGGAGGTTTCATCACATGCCTTACATATGGGGAGAGTACATGGTTGTGACTATGATATAGCCGTATTTACAAACCTCAGCCAAGATCATTTAGACTACCATAAAACAATGGACGACTATAAGCACGCTAAGAGTTTATTATTTTCTCAGCTAGGAAATACTTTTGACCCTAATAAACCCAAATATGCAATCTTAAATGCAGATGACTCTGCTTCTGAAATGTATCGCAAATCAACAGCAGCCCATGTTATTACGTATGGAATTGATAATGAGGCAGATTTCCATGCCAGAAATATTAAGATGACTTCTAGTGGGACTACTTTTGAAATAGTAATTAAAGAGAAGAGTTATCCAATCAACATACAGCTCATTGGGAAGTTTAGTGTTTATAATGTTTTGGCTAGTATCGCTGCTGCCTTTGTTTCAAATATTCCGATGGTAGAAATTATTGATTCTATCGAAAGTGTTAAAGGGGTAGACGGAAGATTTGAGCTCGTAAATGCAGGTCAAGAATTTACAGTTATAGTGGATTATGCACATACACCGGATAGCTTAGAAAATGTCTTGAAAACAATACAAAGCTTTGCCAATAAGAGAGTTTTTGTAGTAGTAGGATGTGGAGGAGACCGTGATAAAACAAAGCGGCCATTGATGGCTGAAATTGCATGTCGGTATGGTACAGATCCTATTTTCACCTCGGATAACCCAAGAAGTGAAGACCCTTTAGCAATATTAAGAGATATGGAGAATGGTGTATCAGGGGAAAGCTACATTACCATTCCTGATAGAAAAGAGGCTATTGTTAAGGCAATTAACCAGGCTGCTGATGGAGATGTAATCTTAATCGCTGGTAAAGGCCACGAAACATACCAGATAATCGGCAGTAAAGTTTATGATTTTGATGACCGAGTCATTGCTCGGGAAGCTATCGAGGAGAGATAGAAATGTACTTAGCTTTTGATGATTTAGTAGCAATATTCCCGGAGTTTAAGGGTATAAAAGAGGCGGATCATTTATATTTTACGGTCACTGACAATGCAGGCAGAGAGCAGACAAGAGGTTTATTTATACCGTTAAATGATGATTCAGGGGAACTTTTAGATGCAATCGCAAATGGGGCCATTGCAGCAGTTTGGGATAAAAAGAAACAGATACCGAGATATACTCCCAATCACTTTCCCATCTTTTTTACTGAAAATCCCACCTCAGGAGTCCGAGATTTGTTGCGATTTTATTTTGATAAAATAGACGGAGATAAAGTAGAGAAAATGAATATGACCGATTTCGCATTTTTAAATAAAAAACTTCTCAAAGAAAATAAAGAAACATATGATATAGCTGTAATGTTGGAAAAGATAGCTATGAAGAATTCGAATAATGATGTAGAGAGGAGGGGGTAAAAATGCTGGAGCAAGTTATTTTTTTCACAATTTTAATGGGCTTCCTGATTACCGTATTGCTTTCTCCAATTTTTATTCCCTTCTTAAGAAGGTTGAAATTTGGACAAAGCATTAGGGAAGAAGGTCCCAAATCCCATCAAGTAAAAACGGGTACACCAACGATGGGCGGTATCATGATTTTATTTTCCATTATTATTACTACTCTTGTCATGACTGGAAAGTTTTCTGAACCAACTGTTAAAACCTATTTACTTATTCTTGTAACATTTGGATTTGGTTTATTAGGATTTTTGGATGATTTTATCAAAGTCGCATTAAAGCGTAATTTAGGTTTAACCTCTAGACAAAAGCTTTTAGGGCAAATTATTATTTCAGTTATTTTTTATCTTGTTTATAAAGAAAATGGTTTTCCTACGGAAATTACGATCCCAGGTAGTGATTACTCCATTGAATTAGGCTGGTTTTTTGTGTTTTTCATTGTTTTTTGGCTGGTAGGCTTTTCAAATGCAGTCAATTTGACAGATGGACTAGATGGATTACTTTCAGGGACGGCCGCGATAGCTTTTGGTGCCTATGCTGTCTTAGCTTGGAATCAATCGCAGATGGAAGTGGCAATCTTTTCAGTTGCTGTAGCTGGGGCTGTTTTAGGGTTCCTAGTTTTTAATGCTCACCCTGCAAAGGTGTTTATGGGTGATACCGGGTCACTCGCCCTTGGTGGTGCGATTGCTACCATAGCTATTTTAACAAAGTTGGAATTATTGTTAGTTATTATAGGCGGCGTATTTGTAATTGAAACCTTGTCGGTTATTTTGCAGGTTATCTCTTTTAAAACAACAGGGAAAAGGATTTTTCGGATGAGTCCACTCCATCACCACTACGAGCTGCGTGGTTGGTCTGAATGGAAGGTTGTTGTAACTTTTTGGAGTGTTGGTTTAATATTAGCGATACTAGGTATCTATATTGAGGTGTGGTTATAAGTGAAGCAGATTAATACGTATATTCATAAAAAAATACTCGTCCTTGGACTTGCAAAAAGCGGGGTAACGGCTGCTGCTCTTTTACATAAACTTGGAGCGTTCGTGACAGTAAATGATAAAAAACCATTATCAGAAAATCCAGAGGCGCGAGGGTTATTAGAGCAAGGTATTAAAGTTATATGTGGTGAACACCCTGTTGAACTACTCGACGAAGGATTCGAACTTATCGTAAAAAATCCCGGCATTCCGTATCAAAACCCTATCATTGAAGGCGCTATTGAGAAGGGTATACCTGTTTTAACAGAGGTGGAGCTTGCTTACCAAATATCTGAAGCACCTTTCATTGGTATAACCGGGACAAATGGAAAAACGACCACGACTACATTAATTTTTGAAATGTTGAATGCAGGTAATAAGAAGCCTTTAATTGCCGGTAATATTGGAACAGTTGCTTCTGGTGTAGCGGAAGAAGCGACGTCAGAAAATAATATCGTTATCGAATTATCATCCTTTCAATTAATGGGAATAGAAACGTTCAAGCCTAAGATAGCCATTATTACGAATTTGTATGATGCTCATTTAGATTATCATGGAAACAGAGAAGAGTATTATAAAGCAAAAGCGAATATTACCAAAAATCAGACGGATGAAGATTACTTTATTTATAATGCAGATCAGCAGGAAGTGGTGGAAATTGCTGCAAAATCCCGGGCTTGTGCTATTCCATTTTCGACAAAGCGCGTGATTACGGAAGGTGCTTACATTAATGAGGGCTGGATTTGCTTTAAAGGCAAAAAAGTAATGTTAGTAGAAGAAATAGCTCTTCCTGGTGTTCATAATCTTGAAAATATCTTATCTGCAATGGCAGCTGCAAAGTTAACCGGTGTTAAGAATGATGCCATTATAAGTGTTCTTAGAACGTTCACAGGGGTTAAACACCGTCTTCAGTACGTTACAGAAATTGCTGATAGAAAGTTTTATAATGACTCAAAGGCAACAAATATGCTTGCCACTATCCCGGCGTTACAGGCTTTTAAGAATCCAATAATTCTGCTTGCCGGAGGGCTTGACCGTGGAAATGAATTTGATGAACTAATACCATATTTGAAAAATGTGAAAGCATTAATTACTTTTGGTCAAACTGCAGGGAAAATTCAGCGGGTTGGGGTAGAAGCAGGAATAAAACAAATTAACACTGTCGATAATGTTGAAAAGGCCGTGCCTGTTGCTTATGAATATTCAGAACCAGGTGACGTTATTTTGTTATCTCCTGCATGTGCAAGCTGGGATCAATATAAAAGTTTTGAAGTCAGGGGAGACATTTTTATCGAAGCGGTGCATAAGCTTAAGTAAGGGCTTGTCCAACGAAAAGCGGAAGCGACTTGTCCAAGGAAAAATGAAGTTCATTTTTTCCCAGGAGCGACAGGCATAAGACGAGCCGACGGGAAGGTTGTTCTTTAACCTTCTCGTTGGATTGGCTTATGACCCCGAGCTCCTAGTCGCTGGAGCTGGACATCTATCGAAGCCTTAAAACTTGCTATTCGAGGTGTTAGGTGTGCCGACAAAGAGAACAACTCCTGATTTTATATTATTAATTTGTACATTTACGTTATTGGCAGTAGGGCTTATTATGGTTTATAGTGCGAGTGCGGTATGGGCGGAATATAAATTCGATGACTCGTTCTTCTTTGCAAAGAGACAAACGCTATTTGCGGGTGTTGGGATTGCAGCCATGTTTTTTATCATGAATATTAATTATTGGACATGGAGAGAGTGGTCAAAGGTCATTTTGATAACCTGTTTTGTGTTACTAATACTCGTACTCATTCCAGGGGTTGGAAATGTTCGAAATGGCTCGCGGAGCTGGATTGGCGTAGGTGCCTTCTCCGTTCAGCCATCAGAGTTTATGAAGCTTGCTATGATTGCCTTTTTAGCGAAGTTTCTTTCTGAGAGACAGAAATTGATCACCTCCTTTAAAAAAGGGCTGGTGCCATCTTTAGGTCTTGTATTTGTTGCCTTTGCCTTGATTATGCTCCAACCAGATTTAGGTACTGGAACTGTAATGATTGGCACCTGTGTAGTTATGATATTTATTGCGGGTGCTAGAGTTGGACACTTTGCATTATTAGGTTTAATAGGATTAGCAGGATTTGTAGGTTTGATTGCTTCTGCTCCCTATAGGATGAAAAGGATCACCTCCTTCTTAGACCCTTGGCAAGACCCGCTAGGGAGTGGTTTTCAAATTATCCAATCGCTCTATGCAATTGGTCCAGGCGGCTTATTCGGTCTTGGGCTAGGTGAAAGCAGACAGAAGTTTTTTTACTTACCTGAACCACAAACTGACTTCATTTTTGCAATATTAGCAGAAGAACTAGGTTTTATTGGCGGTTCCTTTATTCTGCTTTTATTTGCACTGTTGTTATGGAGGGGAATTCGTATTGCCTTAGGGGCACCCGATTTGTATGGAAGCTTTCTGGCAGTTGGTATCATTTCAATGGTCGCCATTCAAGTTATGATAAACGTCGGTGTAGTAACTGGTTTAATGCCTGTTACTGGAATCACTCTTCCGTTCCTGAGTTATGGCGGATCTTCTCTAACCTTAATGTTGATGGCTATAGGTGTTTTATTAAACATAAGCCGTTATTCTAGATATTAATTTACCCTGTTCTTGAGGCAGGGTCTTTTTATTTATCTTTTTTGTTAGTTTACAATTAGATAACATTCTTTTTTCATTCCTTACCTTCTGTTAATTTTATAGTAAGATAGGATAAGAAATGAGCGTAAAGCATTTTTTAATTTGAGGTGGGCATATGAAAATAGTAGTAAGCGGCGGTGGAACTGGAGGACATATTTATCCGGCTCTTGCACTCATAAGGGAAATACAAAAAGAAAATAAGGATGCGCAAGTTTTATACATAGGGACAAAGAGCGGGTTGGAAAGTACAATTGTTCCTCGGGAAAAGATTCCTTTTAAATCTATCCATATTACCGGATTCAAAAGAAAATTATCCTTAGATAATATCAAAACGATTGTAAGATTCTTAAAAGGTGCTAGGGACAGTAAAAAAATGCTAAAAGAATTCCAGCCTGATATTGTAATTGGAACAGGTGGTTATGTCTGTGGGCCCGTTGTATATGCAGCTGCTAAATTAAAAATTCCAACCATTGTCCACGAGCAGAATAGTGTTCCTGGGTTAACAAATAAATTTTTAAGCAGATATGTTAACAAGATTGCTATTTGTTTTGAAGAGGCACGAGAATATTTCCCAAAAGAAAAAGTGGTTTTTACTGGTAACCCGCGGGCATCCGAAGTCATTGGGCAAGATGGCATTAAAGGAAGACTTTCAACAGGCTTAAGTACGACAATGCCAGCAGTATTAATTTTCGGGGGCAGCCGTGGTGCAAGACCCATAAATGATGCTGTTGTTAAGGCGCTATCTGAATTTGGTGAAAAGCCCTATCAAGTCCTGTATATTACGGGGGATGTGCATTTTGACGACGTGCAAAAAGAAGCTGAACTTGTTGGGAATCCTAAAAACGTAGTGATTAAGCCTTTTATTCATAACATGCCTGAGGTTCTGGCAGGGATTGACTTAGTTGTCTCAAGAGCAGGTGCAACGACACTTGCTGAAATCACTTCATTAGGAATTCCGAGTATTCTCGTGCCAAGTCCTTATGTTACGAATAATCATCAAGAAAAAAATGCAAGGTCACTTAGTGACCATGGAGCAGCAGAATTACTTATTGAGAAAGACTTAAATAGCAAAAGTCTAATTCAACATATAGACAAAATTCTGTTAGACCAAGAGAATCTAAAAATGATGAAAATAAAAGCAAAAAATTTAGGGGTACCGGACTCTGCTGAAAGGCTAAATAAACTTATGAAACAGCTAGTCCAAGGAAAACAAAAGTAGCCCAATACAGTTTTTAGCATAAACTAAAACTATACGTTTGTTTTGAAAGATAGGGTGATAGGAATGGACGGATTATTTACAGAAGTTCAAGAATTAAATATTGGCAAAGTGAAGAGAAATGAACCGCTATCCCAGCATACAACAATGAAAATTGGAGGTCCGGCTGATCTCTTTATTGAACCATCATCATTGGAAAATATTCAAAAAGTAATGAACCTCATTAAGGAACGTCAACTTCCCTGGAGAGCTATTGGCAGAGGATCTAATCTTCTTGTTTCTGATAAGGGGATTGAAGGTGTGGTAATAAGATTAGGTTCTGGATTAAACCATCTATCCATTAATGAGTCCACTATTACAGTTGGAGGAGGACATTCTTTAGTCAGCTTATCAACATTAATTTCGAAGAGGGGCATGTCTGGACTTGAATTTGCCAGCGGCATTCCAGGATCTGTTGGTGGAGCAGTTTATATGAACGCAGGAGCACATGGCTCTGATATTAGTAAGATTTTAACAAGGGCGCATATATTGTTTGAAGACGGGTCCATTGAATGGCTTTCAAATGATGAAATGGAGTTCACCTATAGGACCTCTGTCCTCCAAAAGAAACGCCCTGGTATCGTACTTGAAGCGGAATTTAAGCTGACAATGGGTGATAGGACTGCTATTGTTTCCAAAATGCAAAAAAATAAAGATTATCGCAAAGAAACACAGCCGTGGAATTTCCCGTGTGCAGGAAGTATTTTTCGTAACCCGCTTCCAAATTATGCCGGTAAATTAATTGAGGAAGCCGGCTTAAAAGGTTTCCAAATTGGCGGTGCAAAAATCTCAGAAATGCACGGAAATTTCATTGTAAATGCCGGTAATGCAACTGCCAAGGATGTATTAGATTTAATTCAGTATATTAAAGATAAAATTCTACATTTATATGGAATTAAAATGGAGACTGAGGTAGAAATTATTGGCCGTAAGTAATAAGAATTAATCGTACTTATTACAAATTTTGTGTTATAATTACTCATTATAAATATGGGAAAAAACTGAGAAAATGAATGACGGCATGATTTTTCGTGCCGTTGTTTTCGCTTTTTAGGCAGGAAAAGCGGGTAGAAATCATAGGTTTTCTTTTAGGACATGCTAAGCGTTATTCTTAATGGAGGGAAGTGTATGGATAAAGGTAAGATTGTCGCTCTTGAGGATCGAATTCCAAAGCTTAAAGAGCAAAGACGTCGTAAAGCCAATAGAAGGCTCATTATTCTTCTATTTTTGTTCTTTACCATGATTGCCGTCGTTGCATATGTACAGTCGCCATTAAGTCATGTTAAAAAGATAACCATTAAGGGAAATGATTTACTGTCAACAAATGAAATAATCAGTACCAGTCATTTATCAAAAAAAACAAATATTTGGAGTGTAAAGAAAGATTCAATTGAATTAAATCTACAAAAGGTGAATGTTATTAAAGAGGCAAAGGTTAAAATTGTATGGCCAAATACAGTAATGATTGAGATTGAGGAACGAAAAAAAATTGCTTATCTCGAGTCGGATAACTCCTATTACCCTGTTATGGAAAACGGAAAAATCCTTAAGGATAGGGAAGTGTCTGAAATACCTGTCAGTGCACCCATTCTTTTTAAATTTAAAGAGGGAGCTATCCTTAAAGAAACAGTCTCTGCTCTTGAAGAGCTTCCGGATGAAGTTCTAAACGCAATCTCTGAAGTACACTATACCCCGAAAAAAACGGATCAATATCATATTTCTTTATTTATGAATGATGGTTTTGAAGTAAGTGCCACATTACGAAGTTTTTCGGAAAAAATGATTCATTATCCTTCAATCATTAGCCAGTTAGATCCTAACAAAAAGGGTATTATCGATTTAGAGGTAGGTTCATATTTTAAAGCCTATGAATTGAAAGCGGACGAATCGGAGGAATCAGAAATTGAGAATGATAAAGGTGAAGGGTAAGCATGTAATTTTATCCCTTGTATGCCTTGTTCTTGGGTTTATGATTGCATTTTCTTATCACTTTACTCAAAAAGAAATAAATAAAAAAAATAAAAATTTAACAAGTAAACAATGGGAAAAAACCTTAGACCTGAGAAATCAATTAATTGAAATTGAAGAATTGAATCGGAAATTACAAAAGGAATTAAACCAAAAGCAAGAGAAAGTACTAGAAAACGAAAAAGACCTTTCAAAAGAAGCGGAAGCCTATCTGAATCTTGCCGAAGATGCAGAGAATTACCGAATGTTCTTAGGGAAAGTTAAGGTTAAGGGACAAGGTGTAAAGGTACAGTTATCAGATGGAGCCTATGACCCAGAGGAAGAAAATATTAATAACTATCTTGTTCATGAACACCATGTTTTTAAAGTAATCAATGAACTTTACATCTCAGGTGCTGCTGCCATTGCCATAAATGGCCAAAGATTAACAAGCCAGTCCTATATACTATGTGACGGACCTGTTATTACGGTTGATGGAATTCAACATCCAGCACCGTTTGTTATTACAGCTATTGGTGACCCTGATGTATTGACGTCTGCATTAAACCTTACCGGTGGTGTGAAAGATCAACTCGTTAACGATAATATTGTCTTTACTTTAGAAAAACAGAACGAAGTTATCCTAAATCCCATTTTAGGAAACTCATAGATATTGAATATGTCCACGAAAAGATAAATTTTAAAAGGTAAGGTGAAAAAAGTGGACAAGCATAAAAATAATATTAGTTTTATTGCAATATCCACAGTAATTGGTTTTATGATTGCCATTCAGTTTCAAACTGTAAAGGAACCTGTCGAACGCGATACTCGTGATTTGTGGCAGCTGCGGGAGGCTTTGCTCCAAGAAAAAGAATTGCAATCGGAGTTAGTAAGTGAAATTAGATCCAATGAAGAAAAATTACTGGCCTATGAATCAAAGCAAAAGCAGAGTAAGGAACAGGCTTTAAGAGATACGATAAATGAATTGAAAAATGAGGCCGGATTGACGGAAGTACAAGTTCCAGGTCTAACGTTGAAAATTCAACCTATTTTGGAGGAAATCCAATTAGGAACACCAGTATCAAAGGATGTTTCACCTGAACTGCTAAAAAGATTATTGAATGAATTAAATATGTATGACGCAAAGTACGTATCAGTAGATGGTCAAAGAATTATCAATACTACGGTTATAAGAGATATCAATAATGAAACAAAAGTTGATGGTCATGCAATATCAAGTTTACCGATAGAAGTTAAAGTCGGTGTAGATAATATTGAAATAGCCGAAAAACTATACAATCGGATAAAAGCATCTAAAGCTACAGAGGAATTTTTCACTGAAAACCTTAAGCTGGTTATTTCAGAACCAACCCCTGAGGTTACCATCCCCGCATATGATAACCCTATCCGGATTCGATTTTTAGAGTCATTGAAGGCGAATGAAGGAGGGAATACATAATGTGGCTGCCGGTATTAGGATTAATCCTTGGAGTATTTCTTGGTCTATTAACAGATATTAGGATTCCTGAAGAATATTCTAATTATTTATCTATAGCAGTTCTCGCAGCTCTTGACACCTTATTTGGTGGAATAAGGGCGCATCTGCAAAATATTTATGATGAAAAAGTTTTTGTTTCTGGTTTCTTTTTTAATATAATACTCGCTGCAAGTTTAGCTTTTCTAGGCGTTCATCTTGGTGTAGACTTGTATTTAGCAGCTGTTTTTGCCTTTGGTGTACGCTTATTTCAAAATATAGCTGTAATAAGACGAATATTATTGACAAAATGGTCAAAAAACAAAGAAAAAATATAAAAAAATTGATTTTTTTAAAGGGAATTATTTAGTTGTGACGAATAATTTTATAAGATATAGGTGTGTACTTTTTTATTATTATATCTTGTGAAATATAAATGTTGTTCGACTGAAGTAATGCTAAGGAGGTGCCAAAGAATGAACAGCAATGAAATATATGTAAGTCTTGACATCGGTACATCCAGTGTAAAAGTAATCATCGGTGAAATTGTCAATGACTCTATCAATATAATTGGTGTTGGGAATGTAAATTCAGAAGGGCTGCGTAAAGGATCTATCATTGACATTAATGATACCGTTCATTCTATTAAACGTGCTATTGAAGAAGCAGAAAGAATGATTGGAATGGAAATACGCCAAGTGATTGTGGGTATTTCTGGTAATCAGGTTGCTCTTGAACCATGCCGTGGAATTGTAGGGGTTTCTAGTCAAAATCGTGAAATTACCAATGATGATGTTAGACGTGTTATTGAAGAAGCTCAAGTAGTTTCTATTCCTCAAGATAGAGAGATTATCGGAGTAATACGAAAACAATTTATCCTTGATGGTAAGGATGAAATTAATAATCCATGTGGCATGATTGGCGTTCGTTTGGAAGTTGAAGGAACACTTATCACTGGATCAAATGCTATTATTACAAATACACTGCGTTGTGTAGAACGTGCTGGTTTAGAAATTACAGATATTATTTTACAGCCGCTTGCAGCTGGTGATTATGCATTGTCAAAGGATGAGAAGAATTTAGGTGTAGCATTAATTGATTTAGGCGGCGGATCTACAACCATTGCTTATTTCGAACAAGGATACTTGGCTGCAACTAGTGTAATTCCTGTTGGAGGAGATTTAATTACAAATGACCTTTCAAAGGTATTACACACTTCTACTGAGGATGCTGAAAAAATTAAAGTTAAATATGGACATGCTTTTTACGATGATGCTTCAGAGGATGAATTCTTCAGTGTTCCTATTATAGGAAGTGATCAGCATCAGCAATTTAATCAATTATATGTATCTGAAATCATAGAAGCTAGAATGGAAGAAATTTTCGAATTGATTGCTCATGAATTGAAACGATTAGGAATAAATGATTTACCTGGAGGATTCGTTTTTACAGGTGGTACTGCAAATATGCAAGGTGTATTAGAACTTGCTCAATCTATATTCCAAAGTCCAGTTCGCAAAGCCGTTCCCAATTATATTGGAGTAAGAGAACCTCAATATACAACTGCGGTTGGTTTAATCAAATATGCATACAAGAATGCTAGATTACCAGGTGGGACCTTCGTCGCTTCAGCACCTGTTTCTGAACCAATCGAGAAGAAAGTTCAAAAACAACAACAACAACAACCAAAAGCAAAGCCAGAAAAACATCCGGAAGATAAGATGTCATCAAAAGTAAAAAAATTCCTTGGTCTCTTTTTCGAATAAGCTAACACGAAAAGGAATATCGACGAATTAGGAGGATTTGTCATGTTAGAGTTTGATACAAATTTAGATTCTCTTGCTACTATAAAAGTTATTGGGGTTGGCGGCGGAGGAAACAATGCAGTAAACCGAATGATTGAACATGGTGTTCAAGGAGTAGAATTCATCGCAGTTAATACCGATGCACAAGCTTTAAACCTTTCAAAAGCAGAAGTGAAAATGCAAATTGGCTCAAAATTAACTAGAGGACTTGGTGCAGGTGCAAATCCTGAGGTTGGTAAGAAAGCTGCAGAAGAAAGTAAAGAGCAATTAGAAGACGCTCTGCGTGGTGCGGATATGGTGTTTGTAACTGCTGGTATGGGTGGCGGAACAGGTACAGGTGCGGCACCTGTAATTGCACAAATTGCCCGTGATTTAGGTGCTTTAACGGTCGGCGTTGTAACTCGTCCGTTTACGTTTGAAGGGAAAAAGCGGTCTAATCAGGCTGCAGGTGGGATCGGCGCAATGAAAGAGGCAGTAGATACTTTGATTGTAATCCCGAATGACCGCCTTCTTGAAATTGTAGATAAAAGTACTCCAATGCTTGAAGCATTCCGTGAAGCGGACAATGTACTCCGTCAAGGGGTTCAGGGTATTTCAGACTTAATCGCAGTTCCTGGTCTTATTAACTTGGACTTTGCTGATGTGAAAACCATTATGTCAAACAAAGGATCTGCATTAATGGGAATTGGAATGGCAACGGGTGAAAATCGTGCAACGGAAGCGGCGAAAAAGGCTATTAGTTCTCCTTTGTTAGAAACATCTATTGATGGTGCACAAGGAGTTCTAATGAATATTACTGGCGGCAGCAACTTAAGCTTGTATGAAGTACAAGAAGCAGCTGATATTGTAGCGACAGCATCTGATCAGGAAGTAAATATGATTTTTGGATCAGTCATTAATGAAAATCATAAAGATGAAATCATTGTTACAGTTATTGCAACCGGATTTAATGAAGAAGTTGTCCAGCCAAAGACAGCTCGTCCAGCATTTGGTCAAGCAAAACCACAGTTGAATACAATGAAGAGAGAACAAAAGCGTGAAGAAGTTCCACAAGAACCTGTGCGTAATAACAACGCACCTCAAGAGGAAACTCTAGATATCCCAACATTCTTACGTAACAGAAACCGCAGAAGATAATTTGACGAAAAGCATGGTCCAAAAGGACCATGCTTTTTTTATCTAAATGAAATTAGACAAAATACGTTGTTTATAGTGGAAATTTCTGTTTTTTTGATTACAGAAAGTGACACACTTTAGCCCATAAAGTAGGTTATACTTTTTCCTAAACAGAATAATAGAAATGAATTTCATACACCCTTATGTATAATCCATAAAGCTACTAATTTACTGGAGACATTAAAAGGGGGAAGGCTTGTTGTCGGTATATTTAGATGTTATTTGGGCTCTTAATCTGTTATTTGATAGCCTTCTCCTCTATCTATCAGCCATTTTTCTAAAAAGACGAATTCGAATATGGAGGTTATTAGCAGGTGGTTTTATTGGTTCATTAATCATATTATTGTCGTTTACACCATTACACAACTATTCCAATCATCCAATATCAAAGCTTCTATTTTCGGTTGTAATGGTTTTAATTGTATTCGGTTATAAAAGATTATCATTTTTCATAAAGGCGTTAATGACTCTTTATATAACAACCTTTCTTATCGGAGGAGCATTAATTGGAGCTCATTATTTTGTACAATTTGATGCAGAGATGTCCACAAAGGTAATGATTTCCAATGTTACGGGGTTTGGTGATCCAATCAGCTGGCTTTTTGTTATATTAGGTTTTCCAATTGCTTGGCATTTCTCAAAGAGGAATATTGAAGGAATGGAAATGACCAAAATTCAATTTGATCAGATTGTAAATGTCACTCTAAGAATTAATGCAGAATCTTTTACTTTTAAAGGTCTAGTCGACAGTGGAAATCAGCTTTATGATCCATTAACCAAACTTCCTGTTATGTTTGTTTCTATCAAGAATATCTTTGAAAATGTGGCCGAACCGGTAAAAAAAATGGCAGCCGATCCTGAATCTCTGATTCTCGGAAATGTGGAATTTCCGGTTGAATGGCAAAATAAGCTAAGGATTGTACCTTGCCGGGTGGTAGGACAAGAGCATCAACTTATCGTTGCTGTTAAGCCTGACTCAATATTGATTGACGCTAAGGGTGAAAGTTATTTATGTGAAAAAGGCCTTGTATCGTTTACTATGCAGCAATTATCTGCCGATGATGCCTTTCAATGCATTGTCCATCCAAAAATGCTCACCGGGCCAAAACAGCATGATGATTCGGCGAAAGTAAGCTAATAATACTATACTCGTAAAAACAGATTTTAGAAGGAGGAACTTGCGTGAAAAAATGGAGACTTCGCTTATCCTACTACTGGTATAAGATACTAATCAAATTAGGAATTAAAAGTGATGAAGTTTATTATATTGGCGGCAGCGAAGCCTTACCGCCTCCTTTAAGTAAAGATGAAGAAGAGGTGCTTTTAAATAAGCTTCCAGGCGGTGATAAGGCCGCAAGATCGATATTAATCGAACGTAACCTTCGGCTTGTCGTGTATATCGCTAGAAAATTTGAAAATACCGGAATTAATATTGAGGACTTAATTAGTATTGGTACCATTGGCTTAATTAAAGCAGTTAACACGTTTAATCCTGAGAAAAAGATTAAGCTGGCTACATATGCGTCCAGATGCATTGAAAATGAAATTCTCATGTACTTGCGCAGAAATAATAAAATTAGATCTGAAGTTTCATTTGATGAACCATTAAATATTGATTGGGACGGTAATGAATTATTACTATCAGATGTTTTGGGGACAGATGATGATATCATTACGAAGGATTTAGAAGCGAATGTGGATAGAAAACTATTAACCAAAGCTCTGCACCAACTAAGTGATAGGGAAAAGCAAATCATGGAGCTTCGCTTCGGACTTACCAATGGAGAAGAAAAAACACAGAAGGACGTAGCCGATATGCTTGGTATTTCTCAATCATATATATCCCGTCTGGAAAAAAGAATAATCAAAAGATTAAGAAAAGAATTTAATAAGATGGTATAAGGTTACAAAAAAAGATTTTTTTTACTTATGGAAAGACCATTGAAACCAAAGTAATCATCGTATTTTTCGACTAATCCTTGGCAATTCCTTAAAAACTACAAGTGCATATTTTTCCTCCTCAAGGAAATACTGTTTTTTGTACAGCAACTCCTATGAGGAGGGAAAAGGGATTGACTCGAAATAAAGTTGAAATTTGTGGCGTAGATACATCAAAACTTCCTGTATTAAAAAATGAAGAAATGAGATTACTCTTCAGGCAAATGCAAGAGGGCGATATTACAGCACGAGAAAAACTCGTCAACGGAAATTTACGACTCGTTCTTAGTGTTATTCAGAGGTTTAACAACCGGGGCGAGTTTGTTGATGATCTGTTTCAGGTTGGCTGTATTGGGCTTATGAAATCGATTGATAACTTTGATTTAAGTCAAAACGTAAAGTTTTCCACTTATGCCGTACCAATGATTATTGGCGAAATACGCAGATACCTGCGCGATAATAATCCTATTCGCGTTTCAAGGTCCTTAAGAGATATCGCCTATAAGGCCTTGCAAGTAAGGGAACGATTAATGAGTGAAACTTCACGGGAACCAACTGCGGAGGAGATTGCTAAAGTATTAGAAGTCCCTCACGAAGAAATAGTCTTTGCGCTTGACGCTATCCAAGACCCAGTATCCTTGTTCGAACCAATCTATAACGATGGCGGCGACCCAATTTTTGTGTTGGACCAATTAAGCGATGAACGAAATAAAGATATTCACTGGATTGAAGAAATTGCCTTAAAAGAAGGCATGCGGCGCTTAAATGAGCGTGAAAAGTTAATTTTAAGAAAGCGATTCTTCCAGGGAAAAACGCAAATGGAAGTAGCCGATGAAATTGGAATCTCACAAGCACAGGTTTCTCGTTTAGAAAAAGCTGCCATCAAGCAAATGAATAAAAATATTCAAAGCTAAAGCTGTCCAAGAGGAAACTGCAAATATGCGGGAACGTTCAAAGGGTGAAACGCTACATTAAGTAGCGGGTCACCCTTTTTATTTCTGTGCCTCCAGTTTCCTCATTTGGGCAGCTTTATTTTTTCTTTTATTTACAGATAAATTGACCAATCTAATCATATATTTACATTAGGATAAAAATGGCGGGAGTGAGAGAAATGGTCAAAATTTCTGAATTTCAAATTAAAGATGTAGTGAATGTGTCTGATGGTAAAAAACTTGGAAACATTGGTGATATTGAAATTAATCTTTCCACAGGTAAAATAGAAGCGGTTATCGTTACCGGTAATGGTAAAGTCCTAGGCTTTTTTGGAAGGGAAGAAGATATTGTTATTCCATGGAAAAATATTATTAAAATAGGTCAAGATGTAATATTGGTTAGATATAAGAATATTGAAGAAAGGACTACAGAGGAAATGGAAGTATAGCTATTAACAGCATCTGACGGTGACCATTTAACATATTCATGGTAAACTAGAAAAAAAACAAATGAGGTTAAGTATGGAACCTTTTGTATATGAAAATGAATCATATTTTATAATTGAAAATTGGATGGAAAAGTATCCGGGGCTAGTTACTGGAATAACAACCAAAAAAGGCGGCAGCAGTACAGGTTTTTTTGAAAATCTTAACATGGGCTTTCATGTTGGAGACCTAAAGGAAGCTGTTTGTTCTAATCGGAATAAGTTAGCTAATTTCATTCAATTTCCAGTGAAGCATTGGGTAGGGGCAGAACAGACCCATGAAACCCTAATTAGAAAAATTACAAGCGCTGACCGTGGGTTTGGGGCAGATTCTTATGAAAATGCCTTTAAGGGGACGGATGGTTTTTATACGGATGAAGAGGGAATTTTATTAACTCTTTGCTATGCCGATTGTGTCCCTCTTTTTTTTATTGCTCCTGAATATAGGATGATTGGTGCTGCACATGCTGGCTGGAAAGGCACTGTAAACGAAATTGCACAGAAAATGGTAGAGAAATGGCGAGAAGAAGGAATACTTCCTAATCAAATTTTTGTCACTATAGGTCCATCTATTTGTGAAAAATGTTATATTGTTAATGATTATGTCATTAACTTTGTAGAAAAATCACTAGTAGATGTCGAAGAAAAACCCTATAATTTAATTAAAGAGGGACAGTATACGTTGGACTTACGAAAACTGAATAAAATAATTCTTCTTAAAGCTTGTGTTCCGGAAGAAAATATCCAAATGACTAAACTTTGTTCTAGTTGTGACCAATTTGAATTTTTCTCTCATCGCCGTGACCAAGGTAAAACAGGAAGGATGCTAAGTTATATAGGATGGAAGGAGACCACCGAATGAAGGTTGCAGAAAATCTCATACATATTAAACAGCAAATAAGAAATGCATGCCAAAGGGTAAATCGGGCTCCTGATGAAGTGAAACTGATTGCCGTAACCAAATATGTCAGCATAGAAAGAGCCAAGGAAGCTTTGGAAGCTGGTATAATAAATCTAGGTGAAAATCGAGATGATGGACTGTTAGCAAAGTGGGAAGTATTAGTGGACAAGCCTCTATGGCATTATATTGGGACACTTCAGACTCGCAAAGTTAAAAATATTATTGATAAAGTAGAATATATACACTCTTTGGACCGTATTTCATTAGCAGAGGAAATTAATAAACGTGCACAAAAAAAAGTGAAATGCTTGGTTCAAGTGAATGTTTCTCAAGAACAATCAAAACATGGACTTGCTCCCGTGGATGTAATTGACTTTATTAAAAATCTTCAGCCGTACGAGAATATTAGTATTGAAGGTTTAATGACTATGGCCCCATTTACAGATGATGAAGCGCAGCTTCGAAACTGTTTTCAAAGGTTAAAAGAGCTCCGTGAAGAAGTAAAGAATTGTAACCTTGATTTCGCACCATGTACGGAGCTTTCTATGGGGATGTCTAATGACTTTGGAATTGCCATTGAAGAGGGCGCGACGATGATTAGAATAGGAACGGCACTTGTCGGTGAGGCTGGTGAGGAGGATAAAAGATGACGATAAAATCTAAGTTAAAAACTTTTTTCTTTTTAGATGATGATTTTGATGATAATAATCAGGATGAATATGAGAAGGTTGAACCTATAAAGCCCCTAAAACAGCCTTCGAAGCCTCAAAACGTTGTAAGTCTGCAGAGTGTACAAAAGGGTGCTAAAGTAATTTTAGTAGAACCTAGAGTATATGCTGAAGCTCAGGATATAACGGATCATTTGAAAAACCGTCGTGCAGTTGTCGTCAATCTTCAACGCATCGGTCACGAGGAAGGAAGACAAATCGTCGATTTTTTAAGTGGAGCAGTCTATGCATTAAACGGGGACATTCAAAAAATCGGCTCCAGTATATTTTTGTGTACACCAGATAATGTTGAGATTTCTGGCAATATTTCTGAACTAGTAAGGGAACAAGAATTTCATGATACGAGGTGGTAGTAGAAATGGATATGATTTTTAACCTGTTGATCCAAATTATTGGAATATATAAATGGATGCTTATCATTTATATCCTTTTATCATGGTTCCCAAATATGAGAGACTCACAGGTTGGGACAATTCTGGGTAAGTTATGTGAACCGTTTCTGGAACCGTTTAGAAGAATCATTCCACCAATAGGTATGATGGACTTATCCCCTTTAGCGGCATTTCTAATCTTATCTTTCGCCCCTCAAGGCTTAAGAGTTTTGCAGAACTTAATTTCTTAATTTAGCCAGCCTAAACGGCCTAAGGAGTTAAACATGAATATTTATCAGCATTTTCGCCCAGAGGAACGGGAGTTTATTGATCAAGTATTACATTGGAAGGATTTTGTTGATTCCAGCTATACATCTAAACTTACTGATTTTCTTGACCCAAGAGAGCAGCATATTTTAAAGACCATAATTGGTGAGAATGGAAGTATTAAGTATCAACTATTTGGAGGCAGTTCAGAGGGTGAAAGAAAGCGGGCATTGATTATGCCGGATTATATCATACCTGATGAGAAGGATTTTCAAATTACCCTTTTTGAAATTGATTATCCCATTAAATTTGTTTCCATAGAACATCCCCAAGTTCTCGGGTCTCTTATGTCGTTAGGATTAAAACGAGGGAAATTCGGCGACATTCTTATGAAAGATGGACGTGTTCAATTTTTCTCAAGTACTGAAATCGGCGACTATATTAAAAGTAATTTAGAATCAATTGGAAGAGCATCAATACGATTAAAAGAGGTAGATCTTGAAGAGGCAATTACAGTTGATGATTTATGGATGGAACAGGATATCACTGTTTCCTCCTTACGGCTCGATACAATTATTTCTGGTATTCATCATATATCGAGGCAAAAATCTCAACTTTTCATTCAACAAGGATTGGTGAAGGTGAACTGGACATCTATTGAAAATCATTCCTTTGAATGTGCAGTAGGTGACTTGTTGTCAGTTAGAGGCTACGGAAGAGTTAAGATTTTGTCAATTGAAGGAAGAACCAAAAAGGATAAATGGCGAATTGTTGTCGGAAAGCAAAAATAATTTTTTTGATTTTTGCAGGATTATCAATAACTTTGTCGAATTTATGCTTTTATACACTTAATACATACAGAAGAAAGATTCTTGGAGGTGGCATCATGCCGTTAACGCCGTTAGATATTCACAATAAAGAATTTAATAAAGGTTTTCGTGGTTACGATGAGGACGAGGTAAATGAATTTTTAGATCAAGTCATAAAGGATTATGAATTAGTCCTTCGTGAAAAGAAAGAAATAGAAGAACGTTTAAATGAAATGAAGGACCGTTTAGGTCATTTTGTAAATATTGAAGAAACATTAAACAAGTCTATTATTATTGCACAAGAGGCTGGTGAAGATGTAAAACGAAATGCACAAAAGGAAGCTAAGCTCATCATTAAGGAAGCAGAAAAGAATGCTGACCGTATTGTAAATGAGTCACTTTCAAAAGCGAGAAAGATTGCTCTTGAAATCGAGGATTTGAAAAAGCAGTCAAAAGTATTCCGTACTCGTTTTAAAATGTTGATAGAAGCCCAGCTGGATATGATAAATACGGATGACTGGGATCATTTATTAGAGTATGAGGTGGATGCAACGGAACTTAAAATCCATCAAGAAGAAGATTCCTTAGCTTGACGAATTGGTATTATTTCGCATATAATTTTCTAATAAGTAAATAAAGAATGGAAATGACAATGAGAGGGACAGTACATTTTTTCATAAACTTTTGATAGCGAGCCGGGGATGGTGGAAGCCTGGGAAAAGTGAGAAATTGGAAAATCACCCTTGAGTCCCAGGCTGAAACTTTATTTTAAAGAAAGTAAGCTATGGCGGGTTATTCACGTTACGAATCTTAAAGAGGATAGTACTTTTTCGTGCTATCTATCAGGGTGGTACCGCGGGAATAAAACCTTCTCGTCCCTTTTATGGGATGAGAGGGTTTTTTTATTTGTCTATTGGCTATTCTGATTATGATGAGTGTTACAGGAGGAATAAGAAATGGAATATAAAGATACGTTATTAATGCCAAAAACTGAATTTCCAATGCGTGGCAATCTTCCACAAAGAGAACCTGAAATTCAGGCAAAGTGGGAAGAAATGAATATTTATAAAAAAGTTCAAGAGCGGACTGCTGGACGTCCAATGTTTGTGCTCCACGATGGACCTCCCTATGCAAATGGTGATATTCATATGGGCCACGCTCTTAACAAAGTCTTAAAAGACTTTATTGTTCGCTTTAAATCAATGAGCGGCTTCAATGCACCATATGTTCCAGGCTGGGATACACATGGTTTGCCAATTGAACAGGCATTAACAAATAAGGGCGTAAAACGAAAAGAGATGACGGTTGCAGAATTCCGTCAGCTTTGTACAAAATATGCACTCGAACAAGTAAGTAATCAGCGGGAACAATTTAAACGCGTTGGAGTTCGTGGTGATTGGGAAAATCCATATATTACTCTTAAGCCCGAATACGAAGCGCAGCAGATTAAAGTCTTCG
Organism: Neobacillus sp. YX16; assembly: GCF_030123505.1. GTDB lineage: Bacteria > Bacillota > Bacilli > Bacillales > Cytobacillaceae > Neobacillus. The sequence continues at coordinate 1,853,533 of NZ_CP126115.1, forward strand.
GAGAAATGGCGAAAAAAGGCTATATCTATAAAGGTCTTAAACCTGTATATTGGTCCCCTTCAAGTGAATCAGCTCTTGCTGAAGCAGAAATTGAATATCAGGATAAGAAGTCACCTTCCATTTATGTAGGATTTAAAGTTAAGGATGGAAAAGGGGTTCTTGATTCAGATGTTCAAATTGTCATTTGGACGACTACACCTTGGACGATTCCGGCTAACTTAGGAATTTCGGTTCATCCAGACCTAACTTATGTGGTAGTTGCAGTGAACGGAAATAAATACTTAGTAGCTGAAGCTCTTCTTGAAGCAGTAACGAATGAAATAGGCTGGGAAGAGCTTGAGGTTATTCAGAAAGTAAAAGGAAATGAATTAGAGAATATCCTTGCAGCACACCCATTATATGACCGTGACTCTTTAGTAATGCTAGGAGATCATGTTACAACTGATGCTGGAACTGGCTGTGTTCATACCGCACCAGGACACGGGGAGGATGACTTCCATGTCGGTCAAAAGTATGGACTTGAAGTACTTTGCCCTGTAGATGATAAAGGTGTAATGACAAGCGAAGCACCAGGTTTTGAAGGATTATTTTACGACAGTGCAAATAAGCCGATTTCTCAAGCATTAGAAGAAAGAGGGGCGCTTTTAAAGCTTTCATTTATTACTCACTCCTATCCACATGATTGGAGAACGAAAAAACCTGTTATTTTCAGAGCTACTGCACAATGGTTCGCTTCCATTAAGGATTTCCGAAATGACCTTCTTGAAGCAGTAAAAGAAACAAAATGGGTACCTGCATGGGGCGAAACACGACTATTTAATATGGTCCGAGACCGTGGCGATTGGTGTATTTCACGCCAACGTGTCTGGGGAGTTCCAATCCCGGTATTTTATGCTGAAAATGGAGAGGAAATCATTACAGATGAAACAATTGTACATGTTTCTGGTTTGTTCCGGGAATTCGGTTCAAATATCTGGTTTGAGCGTGAAGCGAAAGAACTATTGCCTGAAGGCTTTACACATTCAGGAAGTCCTAATGGATTGTTTACAAAAGAAACAGATATTATGGATGTTTGGTTTGATTCAGGCTCATCACATCAAGCGGTTCTCTTAGAAAGAGATGACTTGGTTCGCCCGGCTGATTTATATTTAGAAGGTTCGGATCAATATCGAGGCTGGTTTAACTCTTCCTTATCGACTGCAGTGGCAGTAACAGGCAAAGCTCCATACAAAGGTGTGTTAAGTCATGGGTTTGCTTTAGATGGAGAAGGCAGAAAGATGAGTAAATCATTAGGGAATGTCATGGTACCTGAAAAGGTAATGAAGCAATTAGGAGCAGATATCCTCCGCCTATGGGTTGCATCAGTTGATTATCAAGCCGATGTTCGTGTATCCGATGCAATTTTGAAGCAGGTTGCAGAGGTTTATAGAAAAATTCGTAACACCTTCCGTTTCTTGCTTGGTAACTTAGCTGACTTTAACCCTGCAACAGATAGGGTTTCATTCGAAAACCTTCGTGAAGTTGATCAATTTATGCTCGTAAAATTAAATAAGTTGATTAAAAATGTTCGCAAGGCATATGAAAATTATGAGTTTGCAGGTATTTATCATAGTATTAATAATTTCTGTACCCTTGACTTAAGTGCATTTTACCTTGATTTCGCTAAGGATGTTCTATATATTGAGTCAGTTAACAATCTTGAACGACGTGCAATCCAAACGGTTTTATATGACTCATTAATTGCGTTAACAAAGTTAGTTTCACCAATTCTTTCTCATACTGCTGACGAGGTATGGAAATTCATTCCTGCAGTTACAGAAGAAAGTGTGCAGTTAACGGATATGCCAGAATATCAGGAACTAAAAAATGCAGCTGCATTAGAAGAAAAATGGACTTCATTTATGAAGCTGCGTGATGATGTTTTAAAAGCACTTGAAGAAGCTAGAAACCAAAAGGTTATTGGTAAATCATTAACTGCAAAGGTTTCCTTATATGTGAATGAGAATACGAAAACACTGTTAGACTCTATTCATGAGAATATGCAGCAATTATTTATCATCTCAGGATTTGAAGTCGCAGGAAGCTATGACCAAGCACCTGAAAATGCAATTAAATTAGATACTGCTGCTATTGTTGTCACGAAAGCAGAAGGCGAAACTTGCGAACGCTGTTGGGTTGTAACACCAGAAGTTGGAAAAGATTCAGAGCACCCTACACTTTGCCCACGCTGTGCAGAAGTAGTTAAAGAAAACTATACACACTTAGCTTAAAATGAATGCCCCATGATAATTTCATGGGGTTTTTTCATTTTTTATCCTATTCCGTTAATTGTTGTTCCAGATGTCAAATGTTTTCCCGGGTCAGGTCAAATTAAGGGGAGATAATAGTAGAAATGACTTAACGGAGGTTACAACTATGAATGCAATGCAGGAACAGCTGTTTTGGGAACTCCGTAAAACACAATTAGAAATTTTAAAATCATTGAAAAATAAGCAGAAAAATGAATGGATGATCCCTATATTAGAAGATGAATTAGCGGATATTTCAACTGCCATTCAAAAGTTAGAAGAAGGTAATTTTGGCCAGTGTGAAGCGTCAGGTGAACCTCTCCCCGAACATCTATTAAAGAATATGCCGACAATAAAGTCATCTAAGGATTCTGACAACTTAGAGCATTTTTACAAGAAAACAATTAATTCCGGCTTTTTCTAACCTTCCATTGTTGTTTCGCTAAAGATTATGCTAAAATGCTAAGGAAGTAAAGTCTTCGTAGATGGGGGTATTCCTTAGTGTTTTATTATTTAATCGCAATTTTTATTATTTTATTAGACCAAATGACGAAATGGCTGATCGTCACAAAAATGCATCTTGGTGAAAGTATCCCAGTTATTGAGGACTTTTTGTATATTACTTCTCACCGAAATCGCGGTGCAGCATGGGGAATCCTACAAGGACAAATGTGGTTCTTTTATGTCATAACTGCTATAGTAATCATTGCGATCATTTATTACATTCAAAAAGAAGCAAAGGGTAAGTGGCTGCTAGGTGTCTCGCTGGCATTTATGCTAGGTGGAGCGATAGGTAACTTTATTGACCGCTTGCTTCGAAAAGAAGTTGTTGATTTTATTCATACGTATATTTTCAATTATAACTTCCCAGTATTTAATATTGCGGATTCGGCTTTAGTCATTGGCGTAGTATTATTAATGATACAAATGCTGCGTGATGAGCGTGAAACAAAGGAGAAATCATATGGAGAAAATGGAACACACCATTCTTGAACAACAAAAAGGCGATCGAATTGATAAAGTTATTTCAACTTTAGATGAGGAATGGTCAAGAACTCAAGTTCAGCAATGGATCAAAGATGGCAATGTCCTTGTAAATGGACAAAAGATAAAAACAAATTACAAATGCAGTTTAAATGATGAAATCGAAATTAGTATTCCCGACCCAGAACTACTCGATGTTATCCCAGAAGAGATGGATTTAGAGGTTTATTTTGAAGATAAAGATGTTTTAGTGGTTAATAAACCTAGCGGCATGGTGGTTCATCCAGCCCCTGGACATTTAACGGGAACGCTTGTTAATGGGTTAATGGCTCATTGTAAAGATTTATCAGGTATAAATGGTGTTCTACGGCCTGGTATCGTTCATCGTATCGATAAAGACACTTCTGGACTTTTAATGGTGGCTAAAAATGACATGGCCCATGAAAAGCTTGTTAACCAATTAGTGGAAAAGACTGTTACTCGGAAGTATAAAGCTATTGTGCATGGAGTTATACCTCACGATTTTGGAACGATTGATGCACCGCTGGGAAGAGATACGAGAGATAGACAAAGTATGACCGTTGTGGATAATGGTAAGCATGCTGTAACTCATTTTCAGGTGATTGAACGGTTTAAGGATTTTACATTTGTGGAATGTCAATTAGAGACAGGAAGAACACACCAAATAAGGGTCCATATGAAATACATTGGCTATCCGCTTGCAGGTGACCCTAAGTATGGTCCAAAGAAAACACTTGATATCAATGGGCAGGCATTACACGCAGGAGTTCTTGGTTTTAACCACCCAAGAACCGGTGAATACCTTGAATTCGAAGCACCGCTGCCAGTAGAATTCGAAGAGGTTTTAGAACAGTTACGAAATAATCGTTGACACATTTGTCGAATTATTGTACGATAATAACAGTTGAATATGCCTTTAAATCAGTCCTGTGAGGCTGAGAAGGAAACGGATTAATTGGTTTGGGGATATCTATGCCCATACTGATAAACTCTTTTACCTCTCACCTCGAAGCGTGAGAGGTTTTTTTATTAAATTAGGCAGGTGTTGAGAATGAATCAAAAAGCCGTAGTACTCGATGCACAAGCAATCGGAAGAGCATTAACAAGAATTGCTCACCAAATCATAGAAAAAAATAAAGGGATTGAAGATTGTGTCCTCGTAGGAATTCGTACAAGAGGAATATTCATTGCGGAGAGACTCGCTGCCAAGATTGAAGAAATTGAAGGGAAACCTATACCTGTTGGCGAACTGGACATTACCTTATATCGTGATGATTTAACTAAGAAAACTGATGATCAAGAACCACTTGTTAAGGGATCAGATATTCCGGTCGAATTAAAAGATAAAAAAGTTATTCTTGTTGATGATGTTTTATATACAGGTCGAACTGTTAGAGCAGGACTAGACGCGATTATGGATCTTGGCCGCCCTTCTACTATACAACTTGCAGTTCTCGTTGACCGTGGACACCGTGAACTTCCTATAAGAGCAGATTATGTTGGTAAAAACATCCCAACATCGAGTAGTGAAAAAGTAGTTGTAGAATTACAAGATGTCGATAAGGTTGACCAAGTAAGTATTTTTGAAAAGTAAATAGTAACCCTTTAATTGCAGTCCTGTGAGGCTGACAAAGGGGAAAATGCCATCATTAAACCTTTAATGGCATTTCCAAACCCTCTTTGTATACTCATGGACAAAGAGGGTTTTTTTATGAGTAAAAACACAAACTAAAAAATAGAAAGATTGAGGAGGAGAAACAATTGAATAATAAACCCATCTTAGACGTAAAAGAGATCCCCAATCCAGTCCAATGGCTCACTTTAAGTTTACAGCACTTATTCGCAATGTTTGGAGCTACGATTCTTGTTCCCTATCTTGTTGGGTTAAGCCCAGCGATTGCATTGATTTCAAGTGGTTTAGGAACACTCGCATTCTTAATGATTACAAAATGGCAGGTGCCTGCATACCTTGGTTCTTCGTTTGCCTTTATCGTTCCGGTAATAGCCGCAAAAGCAACAGCTGGTCCAGGAGGAGCCATGATAGGTTCGTTCCTTGCAGGGCTTGTATACGGAATTGTCGCACTTATTATTAGTAAAGCAGGTCATCGCTGGATTATGAATCTGCTGCCGCCAATTGTTGTTGGTCCAGTTATTATCGTGATCGGTTTAGCACTGTCTGGTACAGCTGTTAGTATGGCAATGAACAATCCTGCGGGTGAATATAGCTTGATTCATTTCTCTGCAGCACTTGTAACTTTAGCTGCAACCATTATCTGTACTATATACATGCGCGGCATGTTGAGCATTATCCCAATTCTTACAGGTATAGTGATTGGATACCTTTACTCCTTTGCCATCGGCATTGTTGATTTTAAGCCAGTATTGGAAGCAAATTGGTTTGAAATGCCTGAATTTATCATCCCATTTGTAAGCTATGAGGTAAAAGTAACATGGGACTTAGCTCTTCTGATGATCCCAGTAGCAATCGTAACCCTATCTGAACATATTGGTCACCAGCTTGTCCTAAGTAAAGTGGTTGGCCGTGATTACATTAAAGAACCTGGTTTACACCGTTCTATTTTGGGGGATGGAACAGCAACCATAATCTCTGCATTGATTGGCGGACCTCCGAAAACAACTTATGGTGAGAATATCGGTGTCCTTGCGATAACACGAGTATACAGTGTGTATGTCATTGCAGGTGCAGCCGTTCTTGCTACGATCTTTGGATTTATCGGTAAAATAACAGCATTAATCAGTACCATCCCAACGCCTGTAATGGGTGGTGTATCCATCCTGCTCTTTGGAATTATTGCTTCATCTGGATTACGCATGCTGGTTGACAGTAAAATTGATTTTGGAAACAAGCGCAACTTGGTGATATCATCGGTTATTCTTGTCATTGGGATTGGCGGTGCCTTTATAAAAGTTTCAGAATCCTTCCAGATTCAAGGGATGGCATTTGCCGCAATTGCTGGAGTTCTTTTACACCTAATCCTTCCTGGTAAAGAACCAGTTAGTGAAGATATGTTTGAGCAAACAGTAGAAAAAGATAAGCAAAAAACTGCATAAAGAAAATTAACCTTTTAAAAGTAGTCCAGAGAGGCTATAAGGGTGTAATACTGAGTGCCATCGTAATGTGCCTGCACATTTATGGACTTGGTAAGATTCAATTGCACCCTGGTCGACTTGATCAGGGTCTTTTTTTACCAAAAATGGAGATGGGGGAATAGCATGTTAAATCACTTGCTAACCACAAATGAGTTAAAAGTGGAAGAGATAAATCAAATTTTAACAGATGCACAGCGTTTTGCGGACGGAATGAAATGGCGTCCAGAAGGTCAAATGTTTTCTGCTAACTTATTTTTTGAAGTGAGTACAAGAACGAAATCCAGTTTTGAAATGGCAGAAAGAAGATTAGGATTAAACATCATTCCATTTGAAGTCCAGACTTCGAGTGTACAAAAGGGCGAAACCCTTTACGATACGGTAAAAACACTCGAATCCATTGGCGTGAATACGGTTGTCATTCGCCATGGGCAAGATCGTTACTTTGATGAGCTCGTTGGAAAAATAAATATTCCAATTATAAATGGAGGCGATGGGTGTGGGCATCATCCTACACAATCTCTTCTAGACCTTTTAACCATCTATCAGGAGTTTGGAACTTTTACAGGTTTGAAAATAGCCATTATCGGAGATATCAGGCATAGCAGAGTAGCACGTTCTAATGGAGATACTCTTACAAGATTAGGAGCAGAGGTTATCTATTCAGGACCAATGGAATGGTTTGATCATCATAGTCTAAGTGCAGCAAGATTCAGACCAATTGATGAGGCAATAGCTGAAGCAGACGTGGTCATGCTCCTTCGTGTTCAGCATGAAAGACACCAAAAGAAGGGAAGCTATACAGCAGCGGACTATCATAAACAATTTGGGCTCACTTTAGAAAGAGAAAAGAATATGAAGCCAAATAGTATTATTATGCATCCGGCACCAGTTAATCGAAATGTTGAGATATCAGATAGCTTAGTAGAATGCAAACGTTCAAGAATATTTAAGCAAATGGAAAATGGTGTATTTGTAAGAATGGCTGTATTAAAGAGGTCAATTGAAAGTATAAAAGGAGTGTATGAGAATGAAACTACTTATTCAGAACGCCAGCTACATAGCATCTAACGGTGAAAATATACAGGCTGATATATTAATAGAAAATGGGATTATCACAAAAATAGAGAATCAACTTGATGTGAGTGTAGATCGTAAAATTAATGCAGCAGGAATGTTGGTATCACCTGGATTTGTTGATTTACATGTCCATCTTCGCGAACCTGGCGGTGAGAAAAAAGAAACGATTGCCACCGGTACACTTGCTGCTGCTAGAGGTGGTTATACAACACTAGCCGCTATGCCAAATACAAGACCAGTTCCAGATTCAAAAGAACAAATGGAATGGCTGCAAACACGAATTGAAGAAACAGCAAAAGTAAGAGTGCTGCCTTATGCTTCCATTACAGTAAGGCAAATAGGAAAAGAATTAACAGACTTTGAAGCGTTAAAAAATGCAGGAGCCTTTGCTTTCACCGATGACGGTGTCGGGGTTCAAGACGCGAGCAAGATGCTAGAGGCTATGCAGAAAGCAGCGAGTGTGAATATGGCAATCGTTGCACATTGTGAAGAAAATACTCTGATCAATAAAGGCTGCGTCCATGAAGGTTCGTTTTCGAAACGGAATGGTTTAAACGGAATTCCTTCGGTTTGTGAGTCTGTTCAGATTGCAAGGGATGTCCTCTTGGCTGAAGCAGCTGGGTGTCATTATCATGTTTGCCATGTTAGTACAAAAGAATCGGTTCGCGTGATTCGAGATGCAAAAAGAGCAGGAATTAAAGTCACTGCGGAAGTGACACCACACCATTTATTATTAACTCAAGACGATATTCCAGATAATCTTGATCCGAACTTTAAAATGAATCCACCGCTTCGTGATACTGCGGATCGCGATGCGTTAATTGAGGGACTACTCGACGGAACGATTGATTTTATTGCAACCGATCATGCACCGCATACAACTGAAGAAAAAAATGAGGGGATAGAGCTTGCTCCTTTCGGGATTGTCGGATTAGAGACAGCATTCCCACTGCTTTATTCACACTTTGTCTTAAAGAACATGATGAGTCTAGAGCAATTAATCGAATTTTTAACGAAAAAGCCAGCAGAAAGCTTTTCGCTCCCTTTTGGAAAAATTGAAGTAGGAGCACCAGCCGATATTGTACTTTTGAATCTTGACGAAGAAAAGGCAATTGACCCACAAGAATTTTTATCTAAAGGGAAAAACACACCATTTGCCGGCTGGAATTGTAAGGGCTGGCCGCAAATGACAATCGCGAGCGGTGAAGTAGTTTGGGAGAAAGGACGTGTAACAGTATGAAGGCACAGTTAATTTTAGAAGATGGAACGATTTTTATCGGTGAAGGTTTTGGAAGTCATATGGATACAATCGGAGAAGTCGTCTTTAATACAGGAATGACTGGCTATCAGGAAATACTTTCCGACCCATCCTATTGCGGGCAAATTGTTATGCTAACGTACCCGCTGATTGGAAATTACGGAATCAACCGAGACGATTTTGAAAGTATTAACCCCGCGGTGAAAGGCTTTATTGTGAAAGAAGCTACGGAGTTCCCTTCTAATTGGAGAAGTGAATTTACAATGGACGAATACTTTAAAATGAAAAATATTCCTGGAATTGCAGGTATTGATACACGGAAATTAACTAGGATTATTCGCAAGTACGGAACATTAAAAGGAGCAATCTGCTCGATTGAAAGTGATCCTAATGAAGTAATTAGTAAGCTGCGACAGACGAAGCTCCCGATTGACCAAGTTAGAAGAGTCTCCACTAAAAATTCTTACCCAAGTCCTGGCAGAGGGAAGAGAATTGTGCTTGTCGATTTCGGAATGAAGCATGGAATTTTACGAGAATTAAATAAACATAATTGTGATGTTGTTGTGGTTCCATACCATACCACTGCGGATGAAATCCTTCAATTACGACCAGACGGCATTATGCTTTCCAACGGTCCTGGGGATCCAAAAGATGTCCCAGAAGCTATCCATACGATTAAGCAGTTATTAGGCTTAGTACCGATATTTGGAATATGTCTTGGACACCAATTATTCGCATTAGCATGTGGTGCTAATACTGACAAGATGAAATTCGGTCATCGAGGTTCTAACCACCCAGTTAAAGATTTAGCCACTGGGAAAATCGCGATTACGGCTCAAAACCATGGATATACCGTAGAAGAGAAATCCTTACAGAATACTAGACTAAAAGTTACTCATATTGCCTTAAATGATGGTACGGTAGAGGGATTAAAACATTTAGATTATCCAGCCTTTACTGTTCAATATCATCCAGAAGCTTCACCAGGACCTGAAGACGCAAACCAATTATTCGATCAGTTTCTTGCAATGATTGAATCTGAAAAACAGGAGGTTTCCACAACATGCCAAAACGTACTGATATAAACTCCATTTTAGTAATAGGTTCAGGACCCATTGTGATTGGGCAGGCTGCAGAATTTGATTATGCAGGAACCCAGGCTTGTATCGCTCTTAAAGAAGAAGGTTATCGAGTTATTCTCGTTAATTCCAATCCTGCCACGATCATGACCGACACAGAGATTGCGGATGCCGTCTATATTGAACCATTAAACGAAGAATTTGTAAGCAGAATCATTCGCAAAGAACGTCCTGATGCGCTTTTAGCCACTCTCGGCGGTCAAACGGGTCTTAATCTTGCGGTTGAATTATCAAAATCAGGAGTTTTGGAAGAATGTGAAGTGGAAATCTTAGGAACGAAGTTATCTGCTATCAAACAAGCAGAGGACCGTGACTTATTCCGGAGCTTAATGAATGAACTGTGTGAACCCGTGCCGGATAGTGAAATTATTCATGAATTAGCGGAAGCACACGCATTTGTGGAGAAGATAGGATTCCCTGTCATCGTTCGTCCTGCCTATACGCTTGGAGGGACTGGCGGAGGTATTTGCCATAATTCAGAAGAATTGGACGAAATCGTGCAAAGCGGTTTAAAACATAGTCCCGTAAACCAATGCTTACTTGAGAAAAGCATTGCCGGGTTTAAAGAAATCGAATATGAAGTAATGCGTGATGGAAATGACAATGCCATTGTCGTATGTAATATGGAAAACATTGATCCAGTTGGAGTTCACACAGGTGATTCGATTGTTGTGGCACCAAGTCAAACATTAAGTGACAGAGAATACCAGCTATTAAGAAATGTTTCTCTTAAAATCATTCGCGCTTTAGGGATAGAAGGCGGCTGTAATGTTCAGCTTGCACTAGACCCATATAGCTTTAACTACTATATTATCGAAGTCAATCCAAGGGTAAGCCGTTCTTCAGCTCTAGCATCAAAAGCAACCGGTTATCCCATTGCCAAACTTGCAGCAAAAATTGCAGTAGGCTTAACACTAGATGAGATGCTTAACCCTGTAACGGGAAAAACCTATGCAAGCTTTGAACCTGCTCTTGATTACATCGTAACGAAAATCCCAAGATGGCCATTTGATAAATTTGAATCAGGGAACCGTTCACTTGGAACACAAATGAAAGCAACGGGTGAAGTTATGGCGATAGGACGCACCTTTGAGGAGTCCTTATTAAAAGCAATCCGCTCACTTGAAGCTGGTGTCCATCATTTTGAATTAAATGGATCAGCAGAAATCAATAATGAATTACTTGAGAAGCGAATTTGCAAAGCCGGAGATGAGAGGCTCTTTTATATCGCAGAAGCATTAAAACGAGGTATTACAGTTGAAACCATTCATCAGTGGAGCCAAATAGATTTATTTTTCTTACACAAACTGCGCGGAATCATCGAGTTTGAATCAAAGCTTGCTGGGAACCCAATGGATATGGAAATTCTTAAGGAAGCAAAACAAAAAGGCTTCTCAGATAAAAAGATTGCTGAGCTTTGGGAGCAAAAGGAAAAAGATATATACAATCTACGCAAAAAGCAGGGGATGGTTCCCGTATATAAAATGGTAGATACTTGTGCAGCTGAATTCGAGTCAGAAACCCCTTACTACTATGGAACATATGAGGATGAAAATGAATCAATCGTAACAGGCAGACAAAGTGTGATTGTTCTCGGTTCTGGTCCAATTCGCATCGGGCAAGGCATTGAGTTTGATTATGCGACTGTCCATTCTGTTAAAGCCATTAAAGAAGCAGGCTATGAAGCAATTATTATTAATAATAATCCTGAGACGGTTTCAACGGATTTCAGTATCTCGGATAAGCTTTACTTTGAGCCGCTTACTATTGAGGATGTAATGAGTATTATTGATTTAGAAAATCCACTAGGTGTAATCGTGCAATTTGGCGGGCAAACAGCGATTAATCTTGCTGCGGGTTTAGAAGAAAACGGGGTAAAAATACTAGGAACAAGCCTTGAGGATTTAGACCGCGCGGAGAATAGAGACAAATTTGAACAAGCTCTCATGCAGCTCGATATTCCAATGCCGCTTGGAAAAACAGCATTATCAGTGGAAGAAGCGATAATAATCGCTACTGATATCGGATATCCGGTCCTTGTTCGTCCTTCTTATGTACTTGGTGGTCGGGCCATGGAAATCGTATATCGACAAGAAGAATTGCTTCATTATATGGAAAATGCCGTGAAAATCAATCCAGAACATCCTGTCTTAATTGACCGTTACTTAACAGGAAAAGAAATAGAAGTGGATGCCATTTGTGACGGAGAAAATGTATTAATACCTGGAATAATGGAGCATATAGAACGGGCAGGGGTCCATTCAGGGGATTCCATTGCCGTGTATCCACCGCAAACACTTTCAGATAGAATTAAACAAACGCTGGTTGAATACACAGAGAAGATGGCTAAAGGATTAAACATCGTAGGACTGTTAAATATTCAGTATGTAATATCCAAAGAACAAGTGTATGTACTAGAAGTCAATCCACGTTCCAGCCGTACGGTTCCATTCCTGAGTAAAATCACAAATGTTCCTATGGCTAAAATTGCAACAAAAGCAATCTTAGGAATTTCGATAACTGAACAAGGCTACACGCCTGGAATCGTCCCTGAGAAGAAGGGTGTTTATGTGAAAGTTCCAGTATTCTCGTTTGCTAAGTTAAGAAGTGTTGATATCACGCTCGGTCCTGAGATGAAATCAACTGGCGAGGTAATGGGTAAAGATTGCACACTTGAAAAAGCACTTTACAAAGGTTTAGTAGCTTCAGGAATGAGTATTCAAAAATTCGGGACAGTATTGTTTACGGTTGCGGATAAAGATAAACAAGAATCATTAAAGCTTGCTAAACGATTCGCTGCAAACGGCTACCGTCTTATGGCAACTAGTGGAACAGCGGCTGTACTTGAATCTGCAGGTCTGCCTGTAAAGGTTATTGGGAAAATTGGAGCAGAAGGCAAAACACTGCTGGATGTTATTCACCATGGAGAAGCCCAGTTTATTATTAATACCTTGACAAAAGGAAAGCAGCCGGAACGAGATGGATTTAGAATTCGCCGTGAAGCAGTTGAAAATGGGGTCCCATGCTTAACTTCATTAGATACAGCGGATGCGATACTTAAAGTGATAGAGTCAATGAATTTTTCAGCTGAAGCTATGGCAGTAGAGGAAAAGGAGGCAGTTTTTGCATGATAAAAAAGGAATTATGCAGGATCATCTCCCAAAAAGAAATTGCTAATGATATTTTTCAACTTACAGTTGAAGCAAATCTTGTGAATGAGATAAAAGCACCGGGTCAGTTCGTGCATATTCGGGTCGATAAGTCTTTCGACCCCTTATTGAGAAGACCAATAAGCATCTCATCTGTCGATAGTTTGAACTCACAATTTACAATGATTTATCGTAAAGAGGGAAAAGGGACGACACTGCTTGCTGAAAAAGGCCCGGGAATACTGCTTGATATTCTCGGCCCCATAGGCAATGGTTTCCCAGTCAGTGAAGTACGTGAAGGAGAAACGGCTTTACTTGTTGGCGGAGGGATCGGTGTTCCACCTTTATATGAGCTTTCTAAACAGCTGATTGCTAAAGGGGTAAAGGTGATTCATGTACTTGGCTTCCAGACTGAATCAGCGGTTTTTTATGAAGATGAGTTTTTGGAAAACGGAGAGACCTACATTACAACCGTTGATGGATCATATGGCAGTAAGGGTTTTGTGACAGATTTAATTAAGGACTTAGAGTTTGATTGTCTATATACGTGCGGACCTACGCCTATGCTGAAAGCAATTGAAAAAGGATTTGGGCACAAGAAGGTATTTCTATCCTTAGAAGAGAGAATGGGCTGCGGGGTAGGAGCTTGTTTTGCATGTGTATGTAAAAGCAACAGTGATATAAATGATGTTTCGTATAAAAAAGTATGCAGTGATGGTCCAGTTTTCCGTGCCGGGGAGGTTTTAATATGAGCAGTCGATTAAACATCGAGTTACCAGGTTTAACACTAACAAACCCAATTATGCCTGCTTCCGGCTGCTTTGGATTTGGCAGAGAATATAGCCAATTCTATGATTTGAGCAAACTTGGTGCCATTATGATTAAAGCAACTACGGTGGAGCCAAGATTCGGAAATCCTACTCCAAGAGTTGCAGAAACCTCAGCAGGAATGCTAAATGCTATTGGCTTGCAAAATCCTGGTTTAGATAAAGTAATAAGCAATGAATTGCCATGGTTATCTCAGTTTGATGTTCCTATTATTGCGAATGTCGCAGGTTCAGTGGAAGAGGATTATATTGAAGTTGCGAGGAGCATTTCTAAAGTTTCTAATGTCCATGCATTAGAATTGAATATTTCCTGCCCCAATGTAAAAACTGGGGGAATTGCTTTTGGTACGATTCCTGAAGTGGCTAAGCAGTTAACTCGTAAGGTAAAGGAAGTTTCCGATGTACCGGTCTATGTAAAGCTTTCACCGAACGTGACCAATATTGTTGAAATGGCAAAAGCAGTTGAAGCAGGCGGTGCTGATGGGTTGACCATGATAAACACACTTGTAGGTATGAGACTAGATTTAAAAACAGGTAAGCCAATATTAGCTAACCGCACTGGCGGTCTATCAGGGCCTGCAATTAAACCGGTTGCTATAAGGATGATTTATGAGGTAAGTCAAGCTGTAAATATCCCGATTATTGGAATGGGCGGGATTGAGTCTGCTGAGGATGTTATTGAATTCTTCTATGCTGGGGCAAGTGCTGTCGCAGTAGGCACAGCAAATTTTGTGGATCCTTTTGTTTGCCCAACAATTATTGATGAATTGCCTTTACTTTTAGATCAATTAGGTTTTGAACATATCAGTGAATGCAGGGGAAGGAGCTGGCAAAACCATGAACAACTCGCTTATCATCGCGCTTGATTTTGCAAATCGTAAAGAGGTGGAGCAATTTTTACAACCTTTTAAAGGGAAGGAGCTTTTTGTAAAAGTTGGAATGGAGCTGTTTTATCAGGAGGGCCCCGAAATTGTCCACTATTTAAAAGGAAATGGACATCGTATTTTTCTGGATTTAAAGCTTCATGACATTCCCAATACAGTGAAGAGTGCAATGAAGGGTCTTGCAAGGCTGGAATGTGACCTGGTGAATGTACACGCTGCAGGCGGGAAAGAGATGATGTCTGCTGCAATAGAGGGATTAGAGGAAGGGACTGCAGCAGGACGGAAGCGTCCGGCGTGTATCGCAGTCACGCAGCTCACGAGCACATCAGAAGAACAAATGATTAAAGAACAGCTTATTTCTGGTTCTCTTGAGCAATCAGTTCTTCATTATGCCTCATTAACTCAAGAAGCTGGTTTAGACGGAGTCGTTTGCTCCGCTTGGGAGGCATTACCTATTCGAGAAAAGCTAGGTGAGAAATTTTATACAGTTACCCCAGGAATACGGATGGCCGATGATAGTACGGGAGACCAAAAACGGGTGGCCACCCCTGAATTTGCAAGAAATGCGGGTGTTACCTCGATTGTCGTGGGACGGTCCATCACAAGATCAAATGATCCAGTGAAAAGCTATGAAAAATGGATGGAAGCATGGAGGAGTGTTCAAGTATGAAAAAACGAATAGCAGAAAAATTATTATCGATTAATGCAGTGGCATTAAAGCCAAACGAACCATTTACTTGGACTTCAGGCTTACGTTCACCTATCTATTGTGACAACCGCCTGACACTTTCCTATCCGGAAGTAAGAAAAGAGATTGCACAAGGACTGCAATCTATTATTCTTGAGAAATATTCAGATGCAGAGGTAATTGCTGGTACTGCAACAGCGGGGATACCGCATGCTGCATGGGTTAGTGAGTTATTAAACTTGCCAATGTGTTATGTTCGTTCAAAAGCAAAAGGACATGGCAAAGGAAACCAGATAGAAGGCAAAGTGGAAGCAGGACAAAAGGTTGTGGTTGTTGAAGATCTGATTTCGACGGGAGGCAGTGTCATTACTGCAGTTCAAGCACTAAGAGAAGCTGGGTGTGAAGTGCTTGGCGTGGTTTCAATATTTACATACGGCCTGGATAAGGGGAGGGAAGCATTCGCACAAGAAGAAATAAAAAGTGAATCACTTACTGATTTTGCTAATCTAGTGGAGGTAGCCATTGAAAAGGGCTACATCAGTAAAGATGATCAAGAAAGTTTACTTTCTTGGAGTAAATCCCCTTCTGAGTGGAGTAAGAAGTTCGATTAAACTAAAAGCCCCGGAATAATCCGGGGCCATTTTATTTTTTCTTAAGTTTGAGGACCATTTCCTCGTCAGGTGTAACATAGACAGTCTGTTGATTATCATAAATGACAAAACCAGGCTTCGCACCATTAGGCTTTTTAACATATCGCACCTTTGTATAATCTACTGGTACAGAGCTAGAGTTTCGGGCTTTACTAAAATAGGCAGCCAAGTTCGCTGCTTCATGTATGGTTCCTTCAGAGGGATCTTTACTTCGAATGACGACATGCGATCCAGGAATGTCTTTCGTGTGCAGCCAAATTTCATCTCTAGCTGCTAGTTTATTGGTCAAATAATCATTTTGCTTATTGTTTTTTCCAACAATCAATTCAGTGCCATCAGAAGAAAGATAATGGTCAAGAATAGGCTTGGGATTAGATATTTTTTTCGTATTTCGTTTTTTACGGTCGCGAATATAACCGCCTTCAATTAATTCTTCGCGAATTTCTTGAATATCTTTTGGTGATGCTGACTGCACCTGTTGAAGTAAATTTTCAAAATAAAAGACTTCCTCACGTGCCTTTTCAATTTGTTCGATTACGATGGATACAGAATTTTTTGCTTTCTGGTATTTAGAAAAATACTTTTGCGCATTTTCTGAAGGTGTCTTCCGCGGGTCCAAGAGAATCGCTACCGTACCGCCCATTTCATCATAATAATCGATCACTTCGATTTCTTTCATCCCTTTTTTGGCAGCATAGAGATTGGCTGTTAACAGTTCACCAAAGCGCTGGAACTGTTCGGCTTTCTCAGCCTCTCTTAATGTATTCTCTAATTTCTCAATTTTTTTCTCATTCTTTTCTTTTTCATTGACGATTAACCGCTCGATATCATTTCCTTGCTGTTTTACACGGTCACGCTCAGCCTTTCCAAAATAAAAGCGGTCCAGCATTTCGCTTAAGGTTGAGAAGCTTTTTACTTCTCCTTGTACATGTTCAAGTGGAAAGAGGTAGAACACTTCCTTATTCCCTGTTGATAAGATGGAAGGCTCTATTGCTCCGCGCTTAATTTTATCTATCAGTTTTATAAATGTTTTAGGGACTGTTGTACGATTGGCAATCCCGCTTTGAAAAATAACTTCTTTTGCGAAAAGTGGTGAGGTTCCAGCAAAATGTTCAACAAGCTGCCGATCAAGCTTGCCGCTATTAAAATCAATCTTTCTCAATACATCATCTTCTACTGCCAAGAATGGATTTTGTTTATTTTGTTCCGGCGGATAAATATAGGGCTGTCCAGGTAAAATGGCTCTGTGACTGTTTACGGCAAACGAAACATGCTTCACACTATCCAGAATGATATTTCGGGTTTTATCAACGAGTACAATATTACTGTGCCTGCCCATTATTTCAATAATTAACTGCTTGTAGCTTACATCTCCGATTTCATTTCGTCCTTTAATTTCAAAAATAATCATTCGATCATTTTCAACCTGATAGACATCCTCTAAAATATAGCCCTCAATATGTTTTCTTAACAGCATACAGAACATAGGAGGTTCGCTGGGATTTTCGTATGCTTCATTAGTGAGCTGAACTCGTGCATAGCTTGGATGTGCTGAAAATAATAATTTTTGGTTCACTCCATTTGCACGGATTGTAAGGATTACTTCATTTTTATAAGGCTGATGTACTTTATTAATTCTTCCGCCCTTTAAGGTGCGCGTGAGTTCATCGACCATTGCTTTTGTAAATAAACCATCAAATGACATGGAAAACATCCTTTTCTACAAACTATTTCTTTTCTTTAGTATAGCTTACAAGGTAAGAGAATGTCTCTTACAAGGTAAGAGTATGTCTCATTTTAACTTGTTCATTCAGTCATGATAACTTGTCTAAATTATCATAGCATTTTTTGGGACGAGGCTGAATAAGCTTTCATTAGAGTATGTCTATATAATTAAGGGGGAAGTGAGATGGTCGGATGAAATTCCATGAGATGGAGATAAATCAAGTAGAAAAGGTCTTAGATACCGACTTTTCGTCTGGGTTATCACCGGAAGCTGTAAAGAAACGAATAGCCCAACATGGGCTTAATGAATTGGAGGAAGGGGAAAAGCAATCTGCTTTACTCTTATTTTTTAGTCAGTTTAAAGATTTTATGGTGTTAGTGCTGCTTGCGGCCACGCTTTTATCAGGATTACTTGGTGAATATATTGATGCAGTAGCGATTATTGCTATCGTCATTATTAACGGTATCCTAGGCTTCTATCAAGAAAGAAGAGCGGAGAAATCCTTGCAGGCACTAAAGGAATTATCCGCACCTCAAGTGTCCGTATTACGGGAAGGACAATGGGTGAAAATTCCTTCTAAAGAAATTGTCCCTGGAGATATCATTAAATTTTCTAGTGGAGATAGAATTGGTGCCGATGTACGGATTATCGAATCTAGAAGTTTAGAAATCGAAGAGTCAGCCCTTACTGGTGAGTCGGTACCCGTCTCTAAGCATATAGATCGTTTGAAAACAGTAAACCCTGGAATTGGCGATATGGAAAACATCGCCTTTATGGGCACGATGATTACTAGGGGAAGTGGTACAGGAGTTGTTATTGCTACAGGGATGAAAACCGCGATGGGACAAATCGCCGATTTACTCCAAAATGCCGAAACACAAGAAACACCCCTGCAGCGTCGTTTAGAGCAGCTGGGGAAAATATTAATAAGCGTTGCTTTAGTGTTAACCGTTCTCGTGGTCGCAATTGGGGTCTTACAGGGACATGAACTTTATACCATGTTCTTAGCAGGTGTTTCCCTGGCCGTTGCGGCTATTCCTGAGGGATTACCAGCAATTGTAACGGTTGCATTGTCGCTTGGAGTCCAAAAAATGATTAAGAAAAATGCGATAGTCAGAAAGCTTCCGGCAGTAGAAACACTAGGCTGTGCATCGGTTATTTGTTCTGATAAAACGGGAACCATGACGCAAAACAAAATGACGGTTACTCATTTATGGAGCGGTGGTCACACTTGGACAGTTGACGGGGTTGGATACCAGCCTCGTGGAGATTTTTATCGTGATAATACGCGGGTCCACCCAAAGGATGAGAAGGCTTTACAGCAAATGCTAATTTTTGGGATGATCTGCAATCATTCAGAATTAGTGATAAAAGATGAGGATTACATTCTTGACGGAGACCCTACTGAGGGTGCATTGCTCGTAAGTGCTATGAAAGCAGGATTTGACCGCACAAATCTATTAGATGAATTTACAATCATCAAAGAATTTCCATTTGACTCTGTAAGAAAAATGATGAGTATGCATGTTAAAGATAAGCAGGGCAGGAATTTTATTGTAACCAAAGGTGCACCAGATGTAATTATAGGTAAAAGTGAGTCTATTCTCTGGGATGGCAAAATACAATATCTTGCCCAGAATGTCCAGAGTCAAGTGCAAGAGGCTATCAATAATCTTGCTTCCAAAGCACTAAGAACCATTGCGATTGCCTTTAAACCTATTTCGGCCAATACCGTTATCCTAAGCGAACAGGAAGCAGAAAATAAATTAACCTTTATTGGTGTGCAGGGCATGATTGATCCGCCAAGACCAGAAGTGAAAGATGCGGTTAAAGAATGTAAGGAAGCAGGAATAAAAACTGTAATGATAACAGGTGATCATATCATCACAGCTAAAGCCATTGCTGCACAGCTCGGTATTCTAACAAAGAAAAGTAAGGTCCTTGATGGAAATGCATTATCAAACATGTCGGTTGAAGAGCTAGAGGATGTGGTAGATGATGTATCCGTATTTGCACGCGTTTCACCAGAGCATAAATTGAAAATAGTCAAAGCTTTACAAAATAGAGGCCATATTGTAGCGATGACCGGTGATGGAGTGAACGATGCCCCAGCAATAAAGGCTGCAGATATCGGTGTGGCAATGGGGATAACGGGTACAGATGTAGCTAAAGAAGCTTCTGCTCTTGTATTGCTCGATGATAACTTTGCAACCATAAAATCAGCAATTGAAGAGGGCAGAAACATCTATGAAAACATTCGAAAATTCGTTCGATACTTACTTGCTTCAAATGTAGGTGAAATTTTGGTTATGTTGTTTGCCATGATTCTGGCACTGCCGCTTCCACTCGTGCCGATTCAAATTCTCTGGGTTAATTTAGTGACGGATGGGCTGCCTGCAATGGCGCTTGGACTTGACAGGCCAGAAGAAGATGTGATGAAGCGCAAACCACGGAGTCCGAATGAGGGAGTGTTTGCTCGAGGATTAGGCTGGAAAGTTGTTTCAAGGGGTTTCCTTATTGGGATCGTTACCCTATTAGCCTTTATGATTGTCTATAATCAGAATCCTGCAAATCTGCCATATGCACAAACAATTGCCTTTGCAACTCTTGTTATGGCACAGCTCATTCATGTATTTGATTGCAGGAGCGAAAAATCAGTATTATCAAGAAATCCATTTGGGAATCAATATCTAGTCTGGGCAGTTATTTCTTCCCTTGCCCTGATGATTGCCGTAATCTATTACCCGCCATTCCAACCGATATTTCACACCTTGCCAATTCTAGCAAAAGACTGGCTTTTGATTATAGGACTATCCTCCATTCCAACTTTTTTACTAGCCGGAACATTTTTGTTAAGAAAAACAAAATAAAGTGTGTTATAATCCAAAAGGTAGTAGAGGTTACTCTATTACCTTTTGTTAGTTTCCAGATAATAAATAAACTTTACATAGTAGGTTAGCGCTCATCTTCAATTGATTGGAGTGTACTTAATGGTTATAAGTATGACGGGCTTTGGAAGAAGCAGGATTGCTTCAGCCTCTTTTTCTGTGAATGTAGAAGTAAAAACAGTCAACCATCGTTTTAGTGAAATGAATATTCGGATGCCTAGGCACTTATTAAATGTTGAAGATAAGATTAAGAAAAAATTGAATGAGCATCTACGTCGGGGCAGAGCAGAAGTTTATATAATGATAGAAGGGGATGGTGCAGTAACACGAAAAATTCAGGTTGATTGGAAGCTCCTTGAAGAATACTACCTATTTATTAAACAAGCACGAGATAAATTCAAAATTGAAGGAAACGTATTACTTCAGGATTTATTAACGCGTAATGAATTTTTACATATTGAAGAAAATGATGCAGGAAATGAAGAATTGGAAAGTTTAGTACTTAGAGCTGCAGAAGAAGCTGTATTATTATGTAAGCAGATGCGTGTAACGGAAGGAGAAGAGCTAAGAAAGGATTTGCTCACTTCTTTGGGACTCTTAGATATAAATATAGATGAACTGAAAGAATATGCGCCCCAAGTTGTCTCTGCTTATAAAGAACGATTAATGAAACGAATTGAAGAGTTCGTACAGGGACAATTTGATGAATCGCGCGTATTAACAGAGGTGGCTATATTTGCTGATAAAATTGATATTAATGAAGAATTAACGAGATTGAAAAGTCATATTCAGCAATTTACTCAAACTTTAAATGAAATAGAGCCAATTGGAAGAAAACTAGATTTTCTTGTTCAAGAAATGAATAGGGAAGCAAATACGATTGGATCAAAAGCAAATGATTCAACGATTACTAAAAAAGTCGTAGAGATAAAAAGTTTGCTTGAAAAGCTGAAAGAACAAGTACAAAATATTGAATAATAGTGTTTAGAATATGTTTGACACGGCAAAAATATATTATTGATGATTGGATGATAATCATGTCGATTAAATTGATTAATATTGGATTTGGAAATATCGTATCTGCCAATCGGATAATTTCAATTGTAAGCCCTGAATCTGCTCCGATTAAGAGGATTATTCAAGATGCCCGAGATCGGGGTTCATTGATTGATGCTACATATGGAAGACGTACTCGTGCCGTAATTGTCATGGATAGTGACCATGTTATTTTATCAGCAGTACAGCCTGAAACGGTTGCCCATCGTCTGGCAGACCGTGATGAAATTATTGATGAAGGGTAGGATTATAGAAAATGCAGGAAAAAGGATTGCTTATCGTATTTTCTGGTCCATCTGGTGTCGGAAAAGGAACGGTTAGAAAAGAAATATTTTCCCATCCGGACACGGCTTTTGAGTATTCTATATCTGCAACAACACGCGCTCCCCGTCCAGGTGAAGTAAATGGGGTAGATTATTTTTTTAAGTCACGGGATGAATTTGAAGAATTGATTCAACAAGGGAAACTTTTAGAGTATGCTCAGTTCGTAGGGAATTATTATGGCACCCCTGTAGATTATGTACGTGAAACCTTAGATGCTGGAAAAGATGTCTTTTTAGAAATCGAAGTGAAGGGTGCAAGGCAGGTCAGGGAAAAGTTCCCAGAAGGTTTATTTATCTTCTTAATGCCTCCTAGTCTTTCTGAGTTAAAGAATAGGATTGTAACAAGAGGTACGGAAACAGAAGAGTTAATTAACAATCGGATGTTATCTGCCCGTGAAGAAATTGAAATGATGGAATTATACGATTATGTCGTAGAAAATGATCAAGTAGAATTGGCTTGCGAACGTGTGAAAGCAATTGTTGTCGCTGAACATTGTCGCAGAGAACGTGTTGAACACCGATATAAAAAATTACTGGAGGTCGAATAAATGTTATATCCTTCGATTGATTCATTACTTAATAAAATTGATTCAAAATACTCTCTTGTATCCGTTGCAGCAAAGCGTGCTCGTTCCATGCAGCAAACACATGACGAAAGATTACCTAAATATGTTTCCTATAAGCATGTAGGGAAAGCGCTCGAGGAAATATATAGCGGTGAACTTACTTATCGTGTTCCTAAGAAATCAGAAACAGGTGCCATCTACGGAAAAGATAGCAATATTGGCAAGTAACAACCATGAAGGTCTGACAGCAGCAAAATGTCAGCCTTTTTTATTTTTTGCTGTGTTAATGGAGAATTTTGATTTTATAGCCCTGTTGATTTGTGCGGAAGGCGCGATACTCCTCGAAAATGCTACGCATTTTCTTCGTGCGTGGGCAGATTCGCGGAGGTAATTCAATGTCCTGCAGGAGGACGGGACAGGGGAGACCCCGCAGACGCTTGAGCGTCAAGGAGGCTTCCGAACCGCCTGCGGAAAGCGAAGCGCCTCGGGACAGTCAGAGAACGCCTGTCCCTGCGGTGATTATTCGAAGAAGCATTCCTTAGTGGAGCACAAATCAACAGACCAATTAAACCCAGCCTTACAAAAATAGACATTATTTTTAGAAACAAAGCTGAAAAAGATGAAAATATAATGTGATTCTAGCATAATAAAGAATAGATAATTTGTGGAATTGAAGTGGGGGATACGATTAGGATGGATAAAAAGATACTAGTATGTGTAACCGGTGGAATAGCTGTATATAAAGCAGCTGCATTAACAAGCAAACTTGTCCAAGCAGGAGCAAAGGTAAAAGTAATACTCAGTGACTCTGCAGCAAAATTTGTTTCCCCTTTAACATTTCAGGCTTTATCTCGCAACGAAGTGTATACCGACACCTTTGATGAAAAAAACCCTCATGTGATCGCGCACATCGATTTAGCTGATTGGGCAGATTTAATACTAGTAGCACCTGCGACAGCTAATACAATAGGAAAGCTTGCAAATGGAATTGCTGACAATATGATTACGACAACCTTACTGGCTGCAACTGCGCCAGTTTGGATTGCACCAGCGATGAATGTCCATATGTATGACCATCCGGCAGTGAAAAAGAACATTTCAATCTTGTCTTCGTACAATTATCAATTTATTGAACCAAGTGAGGGCTATCTAGCTTGTGGTTATGTAGGTAAGGGCCGTCTAGAGGAACCTGAGAAAATTGTAGAGTTAATCAAACAGCATTTTTCAAATAAAAGCACTTTAAAGCTAAAAGGGAAAACTGTCTTAATTACGGCTGGTCCAACAAGAGAAAAAATTGACCCCGTTCGTTTTATTACGAATCATTCTACAGGAAAAATGGGATATGCTCTTGCAGAAGCAGCAAAGAATGAAGGAGCAAGGGTGCTATTAATCTCTGGTCCGGTCCATTTATCTCCACCACCAGGTGTCGATTTAATTAAGGTTGAGAGTGCGGATGATATGTATCAGGCAGTCATGAACAACTATGAAGCAGCTGATATTATAATAAAAACAGCTGCAGTAGCTGATTATACTCCTAAAGTTTCCTTTGACCATAAAATGAAAAAGCAGCCTGGTGATAAGGTAATCGAGCTTGCACGAACAAAGGATATTTTATCTGAGCTCGGAACCATGAAGAGAAACAAAATACTAGTTGGATTTGCAGCTGAAACTGAAAATGTAGAAGAATATGCAATAAAAAAATTAAAGGCTAAAAATGCAGATATGATTGTAGCCAATAATGTAAAGTCAGAAGGCGCTGGATTTGGAATGGATACAAACATTGTTACGTTATTCATGCGAAATGGATTTAAAATGGAGTTACCTTTAATGTCAAAGCTGGATGTTGCCTATAGGATTATTGAAGCTATTACTGCATTGCCAAAGGATTTGGAACAAAATGAAAGTTGCTAGTGTGATTGTGGATGTACCTGCAAAACAAACGGATAGGGAGTTTGATTATTTAGTTCCAGAAGAATGGATAGAAACCATTCAGCCAGGGATGCGGGTAATTGTCCCTTTTGGTCCAAGAAAAATTCAAGGATTTGTTACAGAGATAAAAGCTGAATCAGAATTTAAAAAGCTCCGGGAGATTTGCGAGCCAATGGATTTAGAGCCAGTATTAAATAAGGAATTACTTGAACTTGGGAATTGGCTGACTGAAACAACACTGTGTTTTAAAATCTATGCCTATCAAGCTATGCTCCCAGCTGCCTTGAAAGCGAAATATGAAAAGAAAGTGATGCTATCTACAGGGGTATCAATTAATGAATTACATGTAAAGCTACACGATATTTTTAAAAATGAAGAAACGATAAATTGGGATGACGCATTGAAAAATGGGCTGGTCCCCATCCTTCAAAGAGAAGCTGCAAAAGGCCTGCTGGAAGTAATCTATCTAGTAAAAGGAAAACTGAATAAAAAGAAATTAAAATATATCAGCCCGCTTCTGCCACCTGCGGACTTAGAAGCTGAATTTAATAGCTTACCTCTAAGAGCTGAAAAGCAAAGAGAAGCATTAAGGTACTTTATTCAGAACCCCGATCCCATTGAGATGCGACAGGTGTCAGCAGACTTAAAAATCTCAAACGCGACTGTAAAAGCACTTGTGGAAAAGGGACTGCTTTCTGAAAAGGACATGGAAGTTTATCGTGATCCCTATGAAAACAGGACCTTTACCCGGACGGATCCTTTGCCATTAACCAATGATCAGCAGGAAGCGATGGGGCCATTATTAGGTTCGATTGAAAAAAAGGCTCATGAAGTGTTCCTCCTCTATGGGGTAACAGGCAGCGGGAAAACTGAAATTTACTTGCAATCCATTCAGGATGTCATTGAAAAAGGCAGAGAAGCTATCGTTCTTGTACCAGAAATTGCCCTTACCCCTCAAATGGTAAATCGCTTTAAGGGGCGTTTTGGCAATTTAGTTGCTGTGTTGCACAGTGGACTTTCCGCTGGTGAGAAATATGATGAGTGGCGGAAGATTCAGCGTAAAGAAGTTAAAGTGGTTGTAGGTGCAAGGTCAGCGATTTTTGCGCCCTTCGAAAATCTTGGGATTATTATTATTGATGAAGAACATGAAACAAGCTATAAACAGGAAGAAATGCCGCGCTATCATGCGAGAGATGTGGCGATTGAACGTGCGGCTAAATATAAATGTCCGGTTGTCCTCGGGAGTGCTACACCTTCATTAGAATCATTTGCAAGGGCTCAAAAAGGGGTATATAAGCTGTTATCTCTGCCTAATCGAATGAATCAACGGGCACTTCCTGCAGTGGAAATTATTGATATGCGTGAAGAACTTAGAGCAGGGAATCGTTCCATGTTTTCTAGAAAGCTTTTTGAACTACTGAAGGAAAGAATCGAACGGAAAGAACAATCTGTATTATTTTTAAATAAACGCGGTCATTCTTCCTTTGTTATGTGCAGGGATTGCGGGTTTGTGATGAATTGTCCAAATTGTGATATTTCCTTAACCTACCACAAGGTAAAGGAACAAATGAAATGCCATTATTGCGGTCATGAGAGTCAGGTACCAAATCAATGTCCTGAGTGTTCAAGTGATTATATCCGTTACTTCGGAACAGGAACACAAAAGGTGGAGGATGAGCTTGGTAAAATTCTTCCTGAGGCAAAAGTAATTCGGATGGATGTTGATACAACAGGGAAAAAGGGATCGCATGAGAGGCTATTAAAGGAATTCCATGAAGGGAAAGCCGATATTCTTTTAGGGACACAAATGATTGCAAAAGGACTAGATTTTCCGAATATTACTCTTGTTGGAGTTCTCTCAGCAGATACTATGCTCCATTTACCAGATTTTCGCTCTTCTGAAAAAACGTTTCAGCTATTAACACAAGTTAGCGGCAGGGCAGGACGGCATGAGTTACCGGGGGAAGTAATAATCCAGACCTATACTCCTGAACATTATAGTGTAGAACTTGCTGGGACACAGGACTATGATCTCTTTTATAATCGAGAGATGTTGATGCGAAAGGCACATCATTACCCGCCATTTTATTATTTAGCCTTAATTACTATCAGTCATGAACAGTTAATGACCGTGGTTTCGGCAACGGAAAAGATTGCTGCTTTTGTACGGTCACGCATTTCTAATCATGCAGTTGTTCTTGGACCCGCTGCCTCACCCATCCCAAGGATTAACAATCGATACCGCTACCATTGTCTAATTAAATATAAGCGTGAACCAGAGCTTACAAATACATTGAAAACCATACTAGACCAGTATCAAAATGACCCGAAAAGCGGATTACTAGTTTCCATCGATGTAAACCCATTTATTTTAATGTAGGGCTGTGTTATATGAAACTGTTGATTTTAGAACTATGTTGATTTGTGCGGAAGGCGCGAGACTCCTCGAAAATGCTATCACATTTTCTTCGTGCGTGGGCAGATTCAGGGAAGCCCTTTAATGTCCTGCAGGAGGACGGGACAGGGGAGACCCCGCTTATCTCTTAGCGTCGAGGAGTAGGAAAGGCGGAAGCGCCTTGTACAGCCCCGACAAGCGCTGGAGGGCCTGACGATGAAGTCGTTCTTTGACTTCAACGTTGGGACCGAAGCGACTCGAGGGGCTAGACGCTGCAGCTAGACAGGCTTCCCGAACCGCCTGCGGAAAGCGAAGCGCCTCGGGACAGTCAGAGACCGCCTGTCCCTGCGGTGATTATTCGAAGAAGCATTCCTTAGTGGAGCACAAATCAACAGCCTAATTTAACACAGCATTAATATAAGATACGTAAATATCGTTGATATAAAAGGTTATGATCAAGTATTTTGGGTGAAAATGAATAGTAATTAATTGTAACAGATAAAAAAATCGGACAACTTCGATACAGATGGAGGAACACCTTTGGCTATACAAAAGATTGTTATGTACCCTGCAGAGGTACTCGAAAAAAAATGCAGACCTGTTGTGAAGTTTGACAGAAAGCTTGCTAAATTACTTGATGATATGTACGACACGATGATTGAATACGATGGAGTTGGACTGGCTGCTCCGCAAATTGGAATAGATGAAAGAATTGCAATCGTTGATATTGATAATGAATTAGGAACAATTGAGCTGATTAATCCTCAAATTTTAAAAACATCTGGAGAGCAAAATGGCCCAGAAGGATGTTTAAGCTTCCCAGATTTGTTTGGAGAGGTTACACGACCAAATTATGTGAAGATTGAGGCCTATAATCGCAAAGGAAAAAAGTACACGCTCGAAGCAGAAGAATTTCTCGCTAGAGCGATACTTCATGAAATTGATCATTTGGACGGGATATTATTTACGACGAAGGTTAGCCGATATCTCGAGGAAGATGAGTTAAAAGGAGTAGAAATTGAATGACGAGAATCGTGTTTATGGGAACCCCGGATTTTTCAGTACCCGTCTTGCGTAGAATTATTGAAGATGGTTATGAGGTTATTGGTGTGGTTACTCAGCCCGACAGACCGGTTGGCAGAAAAAAAGTTCTGACACCACCGCCTGTCAAGGTTGAAGCGTTAAAGCATGGAATCCCGGTCTATCAACCTGAAAAAATCCGTCAAAAAGAGGAAATAGAAAAGATTCTTTCTTTGAATCCTGACCTTATCATTACAGCGGCTTTTGGACAAATATTGCCAAAGGAAATATTAGAAGCACCAACACAGGGCTGTATTAATGTCCATGCCTCTCTTCTGCCGGAACTTCGGGGCGGAGCGCCTATACATTATGCACTTATCCAAGGCAAGAAGAAAACGGGGATAACGATTATGTATATGGTTGAAAAACTGGATGCTGGAGATATATTAACGCAGGTTGAAGTGGAAATTACCGAGGAAGATAATGTTGGTTCCCTTCATACTAAACTTAGTGTTGCAGGGGCTGCATTATTGTCAGAAACACTTCCTAAGCTATTAGAAGGAAAATTAACACCTGTCCCTCAAAATAATGAAAAAGCTACATTCGCTTATAACATAAAAAGGGATCAAGAAAAAATCGACTGGTCCAAAACGGGTGAGGAAATCTATAATCATATTCGCGGATTAAATCCATGGCCGGTTGCTTTTACAACTCTCGATGGTCAAACATTGAAGCTATGGCGCTGTGAAAAGGTAACAGGGGTAAAGAATGAGGTGCCTGGGACTATTATACAAAATGCTCCTGATGGTATTACGGTATCAACCGGTAATGAAAGTGCTATTAAGATAAAAGAGCTGCAGCCCTCTGGTAAAACAAAAATGACGAGTGAAGAGTTTTACAGAGGTGCAGGATCGAAAATCATAGTGGGCAAGAGACTAGGAGAATCAAATGACGAATAAAAAGAAAAATGTGCGGGAAGCCGCAATGGATTTACTTGATGCGATTGAGAAAAACCAATCATATAGTAACTTACTTCTTAATACTACTATTGAGAAAAACAATATTTCCCCTCTTGATACAGGGTTGCTGACTGAGTTAACTTATGGAACTTTACAAAGAAGGATGGCACTAGACTTCTTTTTAAAGCCCTTTATTAAAAACAGTAAAAAGTTGGAAAAATGGGTGCTTCAGCTGTTAAGGATTACCCTTTATCAAATGGTATACCTTGATAAAATCCCAGATAGAGCAGCTATATTTGAAGCAGTGGAAATAGCCAAAAAGCGAGGCCACAAGGGTATTGCTGGAATG
The DNA here is from genome assembly GCF_030123505.1 of Neobacillus sp. YX16. Classification (GTDB taxonomy): domain Bacteria; phylum Bacillota; class Bacilli; order Bacillales; family Cytobacillaceae; genus Neobacillus. The sequence continues at coordinate 1,882,820 of NZ_CP126115.1, forward strand.
GTAAATGGAGTCCTGCGCAGTATTCAGCGTGAAGGCCTTCCATCTTTGGATGTGGTAAGTGACCCAATTGAAAGATTATCAATCGAAACAAGCCACCCGGAATGGCTCGTTAAGAGATGGGTCAATCAGTTTGGTATGGAAAAAACAAAAGGAATGTGTGAGGTCAACTTAACTGCTCCCCTGCAAACAGCAAGAGTGAATCTAACTAAAACCACCATACGTGAATGTATTGAGGATCTTGATGAAGAAGGCTTTCAAATCGAAAAAAGCCCTATTATACCTGAAGCTATTCGGGCATTAAGAGGAAATTTAGCATTTTCAAGGGCATTTAAAAAAGGCATGATTACCATTCAAGACGAAAGTTCAATGCTCGCAGCCTATGCATTAGCTCCCAATGAAAACGAACTGATATTGGATGCTTGCGCTGCTCCTGGCGGAAAAAGTACACATATTGCAGAAACAATGAAACTCACGGGGGGAGTAATCTCGCTCGATTTACATGAACACAAAGTAAAATTAATTAATGAAAATGCTAAACGGTTAGGTTTGGGCAATATAAGGACAATCGCAATGGACTCGCGAAATGCGGGAGAACATTTCGAAAAAGAATACTTTGATCGAATACTTCTTGATGCCCCATGTTCTGGATTAGGGGTTATGAGAAGAAAACCGGACATGAAGTATACAAAAAAAGAACAGGATCTTAATCAATTAAGTACGATTCAGCAAAATTTATTAAAATCTGTGTCACCTTTAGTCAAAAAAGGTGGAATTCTTGTCTATAGTACGTGTACAGTAGATAAGGAAGAAAATGAAAATACGGTTTTTACATTTTTACAGGAGCATCCTGAATTTGAGGTGGATGTTACCTTAAAAGAAAGAATGCCGGAGGCCATCCAACCATTGGTAACAGAAGGTTTTTTACAAATCCTTCCTCAGGATTTCGGCTCTGACGGGTTCTTTATCGCATGCTTAAGAAAGAAGGTGTAACAGTTGGAACAATTAAATACAACTGAGAACAATACAACATTGGACATGAAAAAAACGTCGATTTATTCCCTGCAGCTTCATGAACTCAAGGAATGGCTGACTAATAATGGTGAAAAGCCTTTCCGTGCAGAACAAATCTATGACTGGCTGTACAAAAAAAGAGTTTCTTTGTTTGAAGACATGAATAATTTATCAAAAAGTTTACGTGATAAGCTCTCGGAGAATTTTCAGATCACGACATTAAAAACCGTTATTAAGCAATCTTCTTCTGACGGGACCATTAAATTTCTATTTGAACTTCACGATGGATACTCAATTGAGACTGTTTTAATGCGACATGATTATGGTAATTCAGTCTGTGTAACAACCCAGGTTGGCTGCAGGATTGGGTGTACCTTCTGTGCTTCAACCCTTGGCGGGCTTAAGCGTCATTTAGAAGCAGGTGAAATTGTTGCTCAGGTCGTAACCGTACAGCAAGCACTTGACGAAACAGATGAGCGTGTCAGCTCGGTTGTCATTATGGGAATTGGAGAACCCTTTGACAATTATGATAATATGATGGCGTTTCTAAAAATCATTAATCATGATAAAGCACTGATGATTGGTGCACGCCATATAACCGTATCCACTAGCGGTATTGTTCCGAAGATTTATCAATTTGCTGATGAAAATATGCAGATTAATTTTGCGATTTCATTACATGCGCCTAACACTGAATTAAGATCCCGTTTAATGCCGATCAACAGGGCATATAAACTTGATGACTTAATGAAATCTGTAAGGTATTATATCGATAAGACGGGGCGGAGAATTAGCTTTGAATATGGCCTTTTTGGCGGTGTAAATGATTCTGTTGAACATGCTGAAGAATTAGCTGACCTATTGAAGGGGTTAAAATGCCATGTTAATCTAATTCCTGTTAATTACGTTCCCGAGCGGGATTACGTACGTACTCCGAAGGATAAAATTTTTGCATTTGAAAAAACACTCAAAAATCGTGGGATAAATGTAACGATTCGCAGGGAGCAAGGTCACGACATTGACGCAGCATGTGGACAACTTCGTGCAAAGGAGCGGAAAGAGGAGACGAGGTGAACGGTTTGAAAGCTGTTTTTATGACTGACCAAGGCAGGGTCAGGCAACATAACGAAGATGCTGGTGGAATATTTGTAAATATGGACGGTAACCGCCTTGCCATTGTCGCAGATGGGATGGGGGGTCACCGTGCTGGTGACGTTGCCAGCGAAATGACGATTTCTCAGTTGAAAAACGAATGGGAGAATTCAAAGGGTATACTGACTGCTGGAGATGCAGAAAGTTGGTTAAGAAGCCAAATTACAAATGTAAATAGCTCGCTTTTTAATCATGCAATGAGCAACTTAGAATGTGATGGTATGGGTACTACTGTTGTTGCAGCAATTAGTACCAATCGATTTGTGACCATTGCAAACATAGGTGATAGCAGATGTTATTTACTGAATGAGAGTGGGTTTAAACAGGTTACTGAAGATCATTCTCTAGTAAATGAGCTTGTTCGAACAGGACAAATATCGCGGGAAGACGCAGAGCACCATCCCCGTAAAAATGTACTTTTACGTGCTCTTGGTACGGAAAAAGCAGTAGAAATGGATATTAAAACCATTATTTTTGAAGAAGGTGATATCCTCTTATTATGTTCTGATGGTCTTTCCAATAAGGTTAATGAAAAAGAAATGAGTGCTATTCTGACTAATGAAGAACCTTTGGAGCATAGAGCGGGCACCCTTATCTCAATTGCAAATGAAAATGGCGGAGAGGATAACATTACACTTGCGATTGTTGAGTTTGCTGATTTCAGCGAGGGTGATGCATAATGTTGATTGGAAAACGATTAAGTGGCCGCTATAAAGTATTAGAAATGATTGGCGGAGGCGGGATGGCGAATGTGTATTTAGCCCACGACATGATTCTTGATCGTGATGTGGCTGTCAAAATGCTGCGCCTTGATTTTGCTAATGATGAAGAATTTATACGCCGGTTCCGTAGAGAAGCCCAATCTGCTACAAGTTTAGCTCATCCAAATATCGTGAGTATCTATGATGTTGGAGAAGAAAACGATCTTTATTATATTGTAATGGAATATGTCGAGGGGCAAACATTAAAACAATACATACAACAGAGTTCACCATTACAGGTAGAAGATACAATTGAAATCATGAAACAGTTGACTTCTGCTATTTCCCATGCGCATCAAAACCATATTATCCACAGGGATATCAAGCCTCAAAATATTCTCGTTGACCGTTATGGAAATGTAAAAATAACTGATTTTGGAATTGCAATGGCGCTAAGTGCAACAAGTATTACCCAAACGAATTCAGTTCTGGGATCCGTTCACTATTTATCACCTGAACAGGCACGCGGTGGCATGGCAAATAAAAAATCTGATGTTTATTCACTTGGAATCGTCATGTTTGAATTGTTAACAGGCAGACTGCCCTTTTCAGGCGAATCTGCTGTTTCCATTGCCCTAAAGCATTTGCAATCGGAAACTCCATCCGTAAGAAGGTGGAACCCGAACATTCCTCAAAGTGTTGAAAATATTGTCTTGAAGGCAACGGCTAAGGATTCTTTTCATCGTTATAACAATGTCGATGAAATGGAAGAAGATTTAAGGACAGCACTCGATTCTGAGAGATTAAATGAACTGAAATTTGTCATCCCGGTTGATGATGAAGCGACCAAAGCTATACCGGTGATTACCAATGATCGTCCTCTGCAAAATCTTGGTGAAACAATGGTACATAGTCAGGATAAAAACAAAGGTAATGATGTCGCTTCAAAAGGTAAAGAGCAGAAAAAACGTAAAAAGTGGCCGATAATTCTAATCTCAACTTTCTTAGTGTTATCATTATTAGGGTTATTTACTTTTCTAGTATTACCAGGACTAATTTCTCCTAAAGATGTTACAATCCCTGATGTTAGTGGTTTGGAGTTAGAAGAGGCAATCGTGAAAATAGAATCTGCTGGTCTACAGGTGGATGAAAAAATAGAGAGTACCCATGAAGAAATTGAAGAGGGAATAGTAATAAAAACGAATCCCGAAGAAGGAAGTACCGTTAAGGAAGATACTGCAATTAATATATACATTAGTATTGGTAAAGAAAAATTCGAATTACCGGATTATACAGGCCGCAATTATGAAGATGTGATGCGGATATTAGATAACCAAGACTTTAAGGATATCAAAATACATGAGGTATTCGACGACAGTGACAAGGGTACAATCCTAAGTCAAAAACCTGGAAGCGGCGAAGAAATAGTCCCAGAAGATACCATTCTAGAATTTGAAGTTAGCAAGGGACCGGAGAAAATAATCTTAAGAGATTTAACGCAGTCTAATGTAAAAGGTGCACAGGATTATGTTGATTCTGTCGGTCTTACGCTTAATGCCACTGAGGAAAAGTATGATGATACCATTCCAGCTGGCAATATAATATCACAGTCACCACCTTCGGGAACAGAGATGAAAAAGGGTGACACAGTTTCAGTGATTATCTCAAAAGGAAAAGAAGAGAAACCACCTAAAACTGTTCCAGTTGATATTCTGATTGAGTATACAGGAACGGTACCAGGTCAAGAACAAAAGGTTATTATTTACATTGAAGATGTTAATCGAAGTATGATTACTCCAGCAGATACTTTTCCAATTTTTGCAACAACTCATAAAACAATAGAGCTCTTAGTTCCATTTGATGGCGATGCAGGATATAAAGTTTATAGAGATGATACGGTTATATATGATAAGACTGTAGAGTACCCGAAAGATTAATCGTTAAAATCATTGGCTTATGATAAAAGGCAAGGAGTGTGGCTATGCCTGAAGGAAAAATTGTAAAAGCATTAAGTGGGTTTTATTATGTACTACATGATGGAGAAATGACTCAGTGCCGCGGAAGAGGTGTTTTTCGAAAAAATAAAGTTACACCACTTGTTGGAGATGAAGTGGTTTTTCAAGCTGAAAATGATCGTGAAGGTTATATTATGGAAGTTAAGGAAAGGAAGAATGAACTAGTTCGTCCGCCTATTGCGAACGTCGACCAAGCCATTCTAGTTTTTTCCGCTGTTGAACCGGACTTTAGTACCGTGCTACTAGATCGGTTTCTTGTCCTGGTTGAATATAATCATATTCAACCACTTATATGTATTACAAAAATGGATTTAACCAATGAGAAGGAAAAGCAGGCAATTACCGTATATGCTGATCAATACAGAAAAATGGGATATGAAGTATTACTTACTTCATCTGAAACAGAAGCAGGGATTGAAGGGTTAAACCCGCATGTCGAAAATAAAATATCAGTGTTTGCAGGTCAATCAGGGGTTGGAAAGTCATCTTTATTAAATGTGCTGCGGCCAGATCTTGAACTAAAAACAAATGATATTTCCTCCCATTTAGGCAGAGGGAAGCATACTACGCGACATGTTGAATTAATTAGTGTGGGTAATGGTCTAATTGCTGACACACCTGGATTTAGTTCATTGGAATTCACAACGATTGAGGCAGAAGAGCTAGCGTATTGCTTTCCGGAAATAGCGCGAGAAAGTGAAAATTGTAAATTTCGAGCCTGTTTACATATCAGTGAGCCGAAATGTGCAGTGAAAGCAGCGGTTGAAGCCCAGACGATTACTCAATATCGCTATCAACATTATGTTGATTTCCTACAAGAAATTAAAGAAAGAAAGCCGAGGTATTAATGATGGTGAAAATAGCACCTTCCATCCTTTCTGCTGATTTTGCCAGATTAGGTGAAGAAATAGTCGCCGTTGAAAAGGCAGGAGCTGACTATATCCATATCGATGTTATGGATGGTCATTTTGTTCCAAATATTACGATAGGGCCATTAATTGTGGAGGCAATTCGTCCGATAACAAAGCTTCCGCTAGATGTTCATCTTATGATTGAAAATCCTGACCAATTTATTGAAAATTTTGCTAAGGCAGGAGCAGATTACATTACAGTCCATGTTGAAGCTTGCCGACACCTTCATCGGACCATTCACCATATTAAATCTTTTGGAATAAAAGCAGGAGTAGTCTTAAATCCAGCTACTCCAGTTGAGTCTATTCAGCATATTTTAGCAGATATTGATATGGTGCTTTTAATGTCCGTAAATCCAGGTTTTGGCGGTCAAAAGTTTATACCAGAAGTCCTGCCTAAAATTAGGAAAGTTAAGGAAATGGCGAATTCAATAGGGAAAGAACTTGAGATAGAAATTGACGGCGGGGTAAATCCTGAAACTGCAAAACAATGTATGGAGGCTGGGGCAAACGTTCTAGTAGCGGGATCGGCTATTTATAATCAAGAGGACTACGCAGCTGCCATATCGTTAATAAGAGGTTAAACAGTACAAAGCCGGCTATATTGCTGGCTTTTTTTGTAGTAAAAAGGGGGTTAGTTTGCGTGCATATAAATATCTTAGCCGGGGGACCTACTGAACTATTGCCTAATTTGAAGGAATATTTAGGTGAAAATGAAGTTTGGGTTGGTGTTGATCGAGGGGTTTACAGCCTAATTAATATGAATATTACCCCGAAAATCGCTTTTGGCGACTTTGATTCTGTAACCAATGAAGAATATAAGGTTATCGAAAAACATGTAAAGGCTATGAAAAGGTATAAGCCTGAAAAAAATGAAACAGATATGGAGCTCGCTTTAAATTGGGCAATTAAACAAAAGCCTGATTTAATCAGAATCTTTGGTGCCAGCGGCGGCAGACTGGACCATTTCTTAGCTAATGTCCAATTATTGGTCAAGCCTTTATTGGAAGATAATCATGTAGAAATTTTTCTTATCGATAATCAAAATATCCTATCATTAAAAGGCCCCGGCAGTTATAAAATGAGAAAGAGGGCAGATAAAAAGTATGTTTCTTTTGTTCCTCTAACCCTTAACGTGAAAGGGCTCACTCTAGAAGGATTTAAGTATCCATTAAAAGATCGTCATATTACCATCGGCTCAACGTTATGTATTAGTAATGAACTTATTAGTGATAATGGTACTTTTTCATTTTCAGAAGGCATATTATTAGTGATAAGAAGTAATGATTAATAGCTAATAAAGAGGTACTGATTTCGTCCGTATGAATAAAATAGAAAAGGCGTACGAGAGAAGTTTAGATGTGTGAGATTGTGAGGAGGGACATAATGAAGTTTTATACAATTAAACTGCCAAAGTTTTTAGGTGGACTTGTCCGAGCGATGATTGGTGCATTTAAAAAGAATGAATAGAAGAAAGTCTAAGCACCTATTTGTGGGTGCTTTTTTATTTTGGGGGAAAGAAGGGTAATATAGTAAGAAAGGGCACCCTAATTAGGATGCCCTCACATATTATACGCGTTCTACTTTACCAGATCTTAACGCTCTTGTAGAAACCCAAACACGTTTAGGCTTTCCATCAACAAGAATACGTACTTTTTGTAGGTTAGCACCCCATGTACGCTTGTTAGCGTTCATAGCGTGTGAACGTGTATTACCAGATGTTGTTTTTCTACCAGTTACAACACATTTACGTGGCATAAATGATTCCCTCCTTATTACCAAAAGCTTTATACAGCATTTACGTTATTGTCTAAAGATACTTTAATAATTTATCATACAACCTGTTTGAATGCAATAGTGATTAATAAACGTTTCAAGAAAAATACCTTGACATGCATGATTATTGATTATGTAGTCAATAAGAATAAAGTATCACTTTCATATTTTTCTTGACTATAGTAAAATGACTTTAGTCAAGGAGCAATTTCCAAAAGGGGGAACGATTCATGTCCATCGAATTAAAAACTAAGTTCGGACAAATTGATATTTCAAATGAAGTAATCGCCACCATCGCTGGAGGTGCCGCTATCGATTGTTATGGAATTGTCGGTATGGCATCAAAAAGTCAGATAAAAGACGGTCTTACAGAAATTTTAAGAAGAGAAAATTTTACTCGTGGAGTTATTGTTCGCCAAGAGAATGAAGAAGTACATATTGATATGTATATAATTGTCAGCTATGGAACAAAGATTTCCGAGGTTGCTCATAACGTGCAATCAAAGGTGAAATACACACTTGATAAGACCGTTGGACTTGCCGTTGACTCGGTAAATATTTACGTTCAGGGAGTTCGTGTAACGAACCCTTAAGTGGTGTAACGAACCGCAAGTAGAGGAGGAAAGTTTGTGTCTATTACAGCTTTAGACGGAAAACGTTTTGCAGAAATGGTGATTCAAGGTGCGAATCATTTAGGAGCCAACGCAAAAATGGTTGATGCGTTAAACGTTTTTCCTGTGCCCGATGGTGATACTGGAACGAATATGAATTTATCAATGACCTCAGGGGCAAAGGAAGTAAAAAATAATGTTCAGGAACATATTGGAAAAGTTGGAGTAGCTTTATCAAAGGGGTTACTTATGGGGGCTAGAGGTAACTCCGGGGTAATCCTTTCCCAATTATTCCGTGGATTTTCTAAAGCAATTGAAACAAAAGCAGCAATCACTGGAAAAGAATTCGCATCGGCTTTGGAGTCAGGTGTGGAAACTGCCTATAAAGCAGTAATGAAGCCGGTGGAAGGTACGATTTTAACGGTTGCAAAGGATTCAGCAAAAAGAGGAGTTCTTGCTTCCCAAAAATCTAACGATATTATCGAGATTATGGAAGAAGTTTTAATAGAGGCAAAAGCATCACTTAAGCGCACACCTGACCTGCTTCCTGTTTTAAAGGAAGTTGGAGTAGTTGACAGCGGCGGGCAAGGGCTTGTGTTCGTTTATGAAGGATTTCTTGCTGAATTAAAAGGTGAGCAGCTTCCGGATTCACCTGAAAACTACCCTTCGATGGATGATATGGTCAGTGCTGAACATCATAAAAGTGTCCAAAGTCATATGAATACCGAAGATATTGTTTTCGGATATTGTACAGAATTCATGGTGAAGTTTGAAGAGGCTAAGCTGGCAAAGCATCCTTTTGATGAACAGGTTTACCGTAATGATCTTAGTAAGCTTGGTGATTCCTTATTAGTTATCGCTGATGAAGAGGTTGTAAAGGTACATATTCATTCTGAACAGCCTGGTAATTGTCTTAGCTACGGACAAAAGTACGGAAGTCTCATCAATATCAAAATTGAAAACATGAGGCAGCAGCATTCAAATATTGTTGGAGAAATGCACACGCCTTTAGTTTCTGATAAACCACAAGCACCTAAAGAACAGCAGGAGTATGGAATTGTTACGGTTTCAATGGGTTCTGGGATTGCCGAGTTATTTAAGAGTATCGGTGCACACGCAGTTATTGAGGGCGGACAAACAATGAATCCAAGTACAGAGGATATTGTTAAGGCTGTTAAAGAAGTGAATGCGAAAAAGGTATTTATTCTTCCAAATAATAAAAATATCATTATGGCTGCTCAGCAAGCTGCTGAAGTATCAGATGAAGAAATCTATGTAATCCCGTCTAAAACTGTTCCTCAAGGTCTCTCTGCTCTTTTAGCGTTTAATCCAGCTGGAGATGTTGAAACAAATGAAGCATCGATGACAGAAGCAATGCAGCATGTAAAGACGGGTCAAATTACTTTTGCCGTTCGCGATACCCAAATCGATGGATTAGAAATTGAGAAAGATGATTTCATGGGAATTGCTGAAGGCAAAATAGTTGTAAAAAACAAAGATAAAGGGAAAGTTGCACAAGAATTGCTTTCTAAGATGCTGGATGAGGATTCGGAAATATTAACCATTATATATGGTGAAGATGTTACCGAGGATGAGGTAAATGAACTTGTAACGTTTGCCCGCGCGCATTTCGAGGATGTTGAAGTTGAACTTCATGATGGAAAACAACCATTATATTCATTTATCTTTGCAATTGAATAAGTGATAAAATAGAAGGGGAAATAACCCTTCTATTTTCTTTTTTCTGTGTTATAAATATAGATGGATACCAAAGAGATTTATTTGTCCTAGGGGGAGAAACGAATGAAATATAGAAGTGTTTTTGACATAATCGGACCTGTAATGATTGGCCCATCCAGCTCACATACTGCTGGGGCTGCGAGAATTGGCAGAGTCGCTAGGAGTTTATTTGGCAGGGAACCAAAATGGGCAAATATTTCTTTATATGGCTCATTTGCTAAAACATATAAAGGCCATGGGACAGATGTTGCGATTGTTGGTGGTTTGTTAGATTTTGATACAGATGACGTTAGAATCATAAATGCAATAGATATAGCGAAGGAACGGGGCATCAAACTCCGATTTATAGAAGAGGATGCAATTACTGACCACCCAAATACCGCCAGAGTAATTATTGGCGATGATAAAGGTGAATTAGAGCTAGTTGGAATTTCAATTGGCGGGGGAAAAATAGAAGTGACAGAGTTAAATGGTTTTGAACTTAAATTATCAGGAAACCATCCAGCCATTTTAGTGGTTCATAATGATCGTTTTGGTGCAATTGCCAGTGTATCAAATGTACTGGCAAAATACGAAATCAATATTGGGCATATGGAAGTTGCAAGAAAAGAAGCAGGAAAGCTTGCGCTTATGACCATTGAGGTTGACCAAAACATCGAAGATAAAATCCTTCATGAACTAGAACAACTGCCAAATATACTGAAAGTTACTAAGATAGTGGACTAGCAGAAAAGCGGAAGCGCCTTGCCAGGGAAAAAACAGTTCATTTTTTCTTAGCCCCGACAGCTACTTGCGGGCCAGTGGATGAAGTCACGCTTTTCGTGCTTCTGTGCTGGACCGAAGTGACCTCGAGGGGCTAGGCGCTGTAGCTGGACAAAGAAAGAAAACAATGAGGGGGAAGGCAATTGTTTCGTAATGTTGCAGAGTTAGTAGAGCTTGCCATTAGCAAAAATAAAAAAATCTCAGAAATTATGATTGAGCAGGAAATGGATGTCACCGGACGCAGCCGGGAAGAAGTATTTGCCTTTATGGATAGAAATTTAAAGGTCATGGAGGAAGCGGTTGAGCGTGGTATTAAAGGAGTAAAATCACATTCGGGGTTAACTGGCGGCGATGCTGTTCTTATGCAGAAATATATTGAAAAAGGTAACTTCCTGTCTGGCAAAACCGTCCTTGACGCAGTGAGCAAAGCGGTCGCAACGAATGAAGTCAATGCAGCGATGGGAACGATTTGTGCTACACCGACTGCCGGTTCTGCAGGAGTTGTGCCTGGGACATTATTTGCAGTGAAAGAAAAACTAAATCCAACTAGAGAGGAAATGATTTCTTTTCTTTTCACGGCGGGAGCTTTTGGTTTTGTCGTTGCTAATAATGCTTCGATTTCAGGTGCTGCTGGCGGCTGTCAAGCGGAAGTTGGTTCAGCTTCAGGAATGGCTGCGGCAGCTATTGTAGAGATGGCAGGAGGTTCACCAGAGCAATGCGCAGAAGCAATGGCGATTACATTAAAAAATATGCTCGGGCTGGTATGTGATCCTGTCGCCGGTTTGGTGGAAGTACCATGTGTTAAAAGAAATGCAATGGGAGCCGCAAATGCAATGGTTGCGGCGGATATGGCATTAGCAGGAATTACAAGCAGGATTCCATGTGATGAAGTCATAGACGCTATGTATAAAATAGGTCTAACGATGCCGACAGCTTTAAAAGAAACTGCACAGGGAGGGTTGGCGGCAACTCCGACAGGTCGTGAACTCGAAGCCAAGATCTTCGGTATTCCGCGCGTTTAAAGTGAATCATTATCTTAAACAATCAGTTACAGAAATAAAAGGCATTGGGGAAGAAACAGCTGAGAGTTTAGCGGAAATGAAAATATTTACCGTTCAGGATTTATTAGAGTATTTTCCATACCGTTATGAAGATTACCGACTTCGTGAACTTACTGAAGTTCAGCATGAAGAAAAAATTACAGTAGAAGGGAAGGTTCATAGTGAGCCTTCTCTTACATATTTTGGCCGGAAGAAATCGAAGCTGATGATTCGAATGTTTGTCGGGCAATATCTTATTAAAGTTGTATTCTTTAACCAGCCGTACCTAAAAAGTAAAATAATCATGAATGAAACGATTACTGTTACAGGCAAATGGGACGCCCATCGTCAAACGATAAGTGCTAATGAAATGCAGGTCGGACAAAATGCAAAAATACAAGATTTTGAGCCTGTCTACTCACTTAAAGGGAAAATTACGACGAAAGGAATGCGGAAATTTATTTCGATTGCCTTTCAACAATTTGGCAAATATATTGAAGAAAGTCTGCCATACTCTCTCGTTAAAAAGTACCGTTTGCCTAACCGCAGTGATGCTATGAAAGCCATGCATTTTCCTGTTAACCAAGAGGACGTAAAACAGGCACGCCGTCGTTTAGTTTATGAAGAATTTTTACTATTTCAGCTAAAAATGCAGGCATTACGTAAATTTGAACGGGAGCATGCACCAGGAATCGAACAAAACTATCATGTGACAAAGGTAGAGGAATTTATTCAATTGCTGCCTTTTCCGTTGACGAATGCGCAGAATCGCGTTGTAACGGAGATATTAACAGATCTAAAATCGCCTCTTAGAATGAATCGCCTCCTGCAAGGTGATGTGGGCTCAGGAAAAACGGTAGTGGCAGCCATTGGATTATATGCTAGTTTTACTGCAGGTTACCAAGGGGCATTAATGGTTCCAACTGAAATTTTAGCAGAACAGCACGCTGAATCTCTCAAGGGATTATTAGAACCTTTTGGACTTAAATGTGAATTATTAACGAGTTCTGTTAAAGGAAAACGGAGAAGAGAAATTCTTCAAAACTTAGCTGAAGGAAAAGTAGATATTTTAATAGGGACACATGCTCTTATTCAGGATGAGGTATCCTTTAATAAATTAGGGTTTGTGATAACCGATGAACAGCACCGCTTTGGTGTTGAACAACGAAGAGTATTACGGGAAAAGGGAGAAAATCCTGATGTTCTGTTCATGACCGCAACTCCAATACCAAGAACGCTTGCCATTACCGTATTTGGTGAGATGGATGTATCGGTTATTGATGAAATGCCTGCAGGGCGTAAAGCAATCGAAACCTACTGGGCAAAACCGGATATGCTTGGAAGGGTCCTTTCTTTTGTGGAAAAAGAATTAGTAAAGGGGCATCAGGCTTATGTGATTTGCCCGTTAATTGAAGAATCAGACAAGCTGGATGTCCAAAATGCGATTGACGTCCATACTACTTTAACCCATCACTTTCATAATCGTTATAAGGTTGGACTTATGCATGGACGGTTAAGCTCGGAAGAAAAAGATACGATTATGAAGGCATTTAGTACCAATGAGGTACAAGTGCTAGTATCAACAACGGTAGTAGAAGTGGGAGTCAATGTACCTAATGCAACAATGATGGTTATCTATGATGCAGAGAGATTTGGTCTATCACAACTTCATCAGCTCCGAGGAAGAGTAGGAAGAGGCAGTGACCAATCCTATTGTATCTTGTTAGCCGAACCAAAGTCTGAAGTGGGTCAGGAGAGAATGAGAATTATGACCGACACCAATGATGGCTTCGTTTTAAGTGAGAAGGACCTTGAATTACGGGGACCAGGTGACTTTTTTGGAAAAAAACAGAGTGGTGTACCTGAATTTAAGCTGGCAGATATGGTTCACGATTACCGTGCACTTGAAACAGCTAGAAATGACGCTTCACTCATGATACAGTCTAAGACATTCTGGATTGATAAAGAATATGAATATCTAAGAAATCAGTTAGATAATACAGGTGTTTTAGAAGGCGAAAAATTAGATTAACTAAATAATCAATTTTCAGGTAGATTGTAAGAATGTAAACTTATTCTTGCAATCTGCTTTTTCTAATTTTATACTACTATTAGTACCTAGTCATAATAGCTCGGACGGTGTGTATTAATGAGAAGAACAAAAAAAGAACGTCAGCAGATGTTAAAAGAGACCATCAAGGAAAATCCATTTATTACTGATGAAGACCTTGCAGATAAATTTCAAGTGAGTGTGCAAACCATTCGCCTTGATCGTTTGGAGTTATCTATTCCTGAGTTGCGGGAAAGGATAAAATATGTTGCAGAGAAAAAATTTGAAGATGAAGTTCGGTCTTTGCCGATAGAGGAAGTAATTGGAGAAATTATTGATATTGATTTAGATCAGAGTGCCATTTCGATACTCGATGTGAAAGAGGAGCATGTCTTTATGCGAAACCAGATAGCCAGAGGCCATCATGTTTTCGCACAGGCAAATTCTCTTGCTACAGCGGTCATTAATGATGAATTGGCGTTAACAGCAAAGGCAAACATACAATTTAAACGGTCAGTTAAACAAGGTGAACGAGTGATTGCCAAAGCAAAAGTAATTAAAATTGATGACGGCATCGGCAGGACAATTGTCGAAGTGACAAGTTTTGTAAATAACGAGCTTGTTTTTAAAGGCGAATTTGAAATGTACCGTTCAGAAAAATCATTAAAGGATGAGAAAAGATGAAGTTAGCTATCGATGCTATGGGTGGCGACCATGCTCCTAAAGAAATCGTAATCGGTGCAATGAAAGCTGTAGAAACATTTTCAGATATACATATAACCCTAGTTGGGGATGAAGCCAAAATTAAAGAATACTTAACAAATTCGGAACGGATTAACATTTTACATACAACGGAGGTCATACTTGGAACGGACGAGCCTGTGAGAGCTGTTCGCCGCAAAAAAACGGCCTCTATGGTATTAGCTGCACAGCAAGTAGCGGATGGAAAAGCAGACGCTTGTATATCCGCAGGAAATACAGGTGCATTAATGGCTGCAGGATTGTTTGTTGTAGGAAGGATTGAGGGGATAGAACGGCCTGCCCTAACACCTACTTTACCAACCATTGGCGGAGAAGGATTTCTATTATTGGATGTCGGGGCAAATGTAGACGCCAAGCCTGAGCATTTGCTTCAATATGCCATAATGGGTTCCATCTATTGTGAAAAAGTTAGAGGAACAGATAACCCTCGGGTGGGTCTACTAAATATCGGGACGGAAGAAAAGAAAGGGAATGACCTAACAAAAGCAGCATTTGAACTTTTGAAAAAGGCAAATATTAATTTTATTGGAAATGTAGAAGCCAGGGATTTGCTTGATGGCGCAGCGGACGTGGTTGTGACGGATGGTTTCACTGGTAATATGGTGTTAAAAACTGTTGAGGGTACAGCGCTATCTATGTTTAAAATGCTAAAAACCACGTTAATGAGCAGTATGAAAAGTAAACTTGCTGCCGCGGTATTAAAACCTGAATTCAAAATCTTAAAAAACACATTAGACTATTCTGAGTATGGCGGTGCAGGTCTTTTTGGCTTAAAGGCACCTGTCATCAAAGCACATGGCTCCTCAAACGGACAAGCAATCTTTAGCGCAATTCGTCAAACAAGAGAAATGGTTGAAAAGGATGTTGTCGGGCTCATTAAAAAGACTATTGAAAATGAGAAGACATCTAATTTAGAAGTGTAGGAAGGGGTGCACAAATGGGAAAAATAGCATTTGTATTTCCAGGGCAAGGCTCACAAATAGTTGGGATGGGACAGCAGCTTGCTGAGCAGTTTCCTGAGGTAATGAAATATTTTATAAAAGCAGACGAAACACTCTCGGTTGATTTAAGTAAACTTATATTCGAGGGACCTCAAGAAGAATTGACCAAAACCGTTAATACACAGCCAGCACTATTAACAACTAGTATGGCTATTCTAGAAAGATTTCAAAAATCTGCAATCAAACCTGATTACGTAGCTGGACATAGTCTGGGTGAATATACAGCCCTTGTAGCAGCTGGAGCACTAACTTTTGAGGATGGCGTCTTTGCAGTGAGAAAAAGAGGAGAATTTATGGAGGGAGCAGTTCCAAATGGTGAAGGTTCGATGGCCGCTATTTTAGGACTTGCCCGTGAACCTCTATCAGAAGTAACAGCTGAAGTAAGTGACTCTGGCTTCCCAGTTTCTCTGGCGAACTTGAATTGTCCAGGTCAAATTGTTATCTCTGGATCTCGAAAAGGTGTTGAGCTTGCAGGGGTAAAAGCGAAAGAAGCCGGTGCAAAAAGAGCGATTCCTTTGGAAGTCAGCGGTCCATTTCATTCTTCATTAATGAAACCTGCTGCTGGCGAATTACGTGAGGTTTTAGATGGACTAGATATGAAGGATGCGCATATACCTGTGATTGCGAATGTTTCAGCAAATCCAATGACTTCAGCATCAGAAATTAAGGAAAATTTAATTGAACAGCTTTACTCACCTGTGTTATGGGAAGATTCTGTTGTGAAAATGATTGATTTAGGTGTTGATACATTTATTGAAATTGGTCCTGGGAAAGTACTTTCAGGGTTAATTAAAAAGATTAACCGCAGTGTTAAAACGTACTCGATATCTGATGAGGAAAGCTGTCAATCTGTAATCGAGGCATTGAAGGAGGAAAATCTATGACTTTAGCAGGCAAAGTTGCCTTAGTAACGGGTGCGTCCAGAGGAATAGGAAGAGAAATTGCTCTCGAGCTTGCAAGACAGGGAGCAAATGTCGCAGTCAACTATGCTGGCAGTGAAGGAAAAGCGAATGAAGTGGTAGATGAGGTAAAAGCCATTGGGAGAGAAGCATTTGCGATTAAATGTGATGTATCCAATAGTGAAGAAGTGTCCGCTATGGTTAAAGAGACAGTAGATCGATTTGGTAAATTGGATATACTTGTTAATAATGCGGGTATCACAAAAGATAATTTACTAATGAGAATGAAAGAAGAAGAATGGGATGATGTGATTAACATCAATCTTAAAGGCGTTTTTCTTTGTACAAAAGGCGTTACCCGCCAAATGATGAAGCAGCGTGTGGGTCGTATCATTAATATCACTTCAGTTGTTGGTGTAAGTGGTAATCCAGGACAAGCTAACTATGTGTCAGCAAAAGCCGGTGTGATTGGCTTAACGAAAACTACTGCGAAAGAGCTTGCCTCCCGTAATATTACCGTTAATGCTATTGCGCCAGGATTTATCACAACCGATATGACCGATAAATTAACGGAAGAAGTCAAAGTAGAAATGTTAAAACAAATTCCATTAGCCCGCTTAGGAGAACCTAAGGACATTGCGAAAATGACAGCTTTCCTAGCTTCTGAGGATGCATCCTATATAACAGGTCAAACGATTCATGTAAATGGCGGAATGGTGATGTAAAATTATTTTTTAATACGTTTATTATTTTATTGAAATACTCTATAATAGCTTGAGGGGAGGTGAACTACAATGGCAGAGGTATTAGAACGTGTTACAAAAATCATCGTTGACCGTTTAGGTGTAGATGAATCACAAGTTAAGCTTGAAGCTTCATTCAAAGATGATCTTGGTGCTGATTCCCTTGACGTAGTTGAACTAGTTATGGAATTAGAAGATGAGTTTGATATGGAAATTTCTGACGATGATGCTGAAAAAATCAGCACAGTTGGTGATGCTGTTACTTACATAAATAGTAAGAATTAATTCGTTGGATTTCTTTCAAAAGCTCCGTTTTCAAACGGAGCTTCTTTCTGTATTATAGAACTTGGTAGTTCCTGAAATTACTGCCAAGTTTCTTTGCGTTTTGACTAGAGATTACTTAAACTATTGATAGGTATGTGTGTAAAAAATATGCAAGGTGGAGACTTTAATGCGCAGAAAAGGTAAGGAAAAAGAAATGAACAATCGCGCAAAAGAAAATCAATTTAAGGATTTTCAGGACAAGATCGGTATTCATTTTGAAAATGAAAAGCTTTTAAAACAAGCTTTTACTCATTCATCCTATGTGAATGAGCATCGCAGAAAGCCTTATGAAGATAACGAGAGGCTTGAATTTTTAGGGGACGCTGTACTAGAACTCACTGTGTCGAAATTCCTGTTCCAGAAATATCCAATGATGAGTGAAGGGGAGCTAACAAAGCTCCGTGCAGCTATCGTATGTGAGCCTTCGCTAGTAATCTTGGCAAACGAACTTTGCTTCGGCAAATTAATTTTGTTGGGAAAAGGAGAAGAGATGACTGGGGGAAGAGAACGCCCAGCTCTATTAGCTGATGTATTTGAAGCATTTATTGGTGCGTTATACCTGGATAAGGGACTTGAGGTAGTAATAGAATTTCTAGACAAAGTGGTTTTCCCTAAAATTAATGAGGGTGCTTTTTCTCATGTGATGGATTTTAAGAGCCAGCTTCAGGAATTAATCCAGAGAGATGGGACAGGTTTGATTGAATATAAAGTATTAATTGAAAAAGGTCCTGCCCACAGTAAAGAATTTGTTTCAAGAGTTTCGTTAAATGGTGAAGAATTAGGAATCGGTACAGGTAAATCAAAAAAAGAAGCAGAACAGCATGCCGCCCAAATGGCGTTGGAGTTTTTGAAGCAAAAACATCATAGTTAAACAACATAAGAATGCTAAGGAAGATTCCGGCCAAGCTTTTAGGGAGGATAAGGATATGTTTTTAAAACGGTTGGACATCATTGGCTTTAAATCTTTTGCAGATCGTATTGGGGTGGATTTTGTTCAAGGAGTCACTGCTGTAGTTGGTCCAAACGGAAGTGGGAAAAGTAATATAACAGATGCAATTCGCTGGGTATTAGGTGAGCAATCTGCTAAATCACTTAGAGGCTCTAAAATGGAAGATATCATTTTTGCGGGAAGCGATACAAGAAAGCCGTTAAATTATGCGGAAGTGACCCTGACTCTTGATAACCAAGACGAAGGATTATCGATTGATTACAACGAAGTGAGTGTAACGAGAAGGGTCACCCGTTCTGGCGATAGTGAATATTTAATTAATAAACAACCTTGCAGATTAAAGGATATTGTTGATTTGTTTATGGACTCGGGTCTTGGCAGAGAAGCGTTCTCGATTATCAGCCAAGGGAAGGTAGAAGAAATTCTCAACAGTAAGGCTGAGGACCGAAGAACGATCTTTGAAGAAGCCGCAGGTGTTTTAAAATATAAAAATCGTAAGAAAAAAGCAGAATCTAAACTAATAGAAACACAGGATAATTTAAATCGAGTTAATGATATCCTACACGAACTTGAAGGACAAGTTGAACCATTAAAGATTCAGTCTTCAATGGCAAAGGATTACTTAGAGAAAAAAGAAGAACTTGAAAAAATTGAAGTTGCCTTAACGGTTTACGATATTGAAGATTTACATCAAAAGTGGACTTCGTTTTCAACTCAGCTTGAAGAACACCAGCAAGAAGAAATTAGGCTTTCGTCCAAGTTACAGATAAAGGAAGCAAAAATTGAAGAAACAAGGAATCAAATAGCTGCGCTTGATGAGTCCATTACTGATTTGCAAAATGTTCTCCTCCATGCTAGTGAAGAATTAGAAAAACTAGAAGGCAGGAAAGAGGTATTAAAAGAACGTAAGAAAAATGCCTCTCAAAATAGAGCTCAGCTTGAAAAGAATATTACTGAACTTACGGATAAAATCTTTCAATTAAAAAGTAATAGAGATATACAGGATGAACTAGTACAAAAGCTGACACAACAAGTGAATTTTCTTCAAAATCAGTTAAAAGAAAAACAGGAAAAATTAGCGTTATTCACGGAAAATATTGATGAAAAAATTGAATCCTTGAAAAGTGAATATATTGAACTGTTAAATGACCAAGCTGGAGCGAAAAACGAGCTAAAATACATTGACCAGCAGCTTGACCAGCAAGAATTAAAGAGCACTCGCCTTGACTCTGAAAATGTAAAATTCATTGAGGAAAGACAACTTGCTCAAACGAAGAGGTTACAAATTCAATCAGCACTAGATGAAATACAAAGCAAACTATCAAATCAAGTTACGAGTTTCAGGGAGAAGCAACGGAAACTTGAAAATGCTCAAAACAATTATCAGAAGCAAGAAAAGACCTTGTACCAAGCCTATCAAATTCTTCAACAGGCAAAATCACGGAAAGAAATGCTTGAGGAGATGGAAGAAGATTATTCAGGTTTCTTTCAAGGGGTAAAAGAAGTACTAAAAGCCCGAGGGAATAAGCTTCAAGGGATTGAAGGGGCTGTAGCTGAGCTAGTCAAAGTGCCAAAAGAATACGAGACTGCACTTGAAACAGCATTTGGCGGGGCTTTGCAGCATATCGTCGTTGATACGGAACAAAATGCCCGTATGGCTATCACTTTCTTAAAACAAAATTCATTCGGCAGGGCTACTTTTTTACCATTAAGCGTTATAAAGGGCAGAGTGTTGTCGTCCTCACAACTACACTCTATTCAAAACCATCCTTCATTGGTGGGAAGCGCGGTCGATTTAGTAAGCTTCGATCCAAAATATACAGAGGTCATCAGTAATCTTTTAGGTAATGTTGTCATTACGAAAGATTTAAAGGGTGCGAACGAACTGGCCAAAATCCTCCAGTATCGGTGTCGACTAGTGACATTAGAGGGAGATATTGTCAACCCCGGCGGCTCGATGACTGGCGGGGCACAAAAGCAAAAGACCAGCTCGTTATTGACAAGAAAAGGTGAGCTTGAAGAGTTGAAAGAAAAGCTTATCGTAATGACAGATAAAACCTCTAGTTTAGAAAACCTTGTTAAGTCTTTAAAACATGATATTAAATCACAAGAACAAGAGCTAGAGTCCATGCGAAAGTTTGGAGAAGAATTAAGACAAGAGGAACAAACGTTAAAGGGTGATCAAAGGGAAGCTGATTTCGAGGCAAAGAATATTAATAATCGCTTGGCGATGTATGATCTTGAAAAAGGCCAATTTACAGAGGAACAGAAAACCTTAAACAAACGTAAAAGTGATCTCTATGAAGCAATGACTAGCTTTAAAGGTAAGATAGAAATTTTAGATAAACAAATTGCAAAACTAACAGAACAAAAAACAAATGATATATCCTCGAAAGAAACACTAACAAAGGAAATAACTGATTTAAAGGTCGAGTATGCAGCTAAAAATGAGCAATTTGTAAATACAAAAGAACGATTAGCTTTGATAGTAGAAGATTTAAACGAAAGTGAAGAGAGGCTGGCTCTTTATACAGAGGATTTAATGCTGCTAACCTCCGAGATGGAAGGCAGTTCTTCCGGGGAAGAACAGTTGGAAGCTGCCGCAAAACGGAAACAGCAGGATAAGGAACAAACGATTGCCCTTATTTCTTCAAAAAGGCAGGAACGTCTCCAGTTGCTTTCAGCCCTAGAAGATGCTGAGCTCGAAGCAAAGGAAATTAAGAGACTTCATAAGGGTATGGTTGAAGTTTTAAAAGATGAAGAAGTAAAGCTTAATCGTTTAGACGTTGAACTTGAAAACAAACTGGCACAACTAAGAGAAGAATATTTACTTTCCTTTGAGGGTGCAAAGGAACAATATCCACTAATACTGCCAGTAGATGAAGCTAGGAAAAAAGTAAAGCTAATAAAACTGGCGATTGATGAACTCGGCAGTGTGAATATTGGTGCCATTGAAGAATACGAGAGAGTTTCGGAACGATATGAATTTTTGAATGAACAAAAGAACGACCTTCAAGAGGCGAAGGATACGCTCTATCAGGTTATTGACGAAATGGATATAGAAATGAAAAAACGTTTTGAGCAGACCTTTACTGGAATTCGAGAGCATTTTGAACCTGTGTTCCGCGCATTATTTGGCGGCGGAAGAGCGGACTTGAAACTTACACAGCCGGAGGATTTATTAAATACGGGAGTAGAAATTGTTGCACAGCCGCCTGGTAAAAAACTGCAAAATCTTGGATTATTATCTGGTGGGGAGAGAGCATTAACAGCGATTGCTCTGCTATTTTCGATTTTAAAAGTGCGCCCAGTTCCATTTTGTATCCTAGACGAGGTTGAAGCAGCCCTTGATGAAGCAAACGTTTTTCGATTCAGTCAATATTTAAAGAGTTTTAGTGCAGAAACTCAGTTTATTGTCATCACTCACAGAAAAGGAACAATGGAAGAAGCTGATGTTCTATACGGTGTAACCATGCAGGAATCAGGTGTCTCAAAGCTTGTTTCTGTCCGACTTGAGGATACGAAGGAGCTTGTTGAAACTTAAAGGATAGGAAGTGAAGATAGTGAGTTTTTTTAAAAAATTAAAAGACAAAATCACGAAACAAACGGAGAGTGTTACAGAGAAATTTAAAGATGGTCTTTCGAAAACAAGAAATAACTTCTCTGGAAAAGTAAATGACCTTGTTGCAAGGTACCGCAAAGTGGATGAAGATTTCTTCGAGGAATTAGAAGAAATCTTAATACAAGCAGACGTAGGCTTCGATACAGTCATGAAACTAATTGAAGAGTTGAAAATGGAGGTTAAACGCCAAAATATACAAGACCCCAGGGAAGTTCAAAGTGTTATTTCGGAGAAGTTAGTCGAAATTTACAATGCTGGTGAGGAGCAATCATCCAAATTGAATATTCAAGAGGATGGGCTTACTGTTATCTTATTTGTTGGTGTTAATGGTGTAGGAAAAACAACGACAATTGGAAAACTTGGTCATAAGTTTAAAAGTGAAGGGAAATCAGTTCTATTAGCCGCTGGTGATACTTTCCGTGCTGGTGCGATTGAACAGTTAGAGGTATGGGGAGAAAGAGTAGGCGTTGACGTTATTAAACAGGCAGAAGGTTCTGATCCGGCTGCGGTAATGTTTGATGCGATTAAGGCTGCTAAGTCAAGGAAAGTAGATATTTTGATTTGTGATACAGCTGGACGATTACAAAATAAAGTTAACTTGATGAAGGAACTTGAAAAGGTTAAACGGGTAATCGAACGGGAGGTACCAGGTGCACCACACGAAGTCCTGCTTGTATTAGATGCAACTACAGGTCAAAATGCACTCATTCAGGCAAAAACCTTTAAAGAGGTAACAAATGTGAGCGGGATTGTGCTTTCAAAATTGGATGGGACAGCAAAGGGCGGTATTGTTTTGGCCATTCGAAATGAATTGAAGATTCCTGTTAAGTACGTAGGCCTTGGTGAAAAAATGGATGATCTCCAGGAATTTAACGCAGAGCAATATGTCTATGGTTTATTCGCTGACCAAGTGGATAATGCTGTAAATTGATGTAAAGATATTTTCTTGACAGACTGTGTATGACTGTGTAAACTACATTTGTAAAGGCTTTTCACTTAACAAGGGAGGTATACGCATGCTTGAAAAAACAACGCGAATGAATTATCTCTACGATTTCTATTATTCGTTGTTAACACCAAAGCAGCAAAGCTATATGTCTCTCTATTATTTAGATGATTACTCACTTGGAGAAATCGCTGAAGAGTACGATGTAAGCCGTCAGGCCGTCTATGATAACATCAAACGTACGGAAGCTATGCTTGAGGAGTATGAAGAAAAGCTATTACTATTTCAAAAATTTCAAGAGCGCAGCAAGTTATTAAGGCATGTAAAAGAAGTGCTTAACGAAGAACACCCTTCAAAGCAGGCAATGATGGAAATGGTTGCCGAGCTTGAAAAATTAGATTAGGAGGCGGCATGAATGGCGTTTGAAGGATTAGCCGACCGACTGCAGAATACGATTCAAAAAATCCGTGGAAAAGGTAAGGTTACGGAAGCGGATGTAAAAGAAATGATGCGTGAAGTCCGCCTTGCATTACTCGAGGCCGACGTTAATTTTAAGGTCGTAAAGGATTTTGTAAAAAAAGTCAGCGAACGGGCAGTAGGGCAAGAAGTGTTAAAAAGCTTAACACCAGGCCAGCAGATCATTAAAATCGTTAATGAGGAATTAACGGAGTTAATGGGCGGTGAACAAAGTAAAATTGCTGCCTCTAATCGTCCGCCAACTGTCATTATGATGGTAGGGCTTCAGGGTGCAGGTAAAACGACGACAACAGGAAAGCTTGCCAACCTGCTTCGTAAAAAGTACAACCGTAAGCCTCTCTTAGCAGCCGCTGATATTTACCGTCCTGCTGCCATAAAGCAACTTCAAACATTGGGAAAACAATTGGATATGCCTGTATTTTCTCTTGGCGATCAAGTAAGCCCGGTCGAAATTGCAAAGCAAGCCATTTCGAAAGCAAAAGAAGATCATAATGACTACGTCCTTATAGATACTGCTGGGCGTTTGCATGTCGATGAAGCATTAATGGGTGAACTGAAGGATATTAAAGAACTTACAAAGCCAGACGAAATTTTCCTTGTTGTTGATGCGATGACCGGTCAAGATGCCGTTAATGTAGCCCAAAGCTTTAATGAACAGCTTGGTTTGACTGGGGTAGTCTTAACGAAACTTGACGGTGACACACGTGGAGGAGCTGCGCTTTCGATTCGTGCTGTTACCCAAACACCGATTAAGTTTGTCGGTTTAGGTGAAAAAATGGACGCAATCGAACCCTTTCATCCCGAGCGGATGGCCTCAAGGATACTCGGAATGGGTGACGTCTTAACGCTTATTGAAAAAGCGCAGGCGAATGTTGATGAGGAAAAAGCGAAAGAGCTTGAACAAAAGATGCGGACAGCGACTTTTACGCTTGATGACTTTTTGGAACAGCTTGGACAAGTCCGTAATTTAGGACCGCTTGATGAATTATTAAAAATGATGCCTGGTGCAAATAAAATTAAAGGTTTGAACAATGTTCAAATCGAAGAAAAACAAATTGCACATGTGGAAGCAATCATTAGGTCCATGACAAAAGCAGAAAAAGAACATCCGGAGATCTTGAATTCAAACCGTAAAAAGAGGATTGCCAAAGGGAGCGGCAGGACTGTTCCTGAGGTAAACCGCTTATTAAAACAGTTTGAGGACATGAAGAAGATGATGAAGCAAATGACTGGAATGCAGCAAAAAGGCAAGAAAAAAGGCGGATTTAAATTTCCTTTTAAACCGTTTTAAAGTTGAAAAAATTGGCAATACTACTGTAAAGAAAAAACACTTTACAAATGAATTAATAATTGATAATATACTATCTTGTGTGAAACTATTCGGAGGTGCTTATTTAAAATGGCAGTAAAAATTCGTTTAAAGCGTATGGGAGCTAAAAAGACTCCTTTCTATCGTATCGTAGCAGCAGATTCTCGTTCTCCTCGTGACGGACGTTACATTGAAGTTATTGGAACTTACAATCCAGTTGTTCAACCGGCTGCAATCCAAATCAACGAAGATTTGGCTCTTAAATGGTTACAAGACGGTGCAAAACCATCTGATACAGTTCGTAACCTTTTCTCAAACCAAGGCATCATGGAAAAATTCCATAATGCTAAGCACAGCAAGTAATTTCTATGAAGCAATTAATAGAAAGTATTGTTAAGCCCCTTGTTGATTTTCCAGAAGATGTTCAGGTTAATGTCAACGAAGAAGATCAACGAATCACTTTTCATCTTACTGTTAATAAGACAGATATGGGAAAGGTGATTGGAAAGCAAGGGCGTGTTGCAAAGGCCATTAGGACTGTTGTTTATGCAGCAGGATCATCACAACAAAAGAAAATTTTTCTAGAAATTGGTGAATAGCTTTTTGCATCTAGATGAAAGGGAGGATTTCAAATCCTCCCTTTTTTGCTATCATGAAAGCAGGAGCTTGAGGAGGAGTTAATTATATGCAACTTATTCGTACTGTTGTGGTGAAGCAAATATTAACGGAACACAGCAAACAAAAGCTGCTTGATAAATACTTTGCTGGCAAGCTGCAGATGCAAAAAGAATATGAGCAGCTTCAATTTGAGTTAAAAAAGTTAGAAAAAACCAAAAAGTATCAATCAAGCGCACTTAAAAGTCACTTTGAAAAAGAACTGCAAAAACGCCATGATAAAGAAAAGCTTTATGAGTTTCAAATTGAACAATTACATATGCTACCATTAGGAAGTGAATTGAAGCAAAAAGAAGTACAAGCCCTTGTTGATGTAAAGGTTGGAGACAATTGGGATGAAGTAATGGAGCAAACAACAATTATCATAAAAGACGGCATAATCGAGGAAATAAGATAGAGGTGACGAACAAGATGGAAAAATGGTTTAATGTTGGTAAAATCGTCAATACACACGGAATTAGAGGTGAAGTAAGGGTAATTTCTAAAACCGATTTCCCAGAGCAGCGCTACAAGGTGGGAAATATATTGTATTTGTTTATGCCTGGATCCAATAAGCCTATTGAATTAACGGTAAAAACCCATAGAAGTCATAAAAATTTTAATTTACTAACCTTTGAAGGGTTTGAAAATATCAACGAGGTAGAAAAATTTAGGGACGGAATCATTAAGGTGCCAGAATCCCAACTTGGAAATCTTGAAGATGATGAATATTATTACCATGAAATTATTGGATGTCTAGTGGCGACAACTAGAGGTGAGGAAATAGGTAAGGTTATTGAGATATTATCCCCCGGCGCTAACGACGTATGGGTAATTAAATCACCTGCAGGCAAGGAAATATTGATTCCTTATATCGAGGATGTTGTGAAAAAAGTAGATGTGAAGGAAAAGGTTATCTTAATTGAACCAATGGAAGGTCTACTTTCATGATGAAAATAGATGTGCTGACGTTATTTCCTGAGATGTTTTCTGGTGTATTTGGGCATTCCATTTTACATAAGGCTGCTGAAAAAGCTGCCGTTCGCTATAATGTTGTCAATTTCCGTGAGTATGCTGATAATAAACATCAAACCGTAGACGACTATCCCTATGGCG
This sequence comes from Neobacillus sp. YX16, assembly GCF_030123505.1. GTDB lineage: Bacteria > Bacillota > Bacilli > Bacillales > Cytobacillaceae > Neobacillus. Next base: position 1,909,391 of record NZ_CP126115.1, read on the forward strand.
GTGGAGCAGGTATGGTCTTAAAGCCGCAGCCTCTCTTTGATGCAGTTGCAGCATTAAAGGAACAAGCGGAAAGTAACACAACAAGAGTGATTCTACTTTGTCCTCAAGGAAAACGGTATAACCAGAAAATAGCAGAAGAATTAGCAAAAGAGGAACACCTTATTTTCGTATGCGGCCATTATGAGGGATATGATGAAAGAATCCGTGAACATGTGGTAAGTGATGAAATCTCAATCGGTGATTATGTGTTAACTGGCGGAGAGCTTGGAGCAATGGTTGTGATTGATAGTGTTGTTCGTCTTTTACCAGAAGTCTTAGGAAATGAAGAGTCCCATATGAAAGATTCTTTCAGCACGGGTCTTTTGGAGCATCCACACTATACAAGACCTTCTGACTTTCGTGGAATGAAGGTTCCGGAGGTCCTCCTCCAAGGAAATCATCGATTAATCGAAGAATGGCGAAACAAAGAAGCTTTACGACGAACATTCCTTAGGAGGCCTGACTTATTAGAAAAAATAGAATTAAATAAGGATCAGGCAAAATGGCTGAATGAAATAAAAAAAGAATACGAGTAGATATTGCATGAAGTTGTCTTTTATGTTAAGATACTTCTTGTGACTTGAGCTGAGTAACGTATTCAGTATGGTCTTATAAAGATGTTCCGCTGCAATGGAAAAGGATAGTAGATGTGCATGAGCGTCTGTTGGAAGGAGATGAAAACGATGCAACATTTGATTGAAGAAATCACAAAAGAACAACTTCGTTCTGATTTACCTGCGTTTCGTCCTGGTGATACCGTACGTGTACACGTTAAGGTTGTCGAGGGTACTCGTGAGCGTATTCAGTTATTCGAAGGTGTAGTGATTAAGCGTCGTGGTGGTGGCATTAGCGAAACTTTCACAGTTCGTAAGGTATCTTACGGAGTAGGCGTTGAGCGTACTTTCCCTGTACACACACCTAAAATTGCGAAGCTTGAAGTATTGCGCCGCGGTAAAGTTCGCCGTGCTAAGCTATACTACTTACGTAAGCTACGTGGTAAAAAAGCTCGTATTAAAGAAATTCGATAATAAAGAAAGAGCTTGCTTTGCAAGCTCTTTTTTCGTACTTATCTTATCAAACATTTTTATGTGATTGGTGGGGAACAAAAGATGATTAAAAAGAAAAATGAACTTTGGGAATGGACGAAGGCGCTTTTAATTGCGGTTGTATTGGCAGCTGTCATTCGTTACTTTCTTTTTGCACCAATTGTAGTAGACGGGCTATCGATGATGCCCACTCTGCAGCACCAAGACCGTATGATAGTGAACAAGCTAAGCTATAATATAGGTGAGCCAAAACGGTTTGATATTATCGTCTTTCATGCGCCTGAACAGAAGGATTATATAAAAAGAGTCATTGGCCTTCCAGGTGACCGTATCGAATATAAAAATGATACTTTATATGTTAATGGAAAAGCGTTCGAAGAACCATATTTGGATGAGTATAAGAAAAAAGTCGAAGGACCTTTAACAGATCCTTTTACGCTTGAAGAAACTCCTGCAGGTGTAGAAACAGTACCAGAAGGTGAATTGTTCGTTATGGGGGATAACCGGCGTTTCAGTAAAGACAGCAGGCATATTGGAACCATCTCTTTGGACAAAATAATCGGTAAAACAAGTATTGTTTACTGGCCATTAAAAGATGCACACATCGTGAAATAGATTTAGGAGGTGGCTGCTTTGACAATCCAATGGTTTCCAGGCCATATGGCAAAGGCTCGAAGAGAAGTCACGGAAAAATTAAAACTAGTAGATATTATTTACGAATTGGTGGACGCAAGAATTCCATATTCGTCTCGCAATCCAATGATTGATGTAATTATTCAGCATAAACCAAGACTGGTCCTCTTAAATAAAGCCGATTTGGCAGATAAAGCAATTACCAAAGAATGGATTGCCTTTTTTGCAGCAAGAGGAATAAAAGCAATAGCCATTAACTCTCAGGCTGGAGAAGGTATGAAGGATATTGTAAAGGCATCCCATGAAATCTTAAAGGAAAAGTTTGATCGTTTAAGAGCAAAGGGTGTTGTGAACCCTAGAGCCATTCGTGCCATGATTGTTGGAATCCCTAATGCAGGAAAATCTACTTTAATTAATCGACTAGCAAAGAAAAACATTGCAAAGACAGGAAATATGCCAGGTGTAACAAAAGCCCAACAGTGGATTAAAGTTGGAAAAGAGTTAGAGTTATTAGATACACCGGGAATTCTCTGGCCAAAGTTTGAAGACCAAGAGGTTGGTAAGAAGTTAGCTGTAACGGGAGCAATCAAAGACACTCTTCTGAATTTGCAGGACCTCGTTGTTTATTCAATTAAGTTTTTAGAAGAGCATTATCCAGAGAGACTTAAGGAACGCTATAAGCTTGAATCAGTCCCTGAAAATGTGGTAGAGATGTTTGACCAAATTGGTGAACTTAGAGGCTGTCTCGGGGCTGGTGGAGTCGTTGATTATGATAAAGTATCAGATTTAGTCATTAGAGAAATTAGATCTGAGAAATTTGGACCGCTCACTTTCGAAAGACCCAGCGATTTTGCTGATAAAATTGAAAATAAATAAGCAAATGAACTCTCCATGTGGTGAGTTTTTTTGTTTATTATTGGTTATTGTAAATAAATACAGGAGAAGGTATTATTACAACGGGTGAAGAAAATGAAAGTACAGACAATAGCAGAAATAGAACAACAACTTAATGGCATAAAGGCTGAAAATGACCCTTTATTTCAAAAATTCAAACAGGATGAGCGTAAAGGGGTTCAACATCTACTACATAAATGGTATAGGAAATTGGAACAGGAAAGACTACTTGAGGAAAAGTTTCTTGAAATGAATGTCTTTGAAAATAAATGGCGTGCACAGGGATATAAGTCTATTGCCGGTGTCGACGAAGTTGGCAGGGGACCACTTGCAGGTCCAGTAGTAGCTGCGGCAGTTATTTTACCCAAGGATTTTTACTTACCAGGTATTGATGATTCCAAAAAGCTTTCAGAGAAAAAGCGGAATGAATATGATGAAATCATTAGACGAGAGGCAGTAGCTGTTAATGTCGCGATGATTGATGCACCTGAAGTTGATTCTATCAATATTTACGAGGCTACTAAAAAGGCAATGAAAGCTGCAATAGCTTCACTAGCTTCAAATCCAGAAGTTTTACTGGTCGATGCTATGAAGCTGGAAACGCCTTATATAGTGGAGTCTATTATAAAAGGGGATGCAAAGAGCGTATCGATAGCGGCAGCTTCCATCGTAGCAAAAGTGGCAAGAGATTCTCTAATGATAAAATTATCAGCTGAATTTCCGGAATATGGCTTCGAGCGTAACATGGGGTATGGGACAAAAGAACATATCTTAGCGATTCAAAAGCATGGCCTTACTCCCTATCATCGGATGAGCTTTGCGCCAATTAAGGATATGTTAATAGGACAATAACAAAACAAGCTTTTATTGCTTGTTTTGCTATTGTTAAAAAGTAATTAGTTGTTAATATTTGGTTTCGTTTTATATGTAAGCGCTTTAATTACGGGTTATGAGAATTCACAATATTATGAGGATAATAATTTTTTTACGCATAATGGTGGACAAGGTATCTGTCATTCTATAAAATGAAAACGGAGTCAATTTTTTGAAGAGTTTGATAGGAGGATGGGAAATGAATATCCATGAGTATCAGGGGAAAGAGATCCTCAGAAAATATGGGGTGAGTGTTCCTAATGGCAAAGTGGCATTCAGTGTTGAAGAAGCAGTGGAAGCCGCGAAGGAATTAGGTACACAAGTATGTGTAGTAAAAGCGCAAATTCATGCTGGCGGCAGGGGTAAAGCCGGCGGGGTAAAGGTTGCTAAAAACCTTGAAGAAGTGCGTACATATGCAAGCGAAATCCTTGGAAAAACGTTGGTTACACACCAAACAGGTCCCGAAGGCAAAGAAGTAAAGCGACTATTAATTGAAGAAGGCTGCGATATTAAAAAAGAATATTACGTTGGCCTTGTCTTAGACCGTGCTACATCAAAAGTTGTGCTTATGGCTTCTGAAGAAGGCGGAACGGAAATTGAAGAAGTAGCAGAAAAAACTCCGGAGAAAATCTTCAAAGAAGAAATTGATCCGGTTGTTGGCTTAATGCCTTATCAGGCTCGCCGAATTGCATTCAATATCAACATTCCAAAAGAGCTTGTTAATCAAGCTGTTAAATTTATGATGGGCTTATACAGTGCCTATATTGAAAAAGATTGTTCAATTGCCGAAATCAACCCACTGGTTGTAACTGGTGATGGAAAAGTAATGGCATTAGATGCAAAGTTAAACTTTGACTCAAATGCTTTATATCGTCAAAAAGATGTACTTGAATACCGTGATCTTGAAGAAGAAGATCCAAAGGAAATCGAAGCATCTAAATATGATTTAAGCTATATTTCATTAGATGGAAATATCGGCTGTATGGTAAATGGCGCTGGTCTTGCAATGGCAACAATGGATATTGTTAAGCACTATGGCGGCGACCCGGCGAACTTCCTTGATGTTGGGGGCGGTGCAACAGCTGAGAAAGTTACAGAAGCATTCAAAATTATCCTTTCTGATCCAAACGTAAAAGGTATTTTTGTTAATATTTTTGGCGGAATTATGAAATGTGATGTCATTGCTGAGGGTGTTGTAGAAGCTGCTAAGCAGGTTCAACTAAGTGTACCTCTTGTTGTACGTTTAGAGGGAACAAACGTTGATTTAGGTAAGAAAATTCTTGCTGAATCTGGTTTAGCTATCACTCCTGCAGAATCAATGGCTGACGGTGCACAAAAAATCGTTTCACTTGTGAAATAGGATCGAAAGAAAGGGGAATTAACGTGAGCGTTTTTATTAATAAAGATACAAAAGTAATAGTTCAAGGGATTACAGGTTCAACTGCCCTTTTTCATACAAAACAAATGCTAGAATACGGTACACAAATTGTTGCTGGGACCACTCCTGGAAAAGGCGGCATGGAGGTTGAAGGAGTACCTGTTTATAATACAGTGAAAGAAGCTGTTGCTGCTACAGGCGCTACTGCTTCAGTTATCTATGTTCCAGCACCATTTGCAGCCGATGCTATTATCGAAGCGGTAGATGCGGAATTAGATTTAGCTATCTGTATTACTGAGCACATTCCAGTATTAGATATGGTTAAGGTTAAACGTTATATGGAAGGTAAGAAGACTCGCTTGGTTGGTCCTAACTGCCCAGGGGTTATTACGGCAGATGAATGTAAAATTGGTATCATGCCTGGTTACATCCATACAAAAGGTCATGTTGGGGTTGTTTCCCGCTCTGGAACATTAACATATGAAGCTGTTCATCAGTTAACTCAAGCAGGAATTGGGCAAACTACTGCTGTTGGAATCGGCGGAGACCCAGTTAATGGTACTAACTTCATCGATGTATTAAAAGCATTTAATGAAGACCCAGAAACTTATGCTGTTATCATGATTGGTGAAATTGGCGGTACAGCTGAGGAAGAAGCGGCTGAGTGGGTAAAGGCAAATATGACTAAACCTGTAGTCGGCTTCATCGGCGGTCGTACAGCTCCTCCTGGAAAGCGAATGGGCCATGCTGGTGCAATCATTTCAGGTGGTAAAGGTACAGCAGATGAAAAAATTCGTGTTATGAATGAATGCGGAATTAAAGTTGCTGACACACCATCTGTTATGGGTGAAACGTTAATTGAAGTTCTAAAAGAACAAGGTATATATGATAAGTGTATAACACACTAAAAATAGTAGAAATAGTCCCTATAATCGAGGGGCTATTTCTTCTTTTTATTATTAAATAATGGAGGTCAAGAATGGATGATTTTAGAGAAAAACTCATTCGTATAATGCATTACCCTGGTATTTCGTGGAGTGCAGTTTTGCAATATTTAAAGAAAGATTCATCTCTTCAAATGAAACCTCATTACATCCAACAAAACCTATTCTCTTCCACAGCACATATAAACCTTTCTTCTACAACTTCCTTACAATCCGAAATCATTAAGGAACAAATCCAGCAATATGAAAAAAACGGAATTAAGGTTATCACTATCTTTGATGAAAATTACCCCAGTCTATTAAAAGAAATCTATCAGCCGCCCTGGGTATTATTTGCAAAGGGAAATCTCTCATTGCTAGTAAAACAGCCAAAGCTTGCAGTAGTGGGTTCCCGCCAAGCAACCCAGTATGGTAAGAGTGCCATTCGGTTACTGTTTCCGCCTTTAGTGGAAAAAGGAGTGGTTATTGTCAGCGGTTTAGCTAATGGTATAGATTCTCTCGCACATGAGTACGCAATGAAGAATGGCGGTAATACCATTGCTGTAATAGCTGGAGGATTGAATCATATTTATCCAAAGGAAAACGCTGAATTAGCAAGAGAAATGATGAAAACACAGCTGGTCGTTTCAGAATATCCACCAAATACGAAGCCGGAACGATGGCATTTTCCAGCGCGCAACAGAATCATTAGCGGGATGTCAAACGGGACATTTATAATAGAAGCAAAACGAAAAAGTGGATCTCTCATTACGGCCAATTATGCAGTCAATGAAGGACGTGAAGTTTTTTCACTGCCTGGAAGTATCTTTAATCCGTATTCATTGGGTACAAATGACCTAATCCAGCAGGGGGCAAAGCCTGTAATGTGCAGCGAGGATATTTTAGATGAACTTCCTTTATAACCTACATTGATTTTCAAATTTATTAATAGTATTCGCAGTTTTTTAAAGATTTTTTCGATTTATTGTAGATTTAAGTTAAAAAAGCTTGAAATTATTTCAAATATGTTATACATTTTCCAACAGATATTTGAAAAAAAGAATGTGTAAATAGGAATAATTTGGCGTATTATTATCATTAACTAGTTGTAAACGGTTTCGTCGTTATTGACATCAATAGTTATTTGTTTAAGAATAAGAAGTATTAATTATGAATACTTTTTCCAATTTTAAAAAAATGATCATATAAATGGAAAAATAGGTTAAGGTTTTTTGTGAAGTACTGAGGAGGATAATTTGCATGTCAGAGTTTCTTGTAATTGTAGAATCACCTGCAAAAGCGAAAACAATTGAACGTTATTTGGGAAATAAATATAAAGTAAAAGCATCGATGGGACACATACGAGATCTACCTAGAAGTCAAATGGGTGTAAACGTTGAAAATATGTACGAACCGAAATACATTACGATTCGAGGTAAAGGTCCAGTATTAAAGGAATTAAAAACAGCTGCAAAAAAAGCAAAGAAAGTTTATCTCGCGGCTGACCCGGATCGCGAAGGGGAAGCAATCGCATGGCATCTTGCTCATAGCTTAAATGTAGATATACATTCAGATTGTCGTGTTGTATTTAATGAAATTACCAAAGAAGCAATTAAAGAATCCTTTAAACACCCGCGTCCAATCAATATGGATTTAGTCGATGCACAGCAAGCAAGAAGGGTTCTAGATCGTCTAGTTGGATATAATATTAGTCCGCTTCTTTGGAAAAAAGTGAAAAAAGGGTTAAGTGCGGGACGAGTTCAATCTACCGCTGTCCGATTAATCATCGAACGAGAGAAGGAAATAAAAGCATTTGTTCCTGAAGAATATTGGACAATTGAAGGAGAGTTGGTTAAGGGAAAGGATCATTTTAGTGTTTCTTATTTCTCGCTAGCTAACAAAGAAAAAACAGAACTGAAATCAAAACAGGATGTTGAAGAGATTTTTAAAAAAATGGAAGGCGATAATTTTAAGGTGGTTTCGGTAACTAAAAAAGAGCGTAAACGAAATCCTTCTCCACCATTTATTACGTCTTCCCTCCAGCAGGAAGCTGCTAGAAAACTCAATTTCCGTGCTAAGAAAACCATGATGCTGGCACAGCAATTATACGAGGGAATTGAGCTTGGTTCATCTGGAACAGTTGGTCTTATCACCTATATGAGAACAGATTCAACTCGTATATCCGAAGTAGCTCAAAAAGAGGCTGCGGATTATATTCTTCAGGAATATGGCCAGGATTACTTAAAAGAAGAAGAAAGAAAAGAGAAAAAACAATCAAATGCTCAGGATGCTCACGAAGCTATCCGTCCGACGAGTACATTGCGTGAACCAAATAGTTTGAAACAATATCTCTCAAGAGACCAACTGCGTCTATATAAATTAATTTGGGAACGATTTTTAGCGAGTCAAATGGCCCAGGCTGTTATGGATACAATGAGCGTTGACTTACAGAATGGAAATGTCATATTCCGAGCAACCGGTTCAAAAATAAAGTTTCCTGGATTTATGAAGCTATACGTGGAAGGTTCAGATGATCAAGTTGAGGAACGTGACAAAATGCTGCCAAATCTACAAGAAGGCGATGTTGTATTCAAAAAGGATATTGAACCAAAACAACATTTTACACAGCCGCCGCCAAGGTATACAGAGGCTAGATTGGTTAGAACACTTGAAGAACTAGGCATAGGACGTCCATCCACCTATGCACCAACTTTGGATACAATCCAAAAGCGTGGATATGTCGCGCTGGATAATAAACGATTTGTCCCTACTGAGTTAGGTGAAATTGTTGATGAATTAATACTTGAATTCTTTCCGGATATTATTAATGCAGATTTTACTGCCAAAATGGAGCGGGATTTGGATAATGTTGAGGATGGTAAAGTTCGCTGGGTTGAAATCATTGATGGTTTTTATCAAGAATTTGAGAAACATCTTGTTATTGCAGAAAAAGAAATGCAGTCTGTTGAAATTAAAGATGAGCCGGCAGGCGAAGATTGTGAATTATGCTCGAGCCCAATGGTATTTAAAATGGGCAGATACGGTAAATTTATGGCATGCAGCAATTTCCCGGATTGCCGTAATACAAAAGCCATTGTAAAAGAAATCGGCGTTACCTGTCCAAAATGTAAAGAAGGAAATATCATTGAACGTAAAAGTAAGAAGAAAAGAATCTTTTATGGATGTGACAAGTTTCCAGGATGTGAATTTATTTCATGGGATAAGCCTTTACCAAGAGCCTGTCCTAAATGTGAAGGAACGCTCGTTGAAAAGAAATTAAAAAAAGGCGTCCAAGTACAATGCACCGAATGTGATTACAAAGAAGAACCACAAAGTTAAGGGTGAGCACAGCTCACTCTTTTATATTTTTCAATCCAGCGCAAGCAGGTTCCGCTTATTTTTATAAATCATAAAACTTTTTTGTTTTTGATTCGTATAGTACAATGCAAGATGGGCTAAAAAGAGGGAAAAGTAATCATAGTAAAAAGTAAAGCTAGATTCATGAATCATCAGCTTTGTGAAAATCAGGAGGTTAAACATGATTGATGTAACAATAAATGTAATCGGAGCTGGTTTGGCAGGGAGTGAGGCTGCGTGGCAAATCGCTAAACGGGGTGTAAAAGTCAGACTTTATGAGATGAGACCCGTTAAACAAACACCCGCTCATCATACTGATAAGTTCGCTGAATTAGTATGCAGTAATTCCTTAAGAGCAAATAACTTAACAAATGCGGTTGGTGTATTAAAGGAAGAAATGCGATTGCTCGATTCTGTTATTATCGCTGCTGCTGATGCATGCTCGGTCCCGGCAGGAGGAGCCTTGGCGGTTGACCGTCATGAGTTTGCGGCTAAAGTGACAGAAATGGTAAGAAATCATGAAAATGTAACAGTCATTAATGAAGAAGTGACGGAAATTCCTGAGGGAATAACTGTAATAGCAACAGGACCTTTAACAAGTCCTGAATTATCCGCACAACTAAAGTCTTTAACGGGCGAGGATTACCTTTATTTTTATGATGCTGCAGCACCAATTCTTGAAAAAGACAGTATTAATATGGAAAAGGTGTATTTGAAATCACGATATGATAAAGGTGAAGCTGCTTATTTAAATTGTCCGATGACTGAGGAAGAATTCAACACCTTTTATGAAGCGTTAATTGCAGCAGAAACAGTACCTTTAAAGGAATTTGAAAAGGAAATCTTTTTTGAAGGTTGTATGCCAATCGAAGTCATGGCACAAAGAGGCAAGAAAACAATGTTATTCGGTCCATTAAAGCCAGTTGGTTTAGAGGATCCTAAGACAGGAAAAAGACCTTATGCGGTTGTTCAGCTGCGGCAAGATGATGCAGCAGGAACCCTTTATAATATTGTTGGTTTCCAGACACATTTGAAATGGGGTCCACAAAAAGAAGTCCTGCGGTTAATACCAGGACTTGAAGATGTAGAGATTGTCCGCTATGGGGTCATGCATCGAAATACCTTTATCAATTCACCAAAGGTTCTTAAAGCTTCTTACCAATTTAGGGAACGGGAAAATCTGTTTTTTGCTGGACAAATGACAGGTGTGGAAGGATATGTAGAATCGGCTGCAAGTGGACTAGCTGCTGGAATAAATGCTGCTAGATTAGCACAGGGGAATAATCCAGTCGAGTTTCCTGTTGAAACAGCGATTGGAAGTATGGCACGATATATCACCACAGCTAACGCAAAGAATTTCCAGCCTATGAATGCTAATTTTGGGCTGTTTCCGGAATTACCTGAAAAAATCAAGGGAAAACAGGAACGAAATATGCAGCATGCAAACCGAGCTTTGGAAACAATTCAGAACTTTGTGAAAGTTTTGTAAAATTTATTGCAAGGGGTAAAGAAGTGTGTTACGCTTTAGTAGCCTTTGTGAGGTGGACATATTAATAAATGTGACTGATTTAGTAACGTTCGTTCACAACCATTTACAAATGGAGAGAACTTTATCACAATATACAATTGGACAATCCCATATGCTTAGCGTGAATTCAACTTGTTCATGGATGAACAAGTGCGGATTTAATGGAGTCAATTGAAACGTATATGCCCATACATATAAGGGAATAAATGAATAAAGTTTTCATACTATTCTAGTGTAATGCACTTGTCTACTTATGACAATCTCTTGTTAGATAGGTTTACTAGTAAAAATGCAAGAGGAGGAAGAATGATGAACCAATTTCATGCCACGACGATATTTGCAATCCATCATAATGGTCAATGTTCAATGTCAGGTGATGGTCAAGTCACATTTGGGAATGCTGTAGTGATGAAGCACACAGCAAAAAAGGTTAGAAAGATATTTAATGGAAGAGTATTAGCTGGTTTTGCCGGATCTGTAGCCGATGCCTTTACCCTTTTTGAAATGTTCGAAGGGAAATTAGAAGAATATAACGGAAACCTCCAACGAGCAGCTGTTGAGCTTGCTAAACAGTGGAGAAGTGATAAGATCCTAAGAAAGCTAGAAGCCATGTTAATTGTTATGAATCAGGAAGATATACTCCTAGTATCAGGAACAGGAGAAGTAATTGAGCCTGATGATGGAATTCTAGCAATTGGTTCAGGTGGGAATTATGCACTGGCAGCTGGACGTTCTCTAAAGAAATATGCTGGTGACCATCTTACAGCAAAAGAAATCGCAAAGGCTTCTTTAGAAATAGCTGCAGAAATATGTGTATACACAAACCACAACATTATCGTGGAAGAGCTCTAACGGGAGGGAACCTACAATGGCTAAAACAGATAACCTAACACCGCGTCAAATTGTTGAGAGACTTGATCAATATATTATAGGTCAGAAGGACGCAAAAAAGGCAGTGGCTGTTGCACTAAGAAATCGATATAGACGAGGCTTGCTAAACGAAAAACTCCGCGAAGAAATTATTCCTAAAAATATTTTAATGATTGGTCCAACTGGTGTTGGTAAAACGGAAATTGCCAGAAGAATTGCGAAGCTGGTTGGAGCACCATTCGTTAAAGTAGAGGCTACTAAATTTACGGAAGTCGGGTATGTTGGCCGTGATGTGGAATCTATGGTTCGTGACCTCGTTGAAACATCTGTCAGATTGGTTAAAGAGGATAGAATGTTGTCTGTTAAGGAACGTGCAGAGGAAAACGCAAATGCTAGGCTAGTTGATTTACTTGTTCCATCAGCTAAGAAAGCACAAAATTATAAAAATCCACTTGAAATGTTATTTGGCGGCGGAAATGCAACTCCGGATCAGGATACACATCAAGAGGATTACTCTATTACTGAAAAACGTAAGATTGTAAGGGAAAAGCTTGCTCTTGGTCAATTGGAAGAAGAGATGGTTACGGTTGATGTTGAAGAGCAAACACCATCCATGTTTGATATGCTTCAAGGTTCAGGGATGGAACAAATGGGTATGAACATGCAAGATGCGCTCAGCAGCTTTATGCCGAAGAAACGGAAGAAAAGAAAATTAACTGTGCGCGAGGCAAGGAAAGTATTAACCAATGAAGAAGCCGCAAGATTGATTGATATGGATGAGGTTACCACTGAAGCAGTTTACCGTGCTGAACAGACAGGTATCATCTTTATTGATGAAATTGATAAAATTGCCAGCAAAAACTCTGGAGGTTCCTCAGCGGATGTGTCTCGTGAGGGTGTTCAACGAGATATTTTACCGATTGTTGAAGGTTCAACCGTTGTTACGAAATATGGCTCAATAAAAACAGATTATATTTTATTTATCGCAGCTGGTGCGTTTCATATGTCAAAACCCTCGGATTTAATACCAGAATTACAGGGCCGTTTACCGATTCGTGTTGAATTAACGAAATTAACGGTAGATGATTTCTTTAGGATTTTGATTGAACCTGATAATGCTTTAATTAAACAATATCAAGCATTATTAGAAACAGAAGGTATACAAATTGAATTTTCTGACGATGCTATTCGTAGAATAGCTGAGGTTGCTTTTGAAGTGAATCAAAATACAGATAATATCGGGGCACGAAGACTTCACACAATATTAGAAAAATTATTAGAAGACTTATCGTTTGAAGCACCTGATATTTTAATGGAGAAGGTTACCATTACTCCACAATATGTTGATGATAAGCTTGGAGCAATAGCGAAAAATAAAGATTTAAGCCAATTTATCTTATAATGATTTAACAATAAAACTTAATAATGGTTCTGAGTTAATTAGGAGGAAGAAACAGATGGATTTACTTACAAAAACTAGAAAAATTAATGTGTTATTACAAAAGGCAGCAGGAAAACCAGTTAACTTTAAGGAAATGTCAGAAACCCTAAGTGAAGTAATTGAAGCAAACATTTTCGTTGTCAGTCGCCGTGGGAAGCTTTTAGGCTTTGCTATTAATCAGCAAATCGAAAATGACCGTATGAAAAAGATGCTAGAGGATCGTCAATTTCCTGAAGAATATATAAATGGACTATTTAATATTCAAGAGACATCTTCAAATCTTGATGTGGAAAGTCAATATACAGCATTTCCTGTTGAAAATAGAGACCTATTCCGTGAAGGGTTAACAACCATCGTTCCGATTATTGGCGGAGGTGAACGCCTTGGAACATTAATCCTTGCAAGACTGCAAGAGAAATTCCACGATGATGACCTTATTCTTGCCGAGTATGGTGCAACTGTTGTTGGTATGGAAATCCTGCGTGAAAAGTCTGAGGAAATCGAAGAAGAAGCAAGAAGCAAGGCAGTTGTTCAAATGGCAATCAGTTCATTATCTTACAGTGAACTTGAAGCGATTGAACATATCTTTGAAGAGTTAAATGGACATGAAGGCTTATTAGTTGCTTCGAAAATTGCAGACCGTGTTGGTATTACTCGTTCTGTAATTGTTAATGCTTTAAGAAAGCTTGAAAGTGCTGGAGTCATTGAATCTCGTTCTCTTGGTATGAAAGGAACGTATATCAAAGTCTTAAATGATAAATTCTTAGTTGAGTTAGATAAATTACGTTCTAACTAATTCATGGAAAAATCCCTGGTTTTACCGGGGATTTTTTTTGAAAGTAAAACTTGATTGTTATCTTTAGTTATGCTATATTATTTCATGGTGTTATTACACACGCTTGTTGATTTAAGCAGCCGGTGCTGTTAATACAGTTGCTGTTTGAAAATGAGACTTAGCGGAGGAAAACGAAACCATAGGAGGAAAAAAACATGTCAGTAATTTCAATGAAGCAATTGCTTGAAGCTGGTGTACACTTTGGACACCAAACTCGCCGTTGGAACCCTAAAATGAAGAAATATATCTTCACAGAGCGTAACGGTATTTATATCATCGACCTACAAAAAACAGTTAAGAAAGTTGAAGAAGCTTATAACTGGGTTAAGGATTTAGCTGCTAATGGCGGAACTATCCTTTTTGTTGGTACTAAGAAACAAGCTCAAGATTCTGTTAAAGAAGAAGCAGCTCGTTCAGGTATGTACTTTGTTAACCAACGTTGGTTGGGTGGTACTTTAACAAACTTTGAAACAATCCAAAAGCGTATTGGTCGCTTAAAAGATATTGAAAGAATGTCAGAAGACGGTACTTTCGAAGTTTTACCTAAAAAAGAAGTAGTTCAATTAAAGAAAGAACTTGAACGCCTTGAAAAATTCTTAGGCGGAATCAAAGATATGAAGCAGCTTCCTGATGCACTTTTCATTATCGACCCTCGTAAAGAGCGTATCGCTGTTGCTGAAGCTAAAAAATTAAACATTCCTATCGTAGGAATTGTTGATACTAACTGTGATCCAGACGAAATCGATGTAGTTATTCCTGCGAATGACGATGCGATTCGTGCGGTTAAGCTTTTAACAGGTAAAATGGCAGACGCTATCCTTGAAGCAAAACAAGGTGAAGAAGTAGCAGTAGAAGCGTAAGTCAAATAGTTTGAACTAAAAAAAGGTGATAAGAGGGAGACCCTTTATCACCTTTTTTTAAGGGTTTATCTTAGCGTTCAATGGCTAAGCTATTAGTATCTACATAAGGAATTAAAGGAGGAAAAAATCATGGCAGTTACTGCTCAAATGGTAAAAGAACTACGCGAAAAAACTGGCGCAGGAATGATGGATTGTAAAAAAGCTTTAACAGAAACAAATGGTGATATGGAAAAAGCAATCGACTTCTTACGTGAAAAAGGGATTGCTTCAGCTGCGAAAAAAGGCGACCGTATTGCTGCAGAAGGTTTAACGTATGTTGTTGCAGAAGGAAACGAAGCAGTTATTTTAGAAGTAAACTCTGAAACTGATTTCGTTGCAAAGAACGAAGCTTTCCAAAGCCTAGTAAAAGAATTAGCTGCACACTTGCTTGCTAACAAACCAGCAACAGTTGAAGAAGCTTCTGCACAAACGATTAATGGAGTGACTGTAGCAGACTATATCAATGCTGCTATTGCTAAAATTGGTGAAAAACTTTCACTTCGTCGTTTTACTGTAGTTTCTAAATCAGATAATGATGCATTTGGTGCATACCTTCACATGGGAGGACGTATTAGTGTATTAACAGTTCTAGAAGGAACTACTGATGCGGATGCTGCAAAAGATGTTTCTATGCACATTGCTGCTCTCAGACCTTTATATGTTTCACGTGATCAAGTTTCTCAAGAGGAAGTTGAGCGTGAGCGTCAAGTGTTAACTACACAAGCACTTAACGAAGGAAAGCCAGAAAAAATCGTAGAAAAAATGGTAGAAGGCCGTCTTGGAAAATATTTTGAAGATGTTTGCTTACTTGACCAGACTTTCGTTAAAAACCCTGACCAAAAAGTTCGTCAGTTCGTTGAATCAAAAGGCGCTTCTGTTCGTGAATTCATACGCTACGAAGTTGGCGAAGGTATTGAAAAGCGTGAAGACAACTTCGCTGAAGAAGTTATGAACCAAGTTAATAAAAAGTAATTGGTTTGTTTATAAGGTATGATAGGCAAAATATGTCTTAAATAGGGAACACGATGTGTTCCCTATTTTTAAAGTTTTTTTATAATCATATACATAATAAGGAGGTTTATATGAGCGGTCCTAAGTACAAACGCGTCGTTCTAAAATTAAGCGGGGAAGCACTTGCAGGAGAATCAAGCTTCGGTATTAAACCATCCGTAATAAAATCAATCGCTGGGCAGGTAAAGGAAATTGCAGAACTTGGTGTTGAGGTAGCAGTTGTTGTTGGCGGTGGTAATATTTGGCGTGGTAAAATAGGCAGTGAGATGGGAATGGACAGAGCAACTGCTGATTATATGGGGATGTTAGCCACTGTAATGAATTCTTTAGCCCTTCAGGACAGTTTAGAACACCTGGGAATTGAATCAAGAGTACAAACTTCAATTGAAATGCGTCAAGTTGCAGAACCATA
Organism: Neobacillus sp. YX16; assembly: GCF_030123505.1. GTDB lineage: Bacteria > Bacillota > Bacilli > Bacillales > Cytobacillaceae > Neobacillus. The sequence goes on from NZ_CP126115.1 coordinate 1,925,530, forward strand.
TATTAGACGTCGAGCAATGAGACATTTAGAAAAAAAGAGAGTCGTTATTTTTGCAGCCGGGACAGGAAATCCGTATTTCTCAACCGATACAACTGCGGCTTTACGTGCAGCGGAAATCGACGCAGAAGTCATCTTAATGGCAAAAAATAATGTTGATGGTGTATATTCAGCGGATCCACGTCTGGATCCTAATGCAACAAAATATGATGACCTGTCTTTCCTTGATGTCATTAAAGAAGGATTAGCTGTCATGGATTCAACTGCATCTTCATTATGCATGGATAATGATATTCCGCTTATTGTTTTCTCGATTATGGAACAAGGAAATATTAAACGTGCGGTAATGGGTGAAAAAATTGGAACGATTGTTAGGGGGAAAAAATAATGCCAAAACAAGTGGTTTCAGCAACGAAGGATAGAATGCTTAAAGCAATTCAATCGTATTCGCGTGAGCTTGCTAGCATTCGTGCTGGGAGAGCGAGTGCTTCTTTATTAGATAGAATTACAATTGATTATTATGGAGCACCGACACCAGTGAATCAAATGGCTGGAATTTCTACTCCAGAAGCAAGACTTCTTGTCATCCAGCCTTATGATAAATCAATTCTTGGTGATATTGAAAAGGCGATTCTAAAATCTGATTTAGGGTTAAATCCATCAAATGATGGTATGGTCATTAGATTAGCCATCCCCCAATTGACTGAAGAACGCCGAAAAGAGTTAGTAAAATTGGTAAAGAAAGAATCTGAAGAGGCGAAAGTAGCGATTCGTAATATTCGACGTGACGGTAACGATGATTTGAAAAAGCTGGAGAAAAACGGAGAAATTACGGAAGATGCCCTTCGAGGTTATTCGGATGATATTCAAAAACTAACTGACGAACACATAAGTAAGATTGACCAAATAACAAAAGACAAAGAAAAAGAAATCTTGGAAGTTTAATTATTGTGAGAACCCTCTTTTTTAGGGGGTTTTTTTCACTATTCGTCATTCTTATTTCTTGTACAAGTACATAACTTATTTAGTAGAAGATATATTTTTACTTTTTTGGTATGATAAAAGCATGCGAAAATCAGCATTCTTCATATATATCAACACAGGCTCTGTGGGCATGATCTATTATCGGAGGAAATGATTATCTTAATTTGGAGGAGCAATGTTATGTTTAATAAAATAAGGCTTTGGAAGAATCAAAACAATAACTCTTCCACACTCCGAGAAAATATAGAAAAGATTAAAAAATTGCCGGTACCGGAACATGTTGCGATTATTATGGATGGCAATGGACGTTGGGCTAAGAAGAGAGCCTTGCCACGAATTGCCGGACATCATGAAGGTATGAAGGTCGTGCGTAAGATAACGAAGTTAGCCAACAACCTTGGAATTAAAACACTTACGTTATATGCTTTTTCAACTGAAAACTGGAAGCGGCCAAAAAATGAAGTGGACTATTTAATGAAGCTTCCAGAGGAGTTTTTAGGAACCTTTCTGCCTGAATTAATTGAAGAAAATGTTCAAGTAACGATGATGGGGTATAAAGATCAACTTCCGGTACATACATTAAATGCAATTGAAAGAGCGATTGAGGAAACAAAGAATAATGATGGACTTGTATTAAACTTTGCACTTAACTATGGCAGTCGATCCGAAATTATTGATGCGGCCAAAAAAGTCTTAAATGATTATAAAAGTGGAATACTAAAAGAGAGCGAGTTAAACGAAGAGATTTTCTCCTCATACCTGATGACTTCTAACCTCAATGACCCGGATTTATTAATCCGTACGAGTGGTGAAATCAGGCTAAGTAATTTCATGTTGTGGCAATTAGCATATACGGAGTTTTGGTTTACGGATGTATTATGGCCGGATTTCAAAGAAAAACATCTAGTTGAAGCAATTGAAGTATATCAAAACCGTCAACGTCGTTTTGGCGGTATCTAAAGTTTATCTCTCTCAAGTACTATAAAGGTGTTGAAATCTTAGATGAAGCAAAGAATCATTACAGGAGTTGTAGCAGCTGCTTTATTTTTACCAATTGTTTTTTATGGTGGACTGCCTTTTGTCCTTTTAACATATTTCCTGGCAACTGTGGGATTGTATGAGTTATTAAAAATGAAAAAACTTAGTATTTTTTCTGTTCATGGATTGCTGACTGTTTTATTTCTCTGGGTTATGCTTTTTCCAGAGCAGTATAGTGATATAGTAAATACTTTTATTTATACAAAAACAGAACTTGGTATTGCTTTTATCCTTTTGCTATTGGCATATACCGTGATAACAAAGAACCGATTTACCTTCGAAGATGCTGGTTTTTCGATTTTGTCTGCCATTTATGTGGGAATAGGATTTTATTTCTTTATTGAGACGCGTGATGCAGGTATCGTCTATATCTTCTACTCATTATTCATGATTTGGGCAACTGATTCAGGTGCTTATTTTATCGGTAAAGCTACAGGGAAAACGAAACTTTGGCCTGAAATAAGTCCTAATAAGACAGTTGAGGGATCCATAGGCGGAGTAGTTTCAGCCTTAATTGTTGCTATATTGTTTGCTATATTTTCTGAAATCAATGCAACAATATTTACATTAATGGCGATAACTGTTGTCCTTTCTATTTTTGGACAAATTGGTGATCTGGTTCAATCTGCGTTCAAACGGCATTTTAATGTGAAGGATTCTGGAAATATATTACCAGGTCATGGGGGAATCCTTGACCGTTTCGATAGTCTATTATTCGTTTTGCCATTATTACACTTTTTTCATCTATGGTAGAGTTAGGGAGTTGAATTTTCTTTGAAAAAGATTTGCATTTTGGGTGCTACAGGCTCGATAGGCACTCAAACTTTAGATATACTTCGTGAACACCCATCTGATTTTAAATTAGTTGCCATTTCGATAGGGAAAAATTTAGATTTAGCCCGAAAAATGATACATGAATTTAAGCCAGAGCTAGTTTCTGTACAAGAGTACCAAGACTGTAATACATTAAAAGCAGAGTTTCCTAATACTAAATTTACCTTTGGTGAAGAGGGCCTCATAGAAGCTGCAGTATATCCTTCAACGGATATCCTAGTAAATGCTGTGATTGGAAGTATTGGTTTGAACCCTACCTTACATGCAATTGAAGCGGGAAAAACCATTGCGATTGCCAATAAAGAGACACTTGTTACGGCGGGTCATCTAGTTATGGAGGCTGCGGAGAAAAGTGGAGTGGCATTACTTCCAGTGGACAGTGAACATTCTGCTATTTTTCAGTGCTTACAGGGTGAAAAGGATAAGAATATAGAAAGATTGATTTTGACTGCTTCTGGCGGCAGCTTCCGTGACCGGACTCGTAAAGAGTTAGAAGGAGTTACGGTTAGAGAAGCCTTAAATCATCCCAATTGGTCAATGGGAGCAAAAATAACAATAGATTCCGCAACCATGATGAATAAAGGGCTTGAGGTGATTGAGGCTCATTGGCTGTACAACATGCCCTATGAAAAAATTGATGTACTGCTTCATAAAGAAAGTATTATTCATTCAATGGTAGAATTTCATGACAGCAGCATAATTGCACAGCTTGGAACACCAGATATGAGAGTACCGATCCAATATGCACTCTCTTATCCTGACCGGTTACCCCTAACTTCCTCTCAAAGGTTAGATTTAGCTGAAATTGGACAATTGCATTTCCAGGAAATGGACGCAAATCGTTTTCGCTGTATGAAATTTGCTTATGAGGCTGGCAAACAAGGCGGAACACTGCCTACAGTTTTAAATGCAGCAAATGAAGTTGCTGTAGCTGCTTTTTTAAATGAAAAGATTAGTTTCTTACAAATTGAAGATATGATTGAGAAGGCATTAAATAAACACGAATTAATAAAAAATCCTGACTTATCCATTATTCAAGAGGTGGACAAAGAAACAAGACAATTTGTAAATTCACTTCTATAAAAAAGGTGGTTTTTAGTTTGACTACAGTTATTGCCTTTATCGTTATCTTTGGTGCACTAGTATTTTTCCATGAATTAGGCCATTTGGTTTTTGCGAAACGAGCAGGTATTTTGTGCCGCGAATTTGCAATCGGCTTTGGACCAAAAGTTTTCACTCATAAAAAAGGGGAAACTACGTATACAATTAGGTTACTGCCAATTGGTGGATTTGTTCGGATGGCTGGTGAAGATCCTGAGGTTGTGGAACTAAAACCTGGTTACAGAATCGGGCTTTTGTTTGACAAAGAGAATAACGTAAATAAAATCATTTTGAACAATAAAGAAAAGTATCCAGATTGTCGAATTGTGGAAGTAGAGTATGCTGATATTGAACATAAACTGTTCATTAAGGGATACCCAGAGGATGAGGAAGAAAGCTTGCAAACTTTTCCGATAAGTCCGACTGCTGTTACGGTTGAAAATGGGGTAGAAACACAATTGGCCCCTTATGATCGTCAGTTTGCTTCAAAAACGCTGCCTCAGAGAACCATGGCCATTTTTGCTGGCCCGATGATGAATTTCGTCTTGGCATTCTTTTTGTTCATTATAATTGCCTTTTTACAAGGTGTTCCTACTAACGAGCCGAAATTAGGTGTAATTACGCCTGATGGCGCTGCGAATGCAGCGGGATTATTAGAAGGAGATATAGTCCAAAGTATCAATGGCGCTGAAATCTCAAGCTGGTCTGATGTCGTAGAAATTATCAGAGAAAATCCTAATGAAACACTTGATTTTTCTATAAGCCGTGATGGAAAAGAACAGGAAATTACCGTAACTCCGAAAGAGCAAAGTGTTGAAGGAGAAAAGATAGGTCTAATTGGAGTTTACAGCCCAATAGAAAAATCACCATTAAAAGCCATTACTGCTGGTTTTACTGAAACTTATTTTTGGACAAAGCAAATTTTTGTCATGCTTGGACAGCTTGTTACTGGTCAGTTCTCAATTGACATGCTCTCTGGGCCTGTTGGAATATATGCTTCCACTGATACAGTAGTTCAATCAGGAATTTACTATGTGATGAAGTGGGCAGCTATTTTAAGTATTAACCTAGGAATCATGAATCTCCTGCCAATCCCAGCACTAGATGGCGGAAGGCTAATGTTCTTTGCAGTCGAAGCAGTAAGAGGAAAGCCGATAGATCGTCATAAGGAAGGAATGGTCCATTTTATTGGATTTGCTCTCTTAATGCTCCTTATGCTGGTTGTTACTTGGAATGATATCCAAAGATTTTTCTTGTAAGTACATTTGAAAGTTGAGAAAAGGTTCCCTGGCGAACCTTTTTTTATTTACTTTTTTGGTTTTATTTTTCTGTCGAAATAAGCCGAATGATTAGGTATCATATGATATAATTACTTTTTGATAATAGATAAATTAGAGATTTAACGAAAAGCTGAAGTGCCTTCGGAACAAGCACAGCTTGTTCCAGCGAAGAGTATCAAAGGAGGTTTCCTTTGTGTTCAGCCCCGACAAGCATAAGTCAAGCGCTGACGGAAGGCGTTTTTTTGCCTTCCAGAAGTGATTGGCTGTAAACCATAGAGGGGCTAGGCGCTGAAGCTAGACAATATATAGATGGGAGAGGGAATGATGAGCGAACATGCCTCTGGCAAAAAAGAGCGATTCTTACTCTTGCTCCAGCAACTAGAATTAAAAGAGGACGCTGTAGTAGCACAATTTCAAAATGCTCAAATTGAAAGATTTATAGTAGAAAAAAAGTCACGTAAATGGCATTTCCAATTTTTATTAGAAAAAATTCTTCCTTTTAGTTTATTTCTTCGTTTTACTACGCAGCTTGAAAGAAAGTTTTCTACTATTGCAAAGATTTCCTATGATTTAAAAGTAGAAAATCCAAGCTTTCATCCCGATTTGTTTCTGGAGTATTGGAATTATAGTATTCAGCAAATCGATGGCATCTCACCGCCAATGTTAAAATTACTAAATGAACAGGTGCCGGTACTTAGCGGAAATAAGTTAACGGTATCAGTGCGAAATGAGACAGAAGGAATGGCCTTAAAAAGGAAATATGGATCTCTGATTACCAGTCTTTATCAGTCATATGGATTTCCAAGCTTAACGGTTGAAACTGATATTCAGAGCGGTGAAAAGAATGACGAATATCAACAATTCTTAATAGCGAAACAAAAAGAGGATCAGGAACGCGGACTGATGGCCTTGGCAGATTTACAAAAGAAAGAAGCTGAGAAAGATGCTGGTGGATCTGTTCCAGAAGGGCCTCTTTCAATCGGGCTAACCATTAAGGATGATCAAGACCTAAGAAGTATGATTGAGATTGTAGATGAAGAACGCAGAGTCACCGTTGAAGGGTTTATTTTTGATGCTGAGACAAGGGAACTTAGAAGTGGCCGTACGCTATTAACATTTAAAATTACCGATTACACCAGCTCGCTTATGGTTAAGATGTTCTCTCGCGACAAAGAAGATGCAGCCCTTTACCAGCTCGTCAAAAAAGGAATGTGGGTAAGAGTAAGAGGCAGTATCCAAAATGATACATTTGTACGTGATTTAGTCATGATTGGTAATGATATAAATGAAATTAAACCTGCTGGCCGTAAGGATACGGCCCCTGAAAATCAAAAAAGAGTAGAACTGCACCTTCACACTCCAATGAGCTCAATGGATGCTGTCACTCCTGTAGGAGCGCTCATTGCTCAAGCGAAGAAGTGGGGTCATAAGGCGATTGCAGTTACAGACCATGCTGTTGCACAATCCTTTCCTGAGGCGTATAGCGCTGGAAAGAAAAATGATATTAAAATTCTTTATGGTGTTGAAGTAAATCTTGTAGATGATGGTGTTCCAATTACTTATAATGACGCCCACCGTCTACTAGCAGAAGATACATTTGTTGTATTTGACGTTGAAACGACAGGTCTTTCAGCCGTATATGACACGATTATTGAACTAGCGGCAGTAAAAATACGAGATGGGGAAATTATTGACCGGTTTGAATCATTTGCGAATCCGCATCATCGACTATCAGCAACAACCATCAATTTAACAGGGATTACGGACGATATGGTCCAAAATGCACCAGAAGTTGGAGAGGTAATCCAAAGGTTTCATGATTGGGTAGAAGACGGTGTCCTGGTTGCACACAATGCATCCTTCGATATGGGATTTCTTAATGTAGGCTATAAAAACATTGGCCTTGAAAAGGCAAAAAATCCAGTAATTGATACCCTTGAACTAGGTAGATTCCTCTACCCAGAAATGAAAAATCATCGTTTAAATACATTAACGAAGAAATTTGATATCGAATTAACCCAGCACCATAGAGCCATTTATGACGCAGAAGCTACAGGGTATTTACTGTTGAAAATGCTAAAGGATGCTTCTGAAAAAGGAATAGAGTACCATGATCAATTTAACGATAACATGGGAAAGGGAAATGCTTATCAGCGAGCACGCCCTTATCATTGTACTTTACTGGCACAAACGGAAGTGGGTTTGAAGAATTTATTTAAACTTGTATCCATTGCTCATATTGAATATTTTTATAGAGTACCAAGGCTGCCACGGTCCATTCTTCAAAAATTCAGAGAAGGGATTCTTGTTGGTTCCGGCTGTAATAAAGGAGAGGTATTCGAGGGGATGATGCAAAAATCTCCAGATGAAGTGGAAGCTTATGCACAATTCTATGATTACTTTGAGGTAATGCCAAAGGAAGTCAATGCTCCATTGATTGAGATGGAACTTGTTCGTGATGAAAAGGCACTAGAAGATATTATTGGTAATATTGTAAAGCTTGGCGATAAATTAGGGATTCCTGTTGTTGCAACTGGTAATGTCCATTATTTAAATGAGAATGATAAGATTTACCGTAAAATTTTAGTTAACTCTCAAGGTGGAGCGAACCCGCTAAATCGTCACAAACTACCAGATGTCCATTTCAGGACAACAAATGAAATGCTTGCTGCGTTTTCATTCCTTGGAGGAGAAAAGGCAAAAGAAATTGTAATAACGAATACAAACAAAATAGCTGATATGATTGACGTTATTAAGCCGATTAAAGACGACCTATACACTCCGAAAATTGAAGGCGCAGATGAAGAAATGCGAGAAATGAGTTATTCAATGGCAAAGAAGATTTACGGAGAAACACTTCCGGAAATCGTTGAGGCACGCCTTGAAAAAGAATTGAAGAGTATTATCGGCCATGGATTTGCGGTAATCTACTTGATCTCCCATAAGCTTGTAAAAAAATCTTTGGATGATGGGTATCTTGTTGGTTCACGTGGTTCAGTTGGTTCTTCCTTAGTTGCCACTATGACAGAGATTACAGAGGTAAATCCTTTACCTCCACATTACGTCTGCCCAACCTGTAAGCACTCAGAGTTCTTCAATGATGGTTCGGTGGGATCTGGATTTGATTTACCTGATAAAGATTGCCCGCAATGTGGCGGAAAGTACAAAAAAGACGGACACGATATTCCGTTTGAAACCTTCCTTGGCTTCAAAGGGGATAAGGTTCCCGACATCGATTTGAATTTCTCAGGAGAGTATCAGCCGCGGGCACATAACTACACAAAGGTTCTTTTTGGAGAAGATAATGTTTTTCGTGCGGGTACGATTGGTACTGTTGCAGATAAAACAGCCTTCGGCTATGTTAAAGCCTATCAACAGGACAATAATTTACAATTACGCGGGGCAGAAATAGAAAGACTTGCATCAGGCTGTACAGGTGTAAAAAGGACAACTGGTCAGCATCCTGGCGGTATCATTGTTATTCCTGATTATATGGATGTCTATGACTTTTCACCAATTCAGTTTCCTGCTGATGATAGAAATTCAGAATGGAAGACGACTCATTTTGATTTCCATTCTATTCATGATAATGTTTTAAAACTAGATATACTTGGTCACGACGATCCAACGGTGATCAGAATGCTGCAGGACCTGAGCGGTATGGATCCTAAAACCATTCCAACTGATGATCCAGAAGTAATGAAAATCTTTAGCGGTACAGAATCATTAGGTGTTACTGAACAGCAAATAATGTGTAAGACCGGTACCCTTGGGATACCAGAATTCGGTACACGCTTTGTTCGTCAAATGCTAGAAGATACAAAACCTACAACTTTTTCGGAATTAGTCCAAATTTCTGGTTTATCACATGGAACAGACGTATGGCTGGGAAATGCACAAGAATTAATTCATAACCGAACCTGTAACCTAAGTGAAGTAATTGGATGCCGGGATGATATTATGGTCTACCTAATTTACCAAGGATTAGAGCCATCTTTTGCCTTTAAAATAATGGAATCTGTACGTAAAGGGAAAGGCCTCACAGACGAAATGGAAGCGGAAATGCGTAAAAATGAAGTGCCTGAATGGTATATTGATTCTTGTAAAAAGATTAAATATATGTTTCCAAAGGCCCACGCAGCCGCATACGTGTTAATGGCAGTTAGAATTGCTTATTTCAAGGTTCATCTTCCGTTGTTATACTATGCAGCCTATTTTACAGTTCGTGCCGAAGACTTTGATATTGAAGCAATGTCACGTGGTTCTGAATCTATTCGGGCAATTATTGAAGAAATTAATGCAAAGGGACTTGAGGCGTCAAACAAGGAAAAGAACCTGTTAACAGTCCTTGAACTAGCACTGGAAATGACGGAAAGGGGTTTTACTTTCCAAAATTACGATTTGTATAAATCAGATGCATCTGAGTTCATCATTGAAGGAAATTCATTAATCCCTCCATTTAACTCCATACCGGGACTTGGAACAAATGCCGCTTATAATATTATAAAGGCAAGACAAGATGGAGAGTTTCTTTCTAAAGAAGATTTACAGCAACGTGGTAAAGTGTCAAAAACTATTCTAGAATATTTAGATAAACTAGGTTGTCTAGGTTCATTACCAGAACAAAACCAGTTATCCCTATTCTAGCTTTTCTAACTTAGATTAACGTCAAGCTACAGCGCCTAAGGCTCTCAGGTCTAAGCCAATCCGTCAGAAAGGTAAAGAGCGACCTTCCAGCCGGCTCGTCTTATGCCTGTCGCCCCTGAGCAAGGCGCTTCCGCTATTGGGTGTTTGCATATAAAATTTGGTTATGGTATAGTTTTATTGGAAATACTAAGAAATACTCTCGTGTTCAAGAGTGGGGAAACCCGCTCTTTCGTTTTTGTATACAGTTTTTTTTGAAGAGTTATTTATAAAACTTTCCGTGAATTACCAATAATATGGGTGAGCATGTCGGTAAAGGAGGTTAAACATGAGCAAAGTAACGGAAGTAGTAGAAGAGCTAGCGCAGCCAATTATCCAGGAGCTTGGATTAGAATTGGTGGAAATCGAGTTTGTTAAAGAAGGGAAAAACTGGTTTCTGCGCGTATATATTGATAAAGAAAACGGTGTTGATATAGAGGACTGTGGCAATGTCAGTGAACGGCTTAGTGAAAAACTCGATGAGCTTGACCCGATAACCCAAAATTATTTTCTTGAGGTATCTTCTCCAGGTGCAGAACGACCGCTTAAAAAAGCAAAAGATTTTGAAAAGGCAATTGGTAAAAATGTGTTCATTAAAACATACGAGCCGATTGACGGTGAAAAAGGTTTTGAAGGGGAATTACTTTATTATGACGGGCAAACAGTAAAAGTAGAGATGAAAATCAAAACCCGTAAAAAAGTAATTGAAATTCCTTTTGAAAAAGTGGCTAGTGCAAGACTAGCAGTTATTTTTTCATAATGAAAGATAAATATATAATGGATAGGGGGATATAATCAAATGAGCAGCGAATTATTAGATGCTCTTACGATACTAGAAAGAGAAAAGGGCATTTCTAGAGATGTTTTAATTGATGCGATTGAAGCTGCACTTGTATCGGCTTATCGACGTAATTTCAACCAAGCCCAAAATGTTCGGATTGATTTGAATTTGCAATCTGGCTCAATGAGAGTATTTGCAAGGAAAGAAGTAGTGGATGAGGTTTTTGACCCTCGACTTGAAATATCGTTAGCAGATGCAAGAAACATAAATCCAAACTATGTTGTTGAAGATGTAGTTGAAATGGAAGTAACACCTAAGGACTTCGGCAGAATTGCTGCCCAAACAGCTAAGCAAGTGGTTACACAAAGGGTTAGGGAAGCTGAAAGAGGAATTATTTATTCTGAGTTCATCGATCGTGAAGAAGATATCATGACAGGAATTGTTCAAAGGCTTGACTCGAAGTTTATTTATGTCAGCCTTGGAAAAATTGAAGCGCTGCTGCCTGTAAATGAACAAATGCCAAATGAGCGTTATAAACCTCATGACCGTATAAAGGTTTTTATTACTAAAGTAGAGAAAACAACAAAGGGTCCTCAGATTTTCGTTTCACGAACACATCCTGGCTTGCTCAAGCGATTGTTCGAAATTGAAGTTCCAGAAATATATGATGGAACAGTTGAGATTAAATCTGTTGCTCGTGAAGCAGGAGACCGTTCGAAAATTTCTGTTCATTCGGATAACAATGAAGTTGACCCAGTTGGATCATGTGTAGGTCCAAAAGGTACAAGGGTTCAAGCCGTTGTGAATGAATTAAAAGGTGAAAAAATTGATATTGTTAAATGGTCTGACAATCCCGTCATCTTTGTTGCAAATTCTTTAAGCCCATCTAAAGTTTTAGATGTTATGGTAAATGAAGCTGAAAAAGCGACAACTGTTGTTGTACCAGACTATCAGCTTTCACTAGCAATTGGGAAGCGTGGACAAAATGCCCGCCTTGCAGCGAAGTTAACAGGTTGGAAAATAGATATCAAATCTGAAACAGAAGCACGTGAACTAGGAATCTATCCACGTGAAGAAATGATTCGACTTTTTGATGATCAAGTAGATGTTGACTTTAACGAAGAAGAAGAAAAGGAATAATAAATGAGGTGAATGGATTGTGAACAATCGTAAAAAAGTTCCTATGCGGAAGTGTGTCGCAACCGGTGAAATGAAGCCGAAAAAAGAACTCGTTCGCATCGTTCGCTCAAAAGAAGGGGAAGTTTCTATCGACTTAACTGGGAAAAAGTCGGGTAGAGGTGCCTACCTTTCTAAGGACAAAGAAGCAGTCCTACTAGCCAAGAAGAAAAATACCTTATCTAATCATTTACAGGTTACTATAGATGAATCATTATATGATGAACTATTGGATTTGATAGAAAAGGAAAACAGGCAGTCTATATGAATACAAATCAATGGATGTCGTTACTTGGCTTAGCCAATCGAGCACGGAAAATCATTTCGGGTGAGGAGCTTTCTGTTAAGGAGATTCGAAGCGGAAAAGCAAAGCTCGTTTTATTATCGGCAGATGCATCTGCAAATACGACAAAAAAAATTACAGATAAATGTAAGTCATACGAAGTTCCCTATAAACTAGTGGAAGATCGCCACCTTCTAGGCCAAGCGATTGGCAAAGAAGCCCGCGTAGTTGTAGCTGTACTGGATAATGGATTTGCAAAAAAACTGATGACGTTGCTCGATTAATTCTAGCGGGGGTGAAAATATGAGTAAAATACGTGTTTATGAGTACGCAAAGAAACACAATATTTCAAGTAAAGATGTAATCACTAAACTGAAAGAAATGAACATAGAAGTTTCAAATCATATGGCAACAATTGAGGATGCTGCAGTTGTAAAGTTAGATGCAACCTATAATAAAAACCAAAGCAATCCTGGGCAAAAGCAAGCTAGACCACAACAGCCAAATCGCCAGAATCAGAATCCACAGCAGCAGGGAGTTAAACCACAAGTGCAAAGTAAAACAAGTCCAAAAGCTTTTGAGGATGACGACGCAAAAACTACTACACCAAGCAAGGTGAAAGTGGCCTCTCCACCAAAAACGGCTGACACTAAAAAGCAAAATCAACAATTCCAATCTAAGGAAAATAAGGTTTTCAGCGCTGGAAAAGGGAATAAAAAACCTTTTAATAATAATAATCAAAATCGCAATAATAATAACAACCGGAAAAAGAACCATACACCGGTTCAACAAGCACAGCCACAAGTAAGGAAAGTGAAAGATCTTCCAGCTAAGATAACATTTAGTGATTCTTTGACTGTTGGAGAATTTGCTAAGAAAATCTACCGTGAACCTTCTGAAATTATCAAGAAGCTATTTTTACTGGGAGTTATGGCGACAATTAATCAGGTATTAGATAAAGATGCAATTGAATTAATCGCGAGCGAATATGGGGTTGAGGTTGAAGAGGAAATTAAAATCGATACAACCGACCTTGAAGTTTATTTTACAGAAGATGAATCCGAAAACCTTGTAGAAAGACCATCTGTAGTTACCATTATGGGTCACGTTGACCATGGTAAAACCACTTTGCTTGATTCCATTCGTCATACAAAGGTAACAGAAGGTGAAGCGGGGGGAATTACTCAGCATATTGGTGCTTACCAGGTTGTTGAAAACGGTAAAAAGATAACATTCCTTGATACACCGGGACATGCTGCCTTTACGACGATGCGTGCACGTGGTGCGAAAATCACGGATATCACTATCCTAGTAGTAGCTGCTGATGATGGTGTAATGCCGCAAACAGTTGAAGCAATTAATCATGCAAAGGCTGCAGAGGTTCCAATTATCGTGGCGGTTAATAAAATGGATAAAGAAGCTGCTAACGCCGATCGTGTTATGCAAGAACTTACCGAGCACGGATTAGTTTCTGAAGCTTGGGGCGGCGATACAATCTTTGTTCCACTATCCGCGAAAACAGGAGAAGGAATCGATAATCTGTTGGAAATGATTCTACTTGTTAGTGAAGTGGAAGAATGGAAAGCAAACCCTAATCGTAAAGCAGTTGGAACAGTAATTGAAGCACAACTAGATAAAGGCCGTGGATCAGTGGCTACCTTGCTCGTTCAGAATGGTACACTGAAAATAGGTGACCCTATTGTTGTAGGGAACACGTATGGTCGTGTTCGTGCAATGGTAAATGACCTTGGACGCCGTGTGAAAGAAGCTGGACCGTCTACACCTGTTGAAATTACAGGCTTAAGTGATGTTCCACAAGCTGGTGATCGTTTCGTTGTATTTGACGATGAGAAAACAGCTCGTCAAGTCGGTGAAGCACGTGCACAGCTAGCATTGGCAGCGCAGCGTGGTGAGAAATCAATCGTCAGCCTAGATAATTTATTTGAACAGTTAAAGCAGGGTGAGATGAAGGATTTAAATATCATCTTAAAAGCAGACGTTCAAGGTTCGGCTGAAGCCGTGGCCGCTTCACTGCAAAAAATTGACGTTGAAGGTGTTAATATCAAAATTATTCATAGTGGTGCTGGTGCCATTAATGAGTCGGATATTACTCTTGCCTCTGCTTCAAATGCGATTGTGATTGGCTTTAATGTTCGTCCTGATGTAAATGCGAAACGCGCAGCTGAGCAAGAAAAGGTCGACGTTCGACTTCACAGTATTATTTACAAGGTTATTGAAGAAATTGAAGCTGCTATGAAAGGTATGCTTGATCCTGAATTTAAAGAAAAAGTAATTGGTCAAGCGGAAATTCGTCAAACCTTTAAAGTTTCAAAGGTTGGAACCATTGCTGGTTCTTATGTAACAGACGGAAAAATTACCCGTGATAGCGGAATTCGTTTAATTCGTAATGGGGTTGTTATCTTTGAAGGAAATATTGATGCATTAAAACGATTTAAAGATGATGCCAAAGAGGTTGCACAAGGTTACGAATGTGGTATTACCATTAAAAACTTCAATGATGTAAAAGAAGGAGATATTATTGAAGCTTACGTAATGGAAGAAATTGAGCGTAAATGATTGTAGGTTTAGCACTTTGTGAATGTATTATCTATGATGCACATTCATTGAAAGATAAACGTGCTGTTTTGCAGCGTATTCTTACCAGGTTGAAACAAAAATTTAATGTATCGGTTTCAGAAGTTGGCTATCAGGACGTATGGCAAAGGACGAAAATAGCCATCGTTGCGGTAACATCTAACAGGGTAATGACTGAACTGGAACTGCAAAATGCACTTAAATTAATTGATTCCTTTCCTGAAATAGAAAGAACGATCACCGATATAGAATGGCTTTAAGTTAAGAGGTGAAGTGATGAGCCACAGAGCAAATCGTGTTGGAGAACAAATGAAGAAAGAACTAAGTGACATCATAGGTCGAAAAATTAAGGATCCCCGGATCGGATTTGTGACAGTTACGGATGTTCAAGTAACAGGAGATCTACAACAAGCAAAAGTATATATTTCTGTTTTGGGCGATGAAGAACAAAAGGAAAACACACTTAAAGGTCTTGCAAAGGCGAAAGGATTTATCCGAACTGAAATTGGACATCGTATTCGCTTACGCAAAACTCCTGAAATCCTTTTTGAATGGGATGAGTCAATGGATTACGGAAATCGAATTAACTCTCTTATTCACCAATTGCACCATGAAGAAAGAAGCATAGAAAAAAATGAAGAAGAATAAATGGATAGACAAATGTCTATCCTTTTTTTTCGATACAAAATAGAATTGGAGTGACCAAGGGTGGAAGGAATCTTACCTTTATATAAACCGGCTGGGCTAACGTCGCATGATTGTATATTTAGATTAAGGAAAATATTAAAAACAAAAAAAGTGGGTCATACGGGAACGCTTGACCCAGATGTGACTGGAGTGCTTCCTATCTGTATAGGGAAGGCAACAAAAGTAGCTGAATACATAACTGACGCCGGAAAGAGCTATGAAGGCGAAGTAACCCTTGGGTATTCCACTACAACCGAAGATGCTTCCGGAGAAAAGGTTGAGGAGAAAAAGGTTGTTGATACCTTTAGCAGGAAGGAAATACTTAAAGTCCTTGAATCCTTTACAGGTGAAATCGAGCAAACTCCCCCGATGTATTCTGCAGTTAAAGTAAATGGAACTCGTTTATACGAATATGCCCGCAAAGGAATTGAAGTGGAACGTCCAACGAGAAAAGTTACCATTTATAGGTTAGAGTTGCTTGATGAAAGAGAAGAGTTTTCAGGAGAAACCATTTCTTTTCGATTTAGAGTAAGCTGCAGTAAGGGAACCTATATTAGGACATTAGCCGTAATGATTGGGGAAAGCCTCGGATACCCGGCACATATGTCAAATTTAATTAGAGTCCAATCCGCTGCATTTACAATTGATGATTGCCTGACGTTTGAACAAATAGAAAAGTTAATGGAAACAGGTACTATTTCAACATGTTTAAGACCCTTAGAAATGGCACTTTCTCATTTGCCGAAATACATAATAAATGATAAAGTAGCAGAGAAAGTGAAAAATGGCGCACTTTTACCAATACCAGATTATTTAATAAATAGTAACGGACCTATTATCGCTCAAACGGAAGAGGGAAATGCTCTTGCCATTTATTCGGTACATCCGAACAAGCCAGGGCTCTTAAAACCAGTTAAAGTCTTGCGTAATGATCAAGGTTAAAAAGGTTACTGTTAAGAAAAGGTGAGTTTCAATTGGAAGTAATAAAGCTAAAATTCCCATTAAATATAGATAAAACTGAAATACCTCCATTAGCCATGGCACTTGGTTATTTTGACGGTGTTCATCTTGGTCATCAAAAGGTAATTCTTGAGGCCAAAAAACAAGCACATCAAAAAGGACTCCACACTGCAGTCATGACCTTTGACCCTCACCCATCGGTAGTCTTAAGGAAAAATGATAAGCATGTTCAATACATAACGCCCTTAGCAGAGAAAATAAAAATTATTGAGGAATTAGGCATTGATTATCTTTTCATTGTCCATTTTACAACAGAATTTGCAAACCTTCTGCCACAAGAATTTATCGATCAGTTCGTGATTGACTTAAATGTAAAACATGTGGTTGCAGGATTTGACTTCTCATACGGTCGGATGGGAAAAGGAACTATGGAGGTCTTGCCTTTCCATTCTAGAGAAAAGTTTACTTTCACCATTGTTGAAAAATTAACCAGTGGGAATGAAAAAGTAAGTTCAACGCGAATTCGTCAATATATAAAAGATGGAAGAACCGCGGAGCTGCCAGAATTACTCGGAAGATTTTATATGACAGAAGGTATTGTTGTTCATGGAGATAAAAGAGGAAGAACGATAGGGTTTCCAACTGCAAATGTTGAAACTAACGATGAATATATTTTACCTCCGCTTGGTGTTTATGCTGTAAAAATCAGGATAGGTGAAGACTGGTACGAAGGTGTATGCAATGTAGGCTACAAACCAACCTTTAATAAGGAAGCTTTAAGGGTGTCAGTTGAAGTGCACGTGTTTGACTTTAACAAGGATATTTATGGTCAGGTAGTAGTCGTTGAATGGCATCAATACCTGCGTAAAGAACAAAAATTCTCCGGAATCGAAGAACTAGTATCCCAAATTGAAAAAGACAAACAGAATGCTATTGATTATTTTAATAAAAGACAGTGTTAAAGCGGAGTGTTAATTTTGGCACTCTGTTGATTTGCGCGGAAGGCACGAGACTCCTCGATCCTGCGGGAGGGACGGGGCAGGGGAGACCCCGCTCATCTCTTAGCGTCGAGGAGGCTCTCCGAACCGCCCGCGGAAAGCGAAGTGCCTTTCGTTACTATCAACAGACCCTATTTAACGCGTCTAATAAAATCGACAAACACTTACCGAATAATTGCGAATAATAGTCTTTTCTTAGGTAATAACTTGCTTTTTGACCAGAAACGTTGTATTCTTATTAACGTATTAAAAATAACCTTTGCTTGGCAAGTCGAGTCACCGACGCTTGCTCAGTAACAGGGGATATGAAATTTAGGAGGTGAATAGGATGGCAATCACACAAGAACGTAAAAATGAACTTATCGCTGAGTACAAAACTCATGATAACGATACTGGATCTGCAGAGGTTCAAATCGCTGTCCTTACTGAATCAATCAACAATTTGAATGAGCACTTACGTACTCACAAAAAGGACCACCACTCACGTCGCGGTCTGTTGAAAATGGTTGGTAAGCGTCGTAATCTATTAACGTACCTACGTAATAAAGATGTTCAACGTTACCGTGTATTAATCACTAAGCTTGGACTTCGTCGATAATCAAAAGAAGCGGGATTTTTCCCGCTTTTTTGTTAGGTTAAAAAAAGAAATCATACGAGCACCACAAAATCTTATATACATATTTTAAGACGCGAAAATTTGTGCATACTAATAGTATATTTGTATTGATAACATAAGCGTAAAACGCTTTTTTTATATTAGATGATTAGAGCGATATTAATTCGCATTATCCTCTAAAGTGATTTGGATAGAGAGGGGTAAGAATATGGAACATACGAAACATGAGTATTCCATGGATTGGGCTGGACGCAAATTAACTGTTGAAATTGGACAACTAGCCAAACAAGCAAATGGAGCTGTAATGGTCCGTTATGGAGATACGGCAGTTTTAAGTACAGCTACAGCTTCAAAAGAACCAAAAAACTTAGACTTTTTTCCATTAACATGTAACTATGAGGAACGATTATATGCAGTGGGGAAAATACCTGGAGGCTTTATTAAACGGGAAGGTCGTCCGAGTGAAAAAGCTATTTTAGCTAGTCGCTTAATTGACCGTCCAATTCGCCCGCTTTTTGCTGATGGTTTCCGTAATGATGTCCAAGTTATCAGCATTGTTATGAGTGTGGACCAGGATTGTTCTTCAGAGATGGCAGCGATGTTTGGATCTTCTTTAGCATTATGTACATCTGACATTCCATTCGAAGGACCAATTGCTGGTGTAATCGTTGGTAGAGTTGGCGGAGAGTTTGTAATTAATCCAAACGTAGAACAAGCTGAAAAAAGTGACATTCATTTAACCGTTGCTGGTACTAAGGATGCAATTAACATGGTTGAAGCTGGCGCAGATGAAGTATCTGAGGAAGTAATGCTAGAAGCTATCATGTATGGACATGAAGAAATCAAACGTCTCATTGAATTCCAAGAAAAAATTATGGCTGAAGCAGGCAAGGAAAAAAGAGAAGTTATTCTTTATGAACTTGATAAAGATTTAGAAGCTGAAGTTAGAGACATGTGCGAAACGGATATGGTGGCTGCGATTCAGGTTCAAGAAAAACATGCTCGTGAAGATGCCATTAAAGAAGTGAAAAATCGAGTACTCGCAAAGTTCGAAGAGAATGAAGCAACAGCCGATGACTTGAAGCAGGTAAAACAAATATTAGATAAAATTGTTAAAGGTGAAGTTCGCCGTTTAATAACAGTTGAGAAAATCCGTCCAGATGGTCGAAAAATCGATGAAATACGTCCTTTATCTTCACAGGTAGGTATCCTGCCGCGTACGCATGGTTCAGGATTGTTTACACGTGGACAAACTCAAGCATTAAGTATTTGTACTTTAGGTGCAATGGGCGATGTTCAAATTCTAGATGGATTAGGTATTGAGGAAGAAAAACGTTTTATGCACCATTACAACTTCCCATTATTTAGTGTTGGCGAAACTGGACCAATCCGTGGACCTGGCCGCCGTGAAATTGGACATGGCGCTCTAGGAGAACGGGCATTAGAACCAATTGTGCCATCTGAAAAGGACTTTCCATACACGATTCGTCTTGTTTCTGAGGTACTGGAATCAAATGGTTCAACCTCTCAAGCAAGTATTTGTGCTAGTACGCTAGCGATGATGGATGCAGGTGTTCCAATTAAAGCTCCAGTTGCTGGGATTGCGATGGGACTTGTTAAATCAGGTGATTATTACACTGTTTTATCTGATATTCAAGGTATGGAAGACCACCTTGGCGATATGGATTTCAAAGTTGCAGGAACGGCTAAGGGAGTAACAGCCCTTCAAATGGATATTAAGATTAAAGGTCTTTCCCGTGAAATCCTTGAAGAAGCATTGCAACAGGCTAAAAAAGGCAGAATGCATATCTTAGATTCTATGCTGGCAACTATTGCTGAGCCTAGAACCGAGCTTTCACAATTTGCTCCAAAAATCTTAACAATGAAAATTAACCCAGATAAAATCCGTGATGTTATTGGGCCAAGCGGTAAGCAAATCAATAAAATTATTGAGGAAACTGGTGTTAAGATTGATATCGAACAAGATGGAACAGTATTTATTGCCTCTACAAATCAGGAAATGAATCAAAAAGCAAAGAAAATTATTGAAGATATCGTTCGTGAGGTTGTAGTTGGCGAAATGTATCTTGGAAAAGTCAAACGTATTGAAAAGTTCGGTGCGTTTGTCGAAATTTTCGCTGGTAAAGATGGACTTGTCCATATTTCTGAATTGGCTGAAGAGCGAGTTGGAAAAGTGGAGGATGTCATTAAAATTGGTGACGAATTTTTAGTGAAAGTTACAGAAATTGATAAACAAGGTCGTGTGAACTTATCACGTAAAGCAATATTAAAGGAACAACGTGAAAAGGCTGAAGCTGAGAAACAACAATAAGTCATATTCGTCAAAAGTGAAATAGGAAAGGTCAGGGGGAACCCTGACTTTTTCCATGTTAGATGTATCTTGTTCTATCTAGCTACAGCGCCTAGGGGCTCGGGGTCATAAGCCAATCCGTCAAGAAGGTTAAAGAGCAACCTTCTTGACGGCTCGTCTTATGCCTGTCGCCCCTGTGCGAGGCGCTTTCGCTTTTAGTTCTACCTTGTCCCTAATATTCATATATTTTGTATGAAGGGGGAAGGTAAATGAAGAAGTTAAGTTTGATAGCTTTCTTATTTCTAGCTGCGTGGTTTTCTGTTAACAATCCTCTTGTAGATACATATGTTGCCACACTTAAAGGAAACGCGCTAACTGTGGGAAAGCAAGAAGATCCGCTATATCAAAGTATTGTAAAAAATGCTTCTACATATGAAATACCGCCTTCCAATGCTAAAATTGATAGAGTATGGAAAGCGATTCCAGGTTATAATGGGATAACTGTCGATATTGAAGCCTCATATAAAAACATGAAGAAAATTGGCACGTTCGATGAAAAAAAATTAGTTTATAAACAAACTGAACCATCCGTACATCTTAGCGATTTATCCCCTTCTCCCATTTATCGAGGCCACCCTGATAAACCAATGGTCAGCTTCATCATAAATGTAGCTTGGGGAAATGAATATTTGCCTGAAATTCTTGCTGCCCTAAAAAAGCACCAAGTTAAAGCAAGTTTTTTCCTTGAGGGAAGATGGGTGAAAAATAATCCTGAATTGGCAAAAATGATAGTGAGTGCTGGACATGAGGTTGGGAATCACTCCTACACACATCCTGACATGAAAAGAATATCAGCAGTACAGATTAGGGAGCAATTAAACAATACAAATGAAGTAATTGAAGCAGCAACGGGGAAAAAAAGCATTTGGTTTGCACCTCCCAGCGGCAGTTACCGGGATGAAACCGTTACAATCGCAGCCGAATTCAAGATGAAGACAGTTATGTGGACAGTAGATACCATAGATTGGCAAAAGCCATCACCAGACCAACTAATTAATCGAGTTATCTCTAAAATTAGTAATGGTTCAATGGTACTCATGCATCCAACAGAATCTACCGCAAAATCATTAGACACCCTAATAACACTTATTGAAGAAAAAGGATTAAGATTAGGTACGGTAAGTGATTTAATGAGTGAAGAAAGAATTATGAAATAAATTTAACAGAGTATCCAGATAATAAAGGAAATAGCTAATTTTTCGCTTTTCTATAGACAGGAGGATTTTGATGATTAACAAATATTCTTGCAAAAATGGAGTAAGAATTGTTTTAGAAAATATTCCAACAGTGAGATCTGTGGCAATTGGAGTCTGGATTGGCACTGGTTCAAGAAATGAAGATCCCCAAACGAATGGTATTTCGCACTTTTTAGAGCATATGTTTTTTAAAGGAACGAAAAATCGTTCAGCGAAGGAAATAGCAGAATCATTTGATAGTATTGGCGGTCAAGTGAATGCCTTTACCTCCAAAGAATACACTTGCTACTATGCTAAAGTACTGGATACACATGCACAATTTGCATTAGATGTTTTAGCTGATATGTTCTTCAATTCGACCTTTGTTGAAGAAGAGTTAAATAAAGAAAGAAATGTCGTTCTTGAAGAAATTAAAATGTATGATGATACTCCAGATGACATTGTCCATGATTTACTCAGCCGTGCCATTTATGGAGATCATCCACTTGGATATCCGATATTGGGGACAGAAGAAACCTTAAATACATTTACAAGTGCGACTCTAAAGGATTATATCCATAATCGATACACACCAGAAAATGTTGTCATCTCTATTGCAGGGAATGTTTCAGATAAATTTATTCTAGAGGTTGAAAAATACTTTGGGTCCTATGAAGGTGGAAATAGTGCTACACTTGAAAATATTCCAGTCTTTCAATCCAATCGATTATCACGAAAGAAAGAAACAGAACAAGCTCATCTTTGTCTTGGTTTTGAAGGATTAAAGATTGGACATGAAGATGTCTATAGCTTAATCATTTTAAATAATATTTTAGGCGGCTCTATGAGCAGCAGATTGTTCCAAGAAGTTCGTGAGCAGCGAGGCTTAGCCTATTCAGTCTTCTCTTATCATTCCGCGTATCAGGATAATGGAGTTGTGACCGTATACGGTGGTACAGGGGCTAAGCAGCTTGATGTGTTATACGAAACAATTCAAGAAACACTTGAAAAGTTAAAACAAGATGGAATTACAGATAAAGAATTAAATAATAGTAAAGAACAGTTAAAAGGAAGTTTGATGTTAGGCTTAGAAAGTACGAATAGCAGGATGAGTCGAAACGGTAAAAATGAACTTCTCTTAAAGCGTCACCGATCTCTTGATGAAATTATTGAGCAAATTGACCAAGTTACCAAACAAAGTGTAAATGGGATGGCGACATCTGTTTTTACAGACAAATACTCAGTTTCATTAATTAGTCCCAATGGGGAATTACCTAAAACTTTAATCTAAAAGAAGAAACAGTTCACTCTGAACTGTTTTTTCTTTTTGTGTCTAGCACATGCCGCTAGGGCGCTTCCACTTTTCTTAGTCTAATTTAGGACTTCCATCGATAAACTTAAGTAAAGAGTGTAGAGGGAGGAGTTCATTATAATGAGGCTAAGTGAATTAAGCGGGAAAGAAATAGTGGATGTGAAAAAGGCAGAGCGGTTGGGAGTTCTTGGTCAAACAGACCTTGAAATCGACGAGAGCACCGGGCAAATACAAGCCTTGTTGATTCCGTCCGTAAAGTGGTTTGGATTTAGAAAACAAGGCGGGGAAATAAGAGTACCATGGCAGCATATAAAAAAAATAGGAACTGATATGATCATTATTGATGTACATGAAGGAGAAAAGGTTGAAGAATAACGATTAGGTAAAAAAGCCCAAGCAAATAAAATTTTGCTTGGGCTTTTTTATTTATCTGTAAATGGAAAACTCACAGATTCATTCACTCTTACATAAGATGTTGAAGTGATAAGAAGAAAAAGACTTCTGCTTGGATTTTTTGAAAAGAAGGTGAATGATTTCATGCTGACAGGGATGCAGATAGCCGTGATCGGTGGAGATGCAAGACAGCTGGAAATTATCCGGAAGTTAACCGAGTTAGATGCCAGATTATCTTTAATTGGCTTCGAGCAGCTTGACCACGCGTTTACAGGCGCTGTTAAGGAAAAGTTGGATGAAGTCGATTTTTCAAATATGGATGCCTTAATCTTACCGGTACCCGGTACTAATTTAGAAGGGCATGTTGAAACAATCTTTTCGAATGAAAAGGTAATATTAACAGCCGAAATGCTTTTGAAAACACCTGAACATTGTACCATTTACTCCGGAATTAGTAATACTTTTTTAAACGGTATTACAAAGGAAGCAAATCGTCCGCTTGTACAGCTTTTTGAAAGGGACGATGTGGCAATTTACAATTCTATTCCGACTGTAGAAGGAACAATTATGATGGCCATCCAGCATACTGATTTCACGATTCATGGCTCAAATATTACGGTATTAGGCTTAGGAAGAGTTGGGATGAGTGTAGCAAGAACGTTCCATGCGCTTGGAGCAAAAATAAAGGTCGGTGCCAGGAAAACAGAACATCTTGCAAGAATTACGGAAATGGGTTTAACGCCATTTCATTTAAACGAAATAGAACAGCAGGTGAAGGATACAGATATCTTAATCAATACTATTCCGTTATTAATTGTAACTGCATCAGTTATTTCTAAAATGCCTACTCATACTTTGATTATTGATTTAGCTTCAAAACCAGGTGGAACAGATTTTAGGTATGCAGAAAAAAGAGGTATAAAAGCACTGCTTGCGCCAGGGTTACCTGGAATTGTCGCGCCAAAAACAGCTGGTCAAATATTAGCCAATGTTCTGGCCCAATTGCTTCAAGATGATTTAAGTAAGCGAAAGGGGATAATAAAATGAGTTTAAAAGGAAAAAAAATAGGCTTTGGTTTAACAGGGTCTCATTGTACGTATGACGCTGTATTTCCAGAAATCGAGAAACTGGTTCAAGCAGGTGCTGAGGTTTTACCAGTCGTTACTTTTACAGTCAAAAATACAGAAACACGTTTTGGTAAAGGGGAGGACTGGATTCAAAGAATAGAGGACCTAACAGGTAACAGAGCGATCGATTCAATCGTGAAAGCAGAGCCATTAGGACCGAAAATTCCTTTAGACTGTATGGTTATTGCCCCATTAACGGGTGTTTCAATGAGTAAATTTGCAAATGCAATGAATGATAGTCCGGTGTTAATGGCTGCAAAAGCAACATTGAGAAATTTAAAACCAGTAGTACTCGGAATATCTACAAATGATGCATTGGGATTAAATGGAGTTAATTTAATGAGATTAATGGCAACAAAAAATATATATTTTATCCCATATGGGCAAGATGATCCGAAAAATAAGCCTAATTCGATGGTAGCAAGAATGCCGATGTTAATGGAAACGGTTGAAGCAGCAATTGAAGGCAGGCAAATTCAGCCTGTTTTGGTGGAAAGATATAGGGATACAGACTAATTCTCACTCCTTTCGTCAAATATGGTTATTTCTTTTAAGGAATATGTTAATATATTTATAATTCACTCATCAGTGAGACCTATTATCTCACTGATGAGAATTTATATTAATCTTTTCTGATTTCTAAACCATCGAAACAGAAATGACCAATAATTATAGATGAAAGATTGAGAGGGGTACTAGAATATGAAGAAATCAAAAGGTTATCATGTGGCTGTTGTAGGTGCAACAGGAGCAGTTGGGCAGCAAATGATCCAAACATTAGTGAAAGAAAAATTCCCTATTGGAAAATTAACTCTACTATCTTCTGCTCGTTCAGCTGGTAAAAAAGTTACGATTGATGGAGTTGAGCATACGATTCAGGAAGCAAAGCCTGAAAGCTTTGCGGGAGTCGATATTGCTTTATTCTCGGCTGGCGGCAATATATCAAAAGAACTTGCTCCAGAAGCAGTAAAATACGGAGCAATCGTAGTAGATAACACAAGTGCATTTAGAATGGATGAAGAAATTCCGCTTGTTGTTCCTGAAGTTAACGAAGATGATCTGCACAATCATAATGGTATCATTGCAAATCCGAATTGTTCAACCATCCAAATGGTTGTAGCATTAGAACCAATTAGACAAAAATATGGTCTAAAGAAAGTGATTGTTTCCACCTATCAAGCAGTTTCAGGTGCAGGAGCCGTAGCAATTGAGGAGTTACAGAATCAAACAAAAGCTATTATTAATGGTGAGACAATAGAACCTAAGATATTACCTGTTAAAGGTGACAAGAACCACTATCAGATTGCCTTTAATGCTATCCCACAGATAGATAAGTTCCAAGATAACGGTTATACTTTTGAAGAAATGAAAATGATTAATGAAACTAAAAAGATTATGCATTTGCCAGAGCTGCCTGTTGCCGCAACTTGTGTAAGATTACCTGTAGCTGTGGGTCACTCTGAATCTGTTTATTTTGAAATTGAAGCAGACAACGTCAGTGCAAATGAAATTAAGGAATTATTAAAATCAGCACCAGGTGTTGTTTTACAAGATGACCCAGAGAATCAAGTGTATCCAATGCCTGCAAATTGTGTAGGAAGTAATGATGTGTTTGTAGGACGAATTCGTAACGATCTAAATGAGAGTCGTGGTTTCCACATGTGGGTTGTTTCTGATAATTTACTAAAGGGTGCTGCCTGGAATTCAGTTCAAATTGCGGAAAGCTTAATAAAGCTAGGATTAATCCAAGAAAAAAAATAATGGTTTGATGATAAAGGCAGGTTTTTATGTCTATGAAAATGATAGTTCAAAAATTTGGCGGGACATCTGTCAGGGATGAAGCAGGAAGGAAACATGCAAAGAAACATATCGAAAAAGCATTAGCTGATGGATATAAGGTTGTAGTAGTAGTATCTGCGATGGGAAGAAAGGGTGATCCCTATGCAACAGATACACTTCTCTCTTTAATTGGGGGTAATCAAAGTAAGGTTACAAAACGTGAACATGACCTGCTATTATCCTGTGGCGAAATCATTTCTAGTATTGTTTTTGCCAATATGCTGAAAGACAATGGCATAAATGCTATTGCTTTGACTGGGGCTCAGGCAGGGTTTCGAACAAATAACGATCATTCACAAGCAAAGATTGTAGAAATGAAATGCGATCGATTACTAAGAGAGTTAGAACATAATGATGTGGTCGTAGTGGCTGGATTTCAAGGTGCAGCAAAGAACGGTGACATCACAACAATTGGACGAGGCGGCAGTGATACATCAGCAGCTGCTTTAGGGGCTGCTCTAAATGCAGAATGGATTGATATTTTTACCGACGTAGAAGGCATCATGACAGCTGACCCAAGAATAGCTGAAAATGCTAGGCGTTTATCTGTGGTTACCTATACGGAGCTATGTAACATGGCTTATCAGGGTGCAAAGGTGATACATCCAAGAGCAGTTGAAATAGCAATGCAGTCAAAGGTTCCCATTCGAATTCGCTCCACGTACTCAGATAATTTAGGCACATTGGTTACGGCTATTTCGAAAGAATCTCGAGGCAGTGATATTAAAGAAAGAACCGTCACGGGGATTGCACATGTTTCCAATGTAACTCAAATTAAAGTTTTTGCAAAAAAAGACCAATACTATTTACAAGCAGAAGTTTTTAAAGCAATGGCAAATGAAAATATCAGTGTCGATTTCATCAATATTTCACCAAATGGTGTTGTTTACACGGTTACGGATGAAATGACTGAAAGAGCAATAAAGGTCTTAAAAGAAATAGGTCATGAACCTGTGGTAGAGCGTCATTGTGCAAAGGTGTCTGTCGTTGGAGCCGCGATTGCCGGAGTACCGGGTGTTACTTCTAAAATTGTTACAGCTCTTTCTGAGAAGGGAATTCGGATTCTTCAATCTGCTGATAGCCATACGACCATTTGGGTACTAGTGAAACAAGACGACTTGAAAAAATCCGTGAATGCATTGCATGACGCCTTTCATCTGGAAGAAGAAACACTTGAAACAAAACTTACGGATATCTAATATAGTAAAGGAAACGATAATTGGTAGTTTGAAACCTAAAATGCCATTGTCGCAACCTGGATTTCGTAATTGAGAGGAGTAGTATAATGGTTCATTTTGGGCGGGTTTCAACAGCCATGGTTACACCTTTTGATAAAAAAGGACATATTGATTTTCAGAAGACCACTCAATTAGTAAATTATCTAATAGAAAATGGTACGGATTCCCTTGTAGTTGCAGGTACAACTGGTGAATCGCCTACACTATCAAAGGAAGAAAAGTTAGCTTTATTTGGTCATGTAGTAAAGATAGTTAAAAAAAGAATACCGGTAATTGCAGGAACAGGCAGCAATAATACCTATGCTTCTGTGGAACTGACAAGAAAAGCGGAACAGCTTGGGGTGGATGGTATTATGGTAGTGGCGCCCTACTATAATAAACCGAATCAAGAGGGTTTATATCAACACTTTAAAGCAGTTGCTGAAGCTACTTCTCTTCCTGTCATGGTTTATAATATCCCAGGAAGAGCATCAGTAAATATTCATCCGGATACCATCATCAGGCTTTCAAAGGTTTCGAATATTGTAGCCGTTAAAGAAGCAAGCGGAGATTTAAATGCAATGACTCACATTATTGCAAATACTGATAGTGATTTTAATCTTTACAGCGGTGATGATGGTATAGCGATTCCAGTTCTTTCTATTGGAGGGGTAGGGGTTGTCTCTGTAGCCTCTCACGTAATTGGGAACGAAATGCAAGAGATGGTAAAGGCCTTTTTAGAAGGAGAAAATGAGAAAGCAGCAAGGCTGCACCAACAGCTCCTTCCACTTATGCAGGGACTTTTTGCGGCGCCAAGTCCTGCTCCTGTTAAGACAGCTCTTCAAGTTAAAGGGCTGGATGTAGGCTCAGTAAGATTGCCGCTTGTTCCATTAACCGAACAAGAAAGATCAACATTAACTAAATTATTATAATAATTTTTACAAAATGCCAATCGAAAAAACTCGGTTGGCATTTTACATGGTATAATTTTAAATTCACTTATTTTCCTCCAAAGGATAAAACAACTAAATTTGGTTGTAAAGGTTTTCAAATATCAAGTATAATAATTATAACTGATTTCGATCGGGCAATTTTGAAATGTCGAAGACCTTTTAGTGAAAGAGAGCTAGACAATCAACATAGGAGGAAACGGAAATTGATAAATAGAATAAATAGTTCCATTAAGATTATTACGCTTGGTGGTATTGGAGAAATCGGGAAAAATATGTATCTTGTCGAAGTGGACAAGGACATCTATATCATTGATGCCGGGTTAATGTTCCCCGAGGATGAAATGCTTGGCATTGATATCGTGATTCCAGACATCAGTTATTTAACAGAAAACAAGGAAAGAGTGAAGGCAGTTTTCCTTACACATGGCCATGAAGATCATATTGGTGCCCTTTCCTATCTTCTTCGCCAATTGGACGTACCTGTTTATGGAACAAAACTTACATTAGCTCTTGCAGCTGCTAAGTTAAAGGAGCAGGAATATTATGGGAAGATCAATTTTATTGAAGTAACTTCGGATACAATTGTTCAGATGGATTCTGTCGAAGTTAGCTTTTTTCGAACAAATCACAGTATTCCAGACTCAGTCGGTGTATGCGTTCATACTTCAGAAGGAAGCATCGTATATACGGGGGATTTCAAATTTGATCAGGCAGCAACAAAGCTGTATAAGCCTGAAATAGGGAAAATGGCCGCTCTAGGAGAAAAGGGTGTATTATGTTTACTCTCAGATAGTACGGAAGCAGAGAAGCCTGGATACACTACCTCCGAGGCAATCGTTGAGCGAGAGTTATCCACTGCATTCTATAATACACGCGGCAGAATGATAGCTGCATGCTTCGCTTCAGATATTAACAGAATTCAGCATATATTTGATGCAGCAAGGGATAATGGCCGTAAAGTAGCAGTAGTTGGTAAAAGTCTTGAAAGAATTTATCAAATTGCGCTAGATTTAGGCTATTTAGAGGTGAGCGAAGATTTAATTATCCCCGTTAGTGAAATAAATAATTACGAAGACAGGGAAATCGTCGTATTAATGACGGGAAGTCAAGGGGAGCCAATTGAAGCCCTTCAAAAAATGGCGAAGCAAACTGCAAAACATGTAAATATACAGCCTGGTGATACTGTTCTAATAGCTGCATCAACACTTAGGGGAAGTGAATTGTTGATATCGAGAACAGTGGATATGCTTTTTAGAGCAGGAGCAAATGTTATCTCAGGAAAAAGAACGATTCATGTTTCAAGCCATGGCAGCCAAGAAGAATTAAAATTTATGATTAACTTAATGAAACCAAAGTACTTTATTCCAGTGCATGGGGAATATAGAATGCTAAAAGCACATCGGAGACTGGCACTTGATTGTGAAGTACCGGATGAGAACATCATTATCCCAGACCGTGGTGATGTGGTAGAATTTAAGGATGGAACGTTCTCTATCAGCGGTAAAGTTCCTTCAGGCAATGTATTAATTGATGGAATTGGTGTGGGTGACGTTGGAAATATCGTTTTACGAGATCGGAGACTGCTGTCTCAAGATGGTATATTAATTGTTGTGGTTACATTAACTAGGCAGGATAAGCGGATTGCTGCAGGTCCGGAAATTATTTCACGTGGTTTTGTCTATGTCCGTGAATCAGAAAAGTTAATGGATGAATCTACAAAATTAGTTCGAGATATTGTACAGAAGAACATTTCTAAAGATTCCTTTGAATGGTCAAGCCTTAAACAGGACATAAGAGATGGGTTAAACAGATACTTGTTTGAAAAAACAAAAAGAAGACCGATGATACTTCCGATTATTATGGAAGTTTAAGAAGGTAAAGGAGGCATTGGGGAAACCAATGCTTCTTTTTTTACATAGGATTTTATTCCATCAATCTAAGAATGAAATTGTTTCATAGGTCAATACTAACGTTATCATGCGTGAAGGGAGACTTATGATGAATAAGGACATACAAAAAAGTGAATCGGGAAATCAAGAAGGGCAAGAACCTCAAAAAGAGGATAAGCCTTCTTCTTTAATGGAAAAAATTCAGCAGCTAGGGCAAACAAATGTACCTCAGCTTTCTTCCGATTCACGGATCCATTGTTTGACAATTATCGGCCAAATTGAGGGTCATTTAGCTCTGCCTCCACAAAACAAAACGACAAAATATGAACACTTGATACCTCAACTAGTAGCGATTGAACAAAATCCTAAAATAGAAGGAGTATTGATAATTTTAAATACAGTTGGCGGCGATGTGGAGGCTGGACTGGCCATTTCTGAAATGATGGCAACACTGTCAAAACCAACTGTTTCAATCGTCTTAGGAGGAGGACATTCAATAGGAGTGCCAATAGCGGTCTCTTGTGATTATTCCTTTATAGCCGAAACAGCAACGATGACCATCCATCCAATTCGTTTAACTGGTCTAGTAATTGGGGTACCAGCAACCTTTGAATATTTAGATAAAATGCAGGATAGGGTTGTCAATTTTGTAACCAAACATTCTAATATTACTGAAGAGAAATTTAAGGATTTAATGTTTGCGAAAGGAAATCTCACTCGTGACATAGGGACAAATGTCGTTGGTCCAGATGCCGTAGAGTATGGATTGATTGACGAGGTTGGCGGACTCGGGCAGGCGATGAAGAAGTTAAATGAATTAATTGATCAATCTAAAGGTGCAAGTGAGGGGCTGATTCAATGATTCTATATACGATGATGCCGCAGGAATTAATATATCCAAATGACCCAGAAGCCTTTAATAGACAACAAACTGTAACCTATCAAGGGGTATCAATGATAGTGGAACAATCTGATGCACAAAATGTCCAGGTCATTCGCATTTTAAGCAGTGACCCGCAGCATTATTTAGACGAGCGCTTATGTCCAGGTGCCAAAATTTCTTGTGCCAGCATTGAAGGATTGTCATCAAACTATTAGGATATTATGGTATAATAAGGATACCAAGCTTAAGCAGCCAATGAAGGCTGCTTTCTTCCTTTTGTGGGGAATTTTCTAATGCATTGTGTTTGATAAAGCAAAAGGTTGATAATGATGATAGTACAACACTATATAGACAGGTGATAAGATGGCGAAGAAAAAGAGAAGATCAAAAAAACGAGATAATCATTTAAAACAAACCGTACAATATGAACTTACCGCGCTTGCATTATTAGCGCTTGCAATTATATCAATAGCTAAATTGGGAGCTGTTGGAGAAGCAGCCGTACTATTTTTCCGATTCTGGATGGGTGAATGGTACATGCTAAGCTTGATTGGTCTGGTTATTTTAAGTGTGTATCTTATGTGGAAACGAACCATCCCTTTTATTTTTCATATTAAATTAATTGGAACTTATCTTATCGTTTCATCTATTCTCCTTTTAAGCCATGTAACGCTTTTTCATTTACTAACAAATGATGGTAACTTTAAGAATCCTAGTGTCATCAGCAACACATGGGAAATATTTATGATGGAAGTTAGAGGGGAAACAAGCACAATTGACCTTGGTGGAGGGATGATTGGAGCCGTTCTTTTTGCTATGTTTCATTATCTATTTGCTGAAACTGGCACAAAGATTATTGCCTTTATCTTTATTCTAATAGGGTTTATTTTACTAACTGGTAAATCATTTGGAGAGTTTATTGCAAAAGTAGGAACCACGATGATTGAATTTTCAAAGGGACAGTGGAGTGCCTTTCAATTAGATATGGAAGAATGGAAACAGAAAAAACAAGAGCGGCGGGAAGAAAGACGGGTACAACTGCAACGAGAACGTGAAAACAGGGCAACAGTTTCAGTTCAGCCAGAAATCATTCCCTCTTTACAAAATGTTCAGGACGAAATCGTCATTCCTGAACCCCTTATCTCAAGCTTTGCAGATCGGGCTTATCCAGATGAAGAGCCACAAAGGGCAAAACGAAGGAAAGATGATTCAAAGAATAAAGGGAATGAACAGAAAATAGTAGAAGAAGACAGCACACCGCCGATTACCTTTACGGAAGTAGAGAATGTTGCTTATGAATTACCGCCGCTAAGACTTCTAAAACTTCCGAAGAAAACAGATCAAAGCGGGGAATACGAATTAATTCATGCGAATGCAGCTAAACTGGAAAGAACTTTTCAAAGCTTCGGGGTTAAGGCTCGAGTAACACAGGTACATCTTGGTCCAGCAGTTACAAAGTATGAGGTTCATCCTGATGTCGGGGTTAAAGTTAGTAAAATAGTTAGCTTAAGTGATGATCTAGCCTTAGCACTAGCTGCTAAAGATATACGAATTGAAGCCCCTATTCCTGGAAAATCAGCAATTGGAATTGAAGTACCAAATTCAGAGGTGGCCGTTGTTTCTCTAAGAGAAGTACTAGAAGCAACTCAAAATAATAAACCAGAGGCGAAACTGCTAATTGGACTTGGCAGGGATATTACTGGGGAAGCAGTACTTGCTGAATTAAATAAAATGCCCCATCTGCTCGTGGCTGGTTCAACCGGAAGCGGGAAGAGTGTTTGTATTAATGGTATTATCACGAGCATCTTAATGAGAGCTAAGCCTCATGAAGTAAAATTAATGATGATTGATCCTAAGATGGTAGAGTTAAATGTCTATAATGGTGTCCCTCACTTATTAGCACCTGTAGTAACAGACGCTAAAAAAGCTTCGCAAGCGTTGAAAAAGGTTGTAAGTGAAATGGAGAGACGTTATGAACTATTCTCTCATACTGGAACACGTAATATTGAAGGGTATAATGACCATGTTAAAAGGCATAACATCGAGGAAAATGATAAGCAGCCACTTTTGCCATATATTGTCGTCATTGTGGACGAGCTTGCTGATTTAATGATGGTAGCCTCATCTGATGTGGAGGATTCCATTACTAGACTTGCACAAATGGCGCGAGCTGCGGGAATCCACCTCATTATAGCAACCCAGCGTCCTTCAGTCGATGTCATCACAGGGGTAATTAAAGCAAATATCCCTTCAAGAATTGCCTTTGCAGTGTCGAGTGCTACCGATTCAAGAACGATCTTGGATATGGGCGGTGCAGAAAAACTTCTGGGCAGAGGAGATATGCTATTTTTACCAGTTGGTGCTTCAAAACCAGTTCGTGTACAAGGAGCCTTTCTATCAGACAATGAAGTAGAGGAAACGGTTAATTTTGTTATTGGGCAGCAAAAAGCACAATATCAAGAAGAGATGATTCCAGACGATACACCTGAAGCAGTCGGTGAGGTTGATGATGATCTATATGCAGATGCTGTGGATTTAGTAATAGATATGCAAACGGCATCTGTTTCCATGTTACAGCGTCGTTTTCGTATAGGATATACAAGAGCGGCAAGGTTAATTGATGAAATGGAAGCTCGTGGAATAGTCGGATCATATGAAGGCAGTAAACCAAGAGCGGTATTACAATCCAAACCAAACGAAGAAGTAAATTGAAAAAAGAGCCTAACGGCTCTTTTTTTTAACAAAATATTCCTAATTGATTTAGACAATAATAAATTATAGCAGATTTAAGAGTAAAAAGGCCTATTTATACTGATAGTTTTCGACAATATTGCTTTTTTCGACAATTTAATGAATTTCTATTTCCTTATGCCTGAAAAAGTGGTATATTATTTTCGATTAGTAGGAATGATTATACATCAGATGTCTGATGTCTTAGAAAGAAGCTGGAGGTACCCGCATGTCTATTAAGCTAGATAGCCGACATTTATACCTACAAGTTATCGATCGGTTAAAACAAGATATCGAACTAGGAGTCTACAAAGAAAAAGAAAAACTGCCATCCGAATTTGATCTTGCCAAACATCTCGGTGTAAGCAGGGCCACCCTTCGAGAAGCACTACGAATACTTGAAGAAGAAAACGTTATCATTCGTCGCCATGGTGTTGGTACATTTGTTAATGCTAAGCCACTGTTTACTTCAGGAATTGAACAACTTAATAGTGTAACGGATATGATCTTTCAAGCGGGGATGAAACCAGGCACAATCTTTTTAAGTTCATCAACTGTTGGAGCGACTGAAGAAGATATTCGTCGTTTCTCATGTTCTGCAAATGAGGAAATTGTAATCATGGAGCGGGTTAGAACTGCAAATGGGGAGCCTGTTGTATACTGTATCGACAAGGTACCTGAAAAAATTTTGCCAGAGACATTTTCCCATGGGGAGGAATCCATTTTTTCCATTTTGGAAGAAGAGGCAAACCGAAAAATTACATACGCGGTTGCTCAAATTGAACCAATTGGTTATCATGAGAAAATTTCCCCAATTCTAGAATGTGAACCAGAAACTGCCTTGCTTGTTTTAAAGCAAATGCACTTCGATGAAATGGATGAACCAGTCCTCTTTTCGGTAAACTACTTTAAAGCAGATAAATTTAGTTTTCAGGTATTGAGAAAAAGGTTTTAATTTTCTTATATTATGGAAGCATAAACATGTCTGCAATTTAGTACATTTCTACTAAATCAAACAACATAAATAGGGGGTCAATTGCCTTGAAAAAACGTAAATTTGGCTTAACCATGTCATTGATTTTAGCTGCAGGTACATTGTTAGGAGCATGCGGCGGCGGTAATGACAAGGATACAGGTAAGGATAATGGTAAAGACGGTATTAAAATTGGTATGGTTACCGATGCTGGTACAATTGATGACAAATCATTTAACCAAGGTACTTGGGAAGGAATTCAACAAGCTCAAAAAGAATTAGGAATTCAATCAAAATATCTTAAGCCAGCTGGTACAACAGAAGCAGAATACCTAAAGGAAATGGGCAATTTAAATGATGCAGGTTATAAGTTTATTGTATTACCTGGATTCAAGTTTGAAACTGCCGTATTCAAAGCACAGGATAAATACAAAGATTCAAAATTCGTCATTCTTGATGGTAATCCACATGCTGGTGACTTTAAACCTGTTGTTAAGGAAAACACAGTGGCAGTCTTCTTCGCTGAACATGAATCAGGTTTCTTAGCAGGTGTAGCTGCAGCACTTGAATTAAAAGAAGGCGAAGCTGGATTTATCGGTGGTATGGAAATTCCGGCTGTTCAAAAGTTTAACTGGGGCTTCCAACAAGGTGTTAAATACGCTAACGAAAACCTAGGTACAAAACTTAACATTAAAGCTGAAAACGTACTTTATCAAGGTTCATTTGATAACGTAGCTGCTGGTGGACAAATTGCTGCACAAATGTTTGACCGTGGTGTAAATGTAATCTTCACTGCTGCTGGCGGTGTTGGTGTTGGTGCTATCAATGAAGCAAAAACACGTGGAAAAGCTGGAGAGAAAATCTGGATCGTTGGTGTTGACTCTGACCAATATGCAGATGGTATTTATGAAGGTGAAAAATCAATTATCTTGACTTCAGCAATGAAGAAATTAGATAACGTTACATTTGACTTAATCAAGCGTGAGTTAGATGGTGATTTCCCTGGCGGCGAAACATTAACGTTCGATGCAAAAAATGACGGTATTGGTCTTCCTGCGGAAAATCCTAACTTAAGCGACGATACAATTACTAAGGTAAATGAAGTATTTGAAAAAATTAAGTCTGGCGATATTAAAGTTGCGGCTGAGCAAGGAAGCTTACTTAAGTAAAAAGGATTATAAAAGAGACGGTTTTACCCGTCTCTTTTATGCCTTTATGCATAAATGTTCTGCTAACAAAGAATATTTCTAGAGTAAGGAAATAATGGTTTAGTATATTCCTTTGAATGAAATTTCCTTGAATTTTGATGCAGTGATAGGGGACTCCCTATTTTCAAAGTAACCCGAGTCTAAATAAAAAGGTGAGTGCTACTATGAGTTATGTGGTTGAAATGCTGGATATTAGGAAAGAATTTCCTGGTATTGTGGCAAATGATAATATTACCCTGACATTAAAAAAAGGGGAAATACATGCCCTATTAGGTGAAAACGGTGCTGGTAAATCAACGCTAATGGGTGTATTGTTTGGCATGTATCAACCTGAAAAAGGGATCGTAAAGATACGGGAGAAGGAAGTAAAAATTACGAGTCCTAATGTTGCCAATCAACTTGGCATCGGAATGGTCCATCAGCATTTTAAATTAGTAGAAAATTTTACAGTTACAGAAAATATTATACTAGGCAGTGAGCCGTTAAAAGGTATGGTCCTAGATATTGATAAGGCAGCAAAAAGAATTGCAGAGTTATCAAAACATTACGGTTTGAATGTTGACCCGCATGCAAAGATTGAAGATATTTCTGTAGGTATGCAGCAAAGAGTAGAAATTATGAAAATGCTTTACCGTGAAGCTGAGGTTCTTATTTTTGATGAACCCACTGCTGTTTTAACTCCTCATGAAATAGAAGAATTAATGAAGATCATGCGTAATCTCATTAATGAAGGTAAATCGATTATCATCATTACACATAAGTTAAAAGAAATTAAAGCGGTTGCAGACCGTTGTACTGTTATAAGACGTGGAAAAGGAATCGGAACAGTTAACGTAAAAGAAACAAGCGAGGCACAGATGGCAGAAATGATGGTTGGCCGTCAAGTTAACTTTAAAGTGGATAAGAAAGCTAGTACACCTGGTGAGGTTGTACTTCAAATAGATTCAATTTCTGTGAAAAATAACAGAAAGGTAATGGGACTGAAAAATTTCTCTGTTGAAGTCAAACGCGGAGAAATAGTCGGTGTCGCTGGAGTTGAGGGGAATGGTCAATCTGAACTCGTAGAAGCGATAACGGGACTTAGGAAAGTTGAATCAGGAAAAATTTTATTAAAAGGAAAAGAAATAACAAATATTCCAATTCGCCAAAGAATCGAAAGTGGAATTGGCCATATCCCTGAAGACAGACATAGGCGGGGACTTGTTCTCGATTATACACTAGAAAATAACATGGTTTTAGAGGTCTACAATAAACCTCCGTTTGCGAAGGCTGGATTACTAAATGGCGCTGCAATTAAGAAATATGCTAAAAGTATTTTAGAAAACTTTGATGTTCGTTCCGGTGAAGGCGGAGCATCCATTGCAAGGACTCTATCTGGAGGTAATCAGCAAAAGGCAATCATTGGCCGTGAAATGGAATTAGATCCTGATTTGCTCATTGCTGTACAACCAACACGTGGATTGGATGTAGGATCGATTGAATATATCCACAAAAGATTAATTGAGCATCGTGATCGAGGAAAGGCTGTACTTCTGGTTTCTTTAGAGCTTGATGAAGTACTGCAACTTTCAGACCGTATTGCCATCGTTAACAATGGAGAGTTAATCGGAACAGTAACTGCTTCCGAAACGAATGAAAATGAGGTAGGACTGATGATGGCAGGTGTGAGTAAGGAGAGAAGTGTATGAGAAACACCATAGTTTCATTAATATCAATTATTTTAGGACTAATAGCTGGGGGCTTACTAATGCTCTTCATAGGAGCAAGCCCGATTGAAGGGTACACGTATTTATTTCAAGGTGCATTAAAGAATATTTCACGTATTGGTGATACTCTTGCAACGGCAACACCGCTCATTTTTACTGGACTTGCTGTCGCTTTTGCCTTCCGTACAGGTCTATTTAACATTGGTGCCTCAGGTCAAATGTTGATTGGCGGTCTGGCTGCTACTGCTGTAGGTTTAACGTTGGATTTGTCAAGACCGATTCTAATTATTGTAATGGTACTTGCCGGAATTATAGCTGGAGGATTATGGGCATTTATTCCTGGCCTTTTTAAAGCGAAATTTAATGTGCATGAAGTAGTATCCACTATCATGATGAACTGGATTGCATATTGGACAGTTTATTATGTTGTTCCTGGTTATTTTAAAGGAGAATTCCTGGAAACTGAATCTCGAAAACTTGCAGAAGAATCTACTTTGAGAACACCTTGGTTGACAGAAATGTTTCAGGGTTCTTATATAAATTTAGGATTATTCTTTGGAGTAATTGCTGTACTCATCGTTGCGTTTATCATTAATAAAACAACACTAGGATTTGAATTAAAAGCTGTAGGGTTTAATCGTCACGCAGCAGAATATGCAGGTATGAAAGTAAATCGAAATATTATCTTATCTATGTTAATCTCAGGTGCCCTTGCAGGTCTTGGTGGAGTAGCATTATACACTGGTAATGCTTCCAGTATGCAAATTGGTATTTTACCAACGCAGGGCTATGATGGCATTGCAGTTGCATTACTTGGGGCAAACTCTCCAGTCGGCGTGTTCTTTGCAGCAATCCTTTTTGGTATTCTTTATTCAGGAACTGGCTTTATGAATGCAATGATCGAGATTCCCCCAGAACTTGCTAATACAATTATTGCTATTATTATTTATTTTGCTGCTACCAGCGTACTGATTCATCGTGTATTAAATAAATTCCGCAAGACTACTTCAAATGCAAATGATGTTAATGGACCTGTTGGCAAGAAGGGAGAATCCTAAAATGTGGACCATAATTGAACAAATATTCCCTTACGCGATTGTTTTTACCATTCCACTTCTTATAACAGCATTAGGCGGTCTTTTTAGTGAAAGAAGCGGTATCGTAAATATTGGTTTAGAAGGTTTAATGATTTCAGGAGCATTTGCTAGTGCACTGACGGTTAACTTTTTGCAGGATAAAATGCAGGGATCAACGATACTATGGATTGGATTATTAGTAGCAGCGATAGTTGGTATATTATTTTCGCTATTACATGCCTTTGCCAGCATTAATCTAAGCGCTGACCAAGTAATCAGTGGTACAGCGATTAACATGATTGCAATGGCTTTAACAGTTTTCTTGGCTAGAAATATTACGGGCAGTGGTAATATTCGTATTACCAGCGGTTTCACACCATTTGATGTGCCAATATTATCTCAAATCCCGATTATTGGGGATTTATTGTTTACAAAAACATATGCAACAACTTGGTTTATTTTATTAGTACTGCTTGTTAGTGCGTTTATTCTAAATAAAACAAAATTTGGCTTGCGTTTAAAGTCTTGTGGTGAGTTTCCACAGGCTGCTCAAGCAGCGGGAATTAATGTAGTCAGAATCCGTTATATCGGTGTTATGCTTTCTGGCGCTTTATCAGGATTAGGCGGAGGAATCATTATTTTAACATACGCAGGTGAATTTACCGGTTCCGTTTCAGGTCTTGGATTCTTAGCACTTGCTTCCTTAATTTTTGGTCAATGGAGACCACTTGGAATATTAGGAGCAACATTATTCTTCGGATTTGCAAGCACAATCGCTAACGTATCTCAAGTTATCCCTGAACTGGCTGTTATTCCGCCAATCATCCTAAAGATTTTCCCTTATGTAGTAACGTTAATTGCTTTAGTTATCTTCTCTAAATCTTCACAAGCACCTAAAGCAGCTGGGGAACCATTCGATCCAGGTAAAAGATAATTATGGTGTTAAACAGGCTGGCTAATTAGTCAGCCTGTTTTATTTTGTTTAAAAGCCAGTGGTTTTAGCTTGTAAAAACCAAGCCTGGCAAATTATAGTAAGAATAAGGGTATATTACAATGGAAATGATGTAAAATAACCGGATGAATGTTTACATATATATAAGAAGGATTTTGAAATCTTAAGGAGGTCTTTTAATGGATTCAACTGCTGAAAAAATCACCGCTATGCAGGGATACAAACTCCATGTCATTGAAACAGATAAATATAAAACGAATACATTCGTATGGAAAATGAAAGCTCCACTAACAAAGGAAGATGTAACGAAAAGGGCTCTGCTTCCTCAGGTGTTACAAAGCAGCTCCGCCAATTATCCGACAACTACTGCATTGCGCTCATATTTAGATGAATTATATGGAGCTACACTGTTTATTGATTTAGCAAAAAAAGGTGAATATCATATTATCAGTTTCACGCTTGAAATTGCAAATGAGAAGTTCTTAAGTGATCCTACCCCGTTATTGAAAAAAGGTTTCGAACTTCTATCTGAGGTTTTAACCAAACCGAATGTGTCAGGTAATGCATTTGATCAAGACACAGTGAACAAAGAAAAAAGATCGCTAAAGCAGCGAATTCAATCGGTATATGATGATAAAATGCGCTATTCGAATGTCCGTTTACTGCAAGAAATGTGTAAAGGGGAGCCGTACGCTCTTCAAGTAAATGGTGAAGCAGAGGATGTAGAAACAATTACTCCGGAAAATTTATACGACTATTATAAAAAGGCGTTTTTAGAAGATGAAATGGATCTATATGTGATTGGAGATGTTAAGCAAGAAGAGGTGAAAAGCCTTGCAAATGATTTGCTGAATTTTGAAGAACGCACTCCAAAGAAACTAGAGGCATTAGCTGTACAGAAAAAGGAACAGGTAAATGAAATTAAAGAAGAGCAGGATGTAAAACAAGGGAAATTAAATATTGGTTATCGTACGAATGTTGTCTACGGGGATTCCGATTACTTTGCTCTTCAATTGTTTAATGGAATCTTTGGCGGTTTTTCACACTCAAAGTTGTTTATCAATGTCCGTGAAAAGGCAAGCTTAGCCTATTATGTCTCAAGCAGGCTTGAAAGCCATAAAGGATTAATGATGGTAATGTCAGGGATTGACCTAAAGAACTTTGACCAGGCAGTGGGTATTATTCGCAATCAATTGGAAGCAATGAAAAAAGGCGACTTTTCAGATCAAGAATTTGTTCAAACAAAAGCTGTTATTCGAAATCAGATTCTTGAAACCATTGATACTTCAAGAGGATTAACAGAAATCCTTTACCATAATGTTGTTGCAGGCAAGGATATAAAACTAGAGCAGTGGATTACAGACATGGAGAAAACGACAAAGGAAGAAATTGTCGCTGTCGCTGCTAAAATTGAACTTGATACAATCTATTTCTTAACTGGAAGTGAGGCGGTAAAATAATGGAGAAAATTAATTTTGACCAGCTCCAAGAAGAACTTTACCACGAAAAGTTATCCAATGGTTTAAATGTCTATATATTACCAAAAAAGGGATTTAATAAGACATTTGCTACTTTTACCACAAAGTATGGATCTATAGATAATCATTTTGTCCCATTAGGGCAAGAGGTATATAAAAAAGTACCAGATGGTATTGCTCATTTTCTTGAGCATAAGCTTTTTGAAAAGGAAGACGGAGACGTATTTCAACAATTTAGCAAGCAGGGGGCTTCAGCCAATGCCTTTACCTCTTTTACCCGTACTGCATACTTGTTCTCCAGTACTTCGGATTTAGAGAAAAACCTGGAAACGTTAGTTGATTTTGTTCAAGATCCTTATTTCTCGGAAAAAACGGTTGAAAAGGAAAAAGGGATTATTGGTCAAGAAATCACGATGTATGATGATAATCCGGATTGGCGTCTCTATTTCGGATTGATTCAAAATTTGTATCAAAACCATCCTGTAAAGATTGATATTGCCGGGACAATAGAATCCATCTCACATATTACGAAAGATTTGCTTTATGAATGCTACAATACCTTCTACCATCCGAGCAATATGTTATTGTTTATTGTTGGACCAGTCGATCCAAATAAATTTATGGATCAAGTGAGAGAAAACCAATCAAAAAAGGATTACAAAGAGATGCCGGAGATTAAGCGTAAATTTGAAGATGAACCTCTTCAGACTGCTGAGCAAAAACAAGTGCTGGAGATGAATGTGCAAACCTCTAAATGCTTAATTGGGATGAAGGCATTACATGTAGATCAAAGTGGTGCTGAGTTATTAAAGAATGAACTGACTATGAATGTTCTCTTGGATTTGTTGTTTGGAAAAAGCTCCGAAAACTATAATCAGCTTTATAATGAAGGGCTGATTGATGAAACTTTCTCATATGACTATACGCAGGAGCAAGGGTTTGGATTTGCGATGATTGGCGGAGATACAGAAAATCCTGATAAACTTACGGAACAGCTTAAAAACATGCTTTTTCAAGCAAAAAATGCTACTTCATTTTCAGAAGAGCAATTGGAAAGAGCGAAAAAGAAGAAGATTGGTTCATTTTTACGTGCTGTAAATTCTCCAGAATATATAGCTAATCAATTCACAAGATATGCTTTTAATGACATGAACTTATTTGATGTCGTTCCCACTTTAGAGAAAATCACTTTAGAGGATGTTAAAAGATTAGCATCTGAAGTTATTTCAGAAGAGCGTTTCTCAGTTTGTCAAGTGATTCCTAAAAAATAAGAGGTAAGCGTCGCTAGCCGGCGCTTTTCTTTTCGATTAAAATGATGATTAGATATTATAGAAAGAGTGAAGTTCGTGGGAAAATATGCACTAATTACGGGAGCAAGCGGCGGGATTGGACAAGCGGTAGCGTTTAAATTAGCTTCTCTAGGTTTTAATTTATATTTACACTTTAATAAAAATGAAAAATCAATAATGGAATTACTTGAAAAAATTAAACCCTTTGGTGGAGAGTACATACCTATTCAGGCAGATTTAGAGGAGGCAGAAGGCTATAAAAAAATCTGTTCACAAATCTTCTCCCTGGATGAAATTATCCATTGTAGTGGGAATACTCAATATGGTCTCCTCGTCGATATAAAACAGGAAGAGGTAGAATCATTAATGAGGGTTCATGTAATGAATCCTCTAATGATAACAAAGGAACTGCTCCCAAAACTAATAAAGAAACGGTCAGGAAATGTAATTCTTATCTCCTCCGTCTGGGGTCAAACCGGTGCCGCATGTGAAGTGGTCTATTCGACTGCAAAGGGAGCACAAATTTCATTTGTGAAAGCATTAAGCAAAGAAGTGGCATTAAATGGGGTACGAGTTAACGCTATTGCGCCTGGTGCCGTTGAAACACCAATGATGAGCCAGTTCTCAGTGGAGGATAAACAACTTCTTCATTACGAAATCCCAATGGGCAGGCTGGGTGTTCCTGAGGAAGTAGCCAATGGTGTGAAATTTTTACTTTCGGAGGATTCTTCATATATTACAGGGCAAGTTCTTTCAATAAATGGCGGTTGGTATACATGAAATATACATTTTTTTCGTGAATAAATTCCCACCTTTCATAGCAAAATAACAATGTACAACTATAAAGGAGGGTTTATTATGTCTGTTTTAGATAACTGGAAACAATGGGAAGACTTTCTTGCTGACCGACTTCATCAAGCACAAAATGAGGGAATGAGCGAAGGTGCTATAGGTGCTCTTGCATTACAAATAGGTGATTACTTATCAGAGCAGGTAGAACCGAAAAACGAGCAAGAAAGAATCTTGGCTGATTTATGGTCTGTTGCGGATAAAGAAGAGCAGCAAGCAATCGCTAACATTATGGTGAAATTAGTTCAAAATAACGGAAGTCGCTAGGAGAGAGGTTTTAACCTCTCTTTTTTTTGCATTTTAGAAGCAAAATATATTAAATAAGCATTGAACTTGTTTTTGCTTTCATCTTCAATCAAAATCATATATTATTATGGATAGATAAGGAAATGAAAAATTTGTCGTTTTAGTTTAGGAGGTTTTTTATGGAGAAGAAAGAGTGGTATTTAGAATATGAGATTCAAAAAAACCGTCCTGGTTTACTTGGCGACATCTCATCTTTACTAGGAATGCTGTCAATCAATATAGTAACCATTAATGGAGTAGATGAAGGTCGGCGCGGATTATTAATTTTAGCAAAAGATGATAATCAAATTAAACGGTTAGAGTCAATTTTAAATACAATGGACACAATAAAAGTAATTAAGATTAGAGAACCAAAGCTTCGTGATCGGCTGGCAGTCAGACATGGACGGTACATACAACGTGACGCAGATGATAAAAAAACATTCCGATTTGTCCGTAGTGAACTAGGGGTACTCGTTGATTTTATGGCAGAATTGTTTAAGCAGGAAGGACACAAACTGATTGGAATTCGTGGGATGCCAAGGGTTGGTAAAACGGAATCGGTGGTTGCTTCGAGTGTATGCGCGAATAAACGGTGGTTATTTGTATCTTCGACTCTTTTAAAACAAACCATACGTAATCAGCTAATTCAAGATGAATACAACGAAAATAATTTGTTCATTCTTGATGGGATTGTTTCAACAAAACGTGCAAGTGAACGGCATTGGCAGCTTGTACGCGAAATCATGCGTTTACCTGCGGTTAAAGTGGTCGAACATCCTGATATCTTTGTGCAAAATTCTGAGTATACGCTTGATGATTTTGATTATATTATCGAGTTACGGAACGAGGCAGACGAAGAAATTACTTATGATATTGTCGACCAAAATAACTTATTCTCTGGCTCCGATTTTGGAGATTTTGGATTTTAAATAATTGGAAGGTGTTAACAGGTGACTGAATTAGGTAATCGACTAAAAGATGCGCGATTAGCCAAAGGATTAAGCTTAGAGGATTTACAGTCTATCACAAAAATTCAAAAGCGGTATTTAATAGGTCTTGAAGAAGGTAATTATTCTAGCATGCCAGGAAACTTTTATGTTCGAGCTTTTGTAAAGCAATACGCTGAGGCTCTTCAGCTTAATCCTGATGAAATTTTTGAAACGTATAAGAATGAAATACCAGCAACTCATAATGATGATTTAACTGA
Source organism: Neobacillus sp. YX16 (assembly GCF_030123505.1). Lineage (GTDB taxonomy): Bacteria > Bacillota > Bacilli > Bacillales > Cytobacillaceae > Neobacillus. The sequence continues at coordinate 1,970,458 of NZ_CP126115.1, forward strand.
ACAATTGTCTAGAGTTAAAACACGTAAGACGGTATCAGAAGGATCCTCGAAAATATTTGATATTATCCCAAAAGTCTTAATTGGAGTCTTTATTATTGGTGCTGCGGGGGTACTGTATTATTTCGTTGTAAATAACGTCGGGGACAAGGCGAATGATTTGATTAACAATGAAAATGAACCTGTAAAGTTTGTCCGCTCTGAAAATCTTGAAAAGGCGGAGGACGCAGAAAAAGACAAGACAAAGGAAAATGATAAAGAGGAAAAAACGGATGAACAAAAGACGGTTGAAGAAACACCTGTTGTAGAAGCGCCGAAACAGGAATTAACACCAGTTCAAAACAGTGGAAAAAACTCTACCTATGATTTGAAAAATGCAGATAAATTTGTTGTGAAACTGGTTTCAACAGGGGAAACATGGGTAAGTGTTAATAATAGCAGTGGTCAATCCAAGTTCCAGGGGTTATTATCAACCACTGGTACACAAAGTACGGAAGTAGATTTAACTGGCGATACCAAAGCAGTAATTGTTGTTGGTCGAACGCTCGATACAGAAATCTACGTAAATGACCAGAAGCTTGAGTATGCAATCGCACCTGCTGATGTGGTTCGTCAGAACATTACGATTCAATTTGTTCAGAAGAACGAATAGTCATCTAGTGATGACTATTTTTCGTTCTAATATTATTTGGAGGCAAAAAAATGAATGTACCAAATCAAATAACGATATCAAGAATACTTTTAATTCCAATTTTCTTGATTATTATGCTTGCCCCCTTTGAGTGGGGAAATATGCATCTACTGGGAGTTGACCTTCCGGTAACTCATTTTGTTGGAGCATTAATTTTTATTTTTGCTTCTTCTACTGATTGGGTAGACGGCTATTATGCCCGAAAATATAATCTTGTTACAAATATGGGGAAATTCCTCGATCCGCTTGCCGATAAATTACTCGTCTCTGCTGCGCTGGTTGTCCTTGTTGATCTTGGATATGCAGCCTCATGGATTGTGATTGCAATCATAAGCAGAGAATTTGCTGTCACAGGTCTTCGTCTGTTGCTAGTTGAGGGTGGAGAAGTTGTAGCCGCCAATAATCTCGGGAAAATCAAAACCTGGGCACAAATTATCGCTATTTCAGCACTATTATTACATAATATTATTTTTGAAATGATTGGATTTCCATTTGATGATGTAGCATTATGGGTTGCATTGATTTTTACTGTCTGGTCTGGATGGGATTATTTTTCAAAGAATATGCATGTTTTCAAAAATTCTAAATAGAACATGAGGTAACGGATGATGAATGCAGAAATTATTGCAGTTGGTTCTGAATTACTGCTAGGTCAAATCGTTAATAGTAATGCACGATTTCTATCGCAACAACTTGCTGGACTAGGCATAAATGTTTTTTTTCATACAGTAGTTGGTGATAATCCTGACCGATTAAGGTCTGCGATAGAGATCGCAGAAAAGCGCTCTAATTTGATTATTTTTACCGGCGGGCTTGGACCGACAAAAGATGATTTAACGAAAGAAACAATTGCTCGCCATTTGGGGAAAAATCTCATTATGGATCAAGAGGCACTAGAATCTATTGAACTTTATTTTAAAAAGGGAAATAGGGTAATGACTGAAAATAATAAGAAGCAGGCTATTGTTTTAGAGGATTCTACTATCCTGCCAAATAATCATGGGATGGCTCCTGGCATGATGGTCGATATTGGCGATCATATTTATATGCTTTTGCCTGGACCACCGAAAGAAATGGAGCCTATGTTTTTACAATTTGGAACAGCCGCTCTATCAAAACAAGTAAAAACGGATGAGAAAATAGTTTCTAGAGTTTTAAGGTTCTTTGGAATCGGAGAGGCTTCGTTAGAAACTGAAATCATTGATTTAATAGAACAGCAAACCAATCCAACAATTGCCCCGCTTGCTGCAGACGGAGAATGTACCTTACGGCTTACTGCGAAGCATCAAGATATGCAAACAGCAGAGTTAATGCTGGATGAAGCAGAGGGGAAAATTAACGATCGTGTAGGACAGTACTTATATGGGTATGACAATACTTCTTTGGTAGCTGAACTAATGAAAGTTTTAAAAGAAAAACAATTAACAATCTCAGCGGCAGAGAGCTTAACAGGAGGGTTGTTTCAACAAGAACTAACTAGTTTTCCAGGTGTAAGTTCGGTCTTTAAGGGTGGAGTTGTTTGTTACACGAATGAGGTTAAGGAGAAAGTCTTAGGAGTTAAAAAGGAAACAATTGAAAGTTTTGGCGTAGTAAGTCATGAGTGTGCTAAAGAGCTGGCTGAAAATGTTGCGGAATTAGTATCTGCTGATATAGGAATTAGTTTCACTGGTGTTGCTGGCCCTGACGAGCTTGAAGGAAAGCCTGTAGGAACCGTCTATATTGGTATTTCGATTAAAGGGAAACAATCAGTGGTTGAAAAGCTGGAACTTGGCGGTTCGAGGGAAACAAACCGGACCCGTTCAGTAAAATACGGCTGCTATTATTTAATAAAGCATTTGCAAGAATCACAGAAAGCTAACTAAGCGCTCTGTGATTTTTTTATCTTAAAAACTACTTCTGATATGCAAATTTACTCTCACATAACGGAAAATACTCTCGGATAAGTAAATTTACTCTCACATAACGGAAAATACTCACGGATAAGTAAATTTACTCCCACATAACGGAAAATACTCACGGATAAGTAAATTTACTCTCACATAACGGAAAATACTCACGGATAAGTAAATTTACTCTCACATAACGGAAAATACTCACGGATAAGTAAATTTACTCTCACATAACGGAAAATACTCTCGGATAAGCAAAATTTATTCTCGCATAACTGGAGGAATGTCTGAAAATAGATAAAAAATGTAAATTAGAGTTCAAAAACTGTTGAAAATGGTTTAAATGTCGGGAGAATTACCTATTTTTACATGACTACTAGATTCAAAAAAGTCGAATGAATGTTCGTTTTTTTGCTGTACAAAAGACTAAAAAGAGGTTATATTATTAATAGGATTTAAATTATAGATTTTGGCTATTAACTTTTTGGTTTATATATAAGGGAGGAACTAGTAGTGACTGATCGTAAAGCGGCCTTAGAAATGGCGCTAAAACAGATTGAAAAGCAATTTGGTAAAGGCTCTATTATGAAAATGGGAGAGAAAACAGACACAAGAATTTTAACTAGTCCTAGCGGCTCACTAGCACTAGATTCAGCACTTGGAGTTGGCGGATACCCTAGAGGAAGAATTATTGAAATTTACGGACCAGAAAGCTCAGGTAAAACAACAGTTGCCTTACATGCTATTGCAGAAGTACAAGCTGCAGGTGGACAAGCAGCGTTTATCGACGCCGAGCATGCCCTGGATCCAGCATATGCACAAAAACTTGGAGTAAACATTGATGAGTTATTGCTATCCCAGCCAGACACTGGTGAACAAGCACTAGAAATCGCAGAGGCACTTGTACGAAGCGGTGCAATTGATATTCTAGTAGTCGATTCCGTTGCAGCATTAGTTCCAAAAGCAGAAATTGAAGGAGAAATGGGAGATTCTCATATGGGCCTTCAAGCCCGCTTGATGTCTCAAGCGCTCCGTAAACTTTCTGGTGTCATTAATAAATCAAAGACCATCGCAATCTTTATTAACCAGGTTCGTGAAAAAATTGGAGTTATGTTTGGAAATCCCGAGACAACTCCTGGTGGTCGTGCATTGAAATTCTACTCTACCGTACGTATTGAGGTGCGTCGTGGAGAAGCACTAAAGCAAGGTACTGATATAGTTGGAAACAAAACGAAGATTAAGGTCGTTAAGAATAAAGTTGCTCCTCCATTCCGTACAGCTGAAGTGGATATTATGTATGGTGAAGGAATTTCTAAAGAGGGCGAGATCATTGATATTGGCTCTGAATTAGATATCGTCCAAAAGAGCGGTTCTTGGTATTCATATAATGAGGAAAGAATCGGTCAAGGCCGCGAAAATGCAAAGACTTTCTTAAGAGAAAATCCAAGCATTCGTCTTGAAATTCAGCAAAAAATCCGTGCGCACTATGGATTAGACGGTGAAAAGATTGTCACTGAAGTCGATGATGATGAGCAATTTGAATTAATAGATTAACAAAAAGAGCAAAGCCTGATTAGGTTTTGCTCTTTTCAATAAAATGCATAGTTATTGATAAAAATGTATATTTATTCATACGATAACCATTTAAGTAATGTTAAATTATGAACAAAGTCTAAATATTTCAAAAAGCTGTCAGGAGTTACCCTTGACAATGAATATACACACATTTACAATTAACATGTATATTTTACATTTTTGTTAATATTACAATGAAAAGCTGGTGCTTGCTGTATGTTGAACCTAACCAATGTACATGCCGACACTTAAAAAGTGTAACAAAAGTTCATAGCAAGAGGAGGTGTAACGATGGAACCTATTACTATCATCTCCATTTTGCTTGGCATTATCGTCGGTGCCGTTGTTGGCTATTTTGTTCGTAAATCCATTGCTGAGGCAAAAATAGCAGGTGCAAAGAATGCTGCAGAGCAGATTCTTGAAGATGCAAAGCGTGACGCTGATTCATTGAAGAAGGAAGCTTTGCTTGAGGCAAAGGATGAAATTCACAAGCTTCGTACAGAGGCCGAACGTGAGGTTCGTGAACGAAGAAATGAACTGCAAAAACAAGAAAACCGTTTACTGCAAAGAGAAGAGAATTTAGATCGAAAGGATGAATCGTTAAATAAACGAGAAATTCTATTAGAAAAGAAGGATGATTCTCTAAACCAAAGACAACAGCATATTGAACAGATGGAAAGCAAAGTGGACGAGTTGGTACGAAAACAACAAACTGAACTTGAACGAATTTCGAGTTTAACTCGTGAGGAAGCGAAGAACATCATTATCGATAAAATGGAGCAGGAATTAACCTATGACACTGCGATAATGATTAAGGAAAGTGAAAACCGCGCGAAAGAGGAAGCAGATAAGAAAGCGAAAGAAATTTTATCGCTAGCAATCCAGCGTTGCGCTGCTGACCATGTAGCGGAAACGACTGTATCTGTAGTCAACCTTCCAAATGATGAAATGAAGGGTCGTATTATTGGCCGTGAAGGAAGAAATATCCGAACACTAGAAACACTTACGGGAATTGATTTGATTATCGATGATACCCCAGAGGCAGTAATTCTATCAGGATTCGATCCAATTCGTCGTGAAACGGCTCGATTGGCGCTTGAAAAGTTAGTTCAAGACGGCCGTATCCATCCTGCACGTATTGAGGAAATGGTAGAAAAATCACGTCGTGAAGTGGATGAGTATATTCGTGAAGTGGGTGAACAAACGACCTTTGAAGTCGGTGTTCATGGATTACATCCGGATCTTATTAAAATCCTGGGACGCTTAAAGTTCCGTACAAGTTACGGACAAAATGTCCTAAAGCACTCTATGGAGGTAGCTCAGCTATCTGGCTTACTTGCAGCTGAACTTGGTGAGGATGAAACGCTGGCACGTCGTGCAGGGCTATTGCATGATATCGGAAAAGCAATTGACCATGAAGTGGAAGGAAGCCATGTTGAAATTGGGGTTGAACTTGCAACTAAATACAAGGAACACCCGGTGGTTATCAACAGTATTGCCTCACATCATGGTGATACGGAACCAACATCAACCATATCCGTTCTAGTGGCTGCTGCTGATGCGTTATCAGCCGCAAGACCTGGAGCACGTAGTGAAACTCTAGAAAACTATATTCGCCGCTTAGAAAAGCTGGAAGAGATTTCTGAGTCCTATGATGGTGTTGAGAAATCCTTCGCCATTCAAGCTGGACGTGAGGTGCGGATTATAGTTAGACCTGATGCAGTTGATGATTTAGCTGCACATCGTTTGGCTCGAGATATTCGGAAACGAATCGAAGAAGAGCTTGATTATCCAGGACATATTAAAGTGACAGTCATCCGTGAAACACGGGCTGTGGAATACGCAAAATAAAGCGGTGCTTATGCACTGCTTTATTTTTTTTGCAGGGTGACTTACGGTTAAATAAAATAAAAGTGTGATACAATTTATAGTAAATAAATGCATCACGAAAGGATTACAAATGAACTTATTATTTATTGGAGATGTTGTAGGCTCACCAGGCCGAGATATGGTGAAAGAGTATGTGCCAAAAATTAAAGAAAAATATAGACCAAATTTTACGATAATTAATGGTGAAAATGCTGCAGGAGGCAGAGGGATTACAGAAAAGATTTACCGGGAGTTTTTGGGTTCCGGCGCACAGGCTGTAACTCTTGGAAACCACTCCTGGGATAACAAGGAGATCTTTGAATTTATCGAATCGGCAAAGAATATGGTACGGCCGGCAAATTTCCCTGAAGGTACCCCAGGGAAAGGATTAGTATTCTTTAAGGTAAATGACCTAGAAGTAGCTGTCATCAATTTACAAGGGCGCACATTTATGCCGCCTCTAGATTGTCCTTTTAAAAAGGCGGATGAATTAGTGGAAATGGCACAGAAAAGAACACCATTTATTTTTGTGGATTTCCATGCAGAAGCAACAAGCGAAAAACAAGCAATGGGCTGGTATTTGGATGGAAGGGTTTCAGCTGTAGTTGGCACACATACACACGTTCAAACCGCTGATAGCCGTATCCTGCCAGGAGGCACAGGCTATTTAACGGATGTAGGGATGACAGGTCCATATGATGGAATTCTTGGTATGGAAAGGGAAGCAGTCATCACAAAATTCCTTACAAGCCTTCCTGTACGATTTGAAGTTCCTAAAGCGGGTAGAACCCAGCTTAGTGGAGTCTACATGGAACTTGACAGGAAAACTGGCAAGAGCAAAAAAATGGAAAGAATTTTAATAAATGAAGATAATCCTTGGTATTCTTAACCTTCCAATTGTGGAAGGTTATTTCTTTTTACTAATAAATAAGCACTTTTTTTGTCCAAGCCGGAATATGTCTTTTGCAGAATGAATATAGTAGCAGTGGAATCTTATATACCTGATTTGCTCATGAAACTGCTCATGCCAGGATCGGGATTATACAAGGGGGAGCTAGGAATGGAAATATTAAAAGTTTCAGCAAAATCTAATCCTAATTCTGTAGCTGGTGCACTTGCTGGAGTTCTGCGTGAAAGAGGTGCAGCAGAAATACAGGCGATTGGTGCAGGTGCATTGAATCAAGCTGTTAAGGCAGTAGCGATTGCAAGAGGATTTGTAGCACCTAGCGGAGTAGATTTGATTTGCATCCCTGCGTTCACTGACATTAAGATTGATGGTGAAGAACGCACGGCTATAAAGCTTATTGTTGAACCAAGATGAAAGAGATAGAATCAAAGATGTGAAACAAGATGAATAAATCAAACTTTTACCTGCTTAAATTGTAAGCAGGTATTTTTATATACAAATCATATTTAAAATGTTATTCTAGTATAAATGAAAGCGTTTTCCTGGTTAAAGTATTAAAGTAATATATTTTATTAGATTTATTAATAAATCGCATAACAACAATGTTTTATAACCATTTTATATGGTTATATGCAGATTTAATAAATGTCAATTTTTATAATATAAAAAAATATTCATATTTTAGACAATATTTCGTATGAAAGGGTTGCAATTTTTGGTTTAGAGGTCTAGAATTGTAAGCGTTTAGTACATCTTCTAGTTTCAATTTATTTTTCCTTTAAAGCTTTAAAGGCTAAAATCTAGTGAATAACTCGGAATTGTGCTACTCTATATGAGAGTTATAAAATATATTTTTTACATATCCAAAGGGGTGTAAGTCATGATCAATCAACTTTCGTGGAAAGTTGGCGGACAACAAGGGGAAGGTATTGAAAGTACAGGGGAAATATTTGCTATTGCATTGAATCGCCTCGGTTATTACTTGTATGGTTATCGTCACTTTTCATCTCGTATCAAAGGCGGTCATACAAACAACAAAATCAGAGTCAGCACGACAGAAGTTCGTTCAATCTCTGATGATCTTGATGTTCTTGTCGCTTTTGACCAAGAAACTATCGATTTAAACTACAAAGAGTTACACAGCAAAGGTGTAATACTTGCGGATGCAAAGTTCACGCCGAAGAAACCAGAAGATACACAAGCAGCATTGTATGCGGTTCCATTTACAGAAATTGCTACTGAATTAGGAACATCCCTAATGAAAAACATGGTAGCCATTGGTGCTACATCAGCTGTCTTGAATCTTGATATTCATGTTTTTGAAGAAGTAGTTCAAGAGATTTTTGGTAAAAAAGGTGCTCAAGTAGTTGCGAAAAACATGGATGCCATTAAAGCTGGATATGATTATATGAAGAAACAGCTTGTAGATGGCATTGAAATAATGGAACTTGAAAAAGCTGACGGCAAGAAGCGCATGTTCATGATTGGAAATGATGCTATTGCATTAGGAGCAGTTGCGGCTGGATGTCGTTTTATGGCTGCGTACCCAATAACACCAGCTTCTGAAATAATGGAATATTTAATTAAAAAGCTTCCTGCTCTTGGTGGTACGGTTATTCAAACGGAAGATGAAATTGCTGCCTGTACAATGGCAATTGGTGCTAACTATGCTGGTGTTCGTACAATTACGGCATCTGCTGGCCCAGGATTATCATTAAAAATGGAAGCAATTGGTCTCTCAGGTATAACTGAAACTCCGCTAGTTGTTGTTGATACACAGCGTGGCGGTCCATCTACAGGATTACCAACAAAGCAAGAACAGTCAGATTTAATGGCTATGATCTATGGAACACATGGAGAAATTCCTAAAATCGTTATGGCTCCTAGTACTGTAGAAGAGGCTTTCTATGATACAACTGAGGCATTTAACCTTGCTGAAGAATATCAATGTCCTGTAATTGTTCTTACAGACCTTCAACTATCTTTAGGTAAGCAGACAGTTGAACCTTTAAGTATGGATAAAGTAGAAATCAGACGTGGAAAGCTTGTTACAAATGAAATTCCTGAAAGTGAAAACAAAGCATATTTCAAACGTTATGAAGTGACGTCTGATGGAGTTTCTCCACGTGTCATCCCTGGTATGAAAAATGGTATTCACCATGTAACAGGTGTTGAACATGATGAAACAGGAAAACCTTCTGAATCGGCTGTAAATAGGAACGCTCAAATGGACAAGCGATTCCGTAAAATAGAAAATATTCGTTTCAATACACCAGTGTATAAAAACGCTAAGCATGAAGATGCTGACATTTTATTAGTTGGTTTTAATTCAACTAGAGGTGTAATTGAGGAAGCTATGGTTCGTTTAGAAAATGAAGGAATGAAAGTGAATCACGCTCATATTCGTTTGATACACCCATTCCCAACGGACGAAGTACTACCACTTGTTCGTTCAGCAAAGAAAGTAGTGGTTGTTGAAAACAATGCTACTGGTCAATTGGCAAACATTATGAAAATGAATGTTGGGCATGCTGAAAAGATTATTAAACATTTAAAATATGACGGTAATCCGTTCCTACCACACGAAGTATATACAAAATGTAAGGAGTTGTTCTAAACATGGCCACTTTTAAAGACTTTAGAAATAATGTAAAACCGAACTGGTGCCCTGGCTGTGGCGACTTCTCTGTACAAGCGGCAATGCAACGTGCAGCAGCAAATGTAGGTCTTGAGCCTGAAAACTTAGCTGTTATTTCTGGTATCGGATGTTCTGGTCGTATCTCTGGTTATATTAATTCATATGGCTTCCATGGAATTCATGGCCGTTCATTACCAATCGCTCAAGGTGTAAAAATGGCAAACCGTGATTTAACAGTTATCGCTTCCGGCGGTGACGGTGACGGCTTTGCAATCGGTATGGGACATACCATTCATGCGATCCGTCGTAATGTAGATATCACCTACATTGTTATGGATAACCAAATCTATGGTTTAACAAAAGGACAAACGTCTCCACGTTCAGCTACCGGCTTTAAAACGAAATCATCGCCGCTAGGTTCGATTGAACAACCGATTTCACCAATGGAGATGGCGTTAACTGCAGGGGCAACATTTGTTGCACAAAGTTTCTCTACAGATTTAAAAGACCTAACTGCATTAATTGAAGCAGGCATTAAGCATAAAGGGTTCTCTTTAATTAACGTTTACAGTCCTTGTGTAACCTATAATAAGGTCAACACTTATGATTGGTTTAAAGAAAATCTTACGAAGTTAAGTGATATTGAAGGATATGATCCTTCAAACCGTGAAAACGCTATGCAGACATTGATGAAGCATAATGGTTTAGTTACTGGTTTGATTTATCAAAACACAGAACGTAAATCCTACCAGGAATTGATTAATAATTACTCTGAAACTCCATTAGCAAAAGCTGATCTTAACCTTGATCAAGGATACTTTGATAAATTAGTTAACGAATTTATGTAAGTACATGGAAAATCCCGTAGTATACTACTACGGGATTTTCTATTGTTTTCAAGCCTATAAACCTTTATACTATAATAATGTGCGGAAGTGTGTTAGGTAGGATTCTTACACACTAGTACAGGGAAAATTTTACTTTTCATAGACTAATTTTTAAATTGACTGAAAGGAGATTTATTATTTATGAATGAAAAACAACGTATAGATGCTCAACAAATCGAAGCTGCTAATTCTTCGGACAAAAAATCCGCCAAGGATTACAGTAAGTACTTTGAGCAGGTAATTACTGCACCTTCATTAAAAGACGCTAAAAAGCGTGGAAAAGAAGAAGTAAAGTATCATAACGATTTCTCTATTCCAGAAGAATTTCGTGGTATGGGAGAAGGCCGTAAGTTTTATATCCGTACCTATGGCTGCCAAATGAATGAACATGATACCGAAGTAATGGCAGGAATCTTTTTGGCTCTAGGATATGAACCTACAGATTCAACCGAGGATGCCAATGTTATTCTTTTAAATACATGTGCAATTCGTGAAAATGCAGAAAACAAAGTGTTCGGTGAACTAGGACATTTAAAGCATTTGAAGTTGGAAAAGCCAGATTTACTTATAGGTGTATGTGGATGTATGTCTCAAGAAGAATCTGTGGTTAATAAGATTCTAAAAACCTATAATCAAGTAGACATGATATTTGGCACACATAACATTCACCGTTTGCCAAATATTTTACATGAAGCATACATGTCAAAGGAAATGGTTGTTGAAGTATGGTCCAAAGAAGGGGACGTTATTGAGAACCTTCCAAAGGTAAGACGCGGAAATATAAAGGCATGGGTTAACATTATGTACGGCTGCGACAAATTTTGTACCTATTGTATTGTTCCATTTACACGCGGTAAAGAGCGAAGCCGTCGTCCTGAAGAGATTATCCAAGAAGTCCGTCATTTAGCTGCACAAGGCTATCAGGAAGTTACACTCTTGGGCCAAAATGTAAATGCGTATGGGAAAGATTTAGAGGGTGTGAACTATGGTCTAGGTGAACTTATGGACGAATTACGGAAGATAGATATTCCGCGTATTCGTTTTATGACAAGTCATCCACGTGATTTTGATGACCATTTGATTGAAGTTCTTGCAAAAGGCGGCAATTTAATGGATCATATCCACCTTCCTGTTCAATCCGGGTCTACTGATGTATTAAAGATTATGGCTCGTAAATATACTAGAGAACAATATCTAGAACTGGTACGCAAGATTAAAGCAGCGATTCCAAACGTTGCATTAACTACTGATATTATTGTTGGTTATCCAAATGAAACGGATGAACAATTTGAAGAAACAATGTCTTTATATCGTGAAGTGGGCTACGAACTAGCGTATACGTTCATATATTCACCTCGTGAGGGTACCCCTGCTGCAAAAATGCAGGATAATGTTCCAATGGAGGTAAAGAAGGAACGTTTACAGCGTTTAAATGCTTTAGTTAACGAGATGTCTGCTGAGGCAATGAAGAAACATAAAGGCCAAATTGTCGAAGTTCTTGTCGAAGGGGAAAGCAAGAATAATCCTGAAGTACTTGCAGGATACACGTCTAAAAGCAAGCTTGTTAATTTTGCTGCACCTAAATCAGCGATTGGTAAAATTGTTAAGGTGAGAATTACCGATGCAAAAACATGGTCATTAAACGGAGAAATGGTGGAAGAATTAGAACCAGTAGAGGTGAAGTAAAGTGGCTAAATTTACAAAAGACGATATCATCGCTCGTGCCCAAGAATTAGCACGTATGATTGCGGAAACAGAGGAAGTTGATTTCTTTAAACGAGCAGAAGCACAGATTCACGTAAACGCAAAAGTTAGTACGCTAATTTCTGATATAAAGGGTTTGCAAAAGCAGGCAGTTAATTTACAGCATTACGGTAAGCCAGAAGCATTGAAAAAGGTGGAAGACAAAATTGCTTCCATTGAACAGGAACTAGACAATATTCCGGTTGTTCAAGAGTTTAAGCAATCTCAAATTGATGTAAATGAATTGCTTCAGTTAATTGCCACAACGATCTCAAATAAAGTAACAGATGTCGTTATTGAATCAACAGGTGGAGATGTATTAAAAGGTGAAACCGGTGCAAGTGTAAGTAATGGCGGGTCTTGCGGAAATCATGACGACCATGACCACAATCATTAAATAAATCATAACCAGGCTTTGTTAAAGCCTGGTTTTTTTATACATTTATCTCACAGAAGAAAATCCTCCTGACTTAAATACATGCCTAATTGTAACCTACATAAAACTCCCGCATAAAATGTACTATGACTAAACTTTTAACCAGTATTCTCAGAAATATATCGCACACTAGTCTAAAAAATTGCATAGGATGAAATGAAAATGAATGAGGAGGTTTCGCGCGAAATGGGAGAATACAGAGAGATAATTGTTAAGGCCGTAGTAGCGAAAGGGCGTAAATTCACCAATTCCAATCATACGATTAGCCCGGCACATAGTCCAACCAGCATACTTGGCTGTTGGATTATCAACCATAAATACAACGCGAAAAAAGTCGGCAAAACTGTAGAGATACACGGCTCTTATGACATCAATGTATGGTACTCATACAATGACAATACCAGAACAGAAGTTGTTACTGAATGTGTTAAATATACAGATGTCATTAAGTTGAAATACCGTGACCATGATTGCTTGGATGACAATGAGATTTGTGCTCGTGTTTTGCAACAGCCTAATTGTTGTGAAGCAGTCATCTCCCCAAATGGCAATCGAATCATTGTTCATGTTGAAAAGGAATTCCTAGTGGAAGTAATTGGTGAAACAAAAGTATGTGTTGCCATTAATCCAAAGGGCTGCCATGATGATGACGATGATTGGGGAATGGATGTTGATGACGAGGAATTTGAGGAATTAAACCCAGATTTCTTACTTGGAGTCGAAGAAGAGTAAACATACTAGGAAGTTTCTACTTCCTAGTTTTTTCTATTGTATCATTATATAATAGTCTTAAAGAAAAAAATGTATGATAAAAAAGAAAAATCAGCATGCTATTTTTTAGGAGGTGTCAATGAGATGGACCCTAGACAACCTGGAAATAACAAACTGCCTGATTTCGACCAATTGAACGACAGAATTATTGCTGAGCAGCCCTCGGAACCACATTTGATCATTAAGACCAATCTTGACCCACAGGATTCTACCGAAAACAACCCATATTATCAGGGGAAGGATACAAGTAACCCCAAAGCATTTAAAGACTATTTTGAAGAATAATGAAAGCCAGGATTCACTTTCCTGGTTTTATTTTTTTGCTTTTTGAGTATTTTGTACTAATTTTAATCTCTTTAGTTTCTAATAAATTGGAAGATCATGTACCACCTCGTGAGTAAAGAAATATTTTCTTTAAAATAAAGAATATTTTATTTATTCTAAGTGTATATCGGATATATACTAACATAAAGAAATATTAATCCGTTTTTTTCTGAGGTGTGCAATGAATATAGAGAAATATATAAAATTAATTGGAAATGAATTACTGCCCAATATCCAGCTGACAACGGATGGTCCATTTGAACCAATTATAGTTAAAAATGTCTCGAATACTTGGAAAACAATCGGCAGCGGTAATTATGCAGGAGTCTTTTTGCATCAATCCAATCCTAAATGGGTTGTTAAGGTGTATGGAAGAAAACCTGAGGATTTAAAAAAGGAAGTTAATGTATACAAAAAGTTAGGTAAACATGAATCCTTTTCCTCATTAATTGACTATGGAGATAATTATTTGATTTTAAAAAGGATAGAAGGGATGAATTTATTCGATGCGGTTGTAAAAGGCATCCGTATCCCTGAAACTGTTATCCGGGATGTAGATGAGGGGATAGCATATGCTCGTTCAGTGGGATTAAATCCGTTTGATGTCCATGGAAAAAATGTCGTTATGAGTAATGGAAGAGGATATATTGTGGATGTTTCGGATTTTTATAAGCATGGTAAATGCCGTAAGTGGGATGACTTGAAAAAAGCGTATTATAAAATTTATTTGCCGCTTATTTCTAAATATCACCCACCAATTCCATTTTTTATTGTCAACAGTGTTCGAAGAGGATATCGATTATACCGAAAAATAAAAAAGGGAAATAAGTAAACCTATTTCCCTCATTTTGTTTATTGATTATTATTTTGAAATTGTACCATGAATTCACTAAAAGCTTTACATGTTGCATATGGGACAGAGTTATAGGTGGATGCCCGGCAGCCCCCAACAGAGCGATGTCCATTAACACCGACGAATCCTTCGCTTTTAGCCTCACTTAAGAATTTCTTCTCCAGTACTTCATCGTTTACTCGGAATGTAATATTCATTAGTGAACGGCTTTCAGGTTCAGCGTGACCAATATAAAAACCATTGCTTTGGTCGATTGCATCATATATAAGTTTCGCTTTATCCTCGTTACGTTCAGTAATGGAATTAATTCCGCCTAATTCTTTTATCCAGCTCAAAACTTCACCAAGCATATAGATTCCAAATGTCGGAGGTGTGTTATATAAAGAGTTGTTTTTTGAGTGGGTGCTATACCTTAACATTGTCGGGATGTTAGGATTAGCTTTTGCAATCATATCCTTGCGAATGATTGCCACTGTAACGCCGGAAGGACCAAGATTTTTTTGAGCACCGGCATAAATTAAGCCAAACTTGCTGACATCAAAAGGCTTAGATAAGATATCACTGGACATATCAGCAATCAGTGGAACATCACCTGTATCTGGGAAGTCACGCCACTGAGTACCATAGATAGTATTATTAGATGTTAGATGTATATAGGCATCCGTTGAATTGTACTTCAATTCGTCAAAAGAAGGGATTCGGCGATAATGGCTTTCCTTTGTGCTGGCAACATGATAAGGATTCCCAAATAACTTTGCCTCTGAAAAGGCTTTTTCAGACCAAGAACCTGTCATTATATAGCCTGCTTTTTCCCCAGGCCTCAAAAAGTTCATGGGAACCATTGAAAACTGGAGACTTCCTCCACCCTGCAGAAAAAGTACCTCATAATCTTCCGGAATAGATAACAATTCTTTTAGAAGGGCAATGGCATTATTATGTACCTCTTCATAGGCTGCGCTTCGGTGGCTTAGCTCCATGATTGACATACCGGTGCCACGAAAATCAATAAGTTCCTGCTTGGCTTTTTCAAGCACCTCAAGTGGAAGGGCGGAAGGTCCTGCATTAAAATTATAGGCACGCTGTATTAGTGAATTCATTTTCTCACTCCCCATTTTCATTTATTAGAATATAACATATTTTCTAACACTTTAAATACAAAAGACTCAAAATAATTCATTGATATATCAATATTTTTATTGAATGCGGTTACATTTCTTACGAATAACAAGTATTTATTTTTAATACTCTGATATTATAGAAATATAGATTATTATTGTCTGAAAGGAGAGGGAAACTTAGATTTCCCTTTCTCTCGGAATTCTAATTGTAAAGTTAGGTAATTGAAGTAATATTTCAGATAAATAGATTCAGGTGCATTTAATGAAGTTATTCTATATTTATTTGGGTATAAACAAATTAGATAAAAAACGCTGAATTTTCAGCGTTTTTTTCATTTTCTATTGGATAATCTAATAGTAATTATTCAGAAAATAAAAAACATTATGAATACATTGACAAGTGTATATACCGATTGTAGAATTACAGTTAGTAAAAGAAAGCGCTTTTTTTACGCTTTTCACCGGTAAATCGTAAAAGAATAAAATATTAAAATTTTAGTGTAACTAAAACTGAAATTTTAGCTGTTGTTTCTTGCAGGCCACAAGGGCAGCAGAGGTTATCATTTTTAGAAAATGAAAACAATTATAGGGAGGATCTAAATGGCAAAGAATATCAGTAAAAATATGCTTAAGTTTTTAGTCGTCATTCTAGCGTTCCAAGATGTAGCTGCTGGTGTAGCAGGATCCATTATGGCTGACATCATTAAGGCATTTCCTGAATATGATCCAACAATTGTCATGTTGGTTGCTACTTTTCCAGGTCTCATACAAATCGTTCCCGCACTTTTTTATGGAAAACTTACAAAAGTGTTTAAAAAGAAAACATTGTTATTTATCGGTTTGACCTTATTTATTATTGGTGGGATACTCCCAACCTTCATAGATAACCTGCCATTAATTATTGCGATGAGAGGACTTTTAGGGCTAGGTGTAGGGATAACAATGCCGTTATCAATAGATGTGATTACAGATTTCTTTGACGGCAGAGAAAGAGATTTCTTAATTGGTTTTGGAACTTCCACGGTTGCTTGTATTGGGGCAATATTCTTCCAGTTAGGCGGCGGGATTTTAGCTGATTCTTTTGGTTGGCAATATGGTTTCCTAACATACCTTTTCCCAATTTGGATTTTAGCTATTACCATGTTGTATCTTCCTGAACCTGAGAAGAAACAATTTTCAGAAACGACTAGCTCAAAGGCTAAAGTCAAGCTTCCGAAAGCAATTTATTGGGTATGTTTAGGACAGGTATTTTATTCTGGTTTGATTTTTGGTTATGTAACAAATATTTCTGTTGTTATTCAGGGGGACCAACTAGGTAATGCAACAGAAGCAGGTATGGCAATCTCCGTATTCACTTTTGGTACGCTGATAGCTGGGTTTATTTTTGGAAAGATAAAACATGCACTGCCAACCTTCTATCTGCCTGCAGGCGTTTTAGTAACAGGGATTGGGATGGCGATCTGTTATTTCTCACCAACCTTAACAATGATTTTTGTTGGTAGTATTATTGGTGGGTTTGCAATGGGAATTGGACTTCCAGGGGTATTCACTAAAGTTTCAGAACTTACTCCTTCTGGTGCCCCGCCAGCAGTAGGGTTAGTTGTTGTAGGCCAGGGTTTAGGCGGTATTTTAGGGCCATTTGGATTTCAAATGGTACAGAACATATTTAATCAGGATATTGGCAGATTCCCATTAGCTGTAAGTGCAATCGGATTAATTATCTTGGCTTTGATATGGGCGATAGCGGTTAGGAAACCGAACAAGGATTTAGAGGCTACTTTAAATCATTAACATTATATGGATGAGAGGATGTTACAAAGATTTTTTGTACATCCTTTTTTTATATTAATAGTTTTTGTTGGTTTTGGGATAGATTCCATTAGTCTGTCTACTTTCTTGATTTTTAATTAATAAAATATTTAGAATTAATTGACAAGTAGTGAATGTGGAGGTAAAATTATAGTTAGTTAATGAAAGCGCTTTTACAATGGAGTTTACACTGTTTATATGTTATAAAACACAAAACTGAAATTTTAGTTAAGAGGAGCACTACTGACTTAAAGTATTTTAAGAAAGTGAGGTTATGAAGTATGTCGGATGTTAATACTAGAAAAATTCAAACCGGAAACTATCAAACTTTTATTAATGAGGGTGGAGATAAGAAGTCATCTGAGACCATTATTTTTCTTCACGGCAGTGGCCCAGGGGTAAGTGCCCAGTCAAATTGGAAGGAAATATTACCTCATTTTAAAGGGGAATTCCATGTAGTGGCACCTGATATCTATGGATTTGGAAATACCGATCATCCTGAGAATTACCCGAAAAATGGGGCAGAGTGGATGAATATCAGGGTTAAGCAGGTAATTGAGCTAATGGATGCTTTAGAGGTTGATAAAGCCCATTTAGTTGGAAACTCTCTTGGAGGTGTTATCGCTCTTCACCTTTTAATGTATGCTCCAGAACGGTTTGACCGTGTCGTTTTAATGGGAGCAGGCGGAGGATTAAAAGAACCTACTCCTGAGTTGGCTAAATTAGCAAACTTCCACAAAGATCCGGATCCAGTTGCCTTTAAAAACTTATTGAGCTGGTTCTTATATGATAAAAGTATTCTTGAGGATAAACTTGAGAAAATCGTTTCTGAGCGATTAGAGCTGTTCTTAAGACCGGATGTTCGCAAATCCTATGAGGAAAATTTCTCAAAGTCCCACTTGTCAGATATGCTGGTCCCACCTTCAGCACTTAAAGAAATGAATCATGAAATTTTACTTATACATGGACATCAAGATAGATTTGTACCGCTTCAAAGCAGTCTTTATGTGATGGATTATTTACCAAATGCACAGCTCCATATTTTTAAACGTTGTGGACATTGGGCGCAGGTTGAGCAAAAAGAGAGATTTCTTAAACTTACATCAGATTTTTTCAACGGTGAATTATAAGAATTAATATATTGATAGTATTTATCTATTTAAATATACCGTTGAATCCATTACCTTATTATTAAGGGAACATAAACAAAAAGAGGATAAAGGGTGTATTGAAAAATGAAAATAGATCAGGCATATCGATATATTAAAATGCAAATTATTGATGGTACATGGGAACCTGAATCTGCTATTAATGTTAATGAAATTACTGCACATCTGAACATAAGCAGAACTCCCGTTCATAAGGCATTAGCGAAGCTTGAACAAGAGGGATTTCTTTCTATTATCCCTCAAGTAGGGGTTTATGTTAAAAGACCACAGCAAAGTGACGTTTTAGAACGGTTATTGGTTTGTGCAAATCTGGATGCCTTAATGACAGAACGTGCTGCATTTAAGCTCAACGAAGAAGAACTTACATATATGAGAGAGACATTGACGATGATGGATAATCCAGATATATCTGAGGATGAGTATTCTGCTCTTAATATTGAGTTTCACCGGACTATTTATGAAGCCTCCAAGTTAACATATGCACTTAGTCTTGCCAAGCAGCTTTGGGATTACCTCAATTATGTTGGCAACCCAGTAGTTTTATTTTCAAAGGATAGAAGAAAACAATCACAAACTGAACACTGGATGATCTACTATAGCTTGAAAGAGAAAGACTCTAAATTAGCAAAAAAGCTAATGGAAAGACATCTGCTTCGAATCGCCGAAGCAGTAATCGGAAAATACCAGAATGTAGATACAACACAGCATATATTTAACTAAAAAAGTGCAAGAGAGGTAATATATCCACTATTTTGCAGGAGGTAATCATTATGGAACAAAGTGTGTTGGAAACCAAAAATGTATTGGTAGAAAGAGCGAGGGATCTTATTCCTAAACTTAGAGAGTATAGTGATGACATTGATAAGAATAGCAGAATCCCTGATGTTATTGTTGACGAATTGAAAAATCAGGGTCTTTTGAAAGTACTTAGACCACATATGTTTGGCGGCTATCAAACAAATATGAGAGCGTTTACGGAGGTCGTTACGGAAATATCCCGCGGGAATGGTTCAGCCGGTTGGTTCGTATGTCTAAGTAATATTCGAGATTATATGATTTCTTACACCTTTGGAGAAAAAGCACTGAATGAAATCTATAATTCTGGCAAAGATGTAGTCCTTGCAGGAAATTTTAAACCTATTAAATGTGATATCAAAAAAGTAGAGGGCGGCTATTACATTGAAGAAGCTCAATGGCCATTTGTTTCCGGAAGCCCTCATGCTGACTGGTGCTACTTTGGATTCCCATTAGCAGATGAAAATGGCGGAATGGAAATGGCCATTATGGTTATTCCTCGTGAAGAACTTGAGATCCTTGATGACTGGCATGTTATGGGACTAAAGGGTTCCGGCAGCAATAGCTGTAGAATTCAAAATGTATTTGTACCTGAACACAGGGTATCATTGGATCGTCTAGCGAGTAAAGGCCATTACTTAATCGATCCGCTTAAGGATGTTGCTTTATACAAATCTTCCTTTGTTCCATCACTTACTTTATCGATTGTAGGGCCGGCATTAGGGCTTGCACAGGCTGTGATGGATCTCTATATGGAAAGACTTCCGAATGCTGGAATTGGAAACACCTTTTATCATAAACAAAATGAAGCACCAATCACACATCACCAGGTTGCCCAAGCACAATTGAAAATTGATACTGCTGAAATGTTTTTATACCGTGCTGTGGATAAAATTGATAGCTATGCTGAACGCGGAGAAGTAATGGATACTGCTGAAATTGTAAAAGTGAAGGCAGATTTCGGCTATGTAAATCAATTATGCAAGGAAGCGATTGATCTTCTAGTTGCTGGAGTCGGTTCCATGTTTACCTACCATAATAATCCTTTACAATTAGTCTACCGTGACTTTTTCGCCATGCACTTACATGGTTTCATTACACCATCAAGTTTAATAGAAACATATGGAAGAGTCCTTTGTGGCCAAGAACCGAATACCTATTTTGTCTAATCTGAAATGAAAAGGCTTTCTGTACTCTGAAGATTCGAATAAGAAACAATTAGGAGGAAAATAATATGAGTTTACCAGAAATCGCAAAGTTAGGACACGTAGCTTTAGTTTCGTCAGACCTTGAAAAATCACTTTGGTTCTTTAAGGAATTGATTGGATTAGAAGAAACAGAAGAAGTGAATGGCACACATTATTTACGTGCATGGGGTGACTTCGAACATCACACATTATCCATAACAGCGGGCGAAAAGTCGTATGTTGATCATATCGCATGGAGAACAAAACGTCCCGAAGATGTGGAGCAATTTGCTCATTTACTTCAAGAAGCAGGCACAGAAGTAAGCTGGGTGGAGGCTGGAGTGGAAGCAGGGCAAGGTAGAGCGATTCGCTTTAAATTGCCAAGTGAGCACCGGTTTGAAATTTACTATGACATGGAAAAAACCTTAGCTGAGCCATCCAAACGTTCAGTATTAAAAAATCAAACGTATAGATCATGGGAGCGAGGTGTATCACCTCGAAGAATTGACCATGTTAATATCCTATCTTCATTAAAAGCTAATGTTATTTCAGATTATTTAATGGAAAAGTTAGGCTTTAAAATGAGAGAATGCGTTCAAGCTCCGGATGAGTCGTTAATTGGTGCATGGCTAAGCGTAACACCACTGGTACATGATATTGCGGTAAGTCATGATCCATTCTCACCTTCAACACATCAAATTCACCACCTGTCTTACTGGCTGGACAATGCCCAAGACCTTCTTCGTGCAGCAGATATCTTAACAGAACATGGACTAAAGTTTAAAGGTCCAGGTAAGCATGGTATATCTCAAGCAATGTATATCTATGTTGTGGACCCAGGAAGTGGAGTTCGGTTGGAATTGTTCACCAATGGCTATTTGATTTTTGAACCAGACTGGGAGCCGATTGTGTGGACTTTAGATGAGATGGATGTAGGCTTTACCTTCTGGGGCGATCAAACAGACACGGTGCCAGAAAACAATCCGACTATTGAAGCTTAAGAATATAGTAGATTAATTTTATAGAAGAGAGGTTAGTAAAATGGATGATCGTCAATTTCGAAGTGCGATGGGAAAATTTGCAACAGGAGTAACTGTCATTGCTACAGATTTGGAAGGAGATGTGCATGGGATGACAGCTAATGCTTTCATGTCCGTGTCACTTGATCCGAAACTGGTTGTTATCTCAATTGGAGAAAAAGCTAGGATTCTTGAGAAAATTAAACAAAGCAAAACCTTTTCAGTCAATATTTTAGCTGCTGAACAACAGGAACTTTCGATGATTTTTGCAGGCCAGTTGAAGGAACACCGCGAAGTGGAGTTTGACCGCCTTGATGGAAAGCCTGTCATAAAGGGAGCAGTTGCACAAATTGCCTGTGAGGTGTCTGCAGAACATCTTGAAGGCGATCACACGCTATTCATTGGAAGAGTGACAGATATCCATTTAGAAGATGCTGAACCGCTTGTATTTTACAGTGGAAAGTACCGAGCTTTAGTAGAAGAAAAGGCAATTACGGTATAATTAACACTTTAATTGAAAAGGGGACAGCTGTAATGGATATTCAAAAAGCAGCAACTGCTTTAATGGAAGCGGAAAATGAGAAAAAACCGATTGCCCCATTCACATCATCAACAGAAGAGATTTCTGTTGATGATGCTTATAAAATCCAGCTTTACCAAATTCGCCAAAAGGTAGAAAACGGTGCTGCAATAGTTGGAAAAAAGATTGGGCTAACAAGTAAAGCAATGCAGGAAATGCTTAATGTTAACGAACCAGATTATGGCCATCTCCTAAATGACATGATGTATGGAGATGGTGACACGATTAGTCTTAATAAATTTATTCAGCCGAGGATTGAATTTGAGATTGCGTTTGTTCTGAAAAGGGATTTAACAGGTCCGGGTGTGACGATGAACGATGTGATTGACGCTACGGACTATGTTGTACCTGCCCTTGAAATTATTGACAGCCGAATAAAAGATTGGCAAATCAAATTTGAGGATACAGTTGCAGACAATGGTTCATCCGCTGGTGCAATTATTGGAAGTACAAACGCTAAACTAGATGATTTAGATTTGGCAAAGGTTGCTATGACAGTATCTAGAAATGGTGAATTTTTGGACTCAGCATTTGGATCAGCAGTGATGGGACACCCGGCCGAAGCCGTTGCCTGGTTAGCCAATGCACTCGGAAGCTACGGAATTTCTCTTTATGCTGGTGAAGTAATTCTTTCAGGAGCACTTTCAAAAGCAATTCCGATTGAAGATGGAGATACATTCACAGCTGAATTTGAAAATATAGGGGCGGTAACTGCTACCTTCAAGAAATAGAAACACGCTATAAAAGATTAAGACTCCTTGTATGTAAAAATGTAAGGAGTCTTTATTTTAAATTAATAATTAACTAAGATATGAAATCAATCTTTTTAATACTTAATCTTTAATGGGAAAAAGGTGAGTTTATGAAGGGTAACTCTGGCAATCTACTGGAACCAAACTACATAGAAGATGGAAATAAAAAAATTCTAACCACAGCTGGAGCCTTTGGACTATTACGTAAGGGAATAATAGAGAACTTAGGGTCAAAGAGAGCCAAGGGGTTTTTGCTTCGTTATGGTTGGAACTTGGGTGTCAGTGATGCTGAAGAAGCAATGGTAACTAGTACCTCAATAGAATATCTTATTAAACAAGCCTCGGTTCTCCATTTAAGTTCAGGACATATTGGAGATGTCCAGTCTGAAAGATTTATTGAATTGGTTGATTCAGAAAATATAAAAACAATCAGAGCAAAAGGGAAGTGGATCCATTCATTTGAAGCATATGAGCATCTTAAACATCATGGAAAATCGGATACGCCTGTCTGTCATACTTTAACAGGGTATGCAAGTGGCTATATGTCTACAATTTGTAAAAAGAGTGCGATTGTAAAGGAAATTAGTTGTATAGCCAAAGGGGACGCTGAATGCTGTTTCGAAATGAAGCTCCAGGAAGATTGGGGAATAGAGATTCAGGAAGAGCTAAAATTCTATAATGAAAGTAATATAATTGAAGAATTAGAGTATACGTACGAGCAATTGTTAGAGCAGCGCAATTATATCGATAAGGTGTCTAAATTTCATAAGAAATTAACGGAAAGTATTTCTAATGGAAGCAATTTGCAGGATATTGCCGATTCTGCATTTGGGCTATTAAAAATACCCATATCAATCGAGGATTTAAGCTTTCAGAAAATTGTTTACTCAGGAATGGAAGAGGACGAGTATAGCAGTTTAAGTAAAGAACTGAAAGAGAGTTTAATTCGAAAAAGTAGAAAAAATAACAAAATACTTCCTCTATTTAAAGAGACAACAAGATTAAAAACAGAAAACCAAGAACGACTTATAACTCCAATCATTGTACAAAAAAAAGTAATTGGGTATTGTACGTTTCTATATTTAAAAGAAACAGAGAAAAGCTCTGAGAATAATATTATGTTTATTGAGCGGGTAGCAAATGCAGCTTCTTTATACCTTTTAAATGAAAAGACGAGCTTTGAAGCGCTTGAAAAAATGAAAGGATATTTTTTAGAACAAATTTTAAAGGGACAGTATTCCTCTAGAGAGGAAATCATCAATCGTGGCCGTTATATGGGGGTGGACCTTGAAACTCCATTTTATATTGCAGCTATTGACTATAAAGAGAATGGTAAAACTGCAAAAGATAGTAATGAGCACTATGATCAAATCTTAGAATCAATTGCTAAATACCTTGACATTCAGGGATATAAAGCACTCATCGGTCAATATGAAGGTAAAATCATTATGCTGATACCTGAGTTGTCAAACATTTTACCAAATATGGAAAAAGTCTTAAAACATATTGAAACAACTCATTCCTCTTACAAATTTAAAATTGGAGTTAGTGACAATTCTGAGGAAATTGAACATATTTTGGAGTATTTGGATGAATCACTTATCAGCCTTAGAATGTCTACGGAGAAGAGAATTATTCATTTTAAAGATTTGGGGATTGTTGGTATCTTGATTAATTCGAAAAATGTTAGCGGGATTAAGAAAATTGCCAAACAAGAGTTAGGACCCCTTTATAAATTGGGTGAGAGCAAACAAAAGGAATTAATGAAAACACTTTATGTTTTTTTATCAAATGGTGGAAAACTTCAGCAAACGATGGAGGATTTGTCTTTATCGATGAGTGGTCTTATGTATCGGGTTAACAAGATAGAAAGTCTAATCAATAAAGATTTACGAGATTCATCACAAAGCTATCAGTTACTATTGATTTTAGATTCACTCTTAGCTTTAGGGGAGCTAGAGATATAAGAATAGAGAGTTAAGTTGGTAGAGCATTCATGTTTGATTGCTCTTTTTTCCAGAGGAAGTATCAAAAAACCAATATAAACTAGTTGAAAATAGTAGAAAGTTCAATGAGTTTTACTCTAGTTTATATAGTTGGAATTTTCTAATATTTACAAATGTAAGGGTTTTCTTTTTTGATACAAGAATCTGGGAGGGATTTATTTGAATCAAGTTTCATCTATTAATACCGTTGAAAGAAGTACTGTAAAGAAAACAATGAGAAGAATACTGCCGTTTATTTTAATTCTCTATGTCGTTGCTTTCTTGGATCGCGTTAATTTGGGATATGCAGCTTTGGAGATGAATGCAGATTTAGCATTAACGGCTGAAGCGTTTGGATTATTGTCTGGTTTATTCTTTATCAGTTATTTCATCTTTGAAGTCCCGAGCAACCTGATTTTACACAAAGTTGGTGCACGGCTTTGGATTGCCCGTATTATGATTACTTGGGGTATTGTAGTCGTATTAACTGGGTTTATCCAATCTGCGACCCACTTATATATTTTGCGCTTTTTATTGGGTGCTGCAGAAGCAGGGTTTGTCCCAGGGATTATTCTTTACTTAACGTATTGGTTTAGAGCCCGTGAAAGAGGTAAGGCAACTGCTCTCTTTTTTGTTGCCTTGCCATTAAGTGCATTAATCGGTGCGCCTCTTTCTACCTGGATCATGGATACTGTGACTTGGGGAGGATTATCAGGCTGGCGGTGGATGTTTATTTTAGAGGGCATACCTGCAGTTCTATTAGGTATTGTGGTTTTGTTTTACTTGACAGACCGTCCTGTTAACGCCAAATGGTTAACAGAAAAGGAAAAAACATGGCTTGAAGATGAGCTTGTTAAAGAAAGAAACCTAAGTGCAAAATTAAATAAATCATCACATCTTGGTATGTTAAAGGAATCGAAAGTTTGGAAATTAGCTTTATTTAATATTGCTGGATTTGTTGCGGTGAATGCTCTCTCGTATTGGATGCCTACGATCATTAAATCACTTTCATCTTCTGAAACAACCAATATGCAAATTGGCTGGCTGGCTATGATTCCTTCAATTATCGCGATTCCATCCATACTTTTTACAGGGTGGAATGCAGATAGAACGGGCAGGCATAAATTGCATTTAGGCGCATGTGTTTCAATTGCTATGATTGGGTTCATAGGATGTGCATTCGTTTCAAGCGTGCCGCTGATGGTATTAATGCTATCAATTACTTCAGCAGGACTTTATGGAATATCCGGAACTTTCTATGCCTATATCACCTTTTTCTTTTCTGAATCAACCGCTCCAGCTGGAATTGCATTAGTGAGTACACTTTCTTCACTTGGCGGTTTCATGGGCCCAATGTTAATGGGTATTTTCGATTTTAAACAAGCGATGTTTATCATTGCGGGGTGCTTACTTGTCAGTCTGATTACCCTATTTACCTTAAGATTAGTGAAGAAAGATCAGAAAGATCTAGTCGATACAGGAACAGTAGAGATCCCGAATTAATTTGAACGAAGTGATAAATCGAATCTCCAAAATTATTTGAGCCCATTTTGGGCTTTTTTTTATGGAAACGACACTCAATTAGCTGAAGTTTTTTGTTAATCTGTCAACAATCCAACAAAAAACTACTGAAAAATGAATAATAATCAAATACTTTTTATTCTAGAAATAAACGATTAAATTTTCTAAAATTTCAGTAATAGATAAACTTCTCTATATCTAAATGTTAAAAAAAATGTAAGGGATTTCATCCAAGAGGGATTTTCTAAAAAAACTTTTATATTTGCAAGGAGGAGAATAGTAATTTGACAAACATTACTCAACAATCAATTAAAACGGCTAATTTTGAAACCTATTTAAATCGTGCTGGTGAAGGGAATTCGGAAGTGATTTTATTTTTACATGGCTCTGGACCAGGTGTTACATCGTTTGCAAACTGGCGCTATGCCTTAAAAGCATGCTCTGAGACATATGACTGTCTTGCACCAGATCTTTTAGGGTTTGGAAACAGCAGCCATCCTGAGACATTGCCAAAGAATAGGCAAGGATGGATGGATTTATGGGTAAATCAACTCATGGAGCTTCTAGATGAATTGGGTGTTCAAAAGGCCCATTTAGTGGGGAATTCGTTGGGATGTTCCATTGCACTTGAGCTTCTATTAGAACATCCGGAACGTTTTGACCAAGTGGTTTTGATGGGACCGGGAGGAACACCAAATACCAAATTAAGCCCAGAATTAGCTCGTGCGAAAGGTTTTTATGACAATCCATCACCAAAGAAATTGCGGCAAATTATGAGCTGGTTTGTATATGATGCGGAGGAAATGGCACCAATCATTGATGCGATTACTGATTATCGATATGAAACAGCCATGAAACCAGATGTCCGTATTTCCAATGATTCTATTTTCGCAACTGCTGCGGTACCTGTTCCTGTAACAGCACTAAGAAGAATTGAGCATCCTGTCCTGCTCGTTCATGGTCGTGATGATATGGTTTGCTCGGTAGAGTCCAGCTATTACTTGCTCTCACATCTGCCGAATTCACAACTCCATGTATACGGTAAATGCGGTCACTGGACTCAAATCGAAAAGCAAGAAAGCTTTAATCAACTCATTCAAAATTATTTTGCAGATATCATTTAATGAAAAAAAGGAGGAATGTAGAATGTATTTACCTGAAATTGCTAAGTTAGGGCATGTCGCACTCGTTACACCGGATCTTGAAAAATCACTTTGGTTTTTCCGTGATGTAATCGGTTTAGAAGTAACGGAGGAAGTAAATGGAACGTATTATTTACGTGCATGGGGTGATTTTGAACACCACTCACTATCATTAACAGCGGGGGATAGAGGATATGTTGATCATATCGGCTGGAGAACAAAACGACCAGAAGATGTAGAAGGTTTTGCTCAGCTGCTTGAAAAAGCCGGAACAGAAGTAAAATGGATTGAAGCAGGAGAAGAGACTGGTCAAGGAAGAGCGATTCGTTTTAAACTGCCAAGTCAGCATTCCTTTGAAATTTATTATGATGTAGAAAAACCGAAAGCAGATGAAAAAAGACGTTCAGTCTTGAAAAATCAAACATACAAGGCTTGGGCACGTGGCTGCTCACCTAGAAGATTTGACCATGTAAATATTGCTACATCCATGGATGTACAAGAAATCCTTGATTACTTGGGCAATCAATTAGGTTTTAAGCTGCGTGAATATGTGAGGTATAACAATGAAACAACCTTAGCCGGCTGGATGAGTGTAACACCTCTCGTTCATGACATAGCTGTTATCACAAGACCACAGGCAAAGACGCCTAACCAGCTTCATCACATTTCCTATTGGCTGGATAACGCACAGGATGTCCTGCGGGCAGCTGATATATTAAGCGAAGAAGGCATTAAGTTCATCGGCCCTGGTAAACACGGGGTTTCTCAAGCATTATACTTATATGTAATTGATCCAGGCAGTGGCTGCCGTGTTGAATTGTTTAGTAATTCCTATTTAATTTTTGAACCGGATTGGGAGCCTGTTGAGTGGACAGAAGAGGATCATTCCATTGCAAACACCTATTGGGGCGATTCCGTTATGGACAAGGACATGAACAAACCAACAATTGAGGCTTAAATACAAATGGCACAAGTGCCCGTTTAGCGAAGTACACTAGTCGCTGGGCGCTGGGGCTGGATTTAGAAAGCTGACTCAAAAGTAATTGAGTCAGCTTTTTTAAAAGAGATTTTTAGGTGGAAGTGTCCACCTTAGGAAAGAGAGGCAGATTGTAGTGAGTGATAACAGAATTTATGAAACAGATATTGTTGTAGTTGGTGCGGGAAATGCTGCTATGTCCGCAGCGATATCCGCAAGGGAAAATGGCGCGAGTGTTTTGGTAATTGAAAAATCACCAGAAGCTGAAAAAGGAGGAAACAGCACCTATACTCATGGTTCCATTCGGTTTGCTTATAATGGTGTCGAAGATTTAAAGGAGATTATGCCAGATCTTTCTCCAGAAGATATCGAGTCATCAGATTTTGGAGTCTATTCCGAGGAAGAATTTTATGAAGATATGTGTCGTGTTACAAATTATCGGACCGACCCGGAATTGGCCTCGATTCTTACGGGGAAAAGCTTTGAAACGATGAAATGGCTCACCTCCCATAAGGTACGCTGGGTGCCTATATATGGTCGTCAAGCCTTTAAGGTTGACGATAAATTTAAGTTCTGGGGCGGAATGATTGTTGAATCCGTAGGCGGTGGACCGGGATTAGTGGAAACCCTGCACAAAGAAGCATCTTCTTTAGGTGTCCAAACCCTATTCAATGCCATGGCGACTGAGCTAATCCATGATGACCAGGGTGTACATGGAGTGATTTTTAAGCACAATGGCAAAACAACAAAGGTACATGCTAAAGCAGTGATCTTGGCCTCTGGAGGCTTTCACGCAAATCCTGAAATGCGGACGCGATACTTAGGACCAAAATGGGATTTGGCTCATGCTAGAGGGAGCCGTTTTAACACCGGTGAAGGTATTCAAATGGCATTAAACATTGGCGCTCTTGCCAGCGGTAACTGGTCGGGCTGTCATTCGGTCGGAGGAGACAGGTATCTTCCGGATTTTACGGAAGGCTTTCAAAAACTTAGCTATCCTTTTGGAATCATGGTAAACGCAGAAGGAAAACGCTTTGTGGATGAGGGAGCTGATTTCCGGAATTACACGTATGCAAAATATGGCAGGTTAATTCTTGAACAGCCGGGACAATTTGCCTGGCAGATTTTTGACCAAAAAACATCTCGACTATTACGAGAAGAATACAAAGGCAGGCAAGTTACCAAAGTAAAAGCCGCTACACTAGAGGAATTAGCTGAAAAACTCGAGGGCGTTAATCCTGAAGGGTTCTTACAAACGGTCAAAGAGTACAATGCGTCGATTCGGAAAGATATTCCGTTTAATCCAAATATCAAAGACGGCAGGTGTACAGAAGGGTTACCGATACCAAAATCAAATTGGGCAAACACGTTTGAGGAAGGCCCGTTTGAGGCCTATGCGGTTACCTGCGGCATTACCTTTACTTTTGGCGGCTTAAAAATTAACCCAAAGACAGAAGTTCAAGATGTATTATCCAACTCTATTCCAGGACTATATGCTGCTGGAGAATTAGTAGGAGGTTTGTTTTATTTTAACTACCCAGGTGGTGCAGGACTGATGGCTGGATCTGTATTTGGAAAAATTGCAGGGGAAAAAGCAGCGAAATTTATCAAAACAAAGGAACTATTGAATTCATAAAAGATTCCTAACTTTTTCTGATTTTTGGGACAAAACTACTGATTTATCACCAAAAAACTAATAAAAGTTATCTAAAAACATTTGAAAATTGAAAGGTTTTTACCCTATAAAAAAGTTTTGTAATTTTCTAAAATTTAACTAAGATCTTAAACGAATAAGCGAAATAAAATTGAAAAGGGGATTTTATAATGAACAAAGTAGCCTATAGTGATGCTTACCTTGTAGATAAAGCCAAAGCACTTGTTCCAAAGCTGAAGGAAAGAGCTAAAGAAACGGAAGAAATTCGCAGAATTCCTGAAGCAACCATAAATGAATTAAAAGAAGCTGGACTTTTCAAGTTACTTCGTCCACAAATTTATGGCGGCTATCAAACGAGTATGAGAACCTATTCTGATGTTATTGTTGAAATTTCCCGCGGCTGTGCTTCAACAGGCTGGATTCTATCACTTTGTGCTATTCGAGAACTGATGGTGGCGGAATCATTTACGGAAAAAACGCATCAAGAAATATATGGAGAGAATGAGGATAATGTTCTTTTCGCAGGAGTCTATGAACCTAGAAAATGTATTGCCAGAAAAGTTGAGGGTGGATATTTAATCGAAGAAGGTTTCTGGATGTTCTGCTCAGGATCACTTCATGCGACTTGGGGATACTTCGGAATGGCAATCAGGGATGATGGAGGAAACCTCGTAGATCAAGCCTTAATGACACTTCCTTTCGAAGAATTAGAGATTATGGATGACTGGCATGTTATGGGGTTGAAGGGTACAGGAAGTAACAGCGTAAAAATGACGAACGTCTTTATTCCAGATCATCGAGTTGTTTCATTTGCCGATGTATTGAATGGACAATTTAAATCAGATCATCTCAGGGATATACCTTTATATAATACAGCACTTTTTCCAGCTCTAGCTTTATCACTTGCATTGCCAGGATTAGGATTGGCCAAGGCAGCATTAGAATTTTTCCAAGTAACGCTTCCAAATCGAAAGGCTGCCCATATTGGTGTAGAAAATTTAGTAGATTCACCTACTCTACATTCTTTACTTGCCGAAGCTGCGTTGAAAATTGACACCGCTTCCATGCATTACTACCGTGTGGCCGATGAATTAGATGCTTGGGCTGCCAGCGGTAATTTCATGGATAAGCCAGCACGAGTGAAGGCACTAGCAGATATCGGTTATGCCAATCAAGTAAGTAAAGAAGCACTCGATATTTTAATTCTTGCAAGCGGTTCTGGTTATGTATATGAAGGTCATCCGCTGCAAAGGATTTTCCGTGATTTTTGGACGCTATATTCACACAGAACGCTTTCACCTTTAATCACCAAAGAAAATTATGGTCGCGTTCTATCCGGTTTAGAATCGAATGCACTAAGGTATTAGAATGCTGCTAATCTACCAAAAAAAATCTTAATCAAGAAGAAAGGAGACTGTATGGAAACGATCTATATAAACCGTGATACTTTAGCAGATTGGCAGGGAAAGGCAAACGCATGTGTAATGGCCCTTGGTTTTTTTGATGGACTCCATTACGGACATCGAGAAGTAATTAAAACAGCTTTACGGAAAGCGAAAGATAAGGGTGTATCGCTCGCAGTTATGAGTTTCTTTCCACATCCAAAGTCTGTCCTAACTAATGGGGAAAAACAAATTGACTATTTAATCCCCCTTTCTGTTAAGGAGAAAATTCTTCGGGGGCTTGGTGTCGATACGTTTTATATTGTTGAATTCACTAGGGAATTTGCCGCACTATCACCTGAACAATATGTTAAAGATTATCTGGTCAATCTAGGGGTTATCCATGCAGTTGCTGGTTTTGATTTTACTTATGGCTCTATGGGAATCGGAAATTTAGAGCGTTTGAAGAATGATTCCGGGGGAATCATTGATGTGACAAAGGTGGAAAAAGTAGCATGCCGTGGCGAGAAAATCAGCTCTACCAGCATACGTGAAAGATTAGTTGCAGGCAATGTAGAAGAACTGCCAGATTTTCTTGGCTGTTTGTATGAAGTAGAAGGAATGTGGGATGGTCAAACCTTTAAACTGAATCCATTCTATACACTTCCTGCCCCCGGAAAGTATGCGGTAACCATTAGTATGGGAAATTCATCTATGCCTACAGAAGTGATTGTGGAAGAAAAATCTCTCAAACCTGTTTCAGAACTGCCGCTATATATATTTGGGAGGCTATCGATTGTTTGGCATCAGCGTATCTCCGAGGAGGCTCCCTCTTCTCGTCCTATTTTAAAAGTTGGAGGATTAACTCTATGAATAAATGTAAAGATTTTCAAAAGCTGCTTCATGAACCAGGTTCCTTTATCCTTCCTGGTGCCTATGATGCGATGTCTGCAAAATTAATAGAAGAAATTGGCTTTAAGGCGATTTACGCAACGGGAGCTGGTATATCCAATGCGCAGCTTGGCTGGGCTGACGTTGGACTTACTTCTCTAAAGGAAGTGGTTGATATTGTTGCAAGAATGGCCGACGTTACAAATATTCCGATTGTAGTAGATGGAGACACTGGGTTCGGTAATGCGATAAATGTCATTCGGACTGTAAAAGAGTTTGAACGCGCAGGTGTCGCAGCCATTCAGATGGAGGATCAGGTATCACCAAAGAAATGCGGTCATTTTAACGGAAAAGAAGTCATTTCTAAGGAAGAAATGGTAGGGAAAATCAAGGCTGCCTTAGATGCCAGGAAAGATGAAAATCTCGCGATAATGGCACGCACTGATGCAATTGCTGTCAATGGTGTGGAAGACGCGATAGACAGGGCTTTTGCCTATTACGAAGCAGGCGCCGATATTATTTTTGTAGAAGCACCAAATACAGTTGAACAATTACGGCAAATTACAAGTTCACTAAAAGGAATCCCGCAGGTTATTAATTTAGTAGAGGGCGGCAAAACTCCGCTAATTTCCTTAAAAGAAGCAGAAGAAATCGGTTTTAAAATCATGCTGTGTGCAAATACAGCACTTCGCTCCGCCATTAAAGGGATTACTGAATCCTTAAGAATTCTTAAAGAAGAAGGCTCTCAGGAAAATCTATTACCTTTAATTTGTACCTGGGAAGAAAGACAATCTCTTTTCAAACTGGGTCAAATCAAAGAGTGGGAAAAGAAGTATTTAAATATATAAGGAGGACCAAAAAATGGAGAGAGAATTGGATTATGACATTGTAGTAATTGGCTGCGGTGTGGCTGGAACAGCAGCAGCTTTGTCTGCTGCGGAAAGTGCCAAGAAAGAAGGAAGGAATTTACGAATTGCAATCTTAGAACGTACAGATTACGATCATCGAGGCGGAAATTCAAGGTGGACAGCGTCTTATATGCGAATGAAGAATATTGATGAAATAGCAGACAACTTTGTTGAAGATATGATGGCGTTCTCAGATCATTTCTCCGATAGGGAGTACATAGAAACGCTCGCAGATAACGCGGGCAGTACACTAAGGTGGGTCGAGGAAAAAGGGGTAGAATTCGATTACCTGCCAACGATGTTTTTAACTGCTTCAAGACCGCGGCTGCTTCCAGTCGGCGGCGGCCGGGCAATCATTGATACATTATCACGCCGTGCTGGCGGACTAGGTGTTGAGATTATTTATGAGGCAACTGCATGGAAATTACTACTTGATGATGAAGGTGCGATAAATGGAATTATGGTTCGGGTTAAGGGAGGAAATTCTCTTCAGCTGAAAGTAGGCGCAGTTGTTCTTGCTGCCGGCGGATTTCAGGGAAATCAAGAGATGATGGCAAAGTATGTTGGCAGGGATGCACATAAAATTCGAACCGTTGCTGAAGGTGGCCTTTACAACAAAGGGGAAGGTATTCGGATGGCGATGGCAATAGGGGCGAAGGGAGCGGGTCAGTTCGATGCCTTTCATGCCGAACCAGTTGACCCTAGAAGTAAGCGGGAAGAAGCAGCCGTTATGACCTACCCTTACGCGATTTTGGTTGACAAAAATGGCAACCGTTTTGTTGATGAAGGATTTTCCACTGTAGATGAGCAATATGAAGCGGTAGCCCGCAAAATCTTCTACGATCTCCCTGACCATATCGCCTATATGATCAGTGACCAAAAAATGTATGATATTCCGAATTATGAGAGAGCAATAGAAACGGACAAACCGGCGATTGAGGCAGATACATTAGAGGAATTAGCAATGAAAATTGGGGTGCCTGTAGATCAGTTGACTGCAACGGTAGAAGCCTTCAATGCAGCTGTACAGCCAGGGGAATTCCACTGGGATAAGAAGGACGGAAAACAGGCTGTTGGGATTACACCGGCAAAATCGAACTGGGCCATAACAATCGATAAGGCGCCATATGTTGCCTACCCAATTGTCTGTTCCAATGTTTTCACTAATGGCGGCTTAGCTTCTGATACGAATGGCCGGGTTTTATCACAGGATGATGATGTAATTCCAGGATTATACGTTGCAGGTGAAACAGCTGGTCTTTATTATGGCAAATATCCAGGCGGCACATCCGTGCTTCGCGGCCTCGTGTTTGGTAAACGTGCTGGTGAGCATGCAGCTTCTTACGTTAGCAGTGATAAAAAACTTAGTGTGTAAAGAAGGGGTGATTATCGTTGGAGTTAAAAAATAAAGTTGCATTTGTAACTGGCGGCGGCAGAGGGATTGGTCGGGAAACATGTATACTCCTAGCAAAGCAGGGGGCAAAAGTAGCTGTTTTTTCTCGAAATCTAACAGAAACTTCGGAAGTGGCAGCTTATATTAGGGAAGAGCTAGCTGGCGAAGCCATCGCACTTTCTGGTGATGTACGCTCTGAGGAAGATGTTAATAAAGCAGTTCAGGAAACGGTAGAAAAACTAGGAACGATTGATATTTTAATCAATAATGCCGGTGTCATGCTGCTAAAGCCATTCGACCAAACGACAGTTGAAGAGTGGGACTTTGTCCAAGAAATCAATACTCGCGGTGTATTTTTATGTACGAAAGCGGTAGTACCGCAAATGAAAGAGAAAAGAAATGGTGTCATTATTAATCTTTCATCCATTTGGGGAACAAAAGGCGGGCCGGACAGAAGTGCCTATATTACCTCGAAATTCGCGGTAATTGGATTTTCCAAAGCATTAGGTGAAGAGTTAAAACCGTTCAATGTTAGAGTAAATGCGGTCTGCCCAGGCCCAGTTGACACAAAGATGATGGAAGATATTGCACCAGATGCGAACAAAGATAATTGGCTGCATCCAATTGACATGGCAACTGTAATAGTTGATTTATGTCTGCCAAAAATGAAGGCCGTATCCGCGACAGTAATCGAGGCATTTGGGAATGGAAGACCAGTAAATTTATAAACAAATATGTTGATAGAAAAGGGGAAAGAAAATGGAAAACTTTACAACAGCAATTGAATCAAAAAATATTAGCTTAGCCTTAGCAAATAAAATGCTCGAAGCTGCATTAGCAAAGGGACAAGAACTAGGAATTCCGTTTAGTATTGCCATTGTCGATAAGCCTGGAAATTTAAAAGCATTTTATGCGATGGATGGTGCTCCAGTTCTAAGTCTTGATATCGCTCAAAATAAAGCATTTTCTGCTGCAGCCTACAATCGTGCAACACATGAATGGTATGACAGACTAAAGGATGATCCACCTTTAATGCATGGTATTGTTCATACACCAAGATTAGTTATCTTTGGCGGTGGGTACCCAATTAAAATCAATAACGAACTTATTGGTGGAATCGGCGTGAGCGGAGGCC
Source organism: Neobacillus sp. YX16 (assembly GCF_030123505.1). GTDB lineage: Bacteria > Bacillota > Bacilli > Bacillales > Cytobacillaceae > Neobacillus. The sequence goes on from NZ_CP126115.1 coordinate 2,006,454, forward strand.
ATTATTCACATGATATGCAGGTTTGTCAAGCCGGTCTAGAAGTGTTAAAAGCTTTTGAATCTGGGGAGTGATGGCAGATGGATTGCTATGAATTGATCATATTAGGCGGAGGACTGGCAGGAATGTGTGCTGCAGTGGAGGCTGGGGAGCAGGGCGTTAACGTCCTTCTGCTTGAAAAACAGGATGAACTTGGCGGCAGCACGGTCCTCAGTTCAGGGTATATGGCATTTGCAGGTACGGATATGCAGGAGAAGGCAGGAATAATCGATTCTACTAAATCCCTTTTGGCTGACATGGTGGAAGTTGGCGGTGGAGTAAATGAAAAAACACTAGTAGACGCTTATGGCAAACAACAGTTAGAAACCTATCATTGGCTGGTTGACCACGGTATCGAGTTCAGATCGTTGGAAGCGGTAAGTGGTCATAGTGTTCCACGTGGGCATATTATTGATCCTCATCAAGCAATCCAGTCCTTATACCGAAGGGTTAAACAGTTACCAAACGTGACAATTTGCTTTAATGCTCCAGCACGAAGACTACTTAAGAATGCTGAAGGTCGGATTGATACGGTATTATACGAGGCCGAAGGTGCAGAGAAAAAAGCGCTCGCGACTAAAGGGGTATTAATTGCCTCTGGAGGGTTTGCTAAAAGTGAAGAGCTGCTTGGTCATTTTGCACCGCAATTAAAGGGGGCATTAAGGATTGGTGGTGCTGGGAGCCACGGTGACGGTATTCGGATGGCTTGGGAACATGGTGCATGGGTCCAGGATCTGCCGTATTTAAATGGAACGTACGGTTTCCATCCAAGTGCAGCAGGAGCGGTTAAGTCGCAGGGATTGGCTTTTTACAAAGGTGCAATTATGGTTAATCAGTTTGGTAAGAGATTCGTTAATGAGTCTATTTCTTATAAATTATTAGGTAAAGCAGCTTTCGAGCAGCCGGAGCAGATTAGTTATCAGGTTTGGGATCAGACCGTCATGGATAAGAGTGTATTTGATGATCCCCTCTATGACTTTGAATTGTTAAATAGACGCCGACTGCTATACAAGGCTGGTACCTTGGAGGAATTGGCAGATTGCATTGATGTTCCAATAGAAGTATTGGAAGATACCATTTCTAGATATAATCAAGGCGTTCTTAACGGAGAAGATCCAGACTATGGCAGAAATTCTTTGACACATAACTATGGAAAACCAACACCAATTGAAAAAGCCCCATTCTATGCATTCGAATCAACAGTCGCTATGCTGGCAACCTATGCAGGTGTGTCTGTCAATGCTGAAGCCAAGGTAGTGAATTCTTTCGGTGAGCCGATTCCGGGATTGTATGCAGCGGGAGAAGTAACTGGCGGATTCCATGGGGCCGGATACATGACGGGAAGTTCGTTGGGGAAGGCAGCGGTATTTGGACGGGTTGCTGTTCGGCAGGCATTGTCTGAGAACGCAGTTGTTTGAGAATGATAGATTGGGCGTAACGCAAATATAATTTGAGAAACGCAGATATAATTCGATACAATACAATTCCATAAAAAGGAGGTCTTCTGTATGAAAATTTGGCATCAAAGTCTTACAACTATTGACCGGGTTCCCCATTATCGGGATGCAATCATCAAACATGTAAGCAGGATTGCTCGCCAGGATGTCGAGGTGGTTTTACATGGTATGTCGGAAGAGACATATCCTTCCCATTACCCTGGGATCTTTATAACCCATTCCTACCTGCAAAATCTCCACCGGGAACAGTTCGTACGAGCTGCTCTTACAGCTGAAAAAGCCGGGTACGATGCAATGTTCATTGCAACCATACCGGACGTAGGGCTTCTGGAAGCACGTACGTTGGTAGATATTCCTGTAGTGGGGTATGGTCAAGCCTCCTTCCATATGGCATCCATGCTTGGGGACCGTATAGGAGTAGTAAATTTCCTAGCTCCATTAGCAGATCAACTCCGTCAGAATGCTGACAAGTACGGATTAGGAGGAAAACTTGGTCCAATCGTTCAAACTGAGGTGGGCTTTGACGATATTATGGCCGGATTCAATGACCCTGAGCCGATCATTGAATCCTTCAAAAAAGCAGCGGAGCTGGCTATTGCAGATGGAGCCGATGTAATCATTCCAGGAGAGGGTCCAATGAATGTCTTTTTAGCGACACATGGAATTTCTAGAATTGGCGATGTGCCAGTGGTTGACTCCTTTGCGGCTGGAATCAAGATGTGCGAGTCACTTGTAGATTTGCGCAAAAATTCCGGTGTCTATATGACCCGTCGTGGATTCTACAATGCAAAGCCACCTGTTGAGGCAGTGGAAAGACTAAGGGAAATGTACGGACTCATACCTTCTCCTAATCCTAAAGACGACAATGGGCTATCCGTTACAGGGATAGGAGTTTAAAACGAAAAAGTGAACAAATAGAGAGGTGAAATTAAGATGCACATAGTTGTATGTCTTAAACAGGTTCTAGACCCGGAAATTACACCAAAATATTTTAAAATTGATCCCGAGACGAATCGTCCTGAGAATAGTGACACTGACTTTGTACTAGATTCATTTGCGGAGAATGCGCTTGAACTAGCTGTTCAACTTCGTAATAAGGTTCCTGGAGCTACTGTAACAGCACTTTGTCTAGGTGATGAGGAATCGGAGGAGGTACTACGCAGGGCACTCGCCTTTACTGCGAATGCAGCTGTAAGGGTGTGGGATGAAGAATGGGAGAATTTAGATGGACAGGCTGTTGGCCATATTCTAGCACAAACCATTAAGTCCTTAGGAGGAGCAAAACTTGTGCTGACAGGGTACCAAGCAAGTGATATCGAGGAAGGTCTTGTTGGACCTGTTATGGCTGAAGAATTAGGAATTCCTTGCGTAACACTTGTTTCAGACCTTGAGGTGGAAGAGAATAGTGCAAAGGCTACTGTTGAAGTTGAAGGTGGATATGCTGTTGTCAGTGTTCCATCTCCTGCTGTATTTACCATCATAAGCTCTGAGACAAACGTTCCAAGGCTTCCGAAGGTCAAGGATATTAGACTTGCGAGAAGTAAACCCATTGTACTATTAGAATCAGAAGATCTTAATCTTGATCCTGAGCGTTGTCAACCAGGTGTTAAGCTAGAGCGGGCATACGTCCTGAATAAGGAAGTTGCTTGCCAGGTCTTGCCTGGCAATGATGGCGCAGAACTTGCTAGCGAATTAGCTGACCGGCTTTTTGCTCTCAAGATTATATAGGGGGAATTCAACTATGTCGAGAATTCTTGTATTTGCAAATCAACAGGGGGATGGCTTGAGTTCAGGTGCCAAGGAAGCTCTAGCATTTGGCAGTCGCTTGGCTAGTTCCACTGGAGGTGAAGTTCGTTCTGTCACACTTGGACCTTTTGCTGAGACTGGCGCTAAGGAAGCAATAGCCAGTGGGGCAAGCATCGCTTACACCATTTCTAATCCTTTGCTAGCTGAATATGATGTTGAACTGTTTGTTAACAGTATCCATACAGTTTTTCAACAGTCTGGAGCCGATATCCTTATCCTGTCCTTCGACAAGATGGGTAAGGATTTAGTAGGCAGATTAGCTACACGTAATTGCGCATCTGCTATTACGGAAGTAGTTGATTTTCATACCAGCAATGACAAACTAACATTGGTTCGCCCAATCTATGGAGACAAGGCATACGGGGAATACACTACTACCCGTTCTAAGGTGGTAGTTGGTATCCGTCAAAAGAGTCAGGAGTTAGCGGAGTTTGACGAGACAGCAACAGGTGAAATCATTCCAGTAGACTATTCTCCTTCAGAAGAGATAATTGTAACGAAATTAGTTGTTAAGATTCAGTCGGCTTTGTCAGATATTCGGCTCGAAGATGCGTCAATTATTGTTTCTGGTGGACGAGGTATCGAAGGTGCTGAGGGCTTCAATATGCTTCAAACACTGGCAAACTTACTGGGAGGTACTGTTGGTGCTTCGCGAGCAGCCTGTGATGCGGGCTGGGTTCCTTCTAATCTTCAAGTGGGGCAGACTGGTGCAGTTGTAGCTCCAGACCTTTATATTGCAGTAGGCATTTCAGGTGCCAGTCAGCATTTAGCAGGTATTACAAATGCAAAAACTGTTGTTGCCATTAATACAGACGTTGAGGCTCCAATCTATAAAAGGGCAAATATTGGAGTCGTAGCTGATTATAAAACTGTCATTCCTGCACTAACTGAAAAGTTAAAAAAAGTGCTAATATAAAATAATTAAAGGGTTCCGTTTTCGGGTGCTTTCTTATTAAAAGACACAAGAAAAGACGTATGAATTGCATACGTCTTTTTCTTTATTTATCATTTGATTAAGCACCCAATCTGATAAATAGGCGGAAAAATTCCGCTAATTTAGTAAATAGCTTTGAAATTAGCTTAATTAGACGGAGAGATTCCGCCTATTTGCTCGAAAATCGTTAAAAGGGGAGATTTTGCTTTCCATAGTCGGAAAATCTCCCCTTATATACTCCGATACGAGCTCCAATATCCAACTAATCGGAAAATCTCCGCCTATAGCAATTGGCAGGGTGGTTGTTTTTATTATTATGTCTTTATTTTTGTGCCAACATGTCAATGAATAATTTAGCTTTATGTGTCAAGTTCAGTTTTGCACTAGAAGAGATGTAAGCCGCATTATTTTTTTTATTGATTTCTAATACATATTTCTCCAGGAATGTTAATGCTTGCTTTTCAGACCCTTTTTCCAAATGGTGTTGTGCCTGTTTGAGTGAATTTTCTAATTTGGAAGCTAACGGTCCAGTTAATTCATTATTTGCTACATATTCTGCCATTGTTTCTTCCAAAACTGAAAACAATCCTGGTGTTGAAAGATTTGGAATAGGGACCTTTGCCCAATCAGTATCACTTCCAAAGTAAAAGCTTGTATAGGAAGGCTGATTATATGTTGTACTTTGTCTAGCTACTTCTGCACGGTATTGGGCATCATGCATTAACGTATACAATTTGTGGTTAGTAACCTCAGTACTTGAGTAAATACGAATCGCTGAACTATCTTCGGTCCTTACTAGAAGTTCTTCTCTCCAGTCACCAAAGATATCTGCAACTAAACTTGGGTTGCCCTTTGTACCGTTATTGGTTCTTGTGCCCTCAGCTGTAAGAACTCTGCCTTTTTTCCAATCATCAATGATGGTGGTACCGTTACCTGAACCATTCACAATTTGAGTGGTCAAATCAGCAGCCCATTTAATATTCATATTTGTGCCAGGTGATGAGTTACTAATTTTGTTTCATCGGCGCTCCACAATCCAACGGCCCAAGTTTCTAAACCAGGATGTGTTGGATCAACGTCACCAACCATTCCTCGTCCTGTATCCTTGCCGGTGTAGCCTCCATAAATAATATCTCCTGTTTTAGCATCCCGTAATGAATAGCCATAAGGTGCCCATGCAGCGCCTTCATGGACCATAAAGATTTCCATTCCCGGCCTGTTTGGATCGATATCTGTTACGTGCATCGCGTCTCCATGGCCAAGTCTAGCAGTTGTTCCAGGTGCTGCGCTTTCTGGAGGCATTATATCCATTGAACTGTATAACAAGGAGCCATCATCATCAATGGTCGCACTTCCGTAAACGATTTCTTGTTTGCCATCTCCATCTACATCAGCTGCACTCAGGGAATGTGCCCCTTGTGTTGTCAGGGTGCCAAATTCCGGATCAGTCCCGTCTCTGCCATGCGGACCATCATTAAATGGATTACTCATTGGGGTCCAGCCGCTATCAACAGTCCAATTTTCTTTTAGTTCTTTACCATCCCAGCTATATGTAACGAGATTGGCTCTTGTGTAATAGCCACGGGCAAACACGGCGTATGGCTTTTCTCCATCAAGATACGCGACATTTGCAAGGAACCGGTCGACACGGTTACCTGGTTCAATTCTAGACATTGCATAGTCGCCCCACATTAGGCCATCATCATGTCTGCCTGGTTTGTAATCGATCGTATCCATTTCTTCGCCTGTTTCACCATTGAAGACCGTTAAATATTCTGGACCCTCTAAAATAAAGCCTTCAAATGCTCGTAAATTATTTCGTCCGCTTCGACTTGGTGCATATGTATCCATGAAATAATCTGTTAAACTCTCAGCATCTTCTTTTGATAATGGATAGTTGTATTGTTTATCAATACCAAAGGCTTCTTCAAGCGTGCTTGGCCAATTTCCGTTTACCACTTCTTCGTGCTGATGCCAGCTCAAAAACATGTCAACAACATGGTTATAATAGTCTTCGGTGCTCATTCGATAATCATCTTCGTTGCTATATCCAGCATCGATGTCTTTTTGAGGCATTGTAATAAACTTTTCAGAGGTGACATTTCCTTTATTATCAAACTTAACAATTTTAGTGCCAGGTGCAGTTTTGAACATTATTTCGGATTTGCCATCCCCATCAAAGTCATAAACTAAGAACTGTGTATAGTGCGCACCAGAACGAATATTAACGCCTAAGTCTATCCGATATAAGAGTGTCCCATCAAATTTATAACAATCAATATAGGTGTTACCGGTGTATCCTACCTGTGAAACATCCTTAGAGTTAGAGGGATCCCACTTAACAAAATACTCATATTGCCCGTCCCCATCAACATCACCGACGCTCATATCATTTGCAGAATAGGTATAACTCTCTCCTGCGGGAGTCACACCATCAGCTGGTTTCTTAAGATGTAAATCAACATAGGATTGCTTCCATGGAGTAATAGAAGTACTTTGATCCAGCTCTTTTCCATCTAAAACGGAACGAACATAATAGCGGGAATCGGAGTCCCCATCTTGATCTACAAAGTTGGTGCTGTCTTTTACACTTGCAATCAATTTACCATCACGATATACATTGAAGTTGACACCAGTTAATCCTGTTTCAGAATGACCTTTCGCTTCATTCGCTAATAATCTCCAGCTTAGGAATACTCCCTCAGAGGTTGATGCGGCAATTAAACCTCTATCGAGATATTCTAATTGGATGCTAGGGGCAGTGCTAAAGCAGTGGATAGTACCTTTTTTGTAAATGTCTTCTTCAAATTTGTTATCCTCCTTCATTTTTTAATACGGTTCTTCATAAAAGGCTGTGTTAAAGGTAAATTTATAATTTTAGAACTCTGTTGATTTGTGCGGAAGGCGCGAGACTCCTCGAAAATGCTATCACATTTTCTTCGTGCGTGGGCGGATTCGAGGATGTAAATCAATGTCCTGCAGGAGGACGGGACAGGGGAGACCCCTCAGGCGCTTTGGCGTCGAGGAGGCTTCCCGAACCGCCTGCGGAAAGCAAAGCGACTGGAGCACAAATCAACAGCCCAATTTAACACAGCATCATAAAAAAAGAATGAACACGCTTACAATATTATATTTTAAATATTCCGAATACCAAATGTAATAATCAGTTCTCTTTAATAAAAAAACAGTGATAAGAGTTAGAAAAACCGCGGAGTATGTCTATTTTCATAGCCTAAATGACCTGCTAGACTACTATTTGGATGTTCTTCATCAAATCAAAATGAAAAACTGCCCGTATAGAACGAAAGTGAAAACACTGTTTTTTAATAAATAAAAACTGAATTTTACATTAAATACTTAAATTAGTTTAAATATAATGAAACTGTATACCCTGGAAATCTTTTTTTAAAAATTTACCTTACCAATCTTTACTACATAAGAGGAGGAAATCATAAATGCTTAGACTTGAAATTGAACAGAAAATTGAGCTCTTGATTGATAACTTAATTAACCTAAATGATCCAGACGGGAAATACGCTATACCGCTTGCTGATGGAAGAAAAATTGATAATAAGAGCTTTAACTATTGGGAATGGACAGCGGGTGTAGGCCTTTATGGAATGATGAAATATTATAAATTAACCAAAAAGGAAGAAGTATTAACTATTATTGTAAAGTGGTTTAATGATCAATTTAAAGAACTACCAGTCGAAAAAAATGTTAATACGATGGTACAAATGTTAACGCTTGCATATTTGTATGAAGAAACAGGGAATCCAACCTATCTTCCATATTTAGAAACCTGGGGTGACTGGCTGTACCACGATATGCCAAGAACAAAGGATGGCGGCATCCAGCATGTTGTTTTTGGTAATGAGAATTATCAGCAACTATGGGATGACACCTTAATGATGAGCATTCTGCCTTTAACGAAAATTGGTTTATTGTTAAATAAGCCGGAATATGTGGAAGAGGCAAAAAAACAATTCTTAATACATATTAAGTATTTATTTGATAAGAAAACAGGATTGTGGTTCCATGGTTGGACGTTTGAAGGAAATCACAATTTTGCTGAAGCTCTATGGGGACGTGGTAATTCATGGGTAACCATTGCGATTCCTGAATTTCTGGATTTAGTAGAATTAAATGAAAAAGATCCCGTTCGTCAAATCCTGATTGATACGTTAGAAAGACAATTAGAAGCACTTGAAACGTGCCAAAATGAAAACGGTTTATGGCATACCCTGCTGCTCGATCCTACCTCCTATGTTGAGGCATCCTGTACAGCTGGTTTTGCTTTTGGAACATTAAGATCGGTCCGTAAACGATATGTTGGAAAGAAATACATGGATATGGGATTAAAGGCCATTAAGGCTGTTATTGAAAATATTGATGAAACTGGAGAATTACAGCATGTTTCAGCTGGAACGGCAATGGGGGAAACACAAGAATTTTATAAGCAGATTCCTGTCACAGCGATGCCGTATGGACAATCAATGGCGATTCTATCACTAGTAGAATACTTACATTACAGAATATAAAAGAAGTATAGGTGGGGATGTAAATGATGAATATTGGAATTAGAGCACATGATATTGAAAACCTGCCATTGGAAGAATTAGTACAAGAAATTGCTGGTAAAGGGCTTACATCCGTTCAGTTGGCTTTAAGTAAATCCTTAGGGAACGTGAATACGGAGACAGGTAGTTTAAGTCCAGGATTTGCTCAGTATGTTAGAAGTGTATTCGCAAAGCATCATGTTCAGATTGCAGTATTAGGCTGCTATATTAATATAATTCATCCGGATTTAGAAGAGAGAAGAAAAGGGATGGAGCGCTTTAAAGAGCATATCCGTTTTGCCAGGGAATTTGGCTGCAGTATCGTTGCAACTGAAACAGGAAATGTAAACGCGGAGATTTTCTATACCGAAGAGAACTTCAAAGAAGAACCTTTTTTAGAAGTGGTTGAAAGTGTCCGTGAACTGGTTAGGGAAGCAGAAAAATTCGGAGTAATTGTGGGTATTGAAGCAGGGATTAACCACCCTGTGTACTCGCCGAAAGTAATGAAGAGACTCTTAAATTCTATCAATTCAAATAATCTACAAGTAATCCTTGACCCGGTAAATCTATTAACAATTGATACGTACCAAAACCAAGAAGAGATATTTCAAGAAGCCATGGATTTATTTGGTGAAAGAGTAGTCATCCTCCACGCAAAGGACTTTATCATAGAAAACAACCAACTAATACCAACCGCAGTTGGTAAAGGACTATTAAACTATGAGTATATTTTGAACGTTGTAAAAGAGAAAAAACCATTTATAAACATCCTATTAGAAGAAACAAAAGAACCTTTTATAGATGAAAGTATTGCTTTCTTAAAAGAAGCCTGCGTTAAGGCTGATTATTAATTTTGCCACCTGTTAATTGGAGCCAAAGGTGCGAGACTCCTGCAGGAGTAAGGGGCAGGGGAGACCCCGCAGGCACTTTAGCGCCGAGGAGGATCCCCGGACCTCCTGCGGAAAGCGAAGCACCTGGAGTGGAAATCAACAGACCAATTTTACACAGCAAATAAAAAATTCATTTAAAAGAGGGGGCACAACAATGAATAGAATTGTTGTTTGTGGTTTAAGTAATCGAGCATTAGGAATGTTTATTCAATCAATCGTTCATCAATTTGGTTCAAATAATCAAGTGGTAGGAATACTTGATACCGACCCGCGAAGAATAGAAATCTGCAAGGATAGTTTTTCTGAATTAAAATCTGTCCCTTCTTACAATCCAGATCAATTCCAACAAATGATTGACGAAACGAATCCTGACACAGTCATTGTAACAAGCAGAGATGATACCCATATTGATTTTATACTACAAGGATTAGAGAATAACTTAACAGTGATTACAGAAAAACCAATGGTAACAAAAGCGGAAGATGCTAGAAGAGTAGTAGAAGCAGAACAGAGAAGTAAGGGGAAAGTAATCGTCGCCTTTAACTATCGTTACAATCCGTATCATCGAAAAATAAAAGAACTGATTCTAGAAGGAAAAATCGGAAGAGTCACTTCCGTAGACTTAAATTGGTATATTGATACCTATCATGGCGCCAGTTACTTTAAAAGATGGAACCGCAACCGAAATTTTTCAGGCGGTTTATCGATTCATAAATCCACTCACCATTTTGACCTAGTCAATTGGTGGCTTGATCAGAATCCAGAAGAAGTATTTGCATATGGAGCCTTAAATTACTTCGGTAAAGAAGGAGAATTTAATCCAAGCCAAACCGACAACCGTTATTGTAGTACATGTGATGAGAAACTATCGTGTGCATACTATATGCGCTGGTCAAACCGTAGAAATAATATAGCCGTTAAAGACGACCATATTAAAGCTGATAGCATAGAGAAGTCGGCCCAAAATTATACCCATTATCGTCCTGATTCCTGTATCTTTGATCACGAAATTGAAATCGAAGATACATATGTAGCGACAGTTAAATATGACAAAGGTGCATTCTTAAGCTATTCCGTAAATTTCTCGCTTCCATATGAAGGATATCGGTTAGCGATTAACGGAACAAAAGGAAGAATAGAAACGACCGAATTCCATGAACCAAGCAGGATACCATTTTCTGTTCCAGAACAAACAATTGAGTTCTATCCATTATTTGGCGGGGCAAAAGAGACCATCAATGTTCTCCAAACTGGAGGAGGACACGGCGGTGGAGACCCTGTATTGTTAGAGGACCTTTTCATGGGTGTAGATCAGACTCGCTCTTACTCCATTTTAGCGGGTGCAGAGGCAGGAGCATACTCAATTGCAGTTGGTGAAGGTGTATGGCGTTCCGTGAAAGAAAATAAGCCAATGAAGATTAATGATTTATTAAAAAATAATGTGGAATTTTCTTTGCCAAAGGCTATTTTATAGAGCTCATGGTTACCGTTGAAGCAGAAATATCAAGGTACAGGGAATCAAAGAAGGATTTTGATTACCGTTGAATTAGAAAAATCATGATAGAGGGAATCAAACGAGACTTTTGGATCCAAATAAAGGAGGAAATGTATGCCACAGTTAGTGCTTGAAGAAAACAAGGTATCTCAGGCAATTGATCGGGTTGTTGAAAGAACATTTAATATGGATTTCAGTTGGGATTGGCCAGGAGGAGTTGCTTTTTTTGGTGTAGCCGAAGCATATGAAGCGACCGGGGAAGAGAAATACCTTCAAAAGATTAAGGATTGGGTTGATTCAGAATTAGAGGATGGGCTGCCAAGGTTAACGGTAAATGCTTCCTCGATTGGTCACGTCCTATTAACGCTATACAAAGCGACTAATGATGAAAAGTATTTAGAGACAGCTATAAAAATGGCAGATTATCTGCTTCATGATGCCGAGCGGTTTGCAGATGGAGTGTTGCAGCATACTGTAAATGGCACGAAATATCAATTCCCAGAGCAGGCTTGGGTCGATACCATGTTTATGGCCGGATATTTCCTTTTGAGAATTGGGCACATGTTAGAAAGGGAAGATTATTTTAACTTTGGATTAAAGCAATATCATGGCCATGAAAATTTTCTTCAGGATGATAGGACGAACCTGTATTATCATGGCTGGGATAACATCGCCCAAAATCATATGTCCAGTATTTTCTGGGCACGGGGGAACAGCTGGGCTGCTTATACAATGGCTAGAGCACTAGAGCTTATCGAGGTTCAGCATCCATCATTTATGGTGATTCAGGGTTCGTTGCGTGATCAGTTAAGTGCATTAGTAAGATTACAATCAGATTCAGGACTTTGGCATACGATTGTAGACGACCCGGACTCTTATTTAGAAACTTCAGGCTCAGCCGGGATTGCTGCAGCACTGTTAACGAGTGGGATATTATACAATAAATATACTCAAAAAGCTCTTGAAGCCATTCTTAGCCAAATCAAAGAAGATGGTTCCGTTATGGGAGTTTCTGCAGGAACGGCTGTAATGTATGATGCCGATGGATACAAAGAAGTCCCTTATAAACGTGTACAGGGATGGGGACAAGGATTAGTACTTGCATTTTTGTCATTATTAATAAAAAGAGAAAATAGACAAGAATAAAAAATAACCTGTGGAAAATCTGGATGTTCCACGGGTTATTTTTAGGTAGGACACCTTAAAGGTACGAGTTTCATAGATTAACGAATAAATGGAGGGATAATGTTGAAGCTTTCCAATGTAGTAATTAATGGTGATTCCACCATCTCCCTGCCTACAACGATCACCACCCCGATCAGGCATGCAGTGGACATGATTATGAAAGATCATGAAAAGGTATTTGGAAAAACGCCAAAACTCTGTTCCCCAAACACGGAAGCTGCCGATATATTCATTCGATATGCCGCTCATGAAGAGGAATGCCCACAAAGACCAGAAGCCTACGGTTTTCGGTTTACAGAAAATAATGGGAAGTGTTCATTCCAAATCATTGGCTATGACGATTTGGGAATTATCTATGGGTTACTTCATTACAGTCATCAATACTTAGGCGTGGATCCTTTTTGGTTCTGGGCGGATTTGCACATTAAACCCAAACCTGAGGTCCATATACCAGCTGTAGAGTTTAACTCCCCGGAAAAAAAGGTGAAATACCGTGGCTGGTTTGTCAATGATGAGGTCTTTCTGATTGGATGGAAGGAAGAATACCCTCCATCAAAAGAGATATGGTATCCCGTTTTCGAAGCATTATTAAGGTGCGGAGGGAATATGGTGATCCCCGGTACCGATCTCCCGAAAAATGGCATTCATGCGGATTTAGCAGCGGAAATGGGCTTATGGGTTACCCATCATCACGCTGAACCTTTGGGTGCAGAAATGTTCTTAAGGGCATTTCCAGGAAAGAAACCTAGCTACAAACAAAATCCAAAGTTATTTGAGTCACTATGGGAAGAAGCCATTGAGAAACAAAAGAATGAGAAAATTGTCTGGGTACTTTCGTTTCGCGGACAAGGAGATGCCCCTTTTTGGCAGTACGATCCAGAATTTGATACACCTGAAAATAGAGGGGCTATGATTTCAAAGGTTGTGCATAGGCAATATGAAATGATAAAGAACTCCGTTGTAAATCCTGTCTGCTCCATGGCTTTATATGGAGAAATATCCGAATTGTACAAAGCGGGACATGTGAAGGTACCTGATGGTGTTATTAAAATATGGGCTGATAACGGGTATGGAAAAATGGTGACCCGGAGACAGGGAAATGAAAACTACCGGATTCCTTCTCTTCCAGCAGCGAATGAAACAGGGGAGCATGGCCTTTATTATCATATAACTTTCCATGACCTCCAGGCTTCTAATCATTTAACGATGTTTCCATCTCCGCCAGAACTGATAAAAGAGGAGCTTGAAAAGGCGTTTGATGTTGGTGCGCTATCCTACTTGCTGCTTAACAGCGGCAATATCCGTATGCATCTTTACCCGCTGGATATTGTCCGTGAATTATGGAATCACGGCACAATCAATATAGAAAAACATTTACAAACATATATTGAACGTCTTTACACAACGCAAAACAAAGAAATTGCAAAGCTTTACAAAAGATATTTTGAAAATACTATTTTCTATGGTCCAAATTCAGATGACAAGGCAGGAGATGAATTTTATCACCATCCTGCAAGGAAGATTATTGGACATTGGCTTCAGGGGAAATCAAATATTCCGATGGAAAGACTGTACTGGGCCACAGGCGAAATTTCTTTTACCGATCAAGTGAATTGGTTCTTGGAAAAGTGTGAAATTGGTTTAGCACATTGGGAAGAATTTTTAACTCAGTGCAGGAATCTCTCTATGAAGCTGCCAAAAGAAGACCGTAAACTTTTCTCCGATCAGCTAATTTTGCAAGCGGAATTACATGCCTTCGGATGTAAAGGTTTTATATCCCTTTGTAACGCCTATATTTCTTTTACCAAAAATGATAATCCGCTTGCTTTTGTCTATGCATCGAAATCAATCGATCATTACAAGGATTGTAAACAAGCATTAAAACGTGCAGAGCATGGAAAGTGGGAGAATTTTTATCGTGGTGATTGGTTAACAAATATTGACAGTACCATTTATTCTCTGGAAGCACTGCGTAAATTTCTACGGATGCAGGGAGACAGCCCTGATTTCTTTTTATGGTACAAAGAGTACCTAATGCCGGAAACGGAAAAATACATTTATTTGGAGAATACTCACCGAAATCCTTTGTCTGATGATGAACTGGCACGAAGATTAGCTGTAAAGTTTCTTCACGAATAAGGATTAAACAATATATAAAAGGAGGGGATAATATTGACGAATATATTCTTAGCTGGTGACTCCACCGTTGCGAGTTGTCCGCGAAATGAGGCGCCAATGGCCGGTTGGGGACAAGAGTTTCAATCCTTTTTTTCAGAGGATTTAAAGGTTCATAATTTTGCAAAAGGTGGAGCTAGTACCAATACGTTTATTGAAATAGGGTATTTAGGTATTATACTAGAATTCATTCAGCCCAACGATTACCTGTTTATTCAATTTGGACATAACGATCAGAAATCGTTCGGTACCCAGCCCTTTACAACCTATCAAACTTATTTAACGGAATATGTAAACGGTGCACGGGACAAAGGTGCAATCCCGATCTTAATTACTTCTGTTCACCGAAGAAATTTTGATGAAGAGGGCCGAATGGCAAATACTCTCGGGGACTATCCAAAATCAATGATGCAATTAGCAGAAGACCTGGATGTCCAGCTTATTAATTTATGGAAAAAAACAGAAAAGCTTTATCAATCATTAGGACCTGAAGGCTCGAAACAATTATTCACTTGGTTTAGTGCAAATGAAAATCCAAATTACCCTGATGGAATTCAGGATAATACCCACTTTTGTGAGCACGGTGCAAAGGAAGTTGGCAAACTGGTAATCGAAGGAATAAAAGAATTGCAATTACCTATTGCCCAATTTATTAAGGTATAGATTGATAGAAACTTATTAAAATGAGGTGAAATAGATGAGTAAGAAATTATATCATGGCGCTGCGTACTACCCAGAGCTATGGGATGAAAAAGTAATCGAAGAAGATATTGTCGAAATGAAAAAGACCGGTATTAATGTAGTCAGAATCGGAGAGTTTGCCTGGGCATCGATGGAGCCTGAAGAAGGTAAGTTTGACCTTAGCTTTTTCGCAAGAATGATTAACAAACTTTATGAAAATGGTATTGAAACGGTCATGTGTACGCCGACACCCACTCCTCCCATCTGGTTTTCTCACAATCATCCAGAACGGATGTATGCGGAAGCTGAAGGAAAGGTAATGGGGCATGGCTCAAGGCAGCATGCCTGTACCAACCATCCTTATTTTAGAGAAAGAGCAGGACTTATCACAGAACATATCGCAAAAGCATTAGGAAGTTTGCCAGGTGTAATCGGGTGGCAGCTGGATAACGAGTTTAAGTGTCATGTCAGCGAATGTATGTGTAATACCTGTAAAGAATTATGGCATATTTGGTTAGAGGAGCGCTATGGAACGATTGAAATTCTTAATGAAGAATGGGGAACAAAAATTTGGAGTGAATATTATCATAGCTTTGAGCAGGTGCCACAGCCAGGGCCGGCACCATTCTTACACAATTCTTCACTGAGTACTATGTATCAATTGTTTTCAATGGAAAAAATTGCAGAGTTTGCCGATGAGCAGGCTGAAATCATCCGGAAATATTCTAGTAGCCCAATTACCCATAATAGCTCCGTTTTTTTTAGTGTGGATAACGAAAGACTGTTCCAAAACCTAGATTTTGCATCTTTTGATACGTATGCAACCATCGATAATTTTCCAGCTTACTTGATTAATAGTGACCTGTGGAGAAATTTAAAAAAGGACAGACCTTTCTGGGTAATGGAAACAAGTCCATCCTATGCGGCATCACTCGCCAGCTATGCGGGCCCACATCCAAATGGTTATTTAAAAGTGGAAGCAGCCGCCGCTTATGCACTTGGTGCAGAAGCCTTTTGCTATTGGCTTTGGAGGCAGCAGCGTTCGGGCTGTGAACAGCCGCATGGTTCTGTCCTCAGTGCCTGGGGTAAACCTACTATTGGGTATCAAAATGTCATAGAAGTAGAAGCCATGCGAAAGGAAATTGAACCTTTTATCATATCGACTAAACCAAGTCAGGCAGATGTCGCAATCACCTATTCCGATAGGTCTAAGGTTTTCTTAAAGACAGAACCACATCGAAGCTTAAATCATCGCGGATTAATTACAGATTTTTACAAACGTATTTTATCAATGGGAATACATCGCGATGTGATTCCGGAAGGTTGTGACCTTGAGGGTTATAAAGTACTATTCACTCCATTTATCCAATATTTATCACCTGAATATATTGCCCGGGCACGACAGTTTGTTGAAAATGGCGGGATTTGGATTGCAGGACCATTAACAGGCGGCCGAACCGAGAACCATACCGTACATACTGACAGGGCATTAGGAGAACTTGAAAAAACAGCTGGTGCTGAAGTATTATTTACCTTCCCTTTAGATGATACAGGGACAATCGGACGTGCTTTCGATATCTCTGCTCCATTAGGATTGTGGAGTTCAGTTATGGAGGCAGATTCCAATCAAGCAGTCGGCATTATTGAAGAGGGACTTGCTAAAGGGAAATCATTTATCACAGAGCATAAGCTTGGTAGCGGAAAAATGGTCATGCTTGGCTCGCTGCCAATGGGTGAGACGGGGGATCTGTTACTCAGAAAGTTGTTTGAGCACTACTCGCAGGAAGCTGGTGTTACACGGAGAACGGATGTTTCAGAAGGGACTATCGTTGCTCCACGCCAAGGATCAGGTTATTCTATCTGGTTTGTAATTAATATGGACGGTAATGGCGGAAGTGTTACCATTCCCCAGACAGCGATAGATTTGCAGACGAATAGTGTAGTAGAACCAGGAAAGCTGGAGCTTGGAAAATTTGAATATAAAATAATTCAATTCAATCAATAGTGAATTTATAAAGGAGGAATCTCTTATGATTCGAAAAGCATCTGTTATGAAAGTGTTCGAAGGATGTCATGAAGAATATAAAAAACGCCACGATGAATTATGGCCGGAAATGGAAAAGGAATTAAAAAATCATGGCGCTCATCATTATTCCATTTTTCTAGAAGAGAAGACCAATAATCTGTTCGCATATGTAGAAATTGAGAGTGAAGAAAAATGGAGTGATATGGCAAAAACAGAGATTTGCCAAAAATGGTGGGACTATATGAAAGATATTATGGAAACCAATGCCGATAATAGCCCCGTTGCAAACGAATTAAAGCAAGTGTTTTATTTAGATTAAAATAGTCCCACTTTTTAAATAATATAGATTCCGAGAAAAGCCCTCAAGAACCATAGAGGGCTTTTTGGATTTGTACGTACATGTCTGGTGTTAAATTTATAAAGTAAAAATTTTCACTATTTTCTATGAAAAAGGATAGTTAAATGATAAAATCGAATTAATTTCATACGGACAAGTTAACTCATTTTTATACTTTATAAATTTGGCTACGCTTACAAGAAACGGAAATTTTTGAAAAAAAACAATCGGAGACTTACTCTATATGATGAAGGTACTACAACGGCTAAGGAAGCAGTACTTGAATTTAAAAATTAAATACAAACTTTTCTTACTTGTATCATGGATTATGGTTATTTCATTTTCTTTTACCTTTTTCGGATTAACATATGCTTTTCAAATTTACGATGAGCAAATTTATAGTAAGTCCTCACAAGTTTTAAGTACATCCTCTAATAGTATTGAGAGTGAATTAAAAGATTTGGAAGACCTATCCTATAATATTTTGACAGATCCCCAAATTCAACAATACTTATCTTCAATAGGTAAAGATAGTACAGAATATGATAAATTTCGTATGCGTAAAAACGTGTTGGATAAGCTGCTTGGCTATGCAAATAAGGAAGAATATATCCAATCAATTAATTTAGTTGATGTTAATGGAGAAGAGTATGTCGTCGGCCCGAGGACCCTAAAACTGACTCAACATCAAAAAGCGGATATTACCAAAATGGCATTAAAGGCTAATGGCAGTAATGTTTGGTTAAATCCAGAAAAAAATGATTATATATTTGCTACAGCACGAGAAATTAGACAGTTTCGAAACTTAAGCTTTGACAACCTTGGTACAATCATCATTTATCTTAATATGGACAAACTTGTTGCGAATATTTTAGAAGGATCTAAAAAGAGAGATGGTGAATTCTTAATCGTTAGACAAAGCAATATTATTTTTCCGAAAGAAACAAACTCTCTATTCAAAGAAGCAGCAAATTCGTTAGATTCTCAGAGATTAGCATCAGGTTATCAAATAAAAAAAATTGATAATAAAAATTACTTTCTTGTACATATTAAATCAAACTATTTCGATTGGGGTTACCTGAATGTTATTCCCTTTAATCAAATCTTTGAAAATATCAATAAGGTTAAAACATTTTTAATCATCATATTTATTCTGTTGTTTGTTGGAGTCACGATAGTTGGTATCCGATTTGCCAGAAACATTACGATTCCTTTGGAAAATCTTGTAGCGGGCATGCAATTTGTGAAAGTGGGGGACTTTAAAGAAGCAAGAAAAAAAGTAATTAAAACCTCGATTTTGCAGGATGATGAGGTGGGTAAACTCCAGCAAAATTTCCAGACCATGATCCAACAAATTGATGAACTGATAAATGAAAATTACTCTAAGCAGCTAACGATTAAAGAGACTGAGTTTAAGGCGCTGCAGGCCCAAATTAATCCCCACTTTTTATACAATACGCTAGAATCCATCAATTGGTTAGCAAAAGGCAATGGGCAGACACAAATTTCTAGAATGGTAGAATCCCTAGGTTTTTTGCTGCGTAATTCAATTAGCCTAAAGAAACCGCTCATTACCATTGAAGAGGAGCTTACTATTGTAAAAAATTATGTGGTTATTCAGCAATACCGATTTGAAGAAAGATTGGATTTTCACATGGAGGTTGATGAAGATATAGTAGGATTCTATATTCCGAAGTTGACGTTGCAGCCTCTTGTAGAAAATGCCATTCATTATGCATTAGAGCCCAAGATAGATCCTTGTAGAATTAGTATTTATTCAATCGTAAATAAAGAAGCTATTAAACTAATTGTAGAAGACGACGGACCCGGAATGGAATCTGCTTTTATAGAAAAGTTAAAAAAAGGAGAAGTGAAAACCCGTGGACAAGGTGTTGGCTTATCGAATATTGATGACAGAATAAAATTGTCTTATGGGGAGAAATACGGAGTAAGTATTGAAAGCGAACACAATAAAGGAACGAAAGTTATCATTGTTTTACCTTTTGATAAGGGGGAAGACCATGTATAAGGTATTGTTAGTAGATGATGAAAGAATCATTACCGAAGGAATGTCAAAGGTAATTAATTGGGAATCAATTGGGACAGATTTAATTGGTACGGCAAGAAACGGTATAGAGGCCTACAAAATAATCGAGCAAAACAAACCAGATATTGTGATTAGTGATATCAAAATGCCTGGTATGAATGGTCTTGAGCTAGTTGCAAAGGTTCATAGCGTTTTTCCTGAGATACGATTTATTTTGTTATCAGGCTTCAGTGAATTTGATTTTGCAAAACAAGCCATGCAATACGGCGTGAAGCATTATCTATTAAAACCTTGTAATGAGAATACGATAATGGATGCAGTTTCGGAGATTTGTGAGGATATTAATCAAAAACAAAAGAGGGATCAATTTATCCATAAAATGAAGGGAACTCTCGAAAGTGTTCTTCCCTATGCTAAAGAACAGCTGCTTAAAGAGTTTATTACCAATCATTATGAAAATAAAGATTTAGAGTATTATCAAAACCTTTTTAATATAGATTTAAATACTCCAAAGGTTAGGCTCGTTTTATTCCAACTAGAGGGGAAATTTGAATTTGAGCACATGTTTGCAATCAAAAAAATTGCTGAACAAATCTTTGATTCATATATGGTTAGTTGTTCGGTAGGGGAAACCATATTATTTCTAATGGAGGATTATTGTAACTACCCTAAACTTTACGCACAAATTGAAAAAATTAAAAAAACATTCTATCAATATTATCAAATTGATTCTACTGTTGCGATTAGCGAATCAGGGAAAATTAGTAATGCCAATAAATTATATAATGAAGCTCTCGATTGTTTAACGTATCGTTTTTATTTAGGGGAAGGGGGCATCATTACAAAGAAGGACATTGCCTATCAAAATCCTTCAGATGAATCAGAATTCTATTATGATGATCAAACCTTTTGTCGATTAGTAAAATCAGGCTCCTGGACAAATGTAAATAAAGAAATATACACATTTTTTAATCAATTAATAGATTTAAGGCTCGATATCAATACCACAAAGTCTTATGTTATCCAATTATTTAATACCATGATACGGTTATGTGAAGCTAAAGAAATGAATATGTACTTAACAAAATTAACGTTTCTATTAGAAATAGACACGATTCAAAATTTAAAAACCTTTTTTGAAAGCGTTGCCCAAGAAATTACACTTTCATTTTTTGAACTCAATAATAATAAACATTCAACGATTATTAATAAAGTCATCGAGACGATTGATCAGTATATTGGTAATCAAAATTTATCTTTACATTGGGTTGCTAATGATATGTTATATATGAATGCTGATTATCTAGGGAAGCTATTTAAGAAAGAAACAGGTGAAAAGTTTTCAAATTATATTACGAGATTAAGAATTGAATTGGCTATTAAATTAATAGAAAAGGAAAATGATGTAAAGGTTTTCGAAATTGCTGAAAAAATTGGTTATGGTGAAAACCCTCAATATTTTAGTCAGGTATTTAAAAAACACACTGGTTTTACTCCATCAGAATACAAGAGAGAATCCTTACAAGGATCTTAAATATAGTCAAAGGGGAAAAAATGATGAAAAGACTAATGATTTCTACTTTATCCCTGGTATTGGTAATTTTCACTGGTGGTTGCGGGAATTTGAATATACTAAATTCCGCTGAGAGTAAAGGTAAAGAGGAAATCACTTTAAAAATTGCCTGGTGGGGTGAACAACCACGACATGACTATACAATGGAAGTAATCGAATTGTTTGAGAATAAATATCCCAATATAAAGGTTGATCCTATATATTCAAATTGGGATGATTATTGGAAACGTCTTGCCCCGATGGCAGCGGGTAATAAACTTCCTGATATCATCCAAATGGATTTGCTCTATCTTAGACCATACAGTGATAATAACCTACTAGAGGATTTATCCCCCTATATTAAACAAGATGTAATCAAGACAGATTCGATCAGTACCGGAATTCTCTCTGGCGGGAAAATCGGCAAAAATTTGTATGGATTTCCATTAGGAATTAATGCACCAGCCATAATCATAGATCGTCCATTACTATCTTCTGCGGTCGATCGGTATCCAAATCCTGATTGGTCATGGAGCGATTTTGAAGAAATTTCTCTCCAGGTTCACAAAGAAAAACAAATTTATGGTACAAACGGTATGAAGTCCCCGGATGTATTCTTTTCGTATTATTTACGTACGAAAGGAATGAATTTATATAATAAAACAGGAACTGGATTAGGATATGAGGATGATCAATTGTTTATTGATTATTTCGAGATGCAATTAAGAATGCTGGAAAAAGGTGCCTTCCCAAGAGCAGATGTTACAGAACAAATTAATAGAATAGAAGATGAGTTAATCGTAAATCAACAGACCCCGATGCAATGGGCATATTCCAACCAATATTTCGGTTTTTTGGAAGCATCAAACCGGAAGCTCGAGCTTATACCTCCTCCAGGACCTGGACAAGAGTTAGGACTTACCGTGAAGCCTAGTATGCTTTTTTCAATGACAAAAAGTTCAAAGAATAAAGAGGCGGCTGCTCTATTCATTAATTTCTTTGTTAATGATATTCAAGCAAATAAAGTTATTAGGGGTGAAAGAGGGGTTCCCATTTCTTCTAATGTAGTAGAGAAAATAGAACAAGAATTATCTGAAAATCAGAGAATGGTATTCGACTATGTTAATAATGTGAAAAACTCTAACAGTAGTGTTGAGAAAGCAGATCCCCTTGGCGGAATAGAGGTAGTGAAAGTTTTACAAGATATTTCAGAACAAATATTGTTCAAAAAAGTAACGCCTCATGAAGGAGCGCAAATTTTTAGAACGGAAGCAAATAAAATCCTATCAAAAAAGAACTAGTTTCATCAATGAAGAAAGCTCCCAAGAACAAGCAATAGACTGCTTGTTTCATGGGGGCTTTTCTATTTCTATGAAATGTCTGATTTTTGAACAAACTAAGCGGAAATTTGGATTCAGACAATTCCGACAAGAATTTATAATAGTAAATGAAAACACTTACATAAAAGTGTAAAAAAAGAAGGGGGAAATAAAAAATGAAGAAATTTTTAGTGCTATTGTTTACTTTTGTTTTAGTTTTTACATTAGCAGCATGTAACAGCAGCAGTTCATCAAGCAATGAAGAATCTAAACCAAAAGAAGACAAAAAAGATGAACCAGTAACTCTTCGTATTGCATGGTGGGGTTCTCAACCACGACATGATTATACTCTAGAAATTATTAAAATGTATGAAGAAAAAAATCCAAATGTAAAAATCGAGGCAGAATATGCAGCTTGGGATGACTACTGGAAGAAGCTAGCTCCACAAGCAGCAGCAAATGAGCTTCCTGATATTGTTCAAATGGACTTATCATACTTCTCACAGTATGCTCAAAATGATCAAATTGCAGATTTAACTTCATTTGTAGACAAACAAATCAATACAAAGGATATTGCTGAAAACATCATTAATGGCGGTAAACTTGGCGACAAGTTATATGGAATTAATGCTGGTGTAAACGTTGTTGGATTCCATCATGATCCAGCAGTACTTGCAAAAGCTGGTGTAAATTCTATACCTGAAAATTGGACTTGGGACGATTACAAAGAAATCGCAGCAAAAGCAAAAGCTGCTGGAGTATTTATGGATACAGGAATGAAAGCCGATGTATTCTTCAACTACTACTTAAGAACACAAGGAAAGTCACTATATAGCAAAGATGGTGCATCTCTAGGATATAAAGATGACAAGCTGTTCGAAGATTTCTTCAACATGACAGCTGGTTTAGTTAAGGATAAAGCGGTTCCTACACCTGACTTCTTAGCACAGTTAAAAGGGATTGAAGATGATCCTGTCGTTACTCAAAATGCAATTGGTATCTGGCAATGGTCTAACCAGTTTGTAGGGCTTCAACAAGTGGCGAATAGAGAACTTGCTATTGCTCCAATGCCAGGTCCTAACAGTGAAAATGGTTTATATTTAAAACCTAGTATGTTCTGGTCTGTTGGAAATAATTCTGAACATAAAGAAGAAGCAGCAAAGTTTATTGATTTCATGATCAATGATATCGAAGCGAACAAATTAAATCTTGGTGACCGTGGTGTTCCTGGTTCTTCAGTTGTAAAAGAAGCATTAAAGCCATTGCTTTCACCAGCACAAGTCCAAGTATTTGATTATGTAGATTGGGCGGAAGGAAATAGCTCAGAATTCGATGGTCCAGACCCAGTTGGTGCCGGAGAAGTAATTGAAACGCTTGACAGTTTAGCTGAACAAATGGCTTACGGAAATCTATCAGTGAAAGATGCTGCAAAACAGTTTAGACAACAAGCTGAAAGCGTCTTGGCACAAAACAAAAAATAATTTCCACTTCGATAGCTGATCACTTTTTTAGATCAGCTATCGTCCTTTCATCTTAGGGAATGGATCCAAAGAATAAGGAGTTGAATAAATGAATACACGTGTGATAAAGGAAAATGTAAAAGTAGATATCCCCATTCGCTCTGTTAGCAAACGAAGCCGTGCCATCAAGGAAAACTTGACAGGATATGCGTTTATCAGTCCGTTTATTATTGGATTCCTAGCATTTACGTTAATTCCTATAATAGCGTCTTTATATTTATCATTTACAAACTATAATTTATTTGCTGCACCTCAATGGATAGGTATTGAAAACTACAAAAAAATGTTTACATCTGACCCGCGCTTATTGCAATCATTAAAAGTTACACTCATCTATGTACTTGCTGGGGTTCCTTTAAGACTAATATTTGCATTATTAATTGCTGTGATATTAAATACAACTTCAAGAGCAGTTGGACTATATCGCTCATTGTTCTATTTACCATCCCTAATCGGCGGCAGCGTTGCAGTCGCGATTATGTGGCGTAATGTTTTTGGTGATTTAGGTATTGTAAATATTTTACTTGATTTACTTGGACTTCCTATCGTTAAATGGTTCGGTAATCCGACTGCGGCATTATGGATGCTTATCTTCTTGTCAGTATGGCAATTTGGTTCCTCGATGCTGATCTTCTTAGCAGGATTGAAAGGTATTCCAAGAAGTTATTATGAAGCAGCTAGTGTTGATGGAGCCAATGGAATACAGCAATTCTTCAAAATTACCCTTCCAATGCTCAGCCCTGTTATTCTATTCAATACGGTTATGCAAACAATTGCTGCATTTATGACATTCGTACCAGCGTTTATTATCTCAAAAGGTACAGGCGGCCCGTTAGACGGAACACTCCTTTATTCATTATATTTATTCATACAAGGTTTTGAGTTCTTTAATATGGGTTACGCTTCTGCAATGGCATGGGTAATGCTTTTAATCGTAGGAATTTTAACAGTCATTATCTTTACGACATCAAAATATTGGGTTCACTATGAATCGGAAGGAGGCAAATAACGATGACATCGAAGTTAAAATCACCAAGATGGTGGATATATCATATACTAGTCGGTGCCTTTGCGCTTTTAATGCTTTATCCAGTTATTTGGCTCGTGATGAGCTCATTTAAACCAAGCGATACAATCTTTATTACGGCTAAATCACTGATTCCAGAAACCTGGATATGGACGAACTTTGTAGACGGGTGGAAAGGGATTGGCGGAAATTCATTCGGTGTTTTTATTAAAAATACTGCCATCCTAGTAGTGATTACCTTACTGGGACAAGTAATATCGTCGGCATTCATTGCCTTCGGCTTTGCTCGTTTAGAGTTTAAAGGAAAAGCGATTTGGTTTGGAATTATGATGCTTACCTTAATGCTCCCGCATGATGTGTTAATGGTACCGCAATATATCATTTTCGCGAAACTTGATTGGCTTAACTCGATTAAACCACTTGCTATCCCAGCATACTTTGGACATCCGTTCTTTATCTTCCTTCTAGTTCAATTTATACGGACGATTCCTAGAGAACTGGACGAAGCGGCGATTATTGATGGCTGTGGTACCTTCAAGATTTTCACGAAGATCATTTTGCCATTAATTAAACCATCTTTAGCAACAGCAGCTATTTTCTCATTCTATTGGACGTGGGAATCCCTATTAGGGCCTGTATTATATTTAAATAGCCCTACAAAGTATACAGTCTCCATGGCTCTAAATATGTTCCTAAGTAATGAAACCGTATCAAACTGGGGTGCAATGTTTGCAATGTCAGTGGTTACCTTGATTCCTGTTTTCGTCGTTTTCTTCCTCTTCCAACGTCATGTTGTCGAAGGTATCAGTACGAGTGGGCTAAAGGGCTAACATGTTAACGAAAATATCTTATATAAAACTTTGCCACTTCGAACCATAGATGGAAGTGGCAAAGAAACAAAGAAACAAGGGTGGTCACTCACTCATAGAGGTTATGAGAGCCCGTAACCAGCAAAAATAAGAAGGAAGGTCACTCATAGCGGCTAACTTCTAACTTCAAGGCAGGAGAGAGCAAATAACATTGGTAAAGTACAGCGGTTCAAGGAGGATTACAAATGGACACTTCTGGATTTATGGAAAGTTTAAATAAATTGCTTGAATGGATTTCAAGACTAGCATTCTTAAATTTATTATGGATCTCATTTTCTCTTCTAGGTCTCATCTTGTTTGGATTTTTTCCTGCAACGGCGGCGATGTTTGCAGTTGTTCGACAATGGATGCTAGGTAATGATGAAATGTCTATTTTTAAGACTTTTTGGACTACATATAAGCGAGAATTTTTGAAGAGTAATATTCTTGGAGTTATTATTGTTGCCATTGGATTGATATTATACATTGACTTTCAATTTGTACTACATTCATCCAATCGTTTTGTTTCAATTCTATATGTACCGTTTTTTATCATCACTTTAATCGCTATTTCGATGTTATTTTATATCATCCCAATTTTTGTGCATTATGATATGAAAATTAGTCAGGTCATTAAAAATTCCTTTTTTGTAATGATTATGAATCCACTCTCCACCTTATATATGCTAATCGGAAGCTTTGGAATTTGTTTTGTACTTTCTTATGCACCGCCTATTTGTATACTTTATAGCGGAAATCTATTAGCACTATTTATTATGAAGCCCGCAACCAATGCCTTTGAAAAAATCAATCAAAAATCAAAGCTATTAGTAAATTAATAATGAAAAAGGGAGAGATAGTGAAGCCGGTTACTATCTCTCCCTTTCATCATATGCAGTTAATTAGTAAACTAAGTTAAGAGGTGAATAGAATGAAAATTGGATTTATTGGAACTGGCTTTTTTGCAAAAAAGCATGCATCCATTTTAGGGGAAATGTCAGGGGTAGAAGTTACAGCTTTCTGTGGAACTAGTTTAGAAAAGGCTGAAGGTGAAGCAAGAAATTGCTCCAATGCTTCTGGCTATACAAACGTTGAGGAGATGTTAGATAAACAAAAACTAGATGCTGTCTATATTTGTGTACCGCCAATGTCTCATGGTTCAATAGAACAAACATTAATAGAAAGAGGAATTCCTTTTTTTGTGGAGAAACCGCTGGGAATAAATGATGCTCCATATGAAATTGCCAAAAAGATAGAAGATCAGGGTCTTATTACTTCTGTAGGTTACCACTGGCGTTATTTGGATCTTTCTAAAAAAGCTCTATCCCTTCTTCAGGAACGTCAAATAGGGATGGCCCTTGGTTATTGGATGGGGGATATGCCGATGGTTCCTTGGTGGAGAGACGTAAATAAATCAGGGGGACAATTTGTTGAACAGACTACACATATTGTCGACCTTTTACGTTTTCTCTGCGGAGAAATCAAAGAAGTTTATGCTGCCTTTAGCAGCAGGATGATGGCGGACAAAGTGGCGGGCACAACTGTTTCTGATGTAGGAAGTGTGACCTTAAAGCTGAATAATGGCATGATTGCAACGATTTCTAATACCTGCATTCTCCCTGAATCAAACAAGGCTGGGCTGGATGTATATACGAATGAAGGAGTCATTCAAATTAGTTCTAATCTATTAAGAGACATTCGGGGTAAGGAAATGACAGAATATAGGAATCAATTGGATCCTTACCTTATTGAGAATAAAATCTTCCTTGATGCCGTCAAAGCAGGGGATCCAACTCATATATTATCATCCTATAAGGATGCTGTGAAAACACATCGTGTAACACTTGCAGCAGCACATTCAGCCATGACTGGGGAACCAGTTCCCTTGGAGATGGAGGAATAAGTATGAATATACAACATACAACAGGAAAGATACCATTATGGGACAATGTCAAACTAGTAGAAAATGAATTTAACACAGATTGTCCTAGTATCGAACCCTTTTTGCTTGATGGTGATGGGACGTATCCAGTCATGTTAATCGCTCCTGGAGGTGGATACTCTCACCGTGCAGAACATGAGGCATACCCAGTAGCACAGTGGCTAAATTCCATTGGCATTTCTGCAATCGTCCTCCATTATCGAGTAGCACCATTTAGTCATCCAATCCCATTAGTTGATGCCGAGAGAGCGCTTCGCATGGTAAGATATCATGCTTCTGAGTGGAAATTAGACCACAATCGTATTGGAATCCTTGGGTTTTCTGCAGGAGGTCATTTAGCTTCAACCGCTGGAACTCATTTTGACTTAGGAAATAGTCAGGCAGAAGATCCGATTGAAGGGATTAGCAGCCGTCCAGATGTCATGGTTCTTTGTTACCCAGTTATTACCATGGGTGAGTATACTCATGAAGGAAGCAGAATCAATTTATTAGGTGAAAGCACAAGTTTAGAAATGATTCAATTATTATCAAGTGAATCTCAAATTACAAAAGATACTCCACCGACCTTTCTCTGGCATACAGCTGATGACGCAGCGGTTGACGTAGAAAATAGTTTGCTTTTCACCTCTATGTTAAATAGGCATAAGATTCCCTTTGAACTTCATGTTTTTGAAAGTGGTCGACATGGATTAGGGATGGCTGAGGAACATCCTGAGGCAAAAGCTTGGCCAGGGTTATGTGAGGCATGGTTAAGAAAAAGAGGATTCTAGTCGTTAATTTTCAAATACCAAATGCTTTTAGATTTAAGATGTGATGGGAGAGAAAATATGCTCACTAAAAATGACATACGAATTCGTGACCCCTTTATCCTAACCGATGAGTCTAAAACCTATTTTCTTTATGGAACGACGGATCAAAATGTTTGGGAGGGGCAGGGGGTTGGCTTTGATGCCTACAAAAGCAGTGACTTAGAACATTGGGAAGGGCCATTTCCAGTCTTCCGGCCTGGTGAAGACTTTTGGGGTGATCAGCACTTTTGGGCACCAGAGGTTTACTTTTATCAAAATCAATATTATATGTTTGCTAGTTTTAAGGCTGAAGGGAAATGCCGAGGTACTCAACTCCTAGTTGCCGGAAGTCCATTAGGTTCGTTTTCTCCTTTGTCTGAAAATCCCATTACACCTAGTGATTGGGAATGTCTTGATGGAACATTGTTTATTGATGATAAGATTAAGCCTTGGATTATTTTTTGCCGCGAATGGCTTCAGGTTCATGACGGTGAAATGTGGGCCCAGCGGTTATCGTCTGATTTTAAAACAGTCATTGGAGAGCCTGTACTTCTATTTAGGGCCTCAGAAGCTGATTGGACGGTTCCTGTTAGAGGAGAAAAAGATTATATTACAGACGGTCCTTACCTTTATCGGTCTCAACAAGGGGACCTGCAAATGCTTTGGTCAAGTAGGAGTCAAAATGGATACGCTGTCGGTATAGCCCGGTCTACAACAGGCAATATACTTGGTCCATGGATTCAAAATCCTGAGCCTTTACTTGACGAGGACGGTGGGCATGCGATGCTGTTTCAAACTTTTAATGATGAGTTAAAGTTGGCGATACATTCACCTAATCGATCACCCTTAGAGCGCCCGGTTTTTTTAACAGTTGTAGAGCAAAATAATCACTTAGTAGTAATAAAGTAAACACACTAGGAGAGGATTCGGCTATGGTACATAACAGTTCCTTCCAATTTTTTTGATTTCTAATAGTATTTTACCCCATATATGATAAATAACTGATTGGTAACAATTACCTTTCGGTTTTTTTATTTGGAAAATAGACGTTTTTTACCATCAATATTTTTCGAAAAAAAAACAAAAATAAGAAGGCAAAAAAAACATTTTGCAAGGGGGTAATCAGTTTGATAAAAAAGCCATTAGGCTTACTACTATCAGGGGTTTTAACATTAGGTCTAGCTGCATGTAACAATGGAAATGATGCAGCTGATGAAGTCCGTACAAGCAGGATAGATCGAGACCAAACCACTTTAAATGTTGGTAATGGTAGAGATGACGGGATTGACCATAATGGTCCACTAACCGAGGATTACACCAATAATGATAATAATGACAGCGATTGGGATCGAAATCGAAACAATAATGATGATTTTGTAACCAATGTAAACAATGATCGTCAGGCAAATCGAATTCAAAACAGAAATGTAAATAATGACCGTCAGGCGAATCGAATCAAAAACAGAAATGTAAATAATGATCGTCAGGCAAATCGAATCCAAAACAGAAATGTAAATCGCAATAACGTTAATATGAATAACAATAATGATGCATTGAATATCTCAGCAGACCGAACAACATTGAATAGTGAGAATTACCCTCATACAAAAGCGATATTAATTCAACATGCTCAGTATAGGTACATTCCATTCGGATCTGTTCAATGGTATCAATTTGGAGGTCAACAAGGAAAGACTCCAACACAGCAGCAACAACCAACAACACAAGCACCAACTCAACAACAACCAGCAATTCCAGCGCCAGCACCAGCACCTGCTGCACCGGCGCCAAAACCAGCAGCACCAGCACCTGCCGCTCCGGCACCTGCTGCTCCAGCGCCAAAACCAGCAGCACCAGCACCTGCCGCTCCGGCACCAAAACCAGCAGCACCGGCACCAGCAACTGGCAATGTTAGTGCATACGTTCAACAGGTGATTGATTTAACCAATGCACAGCGTAGTAAAAACGGTCTTCCGGCTTTAAAACACGATTCACAATTAAGCGGCGTTGCACAAAAGAAATCTGTGGACATGGCGCAAAACAATTATTTTTCACATACAAGCCCGACCTATGGTTCACCATTTGACATGATGAGGGACATGGGCGTGTCGTATAAGTCAGCAGGGGAAAATATTGCCCAAGGACAACGTACACCACAAGAGGTCGTAACCGCATGGATGAACAGTGAAGGACACAGGAAGAACATTTTAAGTGCTAACTTTACTCATATTGGAGTAGGTTACGAAAAGTCTGGCAACCATTGGACACAAATGTTTATTGGTAAGTAAAAGGAAGAAGTAAGACAGGAATCTATGCGGATTCCTGTCTCCATGCAGCCTCCGTTCAAGACATAATTGGGCAGAGGCTGCATTTTTTCTTTAATAACTAAAGATATGGAAGAAAAAATAAAGAAATGGAATGGTTATCATACTTAACAGTCACGTTAAAAAGTGTCAAAGTATGTAATGAAGATTCTTCAGCGGTGAAGTATTTCATTGATTAATACTTATAATTTTCACTTATAAATGTTGTCGGAGATACACCAGTGATTTTTTTAAAGACTCTACTAAAGTAAAAGGGATTCGAAAAACCAAGTGCATCACTTATTTCTGAAACATTTCCAGCATTTCTTTTAAACAGTTCAACCGCTTTTTCAATTATTAGTTCGTTTTGGTACCTTTTTACACTTTTTCCAGTATGCTTTTTAAAAAGCGTACATAGATAAGCATAGTTCATGCCAAGAATATCTGCGATTTCCTCACCTGTTAATTTCTCATCAGGGGCGTTTTTTAATATTTTAATCATTTGATTGACCACAACATGCTTCTTTGTGTTGTTCTGTTCTTCTATATAATCTGAGTAAATATCTGTGAATAGTTGATAGGTCGATAAAGATAACTGGATAGGTCGTAATGGGTGTGGGGTCACATATAGAGTTACCAAAGTTTTTAGCTTTGTCATTAAAAAATCAGGGCTTACTACTTTTCCATACTTCGGCAAACTTAGATTTGTTTCATAAGTTTCCTCGTAAATTAACGAGGAATTTGGAAAATACTTGAATTCAGTTTCCGTTTCGTTCCTATCAGTCCCAGGAGCATCATAAAAGTGAACATAAAACCAGCTTGTTCCTGGTTCATAGAAATCACCTCCCCAATGGGAAACATTTTTTCTTAGAAAAAGATATGACCCTTTAGTTACCCTGTACTCCATCCCATCTTCAATTACATGAATACTTCCTTTTACTACAAAAATAAAGACATGTATATTTTTCATTTTTCGATCAGGATGACGAAATATTCCTTTTTCATCATGCATGAAACCTAATTCTCTCACTAATGGGAGACTATATGAGGTCAAATGAATTGTGTGCATACTAGATCACCCTCAAAAATATTATCTACAACGACCTTACCACAAAAAAACTAAAAAAAGGATATGTATTTCATTATATTGTGAATTCCATTTTACTAATGGAAAATTCATAATGGTTGATAACGATATTAAATACATAAGAGGGTGAATTTGCATGAAAGATGTTAAAGTTGAGTATCGAAAACAGAATGTTACATTATTAGATGGTATTTTTAAGGAATCACAGGAAGTTGGAAAAGGATTTTTATTGACATTGGATGTTGATAGATTAGTAGCATCTTGTTACCAAGCCATTTCCAAAATACCGAAAAAACCGCTTTATGGCGGCTGGGAAAAAAGAGGAATCAGTGGTCATTCAATCGGACATTGGTTGTCAGCTGCTTCAAGTATGTATGCAGTAACAAAGGATAAAGAATTAAAGGAAAAGCTTGATTACGCCATTAATGAACTCGAACATGTGCAATCATTTGACCCAGATGGGTATGTTAGTGGTTTTCCACGAGATTGCTTTGACAAGGTTTTTGCAGGGGGAGATTTTCAGGTTTCTAATTTTAGTCTGGGAGATTCATGGGTACCGTGGTATAGCATTCATAAAATTTATGCTGGGCTAATCGATACGTATAAGCTAACCGGCAATGAAAAGGCTCTTCAAGTTGTTCTTAAACTAGCGGATTGGGCAAAAAGAGGAACTGATAATCTTTCAAATCAAGAGTTCCAACGAATGCTAATATGTGAACATGGCGGAATGAATGAAGCAATGGCTGATCTTTATTTAATAACAGGTAACACTGACTATCTAGAACTAGCGATTAGATTCTGTCATAGAGCAATCCTTGATCCACTTTCAAAAGGAATCGATGAACTTGAAGGAAAACACGCCAATACCCAGATTCCTAAAGTAGTTGGTGCTGCTAAGCTCTTTGAAATTACAGGTGAAACTTACTACCATGATTGTGCGATTTACTTCTGGGATATCGTCACTAGAAATCGTTCATATGTCATAGGCGGGAATTCAAAAAATGAACATTTTGGTCTTGAAAATACGGAAGAACTTGGTATTCAAACGAATGAAACATGTAACACCTATAATATGCTGAAGCTAACAGAGCACTTATTTAATTGGACACATAAGGTAGAATACATGGATTACTACGAAAGGGCATTGTATAACCATATCCTTGCTTCACAAGATCCTGATACTGGAATGAAAACATATTTTGTTTCAACGCAGCCTGGACATTTTAAAGTATACTGCTCACATGATGATTCGTTCTGGTGCTGTACTGGTACCGGAATGGAAAACCCAGCACGATATACACGACAAATTTACCACTATGAAAATGAAGAACTATATGTGAATTTATTTATTAGTTCTGAAATTGGGTTTGAAAAAATCAAGTTAAAACAAGAAACTACGTTTCCTGATAACCCTTCTTCAAAACTGGTCTTCGAAGAGGCTAATAATGAATTTTTAACGATTCATATAAGGGTTCCAATTTGGATATCAGGTGAGATGAGTGCAAAGGTTAATGAACAGCATATTTATTCTTCGAGTGAGAACGGGTACTTAACGATAACAGGCAATTGGAATTCAGGTGATGTAATTGAACTTAGCCTTCCAATGGAGCTTCATTCCTATGTCTCTAAGAGCGATTCAAGTAAAGTTTCATTTATGTATGGACCTATTGCATTAGCCGGAGCATTGGGAAGAGAAAACTTTCCTGAAACAGATATTTTGGACGATCACTTATCTTTAAATAATTACCCATTAATTGATGTTCCCACCTTAGTTACGAATGAAACGAATTTAAACAAATGGATAAATCCTGTAGAAGGTTCATCGTTAACATTTGAAACCGATAAGATTGGACAACCAGGAAATGCAAAAGTGACCCTAATTCCATTTTACGCCTTACATCACCAACGATACACCTTATACTGGGATTTAATGAATGAAGAAGCGTATAAGGAATTTTTAAATAGAGAACAAAGTGAACAGGAGAAATTACAGTTACTGACAGTTGACCAAGTTCAGCCACATGAACAGCAATCTGAGATTGAACATTCAATGAAGGCTGAAAATTCATATTCAGGCTACTTGAATGTAGTTCATCGAGCATGGAGAGATAGTCGAGATGATGGATTTTTTAGCTATGAAATGGCTGTTGATCCAACTAAACGTATGTATCTATGTGTAACCTATTTTAGTGGCGACGGTATTTTATATCTTGATGGAAAAACTTATGTAAGATACTTTCAAATATTAGTAAATGATAAGGAAATTGGGGAGCAAAAGCTTGAAGGTAAGGTTTCAGAAGAGTTATTTAATGAGATTTACGAAATTCCAGCTGAAATAACAAGAGGAAATGAGAAAGTTGAAGTTAAATTCGTCTCAACCAAAGGAAAAATTGCAGGTGGAGTTTACGGGTTAAGAACCCTTAATGGTATTTAAAATCACTCTTCACCTAAAAATCATAATGTGAGAAGTAGGGGAAGCCTTTTTCGAGTAAGAAGTAATAAGCTTTGAAACTCCCGAGAAAGTAGCATCGAAACAGCATGAAATATAGGTTAAAGGTAATACAATTAATCATAAGTTTTTGAAGCAATCTATAACGATAATGAGATTTAATTAGAATATAATTTTTGGAACACCATTACACAAATTTATTGATAGATCAAAGCTTGTTATAGTGCATTTTTCACTATAACAAGCTTTTTTTTACTAAAAACAGAGTTTTCCATGTGTAAGTAAGGAAAATTCACAATTTATATATTTTCTTTATCGATATAATTCAATCATTTGATTTGCTATATATTCAGAGCTAAAAATTACTAAGCCTGTAATTCCAAAGACACAGATTCAGGACGCTCACATGTACTTTCCATTATATAATGTTTCCCGCTATCTGAGGAATCATGGAAGCCATGCATCGCTTCTAAAACGTGATACGCTAATTCGCTATTTGCTCGATATTTCCCTCCTTCGAGGATGGCTTTGGCCATATCAGCAACACCAAGCCCTCTACTGTTTTGGGAATATCCATATGCAAGAGGCACCTCTTTAAATTCTTTTTCGTCACGTTTCCTTATTTTGACTGGGCCACCGAACGTATTAGGATCAGGAACAAGTAGCGTTCCTTCACTGCCGTAAATTTCAATTGGGGGCAGCGATGTGCCGCCAAAGGCATCAAAGCTGGTTGTAATACTTCCAATTACACCCGATTCAAAATCTATCACTCCTGAGATATGTGTAGGGGTTGATACTTCAATTTTAGTACCTGTTTTCGGTGTGCTAAGCACAGTTCTTTCGTGATAACTAATACGTGTTGAACTAGAAATTCGTTTGATCGGTCCTAAAAGAGCCACTAAGGCTGTTAAGTAATAAGGTCCCATATCAAACATGGGTCCGCCGCCAATATCATAATAAAAGACTGGGTCTGGATGCCAATGTTCGTGCCCGCGGCAAATCATGAAGGCAGATGCACCAATTGGTATACCAATTTCACCTTGTTCAATTAAATGGATAGCAGTTTGAACACCAGCGCCTAAGAAGGTGTCAGGTGCACTGCCAACAAGAAGATTATGCTTCTTAGCTGTTTCTAAAATTTGTTTTCCTTCTTCGCGTGTAACAGCAAGGGGTTTTTCTGTATAAACATGCTTTCCTGCTTCAAGTGCCTGGATGCAAACAGAGGCATGTGCTTTAGGAATGGTTAGATTAATTACGAGTTCAATCGCTGGGTTAGACAGCAGTTCTTCCACGGAACAAGCCATAGGGACACCGAACTTTTCAGCTTGCAATTGTGCTCGTTGTGAATCTAAGTCTGCACATGCCACTAACTCTAGGTGAGGGAACTTCTGACAGTTTTCCATATAAATAGAACTAATATTTCCACAACCAATGATACCGATTTTAAGTTTTTTCATAGGAACCTCCAGTATATTTTTATGGATTAGCTTGCCTTCCGCTTTTCTTACTGACTATCTCCCATGCCAGTGTAGGTCCGTACATTTCCATAAATAGACGCTACATCATGCTTTTTTCCTTCAGAGGCCCACAAAAATCCACGGCGCATAATGAGTGAAACTTCCGGCATGGCAATGATATTAGCTTGATGGCCTAACGAACTATAAAACACATTCCCATTGCCCCAACGTTTTGTCCAAACAACAGGCATATCAACTGCTTTATTAGCCGCGTGCGGTCCGTGAAAAACGGGGAAGCGAGTGGTGGCTAATACCTCAACAGCTGGATCGTAGTGAAGGTAATATTGCTCACTTGTGACTTTAAAATCAGAGAGACCCTCTAATAATGGACTAGAGGTATGCTTGATGTTGACCGTGTATTCCACCCCATCATTTCCAGGATGGGCCACCCAATTACCGCCCGTCATAAATTGCCAGTCCACATTATTACGGAAAGAGTCACACATTCCTCCATGGCACCCAGCTAAACCAACACCTGCTGCGACTGCTTCAGAGATATTTAAGACATACTTCCTTTCAATTTCACCCATCGTCCAGTGGGGAACAATTAAATCCAAGGATTTTAACTTTTCCTTGTCTCCATATGAGTCTAGTGAATTGGAAACCTCTACTTGGAAGTTTTCTTCCTCAAGGATCCCTTTAAAGATTTCAGCTACCTGTTCGGGCTGATGGCCATCCCATCCGCCCCAAACAATCAATGCACTTTTTTTCATGGTATAAGCACTCCTTTTTATTTTTTATACGTCAGAAATTCGGATCCATTGGCGTTTTTTAATCGATAAATCAACCGCTTCTAAGACTTCCTGGCACTTTACGCCATCACGGAAGTTTGGAACAGGCAGTCGATTTTCCCGGAAAGACTCCATAAGTTCAACCATTTCATGAATAAACGTATGTTCATAACCAATCGTATGTCCTGGCGGCCACCAGTTTTCCGCATAAGCGTGAGCAGGGTCCGTTGCTAAGACGCGGCGGAAGCCTTGGACATCGTCACGGTCATCAACGAAATAAACTTGCAGTTCATTCATCCGTTCAAAATCAAAGATAACACTTCCTTTACTGCCATTGATCTCAAATGAATTCGTACAGCGGTGTCCAGCCGCAAAGCGAGTAGCTTCAAAGCTTCCTAAGGCTCCGTTAGCGAACCGAGCTAAGAATAGGGTAGCGTCATCCACTGTCACTTCGCCCTTTTCATTACTATCACAGCTTTTTGCTGATAAGCCTGTCATCTGAGAAGGAATTGGGCGTTCCTTTATAAACGTTTCGTTCATTCCAATCACTTCGGTAATATCGCCAATTAGATAGTGAGATAGATCGATTAAATGAGCCCCAAGGTCTCCGTGAGAGCCTGAACCTGCAATTTCTTTCTGAAGTCTCCAGACACGAGGAAAGTTTGGATCCACGAGCCAATCCTGTAAAAACCAGGACCGGAAATGATAGATTTCGCCCAATCTTCCTTCGTCAATGAGCTTTTTAGCCAACATAACAGCAGGGGCAAAGCGATAGTTAAATCCAACCATATGTTTGACCCCGGCAGCCTCAACGACATCAAGCATTTCTCTAGAATCCTTTAATGTAAGCGCTAACGGTTTTTCGCAAAAAACATGTTTGCCTGCCTGTGCAGCAGCAATCGTTATTTCTTTATGTACATCACTAGGTGCATTAATATCGATTAAATCGATGTCATCTCTTACTAAGAGGCTTTTCCAGTCGGTGGTATATTCGTCCCAGCCATATTGCTTGGCTGCAGTGGTCACACCGTTTAGGTCACGGCCGCAAAGAACTTTCATTTCAGGATGAACCGTATTCGGGAAAAAGAGTGGAAGATCCCGGTAAGCATGACTGTGTGCTTTACCCATAAATTTATAACCAACCATTCCAATTCTAAGTTTTTCCATAGCGTATCTCCTTTTGTATGTCATCAAGATAACTCTAATATCGATAAATCTATCATTTACAGGTTTGACACAACAAGTTAAAACTTATATAATCCTAGACAAAATTTACTCTTTGAGGATGTTCTTAGTATGTTAATATATGAAGCACACCATTTTGATTTAATATCAAACTACCATACATTGAATTTAAACTTTCCAAGCCATTTCCATCGTGGTTTTGAATTATTATTCCTCGTTGATGGGGAAATGGAAGTCATTATTAATCAAAGAAGTTACCATTTTAAAACTGGACAATTCTTACTCATATTACCGTATGAAATTCACTCGTTTATTACAAAATCACATTCTCGAGCTAACATTTGTATATTTTCGCCAGACTATGTTCCGACATTTCAAAGGATGATAGAAAATAGTTCACTTGAAAATCCAGTTTTCAACCTATCTTTGGAAGCGGATACACTAATCTCTAGGAAACTTTTCAAAGATAACTCAAATCTGCTAGAACAAAAAGCCTGTCTCTATTTATTATTGTCAGAACTAATGGGACAAACTAGCTTGATTAAAGGAGAAAAACAAGACCCGGAGTTGCTCCATAAGTTGTTAACCTATATTCAGGACCATTTTACAGAATCGATTTCTTTAAAAAGTATCGCAGGTACATTAGGCTACAGTTATAACTATTTATCAAAGTATTTTAATACTCATATTAATATGTCTTTTGTGGATTTTTTAAATGAAACCAGAGTAAACTATGCTTGTTATCTATTAATCTATACAGAAAAAAATATTACTGAAATTGTTTTTCTATGTGGTTATGAAAGCATACGGTCCTTTAATCGCAACTTTGTAAAGATAAAATTATGTACACCAAAAGAATACAGAGAAAAGGAGCCGCATTCGTTTATTGATCTGTATCCAGTCAATAGAATTACTTGATCTAGATTTAGTGGAGGGGAACGTTACAAGCACAGTCTAAAACTGGCTTGAACCTACGTGCAAGGGTCTTGTGGTAAATATTATATATAAAATCTGATAAAAGGTTTTCGATTTTCTGAGTTGTAATCGCTACCATAATTCGTATAAACATTATAATATTAATAAAATAAAGGATTAACTGGGAAAAAATCTTTTTTAGGGAGATGTTCTTATATGGTAAAAAAATTAGTAGAAGATAAGTTAAAGTTAGGTGTGTGTTACTATCCGGAGCATTGGTCAGAGGAACTATGGGAAGATGATTACAGACGAATGAA
Organism: Neobacillus sp. YX16; assembly: GCF_030123505.1. GTDB lineage: Bacteria > Bacillota > Bacilli > Bacillales > Cytobacillaceae > Neobacillus. The sequence continues at coordinate 2,045,582 of NZ_CP126115.1, forward strand.
AGAATTAGGCTTCACATATGTCCGTATGGGTGAATTTGCCTGGACGATATTTGAACCAGAAGAAGGGATATTTTCGTTTGATTTATTTGATCGGGCTGTAGCCAAGGCTCACGAATACGGTTTAAAAGTGATCATGGGGACACCAACTGCAACACCTCCTGCCTGGTTGACACAAAAGTATCCGGAAGTACTAAACGTTACACAAGATGGTATTTCGTATCAACATGGTGCACGCCGCCACTATAATTACAACTCTGAAACCTATCAAAGGTTATCTTCCATTATTGTCACTAAAATGGTTAAGCATTATAAAAACCATCCTGCTATCGTGGGCTGGCAGATTGATAACGAATTAAATTGTGAAATGGATGTTTTTTACTCAGAAGCCGATCACAAGGCATTCAGGGAATGGGCAAAGGCAAAATATGAAACGTTAGATAACTTAAATCAGGCATGGGGCACAGTATTTTGGAACCAAACGTATACAAGCTGGGATCAAGTCTACTTAACTCGTAAAACAGTGCCAAATTCACCGAACCCTCATCATATACTGGATGAAAAACGATTTATTTCCGATAGTGCTATTTCCTTTGCAAAGGTACAAGCAGATATTCTGCGTGAACATGCACCGAATCAGTGGGTTACGACCAACGGGATGTTTAATCATTTAGATAATCACAAAATGACCAATGATTTACTCGATTTCTTTGCATATGATTCCTACCCGAACTTTGGAAGAGTAATCGAAGACAATTCAGAAAAACCATTGCGCGACCGGAAATGGAGCTGGAATTTAAGTATTGTCAGAAGTATTTCCCCGAACTTTGCAATTTTTGAACAGCAATCTGGTCCTGGAGGCTGGGTAACGAGAATGGAACAACCTTCTCCAAAACCTGGCCAGCTTCGGCTATGGACCTACCAATCTATTGCTCATGGCGCAGATATGGTGATGTATTTTAGATGGAGAACAGCTACAAAAGGCACAGAAATTTACTGGCATGGTATCAATGACTACCATAACCTCCCAAATCGCCGTGTTAAGGAGATTGACCAGGTAAGCAAAGAAATCCAGCGAATTGGAGATATTATTATTGGCTCCTCCTATAAAGCGGAGGCTGCTCTTGTAACAAGCTATGATAATGAATGGGACGGAGAATTTGATAAATGGTATGGACCATATGCTTCAAAAAGTAAAGATGCATGGATTAAAGCCTTTCAATACAACCATGTACCCGCAGATGCTGTTTACTTAAGGAATGAAACTACTATAGATGATTTAAAGAAATACAAAGTACTAGTTTATCCTCATCCAGCCATAGTAACGAAACAACAAGCTGAATTATTTAAGGAATACGTTAAAGAAGGCGGAAAAATCATATTTGGATGTCGTTCTGGTTATAAGGATGAAACCGGCCAAACGTATATGAAGGCATTCCCTGGATATTTGGCTGATTTAGTTGGAGTGACAGTAGAAGATTTCACAAGAGTTGCTCCATTTGAAGAGGTACCTAGTATAAACTTCAAGGGAGAAAATGTTCTGGAAGCAAATGATTTTAACGAAATTCTACAACTACAATCGGAGGATGTAGAGGTAATTAGTACGTTTTCTAGTGCGTATTTTGAAGGTAAGCCTGCCTTAGTAAAACGAAACTATGGATTAGGCAGCAGCTATTATTTTGGCGGAGTATTTAATTTAGAGCATGCTTCCTTATTATTGAAGGAATTTGAACTAAATAACTATCATGATCAATTTGAGTTGCCAGAGGAGATCGAATTAGCCATTCGACATAAAGATGGAATAGAGTACACATTCTTATTAAATTATTCTGAAAGACCGCAAGAGATTGTTGTTAAAAAAGAGTACAAAAACATACTAACTGGAAATATGGTTACAAATAAACATACTTTAAATCCTTTTGATGTTTTGATACTAGAATCATAAATATTCTCAATATAATACCTTTTTTGTACCCATATTAATTGAATATTATTAACAAAAATAAAAAGCCTTGAAAATCATGGCTTTTTTACGTCCAGAAGAGGATTCGGAACAACTTGATTTTTTCCGCAAGTTTTCGGCAACTATAACTAAAACAATATGTATTGACTAAAAATTATTATAGCATTACAATTAAATGAAATCGGTTTCATTGAACCTGTTTGAGTACAATGAAATCATGAGCGGTGGAGGAGAGTTATGAAAAAGGAAAATATAACAATATATGACATTGCTAAAGAAGCTAATGTATCACCAGCTACAGTTTCAAGAGTCTTAACCGGAAATGCAAAAGTGCGTCCACAGACAATGCGGAAAATAGTTGATGTGATTGAAAAATATAATTTTAGACCTAATAGTTTAGCAAGAAGCTTATTACATAAGCAATCGAAAACTATTGGATTTATCTTACCAGACATAAATCATCCATTTTTTTCAACACTGGTTCAAAAAAGTGAAGCATATGCATTGGAGTTAGGATATACAACATTTTTGTGCAATACGATGAACAACTCAGAAAATGAATCTAAATACTTGCAAAGTTTAGTAGAAAAACAGGTGGATGGGATTATTTATCTTGGTGGCAGAATTAATGACACTGACACCGATCAAGAATATGCTGAAGAAATGAAGAAAGTAATGGAAAGAGTTCCTGTTGTTTTTGTTAATGGTCAAATGTCGGGGGTAGATGCCCATATTGTTAGAACGGATGAAGAGTCAGGAGTTGAAATGCTTGTTGAACTTTTAGTAAATCTAAATCATAAAAACATTGGATTTCTTGGCGGACTAGAAGGGGTAAGTTCAACAGATGTAAAAAAGAATACTTTTGTTAATATAATGGAAAATAAAGGATTAGGTGTCAATAAAAGTTGGGTTTTGGATGCTGGGTTTAGTATTGAATCTGGTGAAGAAGTTGCAGCACAATTCCTCTCTTTAAAAGATAGGCCTACAGCGGTTATCTGTGCCAATGATTTAGTGGCGATTGGGGTAATAAAAGTCCTTACCAAATTTGGGTTAAAGGTTCCAGATGATGTTTCAGTTGTTGGGTTTGATGACATTTATTTGGCAAAGCATTTCCCTCCAGGAATCACGACAGTAAGTCAGAATTATGATCTATTAGGTCAAACCGCTATTAATGTACTAGTAGATTTAATTAATGAGAAAGGGGCAGAGAAAGAAACGGTTATTCCAACTTCACTCGTATTAAGAGATTCTTGTAAAATATTTTCAGAAAAATAAAATAAAATATTGCGAATTTTCAAATCTTGAGATAATATATTTATGAAATGGGTTTCTTTTTTTAGGAATATTAAGTTATAGTAATCAATTTTACTATAATAGATAATTATATTCCTTTGTTTTTGGTAGATTTGAAACCGGTTTCATTTTTTGATAAAGTTTATGGAAGTGAGGTAGTTTTATGTTCAAACTGATGAATAAATATAGATATACTCCACCTGAAAATGGATATCCCGAGTGGAATAACAACCCTGAGATTTTTCAGTTGAATCGATTGGATGCTCATGCAACATTAATGCCTTACAGGACAGTAGACCAGGCATTAAAAGGGGACCGAACTTCATCTGAATTTTATCAGTCGTTAAATGGAAGATGGAAATTCGCATTTTATGAGAATCCTAGAAAAAGAAAACAAGACTTTTTTAAGGAGGATTATGATGCTAGTGAGTGGGATGAAATCAAGGTGCCATCGCACTGGCAGCTACAAGGATATGATTATCCTCAGTATACGAATGTTAGATATCCTTGGGAAGGAAAAGAAGATATAAAGCCGCCTTTTGCTCCAACAAACTATAATCCTGTTGGACAGTATATTCGGAGTTTTACGATTTCAGAGGATTGGAAGGAACAGCCGGTTTATATTAACTTTCAAGGAGTAGAATCAGCCTTTTATGTGTGGGTGAATGGAGAATTTGTCGGATATAGTGAGGATACCTTTACACCGGCAGAGTTTGATTTAACACCATACTTAATTGAAGGCGAAAACAAGTTAGCGGTAGAGGTATATCGTTGGTGCGATGCGAGCTGGTTAGAGGACCAGGATTTTTGGAGGATGAGCGGAATCTTTCGAGATGTCTATCTGTATTCTACTCCAGAAATTCATATAAATGATTTCTTTGTGACCACGGTTTTGGATCAGGAATATAAGGATTCTAAATTGAAAATCGAAGCAAAAATCAAGAATGCGTTTGAGCAGATAGTGAATGGTTATACAGTTGAAGCGATGCTCTATGACTATGAAAATAACCCTGTATTAGAGGATTCACTTCAAATAAAGGTGGACATGGAAAATCAATCCTTCATTTCGATCAATACTTCAACCAATGTAAGTAATCCTTTTAAATGGAGTGCAGAAAGTCCATACCTCTATACACTAGTTTTGATTTTGAAAGATGAAAGCGGAATCATTAAAGAAACGGAAAGCTGTAAGGTGGGGTTCCGAACATTTGAAATAAAAGATGGTCTCATGAAAATCAATGGCAGACGAATTGTCTTCAAAGGTGTAAATCGTCACGAGTTTGCATCTGATAAAGGGAGAGCAGTCGGTTACGATGATATGATTAATGATATTAAATTAATGAAGCAGCATAATATTAACGCCGTCCGTACTTCTCATTATCCGAATAATCCGTTGTGGTACGAATTATGTGATAAATATGGTTTGTATGTCATTGATGAAACAAATCTTGAAACTCACGGGACATGGAGATATGGGCAGAAAGATGAAGGCGATGCAGTGCCAGGCAGCAAGGTGGAATGGCGAGAGAACGTCCTTGATCGATGTAATTCAATGTTTCAACGAGATAAAAACCATCCTTCGATTATTATTTGGTCGCTTGGAAATGAATCATTTGGCGGGGATAATTTTATAAAGATGCATGATTTTTTAAAGGAGAAGGATCCTACTAGAATTGTTCATTATGAAGGAATTTTCCATTACCGAAAATCAGAAGCAGCATCAGATATTGAAAGCACAATGTATGTAAGTCCTGAAGGTGTAAAGAAATATGCTGAATATGCTAAGTACACTGATAATCCGAAACCGTACATTCTATGTGAATATAGTCATGCTATGGGGAATTCTTGTGGAAACCTTTACAGGTATACAGATTTATTTGAAAAATACCCAATTATACAGGGAGGATTTATTTGGGACTGGAAGGATCAGGCTTTGGAAACAAAGACCACTGATGGTGTACCATACTTAGCTTATGGCGGTGACTTTGGAGAAACACCTCATGATGGGAATTTTTCAGGAAATGGTTTAATTTTTGCAGATGGGACGATTTCACCAAAGATTATCGAAGTAAAAAAGTGCTATCAGAATGTTCGTTTTACTGCATCTAATCTCCAAGAGGGACTTGTTGATGTGGTAAATAACTATCTGTTTACAGACCTTCAAAAGTACGAACTCGTTTGGCAGCTAACAGAAAATGGCTTGTTAATTCAAAATGGTACCTCAGAAATAAAGGTGGAACCATGCACCACAAAAACAATTAAACTAGCTTACTCTATTCCTGAAGTATGTAAACAGTCGGATGAATATATTTTAACTGTTAGCCTGCATTTGAAAAATAGCACAATTTGGGCTGATAAAGGCCATGAAGTTGCTTTTGAACAATTTGTGCTTCCTATTGTTAATGCAGTATCAGAAAGTACGCCTGTCAATTCACCACAAACAAAAGTAATTCAAGAAGACAATCATGTAACTATTAGTGGTGACAGGTTTAATGTTATTTTTAATAAAAACAATGGAACCCTTGAGTCCTATAGTTTTAATGGCATCACTCTACTTGAGAATGAAGTAGGTCTAAATTTTTGGCGTGCGATGACCGATAATGACCGTGGGAATAAATTGCATGAACGCAGCTCTGTATGGAGAGAAGCTGGAAAGAATAAAGTTCTTACATCGTTTTTAGTAGATGCGGAGAGTACTTTGGCTACTGTAGTTACAACGCAATTCATTTTGCCGGCAACAATGTCATCTTGTAAGATTGTTTATACCATTTTGGGTGATGGAGAAATAACAGTAGACTATCAGCTAGAACCAGGGAACGATCTTTCTGAAATACCAGAGGTTGGAATGATGACAACATTAGATGGCAGGTTTGATACCATCACTTGGTATGGAAAAGGCCCATATGAGAATTATTGGGATAAAGAGAAAGGTGCAAAAATTGGAATATATACTGGTAAAGTAAAAGATCAATATGTACCATACTTAAAACCACAGGAATGCGGAAATAAAACAGGCGTAAGATGGGCATTGTTAACCAATCAACAGGGGGAAGGATTAAAGATCTCCGGAAGCCCTACGGTTGAGGTGAATGCTTTACCATACACTCCATTTGAGCTTGAAGAACATGATCACGGATATAAATTACCACCTAGCGATAAGACGGTAGTAAGGATTAATTATAAACAAATGGGCGTAGGTGGAGATGACAGCTGGGGACAAAAAACACATCCTGAATTCACCCTCTTTGCGAATCGAAGCTACTCATATTCTTTTAAAATTAAGGGGATTGCTACTATAAAGGAGTTATAGCACCTTTCTCTATGTGATGATTGATAACCATGAGGGAAGAGCCTTATTTGGCAACTCGAAAAGAACTTCTGTAATAAAGTTAGTGTGTTCCCTTGGATTGTTTATTATTTTTCCAAGGGAACCTGTGTTAATAAAAGTATTAGAATGTCCTGAAACCCATTTCTTAATGCAGGAGAAATACCTAAAGACTTTTGAAGATATAAATAAAAATAATTTTCAGAACAATAGGAAAATTTAATGGATGGTATTTACTTTTAATAGGAACCTGAATATAATAAAAACATGGTAACCGCTTTCAAAATAGTGATCTAAAGAATTACTGGTGTATTAAACTAGTGACAGCACTTTTAATTTGGAATAATGAAACCCATTTCATTTGCACTAGTTAGCAATTATACATGATAAGAATAAAATGAGTTTTGTTGAAATGTTTTTGAAACCGATTTCATTTTTTATTAATGTAATTAGTAAGTAACTTATCTTCTATATAAAAAATTCTTTCATTGTTTAAGAAAGAATTTTTTATACAGATAGATTAGTAATAGTAATCTATTAGATCACTTTGTTAGTACATTTTGTAAAAGCCGGTTGCTGCTTTCGTGTCAAAATCGTGTTGTTCAGGGGGGATTTATATGAAGACTGTTACGGTGCAATCACACCAGGCACCTATTGTTAAAACAAAGAAGAAAGATACTGTAATTAATAGAATGTGGAGAAACCGAACCCTTCTTATTATGTGTTTGCCTGCCATTATTTTCTTCGCTGTTTTTGCTTACCTGCCAATGCCGGGGCTATATCTTGCATTTGTAAACTTTGATTATTCACTTGGAATCTTTAAGAGCGCGTTCGTAGGCTTTGATAATTTTCGCTTCTTGGTTATGACTGGTGATTTGTGGAAGTTAACCTTTAATACGATTGCTTATAATATTGCTTTCATCATTTTAGGTAATATCCTCCAAATAGCTGTAGCCATCATGCTTAACGAACTAAGAAATAAATGGTTCAAAAAAGTATCACAAACACTTATGTTTTTACCGCATTTTATTTCTGCTGTTTTAGTTGGACTTTTAGCCTATAACATACTTAGTTACGATTATGGCATACTTAATTCATTTTTAAAAATGATTGGCATGGATCCAGTAGAGACTTATTCGAATCCTGCGATTTGGCCTTATATTATTGTAATTACGTTCCTATGGCAATCAACAGGCTATGGATCAATCATCTATTTCGCTGCGATCATGGGTCTTGATAAATCCATTTTAGAAGCAGCAGAAATCGATGGAGCTAACGCTTTCCAGCGTATTCGATATATTATAATTCCTTATCTTAAGCCAACCTTTATCATTCTGCTATTGTTCTCTTTAGGTGGAGTCTTAAAAGGGAATTTCGGTTTATTTTATAACCTGGTTGGGGCCAATAATACCATGCTCTATCCAACGACAGATATTATTGAAACCTACGTGTTCCGAACGTTGATGACGAATTTTAACTTCTCATTGGGAAGTGCGGTAAGTTTATATCAATCTATTTTGGGTCTCTTTATTGTCCTTACAGCCAACTGGATTGTGAAAAAAGTTTCACCAGAAAACTCTTTGTTTTAAAGGAGGAACGTATGTATGGAAAACTCAGCCAGACGTAATATAGACTTTTCTACGATAATGGTTCGTATTATTGGATATGGTTTTATTGGTTTTTTTGCTCTATGTTGTCTATTACCGTTCGTCTTGATCTTGTCATCTTCCTTAACATCTGAGAGGGCTATTATGGAAAGCGGCTTCTCTTTATGGCCGAAAGAATTTTCTACCTTTGCATATGAAATTGTGTTCAAGAATCCAAGACTTGTGATTGGATCCTATATGGTAACGCTGATCATTACGGTTGTCGGAACTGCAGTAGGTTTATTTATTATAGCCATGACAGGTTATGCCTTGCAGCGCCAAGATTTCTTGTATCGTAATAAAATATCATTTTATATCTACTTTACCACTCTTTTCTCAGGTGGACTTGTCCCGTTTTATCTCTTAATAACGCAGTATCTGCATCTTAAAGATAATTACTTGGCAGTACTGCTGCCTGGATTGCTGAGTCCTTTTCTCATCATTATGATGAAGGCTTTTGTAAAGTCCATTCCACATGAGATTACGGAATCTGCGAAGATGGATGGTGCAGGTGATTTCACGATTTTCTTAAGAATTATTCTCCCAATGACTACCCCTGCCTTGGCGACAATCGGGCTTTTCATTGCCCTGGGGTATTGGAATGAATGGTATAATTCAATGCTTTTCCTTTCACCGAATATGGAATATAGACCGTTACAGTTGTTTCTTTACAACGTGATCACTAGTGCTGATTTCATAAGAAATTCGGCTGCATCCTCCAATGTAACGCCGCAGGACATACCATTGGAAAGTATGAAAATGGCAACAGCCATTGTCGCTACTGGACCGGTTATTCTATTTTATCCGTTTGTACAGAAGTACTTTATTCAGGGTATTACAGTTGGTGCGGTAAAAGGGTAATGGAATATGATTGAGGAATCTTCCTTGTTTCATAGAGAGTAACAATTAAAAAAGTTAAAAGGGAGGCAATAAAATGGTGAAGATAAAGAAAACCTTGGTATTATTTTTGGTAATGTTGTTGACTTTTAGTCTTGTGGCCTGTAACGGCTCAAGTCAGACGGGTTCAAAAACCTCTGAATCTGGTACAAAGACAAACGCAAATGGTGAAGTTGATACCTCTGAAGAGGTAACCATTACCATGATGGTGTTGGGAGATAAACCGACCAACGGACAGTTAGAAAAAGTAATGAAACAAGTAAATACTAAATTAAAAGAAAAAGTAAACGCTAAACTTCAGTTGAAATGGATTGAATGGGCTGATTATATGACAAAGTATAATCTAACTCTAGCTTCTGGAGAACCTGTTGATTTAATTATCACCGCTACTGACTGGTTGGATGCATGGGGAAATGCACAAAAAGGTGCATTCATGGATATTACGGACCTGCTGCCTAAATATGCACCTAAGACATTTGAAGATGTTTCCAAAGATAGTTGGGAGCAAACAAAATACGATGGAAAAATTGTTATGATTCCTGAGGACTCTTATACTCAATGGGTTAACCACGGCTTTTTCTATCGCACAGATTGGGCAAAAGAATTTGGAATCACTGAACCTATTAAAGATTTTGAAACACTTGGTAAATACTTCCAAGGTATTAAAGATAATAAAAAGGGTGTTATTCCTTGGGATACACCAGGAACAAACGTTACAACTGCATGGGGTTATACAACTTCTTATTCCGATGCAATTGAACTTCCAATTACTACAGGTGTATTTCCGATTTATTGGGCTAATTCCTATGAAGATGCCTATACCGTTATGAGTCCAGTGTTTGAAGATGTGTTTGTAGACTATGCAAAGATGATGAAGGATTGGGCAGATAAAGGCTACTGGCGTTCTGACGTATTGAACTATAAAGGTGATACCCGCGCTTTATTCCAAGCTGGAAAAACAGGTGCTGACCAGCACCATACAGAAACATTCTCAACCTTACGTCCACAAATGGACGTGAAACAACCAGGTTCAGAAATAGATATATTTGCTTGGTCGGATACACGTGACAACTTAATTTCAATGTCGATTACTCACGGTGCAACAGCGGTTGGTGCTCACAGCAAAAACCCTGAACGTGCCCTAATGGTTTACGATCTGATTCGAAACGATGAGGAACTTTACAAATTATTTAACTATGGTATTGAGGGAGTACAATACGAAATTGTAGACGGCAAACGTGTTCGCCCTGAAGGTTATGATGAAACAAAAGATTCATTCTCCGCTAACTTCTGGGGTGGCCGTGTAGATAAATTCGAAATCCCAAGTGCTGACAAATGGGAAGGAATGTCTGAGATTTTTGCACAGTACGATACCATTAAAAAGCCGTACCCATATGGCCAATTTGTATTTGATAGTACTCCAGTTGAAGCTGAACTTTCTGCTCTATCACAAGTGACTGCACAATTAGTACCAGCAATTGCATTCGGTAAAGCAGGAGATCCAGAAAAGGCTGTAAAAGATTTCCGTAAGAGATTAGAAGCAGCAGGGTATGAAAAGGTTCAAAAAGAAATCCAAAAACAAATGAATGAATATAAAAAGCTTGTAGAAGGTAAGTAATTAGAGAATAAATTAAAAGAAAAGAGGGCTATCATACATTCTTGATAGCCCTTTATCTATCAGTCTGCCATTTCTAAGAAATTAGAATAATATTTTATCACTAATAGATAAGGGGTGTAAGTTGAATATGGTAAATGTAATAGCGCAAGAATGGGAATTGTCAGTTAAGAGCAGAAAGTTTAACTTTGATTGGAAATTCTTAAAAGGTGATAATCCTGATGCATTTAAAATTCAGTTTGATGATTCAGATTGGCGTATTTTAGACTTGCCACATGATTTTAGTATTGAAGGTCCCTTTAAGAAGGAATATGCAAGTTCAACAGGGTATTTACCAGGAGGAATTGGTTGGTATCGGAAGGAATTTATTGTACCTGACAGCATAAAGGGAAAAAAAGTATTTATTCAATTCGATGGTATTTATAAAAATAGTGAAGTGTGGATTAATGAACAATTTCTTGGTAAAAGACCCTATGGATACAGCTCATTTCAGTATGACTTAACCCCTTATTTAAACTTCGAAACACAAGAAAATGTGATTGCTGTCAAAGTAGATCACGCAGATTTTGCAGATTCTCGTTGGTATCCAGGGTCAGGTATTTATCGAAATGTATTTATCAATTTGACTGATCATGTGTATATCAAGCCATATGGAATATTTGTCACAACTCCAAAGATTTCAACATCAGAAGCAGAAATCCAAATTCAATCCAGTTTGAAAAATGAATACAATAATGAAGCTACATTCCAAATTGAACATCAAATTAAAGATGCTTCAGGTAAAAAAATAATAGACTGTTCATCTGTGGAGATCATTGCAGCAAAGGGTGAACAAGACTTTTCTCATACTCTTTTCCTAGAACAGCCAAATCTTTGGTCACCGGAAGATCCGTATTTATACAGTGTTGTAACGAAGGTGATAAAAGATGGGAAAGTAATAGATTTTGAGACTACCCCACTTGGTGTTCGATATTTTCATTTCGATGTGGATTCTGGATTTTATCTGAATGGAAAGAATATTAAAATGAAGGGTGTCTGTATCCACCATGACGCAGGCTGTCTTGGAGCAGCTGTTCCTGAAAAGGTCTGGCACAGACGTTTGAAACTATTAAAAGAAGCTGGTGTAAATGCGATTAGAATGAGCCATAATCCTCCTGCACCAGAGTTACTAGATATGTGTGATTCTTATGGGTTTTTAGTTCAAGATGAAGCATTCGATGAATGGGAACATCCTAAGAACAAATGGGTAGAGGGTTGGAATAAAGGCGAGCCGGCACTTGATGGATATGCTTCCGACTTTACTGAATGGGCAGAGATAGATTTGAGGGATATGGTATTAAGAGACCGGAACCATCCGTCAATTGTTTTCTGGAGTATTGGGAATGAAATTGATTATCCAAATGATCCATATTCACATCCGGTACTTGGAGATCATTACAAAGCTGACAAACCTGAAGCAAAGGGAATGGGTGATATTTCGAAAAAGCTGGCAAAGGTTGTAAAGCAATATGATCCGACCCGACCTGTTACAGCAGCACTGGCAAGTGTCATTATGTCAAATGAAACTGAATTTCCAGATACCCTTGATGTGGTTGGCTATAACTATCAAGAGTTCCTTTATTCAGAAGACCATAAAAAATATCCTAATAGAGTGATTTATGGAAGTGAAAACGGAAGGCATCACGATGCATGGCTGGCTGTAGCAAATAATGACTTTATATCAGGACAATTTATTTGGACAGGGATTGACTATTTGGGAGAAGCTCGTGGATGGCCGATTCGTCACGCAACTCCTGGATTGCTTGATCTTGCTGGATTCAAAAAGCCTTTGTTCCATTTCAAGCAAAGTGAATGGTCCGATCAAGATATGGTCCATATTGGCTTGACTTCCATTAAAGAAGAGAATCCTGATCAAGTTTACTGGGACCATCAGGTTGTTTGCCACTGGGAGGGTATTGAAGGTGAAAAAGTAAGGGTCGCTTGCTGCACAAATTGTACTGAAGTGGATTTAATATTAAATGGTGAATCTGTTGGTGTCAAAAAACGTAAAGACTTCCCAGCTGGAACCATATATTGGGACCTTCCATACTTTAAGGGTACATTAAAGGCGGTAGGTATTAGAAACGGAAACATTTCTTGTAAGCATGAATTAAAGACAGCTGATAAACCTGTTAAGTTACAGTTGCACTCGGATACAATAACTCTTAAAGCTGACAAAGAGGATGTAGCACATATAGAAGTCAATATCCTTGATCAAGATAATAATCTTGTCTATAGTGCAGAAAATGAAATCCATTGTAGCATCGAGGGACCTGGTGAAATTGTTGGGATCGAATGTAGTAACCCTGTAAGCCATCAAGATTATAAAGCAAACTACCGAAAGGCCTTCCATGGAAAATTATTAATCTATGTGAAAGCCACTGATCAAGTAGGGACGATAATTTTAAAGACTTCTTCTGAGGATTTGGAAGGTTGTGCTGTAGTTATCGAGGTTAAATAAAAGCCTTAGGGACTCCGGGTGCTGACGATTTAAGTTAATACCCGGGGGTCTAATAGCGGTTAAAATATGATAAAACAGGAGATGTTTGTATGCCGTATAATAGCGCGTCCGATACTTTGAATCCCAAAAAGGGGCACCGACTTAAAGATATTCCTGCACATGACCCCTATGTCTTGGTGCATAATGAAACGAATACTTATTATATGTATACAACAGGAATTCCACAATTAACAGATTTAGAGAGAAATGGAGTTCTAGTGTATAAGAGTAAAGATTTAAATGATTGGGAAGGACCTTATGTCGTTTTCGAAATTCCTGATGGAACCTGGGCACATCCACAGCATGGGACATGGGCTCCAGAGGTTCACCATTATCATGGTAAATATTATCTGTTCGTTACGTTACATAATCAAGATTGCATTATAGCAGAACCGCCGGAGGTTTGGAAAACCACTCATCTACGCGGTACAAGCATCGCGGTATCAGACTCGCCAGAAGGTCCGTTTGAATTGATAAAAAAAGATGGGCCAGTGCCACCTCGAGACTTCATGACATTGGATGGAACCTTGTATGAGGATGAGGATGGAAAGCCATGGATGGTCTATTGTCATGAGTGGATTCAGGTGATCGATGGTACGTTTGAAGCAATTCCATTGAAGAAAGATTTATCTGCAGCAGATGGTGAACCTCTACACCTTTTTAAGGCGTCAGATGCACCATGGCTCAATGCTGAAATAAAGCCCACCGTGAAGCCTTTAAATTATGTATCTGATGGTTGTCAATTATATCGAACAAAAGGTGGTCACCTTGTTATGCTCTGGTCAAGCTACAGCAATGGAAGCTATGTCCAAACGATTGCTAGATCTAAGTCAGGTAAACTAGCGGGGCCGTGGGAACAACTGGAACCATTAGTTGATGGTGATAGTGGTCACGGCATGCTTTTTAAAACATTTGAAGGTGAATGGATGCTTATTCTTCATCATCCATTCAGTACTCCTGAATCTCGAGCAAAGATTTATGAAGTAGAGGAAACTGAGGCTAGCTTTAAGGTTGTTAAACCTAGAGTAGATCTGCATACGTAGATGAATAAATGGAACAGTATATATAAAGTCCTCTCAGTCCGCATCTAGGATCAAGAGGGTCCGCACTTAGACGGTTGGGGATCAGGTTAGATTAAGCACCCGAGCTGATAAATAGACGGAAAAATTCCGCTTAATTAGTAATTATTATTAAAAAGGGCTTAAATAGACGGAGAGATTCCGCCTATTGGCTCGAAACATTCGAAAATGGGAGATTTTGCTTTGAATAAGCGGAAAACCTCCGCTTATATACCCTGAAACGAGCTCCATTCTGCATTTAACCGGAAAATCTCCGCTTATTTTACTTGGTTACTCGATTAAGGACAACAAATCTCAAAAATCCAAGAGAACCTCATTTTGATGCATTACAGTGAGTTTTTATATAATTAAGGTTTTTGTATTCCTAATAAAGAAACTCGCCATTACTTTGGCGAGTTTTACTTATTTATGTACCCATAACGATGCCAATACGACTGTCATTTCGGCACGTATTTTAAGAAAAGCACTTCAAAACGGAACTCTTTATTTGTTTGAGAGGACTTTTTATATAAGCTGCTAGCATTCACCAAACTAGCAGCTACTAACCTCAAGTTGACAAATCGTCTATCAAGAAGATTTTTCCTCTGAAGTATTTTGTTGAATTTGAGCAAAGTTATTAAATACCTTATTGTAGGCAAGGAATGCAAGATAAGATATAGCAACGCCGGTGAAAAATGGCAGTAAAAATGTTAATTTCGTAAAACTAACATACAAAATGACGATACTGGATATTGCCACCCCAATCGAGTAGAATGGGTTAGCAATCGATAATATGAATGCATTTTTTAATCCTTGTCCGAATTTCGTGTCTGTATGAACTGTGTTGGCAAAAAAGAAAAGAGTAATAAGTAACAACCAAACCATGAGGAATAGAAATAGATAGCTAACTAAGTGAATGCGGGTATGGAAATAATAATAGTCAACACCAACAATGGCCCAAAGAACTGAAAAAATCAAACCACCCACAAGACTCCTCTTATAATTTTCCTTATAATATTTCCAAAAGAATCGAATAGTTGGCACCTCTTCTTTCATAACCCATTTTCTAACAATACCAAACATAGCCGTAGTTGCCGGAAAAAAAACAAATGGCACCAGCAAAGCGATGGTCATAACCAGAAAGCCAATTTGCCACATCTCTTTAACGGTAAATAAAGATAATGATAGGTAAAGAATGGGGAAGTTAAACAAAACCCATAATAGATTTATACCTGCAAGCTTTGTTGTCCACTCAAAAACGGGATATAAACGTCCAAATATAGTGTACATTTTTCCAACTCCAGACCAATTATGTTGAAAGATAATAGAAAGATAGATAGTTAGATAGTTAGACAAATACCTATGTAAGCACCTTCATTATACCATAGACGTGTTAGTTTCAGTTAGATAGTAAAAAAGATATACCTATAATGAAGGCACATCTTTTTTACATACTTCCATATAAAATAATAAAATTTTACATGTGTAATATTTTTATAGTTGTATGAACGATATTGTTTTTCAATCTTCGAATTTTGGAATCCAGTCACCGTGTGCTTCAATTAAATCATCGCACATCGCAATGATGTCGTCCATTGATAATTCAGCGGCCGTATGAGGGTCCAGCATTGCTGCCTGATAGATGTGTTCTCTCTTTTTCGTTACCGCTGCTTCAATGGTTAAAAGCTGCGTATTAATATTTGAACGGTTAAGGGCTGCTAACTGTTCTGGAAGATCTCCTACATAGCAAGGAGTGATTCCGCTGCGGTCAGCAACGCATGATACTTCAACAACAGCTTTTTCTGGTAAATTGCTAATTAGGCGACCCTTATTTAAAATGTTGCCGCCAAATTTAAATGGAACATTCGTCTCAATTGCTTCAATAATACGGGAACCATATTCGTGAGAACGGGTATGGGTAAGCTGTGCATTGTTAACCATTTCATCGCGCATTTTGTCCCAGCGTTCAATTTGCTCTACACAACGACGCGGATACTCATCAAGAGGGATATTGAATTTCTCAATTAATTGCGGATAATTGCGTTTAATGAAGTACGGATGGTACTCAGCATTATGCTCAGATGATTCCGTTACGTAGTATCCGAATTTGTCCATTAATTCGAAACGGACCATATCCTCATGTTTTGTTTGTTGTTTTTCTCTCGCACGGCGTTTAATTTCCGGATATAAATCTTTGCCGTCGCGTTTGATTTCAAGAAGCCATGCCATATGGTTGATACCTGCGATTTTTTCTTCCACTCCTTCATGATCCATTCCTAAGGATTTGAAAAGGTGTTCGCTGCAAACTTGTACGCTATGGCATAATCCGACGGTTTTTACATTTGTATAGCGAAGCATTGCACCTACTAATGTTGCCATTGGATTTGTGTAATTTAAAAACAGGGCATTCGGACAAACCTCTTCGATATCCTTAGCGAAATCCCACATAACCGGAATAGTGCGAAGCGAACGGAAAATACCGCCAATCCCGATTGTGTCAGCAATTGTTTGGCGGAGACCATATTTTTTAGGGATTTCAAAATCTATAACGGTGCTTGGTTTGTAGCCGCCAACTTGAATGGCATTAATAATGTATTTTGATCCTCGCAATGCTTCTTTGCGATCTGAATACGCTTTCACAACTATGTTTGCTCGAAGGCTTTGTTTTAAATTGTTTAACATATTTTCCGAGTCTTTTAAGCGTTGCTCATCAATATCAAATAATGCGAACTCGAACCCAGCCAATGCCGGAACATGTAGGCAGTCACCAAGAACGTTTTTTGCAAAAACTGTACTTCCTGCTCCAATAAATGTGATTTTTGACATAATCTTACCTCCTGTAAAGTGAAACTGGAACTGCCTATCAAATCATCTAATAGGATAAAAAATTGTTTTGAGAACAACTTAACGTCCTATATTCATTTTTGTTTTTTTGTTGTTATTATAATAGTAAGTTGTTTATTCAAGAACCTCAATGGTAAGTTAGTGTGATTGGAGGGTAAAATATTGTCTTTGACTTATAAGGAGAAACATGTGAAGGATTATGGAACGTATGGTTTTCGTTTTCAAGATGTGCTTCCTAACGATGTGGCAAACATTTTCTCGCTTGGCCGGGAAGAAAAAACGCCCGGTGCAATTTATGATTGGGATGGGTTAAAGCGGAAAGATGTCGGCACATATGTGTTTCAATACACTCTGTCAGGATCGGGAAGGCTTGAAATAGCGGATAAATGTTATACAGTGAAGGCAGGGGAAGCATTCATTGTCGAGATTCCTAGCGCTCATCGTTATTACTTTCCAAAGGATAGCGATGGATGGGAGTTTATGTTTATTACATTGGTGGGACGAGAAGCCGCCGATTGCTGGCGGTTTATGAAGGAACAGAACGGTCCAGTCTTGACAGTGCCTCCTGATTCAAAGCTCATCCAGCTTTTACTGAAAATCTATCAAGACACATATGATCAAAAGATTACAGATACATATTACGCTTCTGCAAAAGCTTATGAGTTTATTATGGAGTGTTACCGTTTCAACAGGAATATTGAAAAAACAACGAACGGTTTCTCTCTACAGATTACTAAAGCTTTATCCTTTCTCCAAACACATTATCATGAACCGATTACACTCGACGAAATAGCGGCCGTATCCGGTTTCTCAAGATATTATTTTATTAAGCAGTTTCAACACCAACTAAATATGACACCCGTGCAATACCTTACCAAGATCAGGATTCAAAAAGCAGCAGAGCTTCTGCGTTCAACGAGTTCCTCTGTTACTGACATTGCTGCCCAGGTAGGGTATGCAAATGCCAACTATTTCAACAAAGTATTCCGCAAAGCGGTTGGTGTATCCGCCGGGACGTTTCGTAATAGTAAAGATGTTGTTGGAATTGATCATTTGATCATTGATTAAATTGTCGAATTAGACATTTGACAGGCATTTTCTATATCCCACCATAGATTTCAATTTTTTATAGTAATAAGGTTTTTCTTAATATATAATCAGCTTTAAAAAGGATTTACAAACTATTCAAAATAACAAGATTAATAGGTAAGATACATTAAAAATAACTTTACTTTAATTAGTAAACTATGAAAGAGAATATTTTATTTAGTATTTTTTGAAAACGATTTAAAATGATGTCGATTATTTATAATTCTTTAGTGTCAACGAAAATATATTACATGGCTGGGTGATGATTTTGAATTCATATTTAGATATACTCGTTCAAAAATATGATTGTGAAGAAAAAGTGGTAACGGAAATTATTAATCTAGAATCTATTCTTAATCTCCCAAAGGGGACAGAACATTTTGTCAGTGATTTACATGGGGAGTATCAAGCTTTTCAACATGTGTTACGAAATGGTTCAGGGAATGTAAAAGAGAAAATCAGAGACTTGTTTCAAGATGTTTTATTTGAAAAAGAAATAAATGAATTTGCGACATTAGTGTATTACCCTGAAGATAAATTAAAGTTAATGAAAAGTCATTTTGGCGATGAACAAGAATTAAACCAATGGTATATCGTAATTATTGAGCGGATGATACGGCTTATTTCGCATGCTTCCTCCAAATATACACGTTCGAAATTACGAAAAGCATTGCCGAGTCAGTTTGTGTTTATTGTAGAAGAGCTGCTATACAAAACGAATCAATCGACAAATAAGGACCAATATTATAAAGAAATTGTCGAGCAAATCATTTCCTTAGGACAGGCTGATAAGCTCATAACAGGCCTTGCATATACAACTCAAAGATTGGTTGTTGATCATCTTCATGTCGTAGGGGATATTTATGATCGTGGTCCGGAACCGGATAAAATTATGGATACTCTGATCAATTATCATTCCGTTGATATTCAGTGGGGAAACCATGATGTACTATGGCTGGGTGCTTTTTCTGGTTCAATGGTTTGTCTCGCTAATATCATTCGTATCTGTGCAAGATACAACAATCTGGATATTATTGAAGATGTATATGGAATCAATCTTAGACCCATCTTGAATCTTGCGGAGAAATACTATGAGGACAATCCGGCTTTCAGACCTAAGGTTCATTCTGATGGGAAACTATCTGACCATGAAATAGTACAAATTACTAAAATTCATCAAGCCATTGCGATGATTCAGTTCAAACTCGAGGTGCCTATTATAAAGAGACGCCCGTATTTTAATATGTCAGAAAGGCTTTTGCTTGAGAAAATTGATTATGACAAGAACGAAATAATCATTTATGGGAAAACCTATCCTCTAGAAAATACTTGCTTTGCAACGGTAAATCCCGAGCAGCCTGATCAATTATTAGAAGAAGAAAAGCAGGTGTTGGAAAGATTATTATTTTCAGTCCAGCATTCAGAAAAGCTCGCCAGACATATGAATTTCCTTATGAAAAAAGGGAGTCTTTATTTAAAATATAACGGGAACCTATTAATACATGGCTGTATTCCTTTAGATGAAGAAGGGAATATGGAAAAAATGGTCATTGATAATAACGCCTATTCGGGTCGTCATTTACTTGATGTTTTTGAACAATATTTACGGCATTCTTTCGCACATCCTGAGGTGACAGATGATCTTGCGACAGATATGGTCTGGTATTTATGGACAGGAGAATATTCATCACTCTTTGGAAAAAGAGCAATGACAACTTTTGAGAGGTACTTTATTAAAAACAAGGCAACCCATAAAGAGAGAAAGAACCCATACTACCATTTACGCGAAAATGAGGAAATTTGCCGTAAAATTTTAGCTGAATTTGATCTGAATCCTGACCAGGGTCATATTATTAATGGTCATACACCAGTGAAAGAAATTGAGGGAGAAAATCCAATTAAGGCAAATGGTAAGATGATCGTGATCGATGGAGGTTTCTCCAAAGCTTATCAATCAACAACAGGTATAGCAGGATATACGTTACTATATAATTCCTTCGGTATGCAACTGGTCGCCCATAAGCATTTTAATTCGAAAGAAGATGTTCTACTTAACGGGACAGATGTTTTATCAATCAAAAGAGTGGTGGATAAAGAATTAAAGAGAAAAAAGGTTAGAGAAACGAATGTTGGAGAGAAATTATTACAAGAAATCTCTATTTTAAATAGTTTGAGAGAATATCGCTATATGAATTAACACCAATTAGGAATAGATTTAAATATGGAGAGGGGACTATTCATTCACATTGAAGTCAACTCTCCTTAAATGGGTTGTTCTATGAAACTGGAAACAGGATGATAAAATCATGGAAATGGTTCAATCCATAGTGGCACTAAGATAGAAATATTCTCTCAATTTTTTATTTTTCCCTGACAATCAAGGCTGAAATCCAGCCTTCGATCCCGTTTGCAGTTTGAACTTTTAGCCACTTAATTCCTTTGGAATCTACTTGTTCTTCATTCAAAAAGTGCATGATTTCTCCATTTGCAATCGTGTATAGACGAGGAGCGGTTAGTGCCGGAGTTTCACGAATATTTCCGCCTTCTTCATAATTCTTATTTAAAATTAATTCTTTTTGATCAGGGGAAGCCCCGGATGCCTGTATGTGCACATGTTCTTGGTTTAACCATGCCTCAGCTTTCTTCCATGTTTGTGTATACCACTCATGTGGATTGTTTATGATTGCAGCAGTTAGCAAAATCACTAATCCTGTGGCAGAATAGAAAGTCCATCTTTTAATCCCAGTTTTATTCCTTTTCCGTTTCATGAAAAGCTGAATCATTTTGTTGAAAAAACGTTCGAACAAGGCAAACATTCCTTCAATGATATCAATCCAAACAGGAATGCCAGATTTTCCTGTATCTCTCCGGCTCCTTTGCATTGTGCAAAGAAGTGCCATGATTGGGTAAGAAATGAGATGAAGCATTTTTTTCAACAAACGGCACAATAAGTTTAAGAAGGGAGGAACAATGTACAACAAAATCAGCCTTGCGAGCTGTAGTAACAAAAAGAGAGCCAAAAAAATACGCAACCAATCCGGCAGAACAGAAATAAGTGACCAGATCCAAAACAGCTGATTTAAAATGGATTCCACAACCGCTATTCTCCTTTATTTAAATAGGATGAAAGTTCTCTTCTTGGACCAGATATCTGTTTTTTTCTATTGATGTTTTCCAGATTGACGGGGAGGTAGGGGAATAGCTTTTTTAGCTTGGCCAATCTTTGTTCTGCCTCAAACTGGTCAATAGAGTGATCGTTGATCAAGTTAAAAAGTTGTTTGTTTACCTCAAATTTGAAGGCTTGATTTTGGCTAAACTCTGATTCCACTAACCGCTTTGCCATTTCATTCTTTTCTCCAAGCTTCCCTGCAGTGATAAAATCACCTGCTTGAAGGGCTTCTTTAATCGAGGCAGAAATCCGGCGGGCTTCCTCCAAGTCCAGAGCCTCTTGATAGGCAGATAGTTCTGCGTTCCGGTCTAAATCAGCGATCTCCTCATCATGGCGCTGGTCCCGAATACCTTGTCGGATCAAGACACGAACATTTCGAACCACAATACCAGCCTCTCTTAACACCTTGACTAATGGCGAGGTTTGAAAAAACTCTTCAATATGCCGTGCAAAACTCAGATCCTCTTCAATAGGATAAAATCTTGCTTCCGACTCCACCCAGAAGGGCAGATTATTGTTAATAATGGTGCCAATTTCTCCTGCATTTTGTTGAACTAACCGTTCTGGGTGTTCAACGGCAATATCGATAAATAAATTGACAGAAAACCGTCGTCCTCTTGTAGACGATGGGACTTCCTCCTTAAAGGTAATGGTTTGCTGCTGCATATTGACTGTATAAACCTTTTTATATTTGCCAATCCGCAATTCACTACGTGACAAACGCTCTCCATTTTTAACTGCATAGTATTTATTGTGATTATTAACATAAACAAAGGCATAAGTTATCGACGACGCCGGCGGTTTTTCCAAAAAACTAAATTTTACGTCTTTAACATCTTCAATAAAATGCATTAAGTTATTCCCTCCAGGTTAACTATTTTTATTGAGAGAGCACTTACCCTTGTCTACATTCTATGCAGACAATCAGAAGAAAAGCCCAAATTACGCAGAAATCGGGGGTTGAGGGAGTTGAAGTAACATAATTAAAAGGAGTAAATATAACGAGGGACTTTGATTAATGAAGTATTTCTGCTGTTTACTAACATAAAGGCTTTGTTAAAGAATAATGTTGTTATTTGATTTTATCGAACGGTTGTTCTATAATGGCTGGACTAAAATTACCGAGAGCGAGTGAGTTTTAATGGTGTTAGCGGACATAATTAACCAAATCAGAAATCTTAGCCGAAGAGACCAGCAGCGATTGAAGGAGTTCTTTACAAACTCATTAGGGAGTGCAGCAGAAACAGAGTATGTATTCAAAGATGTATCAGAACAGAAACACAAAGACGGCTACACCTGCACTCATTGTCAATCCACTAACGTCATTCGTTTCGGTAAATACCAAGTTAAAACTACAATCAATACCATTGAACGCCAAAGATACCGCTGCAAAGAGTGCTGTAAAACATTCACAGATATGACGAACACTCCTCTTCACAGAACACATATGCCGAGTAAATGACTTCAGTTTATCGAATGTATGATTGAGGGGTATTCCCTTCGAAAATCAGCTAAACTCATTGGTGCTCATTATGTGACGCTTTTTTATTGGAGGCATAAAATTCTAACTGCATTAAAGCAGATGGATTTTGAACTTTTTGAAGGCATAGTAGAAATGGATGAAACCTATTTTCTCTATTCCGAGAAAGGAAAACGGAATATCCAAGGACGAAAACCAAGGTTACGCAGTGCGAGTTCAGAGTTTATAGGAATAAGCAAGGACCAAGTATGCGTTCTTGTAGCTAGAGACCGCCAAAAGAGAACGTTTTCCAGAACAATTGGAAAAGGGCGGATTATAAAAAAGAGTTTGGACGAAGCGTTAGGTTCAGAGCTATCAATTCAAAATGTTCTATGTACGGATGCTTGGCGGGCGTTTATGACTTATGCCAAAGAAAAAGGAATTGAGCATCATCGCTTTAAAGCAAATGGTAGGGAGCGAGTTAAAGTGATTTATCATATCCAGAATGTAAATAGTTATCACAGCCGTTTAAAGAGCTGGATGGAGCGTTTTAATGGTGTAGCGACTAAATATCTAGACCATTATTTGAGCTGGTTCCAATTCTTAGACACCATCAAACATATAAAAGATAACTTTACGATAACCAAAATGGTTTTAGACAGTTGTTCTTTTTCAGTTAACATAACTTATGATAAACTAATGTTATCGGAATTTTCCGAATAATAGGAAGTTTATTGTTCCGTTAAAGGGCAGGTTAATTCAATAATCGGAAGGAAAAAGGTATATAGAAAGGGAACTATTTGATATACCGGATTAAATAAAGGAGAGAAGGCTATGAGTAAATCATTTATTGAACAAGTACATTATATTAGAATTCCTGTAAAAGATTTAGAACTGTCTGCACAATGGTATAGAGATGTATTAGGGCTCCAGTTACTAAACAATACTGAGGAACTTGCAATTTTAAAAGTAAATGAAGGACCTTTCTTACTTATCTTAGTTCCTACCGAAGATGAAACATTTTCACATTTTACAATTGATAATGAACAAGAATTTAGCATTGGCTTTACAAGTCCAGAATTATCTAAATTTCATCAACACTTAATTGATAATCAAGTTAAGGTCGAGGATATAAAAGAAGATAATGGTCATGCCTTTTTCCACTTTTATGACCCAAATGGTAATAAACTTCAAGTACACTGGTAAGATTATAATAAATAAATTACCTTATTTCATTAACGGGTGCTTTAACGGAATAAGAACGGGAACGTCCAAATCAGACGTTCCCATATTTTTTGCCTGAAAAACAACAATACTATTTAACAAAGCCAACATAAAAGTAATCGTTTAATTATAGTTGATTCTCAAGGGATAAAAACAGCCTGGAGAAAAGAACATTTTCTACGGGCATTAGCATGATTGATAAGAAAAAGTAAGAAGGGAGGTACTAAAAGATAAACAAGTTAGTTTTTAGTAACGATAAAGGGAGGAAACTTATCAAAACAGTAGACTAATCTTAAGATTCTTAAATTCATTGTCGGCAATTGCTATTTGTATATTTTCAGGGAAAAATAAAACCTAGAAAAATCAAGGCTTTTTGACGTCCCGAAGAGGATTCGAACCTCCGACATACAGTTTAAGAAGAGTATGAAAAAGGTAAAACTGGATGCAATATACTCTCCGGAATGATTATTATCAAGCCTTTTTATTAATTAAAATTAATTTAATACAATAAAATTAATATGGTTTTACTGAGTTTTTCGGCAATTTTTCGGCAATTTAGGATTCTGCTCATCCAAGACCCACGCCTAAAATTACCCCAGCAATCACTTCAAATTTCTAATGGTCCAAAGGCACCCACACTATGAAAACAGTCTTTCAACTTATCCTTTTATATTGAAGAATTAAAGGATATTAGAATTATTTTTCCTTTTCCATTTAAACTAGTAAGTGTGATAACAGGGGGAAGGTTTCATTGAAATGAATGGAACCACTTATCCTATTAAAAAAGGGGACCATTTTCTTCTTCCTTTTGAATTCGGGGAATTTACGCTTTATGGGAATGCGGAATTCATAAGTTCTCATTTATAAAGATCATTGTGTTTTTTTACCAACATTAAATGATATTATTGTGAAACTGTAAAAATAATGGAGAATCATTTAAAAGAGCAGGATTCTTCCTGCTCTTTTGCTAATCATGAATATTTGATCTGTTTTCCAAAAAATTTTATAAAAATATTTCGCTTGACGAAGTAATTTGTCCTGTGCTATTTTTGTATGCATGTGCGTTCTTCAAACCAGTTATTTATTAATCGCTTTTTTAATAATGCTGAACTTTTTTAAAAATATATATCAATGGTTTTATAGAAAGGAGAGTAATAGTTGAATACTTTAACAGGCAGGAAACGATTACAACTTGCATTACTATTAGGGTCACTTGGTCTTTTAGGTCCTTTTACGATCGATACGTATTTGCCATCATTTCCTACGATTGTGAAAGACTATGATACAACGGCATCTCTCGTTCAAGTTAGTTTAACGACTTGCCTACTTGGATTAGGATTGGGTCAATTAATTATTGGACCGATGAGTGATGTGCAAGGCCGCCGGAAACCGCTCAGGACTTTCCTCTTTTTGTATTTAATCGCTTCTGTAATTTGTGCATTTGCACCCAATATTTATACTTTTATAGGTGCCCGTTTCATTCAAGGCTTTGCGGCAGCAGGCGGTCTCGTTATTTCTAGGGCAATCGTTCGCGATCTCTACAGTGGAAGAGAATTGACGAAGTTTTTCTCTTTATTGATGTTAGTGGGTAATCTCGGACCGATCGTGGCACCGATTGCCGGAGCCATTATCCTGGCGTTTACAGACTGGTCAGGAGTTTTTCTAGTTTTATCGTGTATAGGAATTGTCTTAGTTTTAATGGTTTCATGGAAACTAGAGGAAACCCTACCTAAGGAAAAGCGTGTCCCAAGTGATTTTTCACAGGTCGTAAAGAATTTTGGTTCCTTGTTCAGGGATCGAGAGTTTACAGGGTATGCCCTTACTCAAGGATTAATCGTTGCAGGGATCTTTGCTTATGTTTCAGGTATTCCTTTTGTTTATCAAAATATTTACGGTGTATCTCCGCAAGTATTCAGTCTATTATTTGGAGTAAATGGTGTTGCGTTGATTATTGGAAGTCAATTGGTTGGACGTTTAGCCGATTTTATATCTGAAGCGACCTTCTTAAAGATCGGGCTATTTACGGCTAACATAGCGGGTGCTGTGTTACTTGCAGCTCTTCTGTTGAAGGCGCCACTAATTGCCGTTGCAATTCCTATCTTCTTGTTTATTGGATCATTAGCCGTCATTTCTTCAACTTCGTTCACGTTAGCTATGGAGAAACAAGGCCATATAGCAGGAAGTGCCTCTGCGCTTTTAGGGCTTTTGCCATTTGTTCTGGGGTCTTTGACAGCTCCACTTGTTGGAATAGCAGGAGAGTATACAGCCATTCCAATGGGGGTTATTATGTTTGCAACTAGCTTTATCGCTTTATTGATTTATTTTGGTGTAGTCCGGAAAGTTTTCAAGGTTCAGCCAAGAAGGAAGCTGAAGGGGAATTTTTAAATTAAGGGATAATAGAAACGCCTGACTGATCATCGTCAGGCGTTTTCTTTATTGAATTTTTTACCAAAAATAAAAAGCCTTGAAAAATCAAGGCTTTTTGACGTCCCGAAGAGGATTCGAACCTCCGACCTACAGTTTAGGAAACTGTTGCTTTTCGCTATTTATGTGTAACCATTGATTTATAAAGGTTTGTACGACTGATAGTGCGATTTAGTTCCTACAGCCTAGTATGTAGTAAGTCCTACTATCACTATTATTAGTAATTAAATTATAAATGTCAATGAATCTATGAAATAATTATTTTTATCAGCGTATAGGTCTTTTTTCGTTTTCTTGGGTACTACAGAAGGAATTTTGCCATGAGAGGAGAATTAATAACTCGGGGTGGGGTTTTGGTAGTGTGTGTCATGTCAAAAATATATAAGGAGTTGAATGACGCACATGAATTATTCAAAAAGTGAAGGAAAAAAATTGGATGCTATTGAACAGTTAAAAGAGCAACAAAGAGAGTTGAAGAGACGTCATGCAGAAGGGGAACAAAAGAAACCATCACAAAATGAGCGATTAATCGCAGAAGCTGTTAGAGCTTCAGAGGAACGTTATAAAAGTTATAATGCTGGTATTGAAAAGTTAATACAACAACAACTAGAGATTAGGGAGCGATTAGCTGCTGGGGAACAAAACAATCCATTAGAAAATGATAGGCAAGAAATAAGAAAGGTCACATTAGAAAATGATCCTGTGAAACGGTTAGAAGAGTATCAAAGTGAAATGATAAGAGATTTAGAATCTGTTCATGCGTTATTAGAACAACAAACAGAAATAATAAAACGTTTAATATCCAAGATACAAAGGTAATTATCAAAAGGTCGTGTCTCCCATTGGGAGAACGGCTTTTTTGTTTTTATAACTTAATTCCTACAACAAAAACACATGTTCGTATATAATTTTAATGAGGTGATTCCATGTCATACCATATTATGCTGACAAGAAAAATTTCAGATTTAAAAGGGCAGTCACAAATCCAAGTCCAAGTAATGGATTCAGCTGCTACACAGATTATTTATTTCACGCTAGATGAGCTGCCAGAAGAATTTAAGGAGTACATAAGAGGCATACTGCCTCAGATTAAAGACGGTAGATGGCACTATGGAGGAAAGATGTAGAGTTAAAGAAAGGAATCAGAACTTATCAGAATCCTTTTTCTTAACTTAACTTAAATTATTTTCTTTCTTTAAGCGCAGATACGACCATTAGATTCGTAATAGGATTATCAGAAACAATAAATGATCTCTTGTAATTTGGGTACTTATTAACTATTTCTTCATATGTACCGGTATCTTTAATAAATTCTGCTTTATAAATAAAACATTTTGCATGCTGAATTTGTGTAGCCATGGTATCAGTGTGAACTTGGTCGTTTCTTTTAAATGGTTTCCTACAAACCATGCAATGAGGTTGTACTTTTACTCTTTCCATATAACACCTCCTTCCTTTCTTAAACTTACACAAAGTTAGGTAAGAAAACTTGGAAAATCGGAAAAATTCATTTATCTTTCACATCTCGTTCAAAAAATTGTGAAGGATTGCACTTAAACAAACGTGGCAGTTAAATGGAATAAGGAATTTTACCATAACCAGGTTAATAACATTAAGGATTATCATATGGGGAATATAAATTTGTTGGAGTTAAGATTATTAGCATTTCAGCTTTAGCTTGGAATCCTTTTTAAATTATATAAATTTATTCGCTTTTCAAGGTATTTTAGTAGTATAATAGTATAGGTATTTCTACAAATATTTACAAAAAGGGGATAATTATGAAGAGATTAACCTACATATTTATGGCGTTTTTATTAGTTTTCCTTGCAGCTTGTTCATCAAATGAATCAACTAGCAAAGAGGAAAATGCTGAAACAAAGAAAGAAGAGAAAATGAAAGAAGAGGCAGAAACTAAAGCGAAGGCAGAAGCTGAAGCCAAAGCGAAAGAAGAAGCTGAGGCAAAAGCAAAGGCAGAAGCTGAAGCCAAAGCGAAAGAAGAAGCTGAGGCTAAAGCAAAGGCAGAAGCTGAAGCCAAAGCGAAAGAAGAAGCCGAGGCAAAAGCAAAGGCAGAAGCTGAAGCCAAAGCGAAAGAAGAAGCTGAGGCTTCAGCAAGTTCGACTACGTCAAGTGGAGGGTCAGAGTTCTTTGCCAACTGTACTGATTTAAGAAAGGTATATCCAAATGGCGTACCAGCTGATCATCCAGCGTATCAATCTAAAATGGACAGAGATAAAGATAATTATGCTTGTGAGAATTAGTAGACTTATGAGGTAATTTATTTGTATTAATCGGCCCCTCTCAAATAAATGAGAAGGGCTTATTTTCTGTAAGGATATAACTTCTTCAACTATCGAAGCTAAAACAAATGGTATAAAATCATATGTACGTCTTGTTCACACGAGCAACTATGCTCTTTGTCGTTAATTTTGAGAATGAAAATGAATTTGAAAGAATGATAAAACTGGTGAAAAATATAAAATCTAAAGGAGCAAAGGTTTCATTGGATTTTATCCATAAAACGCATTGCTTCTCTCAGAGTTCTTACACATTGTGAGTCTCTAAATCTTATACAATATTAACCGTAATATTATATATTTAAGGTGAATGTATAAATAACCGAGATAAATATTGTACATAATTCTAATTCAATTATAAAAAGAGGTGCAATATGCAACAAAAATGGTATCAAAAATCATGGGGGATTATTTTATTACTCCTTTCACTTCTTATTTTATTTACTAGTTGTTCACAACAAAATAATACAGAAATCAAAATAAATAAAACTGAAGAAGTAAGCAAAAATAACGCAGCCACTGCTGAAAGCAAAAAAAGTAAACCTGACGATGCAGCCGAAAAAACGACTAGTGAAAGTGTAGTCAATCCAAGCGTTCCTGCCACTAGTACACCAACGATAACAAGTGTTAATGGTGACTTTGACTACAGTAAATATACACTCATTGTAGTAGATGGTGGAGATATGTCAGGATATAGAAAGCCGAATGTCAGAGTCGATGTCGGGTTTGGCGACAGAGAATATTGGGCTTTTACAAATGAATACGGGCAGTTAATTCGTGTGGAGGCAAAAAAAATAACACTCCAAAATCCGAATACAGACCATGTTTTATCGTCTGGTAGATACTATTCTGATGAGGCAAAGGTTCCTGGCACAGAGAGTCCAGATTTAGATGAAGGCCATGTCATTGCCGACTCACTGGGGGGAGTATCAAACGCCTATAACATTACACCTCAAGACAGTATTCTTAATCGGCACGGTGACCAAGCGTATATGGAAAAAGTGATTCGAGATGCAGGAGGTGCTACAGATTTCGTAGCAGTGATTCAATATCCGAATACGCAAACACAAATTCCTAACCATTATAAATTCACCTACAACATTCAGGGCAGAACCATTACAGATGAATTTGACAATGTAAACCCTGATGAAGTGAACAAAAATTTAGAGGGACAGGCAGGTACGGTCAGTACACCACCGAAAACAGAAAATGTACCAGCAAACGAAACGGTAAGTGGCAATGAAGATGTTAGCAAGGTGGACACTAATCATAATGGACAAGTTACAATCGCTGAGGCTAAAGCTGCTGGCTTTAAAATGCCAATTACGCGTGATTCATGGCTCTATAAATATATGGACGATCGTGATGGTGATGGCCTCGTAGGTGAATAAATGGGGTTATGTGGCTATTCTTTTGTTGTTCTCGGCTCTATGAAATTAAGAAAAATGATATGGTGGTAATCTGAATGCTTGATAGAATAGTTAACTTTTTTGAAAGATTATTTAATATTTTTGATATGGTGCATAAAATAAAACGTAAAATTAAAAGATGGTTTTCAAAAAACTTTATATTTATATTCTTCGCGTTATTTATTATCGTGGCACTTCTTTTAAGTAGATAATGCAATTCATGTACGGTAATAATGTAAAGAACTAATATTTATTTATTTTTTTGAAGCAGTTCTTATTGCACTAACAGGCATTAGTTTAAGAAAGGTGATCATCATTACATGATGGTCACTTTTTATTTCATTCCCAATGCTGGATAGTTAGGTATTCCATAAATGACAATTAGTTACCAATGAACCCAGCGCAAATATCTCGTACAATTATCATGAGGTGGTTTATGTGTTTGTTTCACCAATGCTATTACAAAGGTCAGAACAGCCTTTCGATGATGATTCATATATTACAGAACTTAAGCTAGATGGCATAAGACTGATACTTTCTAAGTTTAATAACAGGGTGCAACTATACACCCGTCATAATAACGAGGTTACTGTTAGGTTTCCGGAATTTTTATCAATAGATATTCCGGATGGAACTGTTTTAGATGGAGAGATTATTGTTACTGATCTAGCTGGAAAACCAGACTTTGAAGCTATGATGAGCCGGTTTCAATCAAGGCGCTCGTACCTTGAAAACAGTACGCTAAGTTATGTCGTTTTCGATGTAATTCAATATAAAGGTGAGTCTGTTACCAAGCTACCGTTAATAGAGAGAAAGCAGCTGCTAAATGAAATTTTAACCCAGGATACGAGTTTAGTTGCGAAAGTTAAATATATAGAAGGTCATGGTGCAGCATACTTTGATTTGGTAAAAGCACAGGGATTAGAGGGAATCGTACTAAAGCGCAAGGACTCTCGATAAGAGGTCGGTAAACGTAGTAAGTCATGGCTAAAGGTGATTAATTACCAATATACAGTTGTAGTGATTACGGGGGTAAGAAAAGGCGAATTTGGGCTGTTGCTGAGCTTTCTAGATGGCAAACCAGCTGGACTAATGGAATTTTTGCCACCGGCTGAACGTAAGAATCTATACAGGCAGCAGCGAGTTATTTCAGTGGATGTGAATTTTACTTTTATTGAACCGATAAAGTGCTGGGTAAAATATCGGAACATGACTAAAGCTGGATTTCTTCGGATACCGTCATTTGTAAAATGGGAATAATGGAAGAATTTAAGGGTGAAATCATCAATGGTTTCATCATTTTTTATATTGAAATCTGAAATCCAAGAAGAATCAGATGATTAACCAAACCATGAAATATATACAAATTACTGAAAAATGGTAAAATAAAGCATGAATATAGGTTAAATTAACGGGGGACTTTTATGACTTGTGCTTATTGCAAAAAGGATAGAACGCTTACAGGAGAACATTTAATTCCTATGTCACTAATCGATATGTTTCCAGAATGTGATATAAATGTCTGGCCAGATAAAACCTTTAAAAGTGATAAAATAGTAATAAATGATGTTTGTAATGTCTGTAACAATGGATTTTTGTCTGATCTTGATGGTTATGGTGGAAAACTGGTTAATGAGTATTTTTTAAGAACCTACGAGGCTGATGATCAGCTTGTCTTACCTTATGAACATTCAATATTATCTCGATGGCTTCTAAAAATTTTATTTAATAACGCTAGAAGTTTAAAAATAGATACAACCTGGTTTGAGTCAAACCTAAAATTTTTACTCGGGGAATCTTCTGAATCTGATCTTGAGTTTTCTTTATTTGGAGGACTGGCTGTTGATATGACTCCGTTACCAGAATTCTTTTTTGACAATTTGAAATTAGGTGTATATTTTGATCCTAAAATTATGAAAGAAAGTATTCTGGAATATGAAACCCCTAGTAAGGTTAGTGTTAACAAAAGAGAATCTGAATCAATTTCAATTAATAATTTAATGCATTCTGCAATCTTACGTTTTGGTTCTGGGTTGTTCTTAGTGTTTCTTTGGGATAAGGACGTAAATTCTGCTTATAAGCAAGGATTTGAAAGAATGATGGAAATTGTATACCCCTATTCTCTATTAAATAAAGAATTAGGAGAGGCTGCACTTAAACGGGTTACCCATGCATATAACTATCATCATTATTATTTGATTG
Organism: Neobacillus sp. YX16; assembly: GCF_030123505.1. Classification (GTDB taxonomy): domain Bacteria; phylum Bacillota; class Bacilli; order Bacillales; family Cytobacillaceae; genus Neobacillus. The sequence continues at coordinate 2,078,032 of NZ_CP126115.1, forward strand.
ATACTTCTGCTGGTTTAAATATAGCTGACCGAACAAATGCCTTTCTTCCTTTTGACGTTAATCCTATACAAAAACGTAAAGAAGATAGTAAAGAGTGGGACAAGCATGTGGATACTGTACGAGAAAACAGGGCGTTGAGGAGACAACGAGAACGTGAAAAAAAGAGAAAGAATAAACAGAAAAATAAACAAAGGTAATAGAAGCCCTTTATTATTATTTGGACCGTCGTTCGACGGTCCTTTTTATAGTTAGTGCCTTTCTTTAATTATATTTCAGTGTCAAAAACTTTGCTTTTTAGCTTTAGCATAAATGGTTGACCGAGGAGCGCCGGCATTTTTACCAATATCGTTTACGCTTAGACCGTTAGATTCACTGCAGAATAGAGCTTTATAGCCTATTAAACTTCCTTCTTAGCCTTACCGATACGCCCAAAATTATATTTTAGTAATGTCATATATCTGGCTAATAATGGTAAGATTGACTTAGGGAGGGACTTGTAAAATGGTATACTATTATCGGAACCGGAGTATAAAAAAGAAAACTACGAACAAAAATATTGAACCAAAAAGGATTATAAAAATGAATTGTCCATTACATGGGGAATTAGTAGCTGACACTTCGTGGAATAAATTTATCTTATATGAATCTCTCAATAAAGAAACTCAAAGAATTGAAACCAAATGTTACAGGTGCTTAGACGAGCGAATTACTAAAAGTAGAAATGAAATTATTAATAAAGAATTACTAGAAAATAAAGGAGTAACTTGTACTGATTTATCCAATAAGGCCTATATCTATGATTGGGTAACTGCCATTTTTCTTGTAATTTCAAGCTTCGGTTCATTCCTCATATGGGCATTTCAAAATGGAATGTTAGCGTTATTGAATGTAGGGATATTTGGAATTATAACCATATTATTAAACTGGAGAAAGAGGTTTTTAGAAAAAAAGTCCATGGAAATGTCGAGGGCTTCAAAAGTGCATACAATTAGAGACGCTAAATCAATTATTAGGGAAGAAGCTTTTGCTGTAGCTACATGGCGAAAAAAACAGGAAAAAATAAAAAAAGAAAAAGTAAATTATTCGTTTGCTGAAATTGATAAAATGCCAGGAGTTCAATTTGAAAATTTCATTAAAAACCTTTTAAACAAGAATGGATATGAAAATCCACAAATTACGAAAGCTTCAGGTGATGAAGGGGTGGATATAATAGCTTATAAGAACGGTAAAAAAATAGCCATTCAATGTAAAAGATACTCAGGGAAAATTTCTAACAGTGCTATACAACAAGTATACGCTGGTAAGGCTTTTTATGAGTGTCAAGAAGCATATGTAATAACAAATTCCTACTTTACTGAGAATGCCATTACCCTTGCCAAAAAACTTAAAGTTAAATTAATAAACAGAGAAGGTTTATTTGATTTAATGCAAAACATTACCAATAAACAAAATGAAAATATTTCTGAATATCAGATTAAATTGTTTTAGATAAACGGATTGAATGATGAACAAAGAAAGGAAATCATATTGTTTAATCTTTAAAATTAATTTATTTATTAGAAAAACAAAAAAGACACGGAGTTCGATATGATCAAAGAATATCAATCATTATTAGTTAAAAATCCAAGACTAGCATTAGAATGGCACCCAAATAAAAATACGCCTATTACACCCAATGATGTTTCAGCCGGATCAAATATTTACGTTTGGTGGCTTTGTGAAAACGGACATGAATGGAAAGCTATGATAAATTCAAGAAATGCTGGTAGGGGTTGCCCGATATGTATAGGAAGGTTTCAAGAACCCTTATCAAAGACACACCCGGAATTAGCTTCAGAATGGCACCCTAAAATGAATAGTGAATTAACTCCCGGTAGCGTAACAGCTGGGTCTTCAAAAAAGATATATTGGCTTTGTAATAAATGTGATTACACATGGCAATCAACGATAGCTAATAGAAAAAATGGCAACGGATGTCCTAAATGTGCTGGGAAGGTAGTTACAGATGAAAACTGTTTAGCTTATGTTAATCCCTCTGTGCTAAGTGAATGGCACCCTTCAAGGAATAAAGATATAACTCCATATAAAATCCATGCTTACTCGGATAAGAAAGTCTGGTGGTTGTGTAAAGAATGCAGCCGGGAATGGAGAGCAACTCCGAACCATAGAACTAGAATGAAAACAGGGTGCCCAAGTTGTAAAGAAAGGCATAATGTTTCTTTTGACGAATTGGCTTTTGTTTACTTTTATAAACAAGTTTTTTTAGATGTGAAGTTTAACTACGAGGTAGAAGCCGGGGACAAGAGGTATAAGGTGGACTTATTTGTACCTAAGTATAATTTAATATTAGAGTATGATAGTGAATTTTTCCACAGACATAGGATTCAAAGCGATATTGAAAAAAGTATCCAGCTTTTGAGAAACAACTATCTCCTTATTAGAATGCGTGAGAATGGCTTACCCGAAATAATTACGCATGGTATAAACATTGTTCCTTTCCAGAATAAAAATAAAGAACAACTACAATCTGCCATAATCGACTCATTTGGATACATAAAAGATAAGGTTCAACTTACACAAGATGAGCTGAATAGAATGGAAGAAACGGTACAAACAGTTGATATTGAAAAGCAACGATTCAATATTCTTAAACAAGTCCCTCCAATCGAACAAAAAAACAATATTAAAGAATTTAGTGACACATTAGCAGTTCAATTTGATTTAGATAAAAATTTTCCTTTTAGACCGGAACATTTTTCTAACGGGTCTAAATTTAAAGTATGGTGGATGTGTGAACATGGACATTGCTGGGAAGCTGCACCTTCTACTCGGAAGAAAGGGAATGGATGTCCCTTTTGTGCTGGACAAAAAGTTACTAGAGAAACTTCATTAGGGTCAGTTAGAGAAGATCTTGCTAAAGAGTGGGATTATGATAAAAATTATGGAATAACACCGTTTGATATTCCACCTAACTCTAATAAGAAATTTTGGTGGTTATGTTCAAAAGGGCACTCCTATGAATCTTCAACGGATCATAGGAATAATAGAGGGGATGGCTGCCCGTATTGTGGAGGGAAAAAAGTAAACAATGATAATTGCTTAGCCACAGTAAATCCTTCTCTTGCTTCTCAATGGCACCCAACAAAAAATGAAATTTTAACACCCTATGATGTTACTCCCGGTTCACAAAAGAAGGTATGGTGGAAATGTGAAAAGGGGCATGAATGGGAAGCCGTTGTATATAGTAGGAATGGGAGTAAAAGTAACAAGCCAAAAGGTTGTAAAAAGTGTTACGAGATAGGACGGTCAAAAAAGCTTTAAAAGTTTCGAGTTACCATTCCAAAGTTTGGGCTGCTGCTGAGCTTTCTAGATGGAAAAACCAGCTGGAGTAATGGAGTTCATGCCATCAGGAGAAAAAATGCGCCTGTATCGGCAGCAGAAAGTTGTTTCAGAAGATGAAAATTTCATCTATATTGAGCCGATTCATTGCCGGGTTAAGTATAGGAACATAACTAAGGATGGATTTCTAAGGATTCCGTCATTTGTAGACTGGAAATAAAAACAACAAAAGTGGTGAGATCAAAAATGGTCTCATCCTTTTTTATTATTATACTATCTAATATTAATTTCGTTATAAAGTTAAGTCCCTAGGTGCTATGAATGTTAACCTTACAAAACATAATTTATATGACCGTTTATTTCTCTTTCAGTAAAGATCCCTTTGAACACCCTACACATACGACGAGTGGTTGGTCTTTTTTACATGCTACTTGTTCTTTAAACAGTAATCACGCTATAGTCATACCTAACATAATTTAAGAAGGAAGTAATAAGAAAGGAAGAATAAAATGTACTTAAATAATTCATATCCTCAGGCTCCATATTACACTAACCCACAAGTGTTTTCTGGAGTTACTTCTGGCCATAGGCTGTATCCATTTGCAACAAATTCTATAGAAAATGGCGTATATGGGGTAATTAACGGTTACACGCTTTATAAGCCGGGATTTGGTCCCTCTTATGGCCCAAATGTTCCTTCTATTCCTAAATATATGATTTCTAAATTTGGTTGGAAAATAACTGAACATAATGGAATGAAATATTGGGTAGCCATGGATGAAAAGGATTATCGAATTGAAATTGGAAAAATGTTAGGTATGAATCCAGAAGAGGTAGATTTATCTTTAGTTCAATGTGGTTCTCTAGGGGATACTGGTTGTCATGGGGACTGTCCTGACAATCGATTTTGCATAAAGATTGGGGGAAGTGAAGGTACCTTCTGTACTTGTTCAGCATATTTGAATAGAGTAGTGAATTTTACTGAAAAAAATGAAACAATACTAAGACCAAGACAATGGTTAACACTTATTAATAACACAAATAGACAATTGTATTTAAAGTGGGAAGGTTCCACCCATACTGGGGATCCGACGGAGTCTTATCTAAATCCGGGGGAAAAGGACGCAAAGAAATCTGAGAGGACTAATGATGCAAATTTTGTGGTGAAAATTAATCGATTAAAAAATGGTGAATGGCTTGAATCCGGTGTATTAACGGAACATGTAAGTGGTGAAATGGGCAGTGAAGAATATTATAATTTAATAACATATCGATTCCATACTGATCCAGAAGATCTTATTAGATTTGGAAAGACACCAACTAATATGGACGCACCGGAAACGATAAGTACATTCAAAATAGACGAATGGTAAATGACTAAGAGAAATTCATATACGTTTATCTTTGTATTGCTAATGGACGGAATAGAAAAACAAAGTCAAGAAATAGGTACTTACGTTGAAAGTATAATTCTTTTACTTTTTTTGTTAAAAAGCGACATCCTTCTAGGAGTCGCTTATTTTGTTTTATTCTAGATCCTTTACCTTTGCATATATAGTAGATCGAGGAACGCCTGTCATTTTTGAAATATCATTGACGCTCAATCCATTTGACTCTCTTCCAGTATAAAGCTTCATAGCCTTCCTAATGTCCTTCTCTGGCTTTCCAATACGCCCCATATGTTTCCCTTGAGCCTTAGCTCTCTCACGCCCTTCTGCCGTTCTATCGGCTATTAAATCACGCTCAAATTCTGCGATAGCACCAAGCATGGTAAACATGAGCTTTCCAGCTGGGGTCGAAAAATCTATTTGTTCTTTAATGAAAACCAATGATATTCCACGGCTTTGCAGATCCTTCGCAATCTTATGTAAATCAAATGTACTCCTCGCCAATCTATCTAGCTTGTAAACAACCAGCTTGTCGCCGTCTCTTAAATAATCTAGGGCTTTGGCAAGTTCCTCACGGTCGCTCTTAGCACCACTTTTCTTTTCCATAAAAATTCTCTCGCAACCATATTCCTTTAATTTCTCGACTTGTATTTCTAATTCCTGGTCCCTAGTAGATACCCTTGCATAACCGATAACTGCCATCGTTGTTCTTCCTCTCGTTGTTGTCTAAAAGTCTTATATCTTTTGTATATTTTATTCTAGACTAACTTTTAGACAATATCAATAGCAATAATAGCAGTGATTTTAGATGTTTTTTTCTTTGTGCAAAACTTATAACTTTTAGAATACATGCAAGGTAAAATTTACGGAATTGTTTATACCTAGTTTCATATCTCAACAGCGTAGCCAAAAGTTGCAGCATAAAGACTCTCGTATAGGGCAATGGAAATGAAGTCAATCTGGCTCAAGATGAATAATATCAATATGGGGAGGTATCCAATTACAGGGCTAAGAATAGCTATTTATGCTACCTAGCTGGATAAATGGAATTATTGCCAATACATATGATTTAAATGTCTAATGTTCTATTCCAGCAGTTACCCCATAAAATAAATATAATGGATAATTATTCCTCTTGTGGAAAAAATGATTGTACAGTCAATTACATAAGTATAAAATATACATTAAAAGAAGGTGTTGGAAAGAGGCGCAATGAAATGGCAGAAGTAAATTTATATAGATACGATTTTAGTTTAATAAGAAATTTTGGTGTAGAAAGTTTAAAAAAATATCTAAAGAATGAGATACCGGATTTTACTCGATTATTTAATTTAAAATATTCCAGCCGATCTCACGAAACAATTTGTAATTTACTGAATGAGCAGATTAACTCTGGCTTTGATGATACCTCAATTGAAGGGACTCTTTTTCAATTATTGGTTTATGTAATACCGGAGAGAAGTTATTATTTTACATTTTCAACTAATTTAAATATCGATATAGCATTGGAACATTTAAACAGTAAGTTTCCAGACATTGTTAATATGAAGATAACAAAGATTAGTAGACAAGTAGAACATTTATTAACAATTAGAAAAGAACAAAGTAAATTGGTTTTCTTATTTAATGAAGGAGTTGCTAGCTTAGGTAAAACAGAAGAGAAGTGTGGTTTTTATGTAGCCTGTATAATTGATTTTGAAAATAACGGTATTGAAATAAAGCTTAATCAACATTTACGTAGGAGTACTGGTAAAAAAGTTAAGAATATCATAAGTGAAGTAGAAGAATTTTTAAAAAGAAATTTATCTTTTTCTACTCCAACTGAATCATTCTACTTCCAGCCAAATAGAAGTAACGAGGCATTCATACATAAGGGATTATATAAACTCTTTGAAGAAGAGTCATCAAGGTCGTTAGATTTAATTAAAAGAAAGATAGCTGAATTTGAAGGAGAGGAGGATGTAGAACAAGCTGAAAAGGTATTAAAATTAAATGTTTCTAAATATTTGGAAGAAGAATTACACCTTAGATCTCCGGAACCATATGTTAATAAGGTTCTTTCTGCAAAATATCAAGATACGGCACTGATTATGGAAGAAGCTGAATTTATTAATGATGGTGGATATATATTTGGATTCACCTTCGTTGATAGAAAAATCACTAAGTCCTCCAATAAAAATGAGGAAAACAAACCCGTATATTACTCCAAGATTTTTTGGGACTTAAAGGAGACTGTTAAGGACTATGAAGAAATTTGTGAGTTAGGTGTTTATTGGAAATTTAATAAAAATGATTTTTCTAAAGTGGGACTGGATACAAGGGATAAAGACAATCTTTCGTATGTAGAGGTAGGTTTTAAAGAAACACAGCATATATTAGAGATTCATTATTATGTTAATAGGGATGATGGCAAAGATTTTATTAATACTTTACATGAAAGGAGAGTTAGAAGAAAATATGTTATCGGAAAAATTGAAAAATTTATATACGGAAAATAGGACACTTGCCGATGAATTCCCATTTGATGAATACTATCCCTTATTAAGGAATTTTCTGGTTCAGGAAATTAATCTAGGTGCTGAATTATTAAGTCCCTACAGATTTGCTGTAACCTACGGCTTATCTCCAAGGAGTTCGGTTAGATTTTTTCTTGGGTTAGCAGATGAAGAAGAAATAATCTATCAATATTATAAATATGAATGTGAAGAATGTAATACAACTAATATTATAAAGGACGAAGCAGAACTTCTCGACTTTAAATGTAAAAATTGTGGTTTTGAAGACTACTTGGTTAAAACAGAGCATTTAAGTGAAGTAAAGCTACTTTTTAAAATCAGTGGACCGTTGTTAGAGGAAATTAGAAATAATTTAAAGGAACTTCCCCTCACTGAAGTTAGCAATTTTTCCTCGACTTTAGATGAGGGGACTCTAGTTTCGCTTAGTACGTTGACAGAGATAGCTAATGATGGAGGAAGACCAATTAGCAAACTATCAGAAAGTCTACAAAATAGAATTGAGGAGTATAGACAAAGGGCATTCTTATAATTAGGTGGTATTAATTAAATGATAAAAGGTGAAAAGAATAAGGTATTTTACATAATCCTGATTGTTATATTCTTAGCTGTTTTTTTTAGTTTTTCGCTTCTGTTACTACTTCTCAATCAAAGGGTGATAATTGACCAAAAAAGTATAAATTTGTTAGATATGTTTATTAAGTCAAGTTTTACCTTGTTAGGTACTACATTGTCAGGTTTGGTTGCTGTATTTATATTTTCACTACAAGAAGGTAGTAAGAAAAAAGAAAAGCTAGATGTTCAAATAAAACATTATAAGAATATAAGACAGGAGTTTGAGAGTAACATTATTGCTCTAGAGAAAATAGAAAGCATGATGGACATAGGGACACTTGAAGAAGTAGCGAAAGATTTAGTAGAACAAAAAGAAATAAAGGAAATGTTACTGGTTTTGTTTACACAGCTTAACTTCACTTTCTATATTAATCATCTAAGTGAATTAAAGTTAGAGAGATATGAGAATTCAATAAAAGTTTTTAAATTAACTTATCAAGTATATAAATACCTAGACATTGTAATAAACAAACTTGATAGCCCTAAAAACGTAAAAGCCCTTTTAGGACAAATGAAAAGAGATATTATAAAAATTAAAAGCTTACAAAATGTAATGGAACAATAAATTACTTAAAATCTTTTTAAGTTTTAGAGATTCCAATGTGTTGCATAAGAGATTTTTGGCAGTTAATTATTTAAGAGGTTGATTCCAACTGTTTTTTCTATGTAATAGAGTTTGATAGGGTTATGCTTAAAAAAACCTTTCCGAAATTTGGGAAGGTTTGGTCTTTTTATATAAAATATTGGTAATTTGAAGAAAGGGATTATAAAAAATTTAATCAGAATATGTTGATTTTATAGAATATTTTTTAAACTTTTCCTAAATTTATTTGAGAAAACTCCCTTATTTACCCCATCTTTTAATAATTCCAAAAGTTCTTCTTCCGTTAGATCCAGTGGTCTAGGTATGAAACGCTTTGACCCGTTCATCTCTTCCTTATACCAGGCGAACCTAATTTCCTCACGTTTTATGTCTTTAATAAATATTCTCTCTACAGCTGAAATATCATCCCCATCTTGAGTTAACCCTTGAGCTAAAAGGTCGCAATACGATGTCCTTTTTAACGGTTTGTGCATATCTTCCCCTCCAACAAATAATCAAAATAAAGTAATTACTTGTGTCTCCTGTGCTTTGTCCTCTTTAAATATCCTGACCTCGGCATTCTATGAAGTTCATCATAAGGCTTTCCGGTTATTACTGATGAAACGTATTCCTTTTCTACGGGTTTCCCATCTATTATTAATCCTCGACGATTCAAGTTTCTGGTTACTTCAAACATACTATTGGTGATGGCATATTCTTTAATTATGAATTTTTCTAATGTATCTGCTTCATAGTTTTCTACTAAATATACGTAATACTGAAGTCTTTTTATTTCATCTTTTGCTCGGCGAACGGTGATTAAACTAGACAATTTATCTCCTCCTTAAAAGAACATATTCCATAAGTGTTCCGGTTTTCCTTTAAACAGTTTTGTGAACATCTTGGCTGGTCAAAATATAATGATCCAGAAACTAGAGAAAGAGGGGTATTATGAACGAATTGCTTGAAGCGAAGTTAACAATTTCACGTATCCGAACGCAGTTACTCGACTTGGTTGGTGAGCTGGTTGCTGACGATTTAACGGATAAGCCGTATGCAATACAAAGGATTTTGATGGTAGTGGGATATATTGATAAGCATGATGTTGAAGTTAAGGAAATAGTAGATACCTTAGCGATAAAAGCAAGATTGAAATGAAGACCACAAAATAGTGGTCTTTTTGTTAATTTCATACCTCATGGAACTAAAGGTATCTTTATAAAATTTTCCCGTATGTTTCCCTTGTAGCGTCTGCTTTCCTACTATTAATCTACAATGCCTATAGTCCCGTTTATTATGATATTTTTTGCCTACTTTAACTTAATATGTTAAGTCATTAGAATCATTTTTGCTTTGATATTAATATTGTTTTATTTTAGTGCATACACTTGTTTGTGCTGTTTTTGAAGTACAACCTAGATGTATATGAAGGAAAAATTAAATCAGAACCAAAAAGAGGTGAATTAAACGACTAAAAAAGTAAATGAATTTCCATTAATTCTTAAAGCAAATGACATTTCTGAGATTATGGGGTTTTCATTGCGAATGGCTTATCAAGTGATGGATTTTCCGGGCTTTCCTACTATTCGAATTGGAAAGTGCAAACGAGTTGGGCGAGATGAGTTTTTTGCTTGGTTAGAGCAGCAAACATCAGATGTACAAAAAATGCAAATCAAAAAGCCAATATCTGATTAATAGGAAATGAGGAATGAACAGTGGAAGGAATCGTTTATGATAAATATTTTGTTTTTACTTGGCGAGTTGAAGAAATAATCAAGGATAAAAAAATGAGTGACAAAGATAAGCTAAAGCAAATACAAGTATGGTACGAACTGATCAAGAACATGGAAGATATGGAGTAAATTGCAATAGTTCCTTGATAACCTAATAAAATGAAAAAAGACAGAAACCACCCGGTCCCCAAACAAGGTGGTTGCAGCTTGTAGGAATTATAAACAGGCTGTTACAGGAGGTAATCTCCCTATGAGTAATGATAGCATAGATTTCGGTTTTTTAGCTGATGAAGTGGTTAAACGAGTAGATATTTTAGAAGAAGCTGAGAAACAGGGATTACGCTTTCGAAGACATGGAAAAAGCTATTTTACTCTTTGTCCATTTCATTCCGAGCGAACTCCGTCCTTTTCAATCAACCGGAACAAAAAGATGTTTCGTTGCTTTGCTTGTGGCAAAGGTGGCAATGTAATTGTATTATTAGCTGCCTTAAGAGGTGTTAGTAAAGGAAAAGTAATCTATCATTATAGTAAAAAGTTGGGGCTTATCGGAGCAAGTTGGAGCCGAAAGCAGCAGCAAGAGATAAAGCAACGTACCATTCAATACGAATTTAAGAGGAAAGAAGAAAGTAATTTTGATGAGGTCTTCCGGTTCTTATGTGACCAGGTTCATGCTTATAGAAGGGCAATGAAGCAAGTTAAAACAATTAAAGATAGAAATGCCCTTCAAAAGTTTTATCAAATATATGACCAGTTGCCTTATTACGAATATTTACTGCAAGATATGTCGGGTGATAACGGGGAAGACGCTCAGGTTGAAGCATACTTCGTAGGAGAGGAGAAAATGGATGAATGGAACTCTCGCATAAACAGTTAGCCAAGATTGCAACTCGAAGAGAACAACAGCAACAGGAATCTAAAGACGAAGGCGTTAAAGATTGGCTGAATCAATTGGAAAAATCCAATCTTGGCACAAATTTAAGCACCCCCTTCAATGTGTTATCAATTCTCCAACATGACCAGCTACTAAAAGGGAAATTTGCATATAATCTTTTAACTCAAATGTCAGAAATCGTTGGTCAGGTGCCTTGGGAAAGACTAACTGAGGACAAAGGCATGACAGATTATGACGATTCCTGTTTAAGGAACTATATATCTATTCAATACGGAATAAAAGGCAAGGATATTATTTATGACGCCTTCAACCAAGTAATTTTAAATAAAAAGTATCATCCTGTTAGAGACTACCTTAATAATCTAAAGTGGGACGGGATACCCCGGTTAGATAAATTGTTAATTGATTATTTTGGAGCAGATGACACCGAGTTGATCCGGTCACAAACAAGATTAACAGGTGTTGGGGCTGTAATGAGAATTTTTCAGCCAGGGTGTAAATGGGATTATGTACTGACATTGAAAGGGGATCAGGGATTAGGAAAATCATCTTTTTTTCAGAAGTTAGCTGTCAAGAGTGAATGGTTCTCGGATTCGATTGATGATATGAGGGGCAAAGAAGCTAAAGCACAAATTCAAGGAAATTGGATTATTGAGTTAGGCGAAATGGCAGCTGTGTCCAAAGGTGACCAAAAGCGAACGAAACAGTTTATTTCCTCCACCCATGATGAATTTAGACCGGCTTATGGTAGAAGGACAATCCGTTGTCCAAGGCAGTGTATCTTTGTTGCAACAACCAATGATGAATTGCCTTTAAAGGACGATACAGGTGGCAGACGCTGGTGGATTATAGATGTTAAAAGCAAATGGTTTGAAAAAGATTTTCCACTAGAAGTAGAGCAAATATGGGCAGAAGCTGTCCAGGTTTATAAAGAAATGATTAGTAAGGGTATCCCCTTCAAGTTACCAAATCATCTTGAAAATGAAGCAAGAAAAATTCAAACCCAATATACTGACATGGGTTTGTATGCTGGGATCATTGAGGACGTTCTTCAAAGGGGTTATTACGAAGAAAAAGATTACCAGTCAGGTATGGTAAAAAAAGTACCTATTAATGAAACTTGCGCCCGACATGTTTGGGAAAAGGTAGTAGGGCGACATAAACATGATTTTAATTCTGCTCATGCCAGAGATATTAATGCTGGATTGAAATCACTCGCAGATTGGGAATGCAAAGGAAGATTAACTTTCGGTGAATACGGCAAACAAACGGTTTATAGACGAAAGGACAGATAGGACAGATAAAGGACGGATGAAATGATTAACTGTCCGAGCTATTTAGCCTTAGAGCCACAAGGGATACATCCTTTCAAGGACAGATAGGACAGATGATTTCTATTAAAATATAAAGTTTATATATAAAACGTATGTAGACTAAGTAGATTTTATCTGTCTATCTGTCCTCATTATAGCTCACTCTTAGAGCCACAAGGGATTGCAAAAGGACATATACACTATTATTATCTGTCCTTTTAATAAAATATGATGAGGTGGTTGAGATAAAATCCTTAGGTTTTCATTATAAATTTACTGATAAAGAACTAAAGCAGCTTTTACAAAGTATTTCGGTTTTAGTTGATACGAGGGAACAGCAGAATCAGCATATCCTTAAATACTTCGATTCTAATAAAATTCCGTATGAATCTATTAAACTAGGGGTTGCTGATTACTCTGTAAAGCTGCCTAGTTGTCCGGAACTTGGCATAATAAAGGATATTCATTTACCAATAGCGATAGAACGGAAAAATTCTGTCAACGAATTGGTTCAGACCTTTAAAGACCGAACCAGGTTTGAGAATGAGCTGATTCGTAGTCAAAAAATTAGATTCTCTCTTTTGGTCGAGGATCAAAACGGTTATGAAAACCTTATTAGAGGAAACTATCGTAGCCAGTATAATGCAAAAGCACTTGTAGGTACACTAAAATCGTTTGAAACCCGATACGGATTCTTTACTGCATATATCCCGAACCACGCTTCTGGGCATTACATTTACAACGAGTTTTACTATTTTGTTAGAAATTATCTGAAAGGCTACTAGCACTAAGTTAAGGAGGAAAGGTGGGCATATCCATGGATAATGGCTTAACCAGGAAACAAGGAGCATTCGTTCTGGAATATATAAAGGACTATAATGCCACACAGGCAGCCATACGTGCTGGATACAGTAACCGTGGAGCTTCTGAAATTGGTTATCAGCTCCTTCAGAAAACTTCAGTTTTAGAGGCGATTAATACACTGCAAGACGATATTGAGCAGCAGTTAAGAATGCAATTTGTTCAAGACGCAATTCGGGCAAGAGAAGTTCTGAGAGAAATATTGCATAATCCGAACAGTACAGACCGGGACAAAATTACAGCTGCTCGTGATTTATTGGACAGAGCCGGATTTAAACCGGTTGAGAAAAAAGAGTTAAGTGGCGCCGGTTCGGGGAATCCTATTGAAATAATGTTTGTTGACCCTTTAAATTGAGTTATAAAAGGCAGTGGGTATAATAATAAAAAATAGCCACCAATCAGAAGACTGGTGGCTTTAAAATTACAACCTTTTACCTTTATGATTAAATAACCTTCTAACAGGCGAGAATTTATTGTGCTGTTGCTTAAGATGTTCAGAATCCATTTGGATGTACTTCCTTGTCGTTTGAATGTCAGCATGGTCAAGAATTTTCTGAAGCGTGAATACATCTCCACCATTTAGAATGTAATTTCGAGCAAATGTATGACGAAACATATGAGGGTGTAGCTTTGGAATGTTCAATTTCTGCTTAAGTCGATTTAATCTTTTTCTAAAGGCGTCTGCAGTAAAATCATCCCCGTAGGCGTTCATAAAGATCCGTGAACCTTCTCCAAAATATTGTTCAGTTTCAGCAGCTAATTGTTTCAACCTTTTAGATATTTCACGGCTAATTGGTATTTCTCTCTGTTTTCTATTTTTAGCGATTTCTGAGGGAACAATAAGGGTGTTATGTTGAAAATCAACATGTTCCTCAGTAAGCGACATGGCTTCGTTAATTCTTAAACCTGTGTCTAGCAATAACAGCACTAACGTTTTATCTCGCCACTGAGCAAATAATTTATCATCATATGAATCTAGAATCATATCAATTTCTGTGTCTGTTAACCCTTGAACTTCTTCATGTTCATCATCTTTAACCAAAGGAATATTACTAGTTGGATTTCTGTTTAGGATACCTTCTTCTACTAAAAATCGGAAAATCGCTTTCAAATTGCGCAACCGAATATTAATGGTAAATACAGATAATCCTTTTTTAGTTTTCTCTCGTTGTTCGTCACCTTGATAAGGTAATCTGTCATTCTTTAAATAGTTTATATAATTACGTATCATGGTGCTTTTAATCTCATCAATAAATTCAATGTCGGGACTTAACCAATCCCGGAAATAACGAACAGTATCATGATAACCCTTGATTGTACTTTGCCGAAGCCCCTCTGCTTCCTTTGCATGAATAAAGATTTCTATAGCATTTTCTATAGAATATCGGACTTCAAGTGTCTGTCGGTCATGACGTAACTGTCGGTCATTGGTCGATTTTGTTTGTCCTCGTTGCGCAATAAATGTACGTCCCATAAGTTATTTTGCCCCCTATATTGGTGGCTGCATGTCCTATAGTCACAAAACTTCATGTCCTACAGTGTAGCGAAAAAACAGCAAAAAACGCTGATTCTGAGCTACACATTAACCGACATAAATGAACGGCTAAAATAGCGTTAGAACAGCGTTTTTAGGCTTTTTGACGTCCCGAAGAGGATTCGAACCTCCGACCTACAGTTTAGGAAACTGTTGCTCTATCCTGCTGAGCTATCGGGACACATTTATTGGGAACGTTACTTATTATAAATAGTTAAAGGTAAAAGGTCAATAAATAATTACCTTTTCTACCTTTTATCGCCTTTTTCTGAAAACTAACCAGACAATCAGACTAAGGGTAATTAATAAAAACTCCATTGATAAGATATACCATGGGTAGGGACCAAGAAGGTTTAATAGGCTGGCGCTATTGGGTTTATGGCTCAAAAACATATAATTTCCATCGACAGCCTTATTAATTAGCATAATGATCGGCATCAAGATATTTAAAAAGACAAAGAGTTTTACAACGGACCATATGGTAGGTCTGTAGCCTTGTACCCAAGTAAAATAGAAGACAACCCAGATTATCATTACATGAGTATAAAAGAAGTGGAAAAAGCGAAAATGCGGGAAATCAAAATTTAACAATGGGGTAAAGATCGCCTGAGAAGCACCCAACAAGGCTGTAAATAATAAAATTTCATAAATAACTTTTTTTCTCGTTAACAATATTAGTACCGATAATATAAGGCTGATACTGCACAATTCTAATGGAATTGCATGACTGACATCCCACATATCATTTATAACCATCCAAAGATGGTAACTAACCTCTATCACGATTAATGAAATTCCTACTCCAACCTCTGCTTTTCTCCATTTTTTGTTCCTAAGCTTATCCCTGTTTATGAATATAAAAAACGAACCCAGAATAAGAAGGGCTATAATTACAAAATGGCTGACAGAAAACATTTCGAAATTATATTCCTGAACATTTCCTCCAAACAAGCCCATCATCAACCACCCTTTTCGCTTTATTACTATGATTTATATGCTGGTATGTTCCATTCCCGACCATTACAAGATAAAAGAAATTTCTACCTAATCTAAGTTTACCTGATATATGGTATAATAGTTTGTCGAAGATACTCGAAATAATTAAAATGTGGGGGTCATTATGGCTGGTTATACGCCGATGATACAGCAATACTTAACCGTTAAGGCAGATTATCAAGATGCCTTTTTATTTTTTCGCCTAGGCGATTTTTATGAAATGTTTTTCGAGGATGCGATTAAAGCATCACAAGAATTAGAGATAACCTTAACAAGTCGCGAAGGCGGCAGTGAGGACAGAATTCCAATGTGCGGGGTTCCTTATCATTCTGCCCCTAACTATATTGAACAGCTCATTTCAAAAGGCCATAAAGTGGCTATTTGCGAGCAAATGGAAGACGCCAAACAAACCAAAGGCATGGTTAGACGGGAAGTTGTCCAGCTTATTACACCTGGTACCGTAATGGAAGGTAAGTCGTTATCAGATAAAGAAAATAACTATATTGCATCCATTTCCTGTTTTGACGATGGAACATTTGGATTTGCTTATACAGATCTCTCAACAGGTGAAAGCAAGGTAACCCAGCTCTCGTCCAACTTTGATGAAGTTTTAAATGAACTAGCCGTATTAAGCTCTAAGGAAGTAGTTGTCGCAAACGACTTCGAAGCTGAATTGCAGAAGAAAATGCGTGAACGTGATGTGCTCGCCATTTCATTCGAAGATAGTAGTTCAGTAGATATAAATTTTTCACATCTGCTAGACAATCTCAATCAAGATAAACTAAAACAAAGTGCAGCAAGGCTGTTTCATTATTTATATCGTTCACAAAAGAGAAGTCTTGATCACCTCCAACCGGTGACCACCTATCAAATTCATCAATATATGAAAATTGATTACTACTCTAAACGGAATCTTGAATTAACGGAAACGATCCGTTCAAAAGGGAAAAAAGGCTCTCTACTTTGGCTGCTTGATGAAACGATGACCGCAATGGGCGGCAGAGCGCTGAAAACCTGGATTGACCGTCCTTTAATTTCTCGTACGGACATCGAGCACCGTCAAACCATTGTAGAGGTTTTGATGAACAAATATTTTGAACGCCAGGAGCTTCGCGAAAAGTTGACTGAAGTATATGATCTGGAAAGGCTTGCTGGTCGTGTTGCTTTTGGCAACGTAAATGCCCGTGACCTTGTCCAATTAAAACGATCATTAATGCAGATTCCTTTCTTAAAACAAATTCTCTTTGGCATGGAGCATGAAGAAGTAAATAAAATTGCACAATCGCTTGATCCCTGCGAGGAAGTCACTGACCTTTTAGAACAAGCAATTGTTGAGAATCCACCGCTTTCTTTAAAAGAAGGAAATATGATTCGTGACGGATACAATGAACAGTTAGATCAATACCGATATGCAAGCCGTAACGGGAAAACATGGATTGCTCAACTTGAGCGTGAAGAGCGCGAAAAGACGGGGATTAAGTCCTTGAAAATCGGCTATAACCGTGTATTTGGCTATTATATAGAAGTAACTAGAGCAAACCTGCATCTTTTAACAGAAGGGCAATATGAGCGAAAGCAGACTTTATCAAATGCGGAACGTTTTATTACTCCAGAATTAAAAGAAAAAGAAGATTTAATTTTACAAGCAGAGGAAAAAAGTGGAGAACTTGAGTATCAGCTTTTTACTGAAATTCGCGAGATTGTAAAAGAACATATCCCACGCCTGCAGGCTGCAGCAAAAGCGGTTAGTGAGTTAGACGTACTCCAATGCTTTGCACAGGTGAGTGAAGAGCGTCGTTATGTCAAACCGGAATTTTCTACAGAAGGCAAAGTGGTCCTTAAGAAAGGCAGACATCCCGTAGTTGAAAAAGTTCTTAATGCACAGGAATATGTAGCGAATGACTGCTTTATGGATCATGAGCGTGAGGTTCTGCTTATCACAGGTCCAAACATGAGTGGTAAAAGTACGTACATGCGCCAAATTGCATTAACCGCCATTTTAGCTCAAATCGGATGTTATGTGCCAGCTGATGAAGCCGTGCTGCCAATTTTTGATCAAGTATTTACTAGAATTGGGGCAGCGGATGATTTGATTTCTGGTCAAAGTACGTTTATGGTCGAAATGCTTGAAGCCAGAAATGCACTAACCAATGCAACCCAGAACAGTCTCATATTATTTGATGAAATTGGCCGTGGGACCTCGACCTATGATGGTATGGCTCTCGCTCAGGCAATTATTGAATACATCCATAAGCATATTGGTGCGAAGACTCTATTCTCAACTCATTATCATGAATTAACGGTTCTTGAAGACGAGCTTGAGAAATTAAAGAACATCCATGTTAGTGCGATTGAGCATAATGGAAAGCTTGTCTTTCTTCATAAAATCAAAGAAGGCCCAACAGATAAGAGCTATGGTATTCATGTTGCACAGTTAGCAGAACTTCCTAAGGAATTAATTCAACGAGCGAATGAAATTTTATCAGCACTTGAAAAACCTGATTTAAAATCTGTTTCTGTTAAAACGGAAGTGAAGGAAAATAAGGAACAGCTTGCACAGTTGTCATTCTTTGATGAAGTCAAAGAACCAAAGAAACAAGAATTATCTACGAAAGAAAAGAAAGTTTTAGATAAAATGAAAGAACTTGATTTGCTAGATATAACACCGCTTCAAGCGATAAATCTGTTGTATGAACTTCAGAAAAAGTTAAAAGGCTAAAGTTGTAGGAGGTGACTGGTATGGGTAAGATTATCCAATTAGATGATGCACTATCCAATAAAATTGCAGCAGGAGAGGTAGTAGAACGTCCAGCCTCTGTTGTTAAAGAGTTAGTGGAGAATGCAATTGACGCGGGCAGTACGGTAATTGAAATTGAAGTAGAAGAAGCAGGTCTTGCGAAAATTCGAATCACGGATAATGGAAATGGAATCGAAGAAGAAGACGTCTTACTCGCCTTCCAACGTCATGCGACTAGTAAAATTAAAAATGAAAATGACTTGTTTCGTATCAAGACTCTCGGTTTTCGCGGGGAAGCTCTGCCCAGTATCGCATCCGTTTCAAGGCTGGAGATGAAGACCTCAACTGGTGAGGGTGCAGGTAATCGAGTTGTCATTGAAGGTGGAAAGGTTGAAGTTTTTGAAAAATCTTCGAGCAGGCGCGGGACGGATTTAACGATAACCGATTTGTTTTTTAACACACCGGCACGCTTAAAGTATATGAAAACCATTCATACAGAGCTTGGAAATATTACCGATGTTGTGAACCGACTGGCGCTCTCGCATCCAGAGGTAGCCTTTCGCTTAATTCATAACGAACGTAAACTGCTGCAAACGAACGGTAATGGTGATGTTCGCCAAGTGCTGGCGTCTATCTATGGTATGGCGATTGCCAAACAGCTTGTGCCGATTTCCGGGGAATCGCTTGATTACAAGATTAGTGGATATGCCTCGATGCCTGAGGTAACGAGAGCATCTAGAAACTATATTTCTACGATGATCAATGGTCGGTTTATAAAAAATTATGCATTAGCCAAGGCGATTCAGGAAGGGTACCATACCTTGCTTCCTATCGGCAGGTTTCCGATTGTTCTCCTTAATATTGAGATGGACCCATTATTGGTGGATGTCAATGTGCATCCATCTAAAATGGAGGTTCGGATCAGTAAAGAAGCTGAACTGTATGAATTGGTTACCTACATCATCAAAAATGCATTTAAATCGAAGATCTTGATTCCAACTGCTTATACCCAAGAGAAAAAAGAGATAGCTAAGTCTGAGCAAACTACATTGATTCTTGATGAAAGAACCAATCCAGTTCTCGAGAGAAAAGAAATAAAATGGGATTCTTCTTTTGTGTCAAACACCATTCAGGAAACGGTACCAGCTCTTGAGGTGAAAGTGGAACCATGGATTCCTAAAGAGGTTGAAGAAGAGATAACCATACCAAGTAGTTGGGAATATACTCCACCACCAGAGATGGAGTCAAATGAAACAGAAGTAGAAACAGAATCAAGTGCGGATGCGGATCAAATGGAAAGCCGGATTCCAAGGTTATACCCCATTGGTCAAATGCACGGTACGTATATCTTTGCACAAAATGAAAATGGGTTATATATTATTGATCAGCATGCGGCACAGGAACGATTGAAGTATGAGTATTTTCGTGAAAAAGTAGGTCAAGTTCATGCGGAGTTGCAGGAATTACTTGTTCCAATCACGCTAGATTATTCTACTGATGAATATTTGAAGATAAATGAAAACCGTATGGAATTAGAAAAGGTTGGAGTTTTCCTTGAGGAATTTGGAATGAACAGCTATATCGTACGCTCGCATCCACAGTGGTTGCCAAAAGGAGAAGAGAAGCAAATTATTGAAGATATGATAGAGCAGCTTCTTTCGATGAAAAAAGTCGATATTAAAAAGCTGCGAGAAGAAGCGGCGATTATGATGAGTTGTAAAGCTTCGATTAAAGCAAACCGTCATTTACGCAATGATGAAATCCAGGCATTACTAGATGACTTACGAAAAGCTTCAGATCCGTTTACCTGCCCGCATGGAAGACCCATTATTGTTCATTATTCGTCTTATGAGATGGAGAAAATGTTTAAACGAGTTATGTAGTGCTTTCTTTTTTTTAGAGGAAAGCACTCTTTTTTTGAAACAGCTTTTTTAAAGACAGATGTTGATATTCTCACGAAAATCCTTATAAAGGACTAATCTCAATGGATACTCTCCTGATTAGTCTTTCATCACTCTGATGAAGGACTAATCTCAATGGGAACTCTCCTGATTAGTCCTTCATCACGCTTATGAAGGACTAATCCCACTGAGAATTTTCCTGATTTGTCTTTCATCATGCTTATGAAGGACTAATCTTACTGAGAATTTTCCTGATTTGTCTTTCATCACGCTTATGAAGGACTAATCTCACTGAGAATTTTCCTGATTTGTCCTTCATCGACCTTTTATACCACTGTACTAATAATCAACAATGAAATTTAACAATGATTTTGAAAAATTTAATAATAGGTACTTATATTTGTTTGTTTTATAGTGTAAAATTACACTATAAGGGAGATTAAAAAAGGAGGTGGAGGTGTGGTTATTTTTAGCCTCTTAAGTACTTTTTTACCTATCGTTATTATTATTTTTGTAATCGTTTACGCTGTGAAAAATAAAGAAATGGGGGGAGAGACAGTGATACGTCATCTTTATACGTATTTAGTCCTGTTTGCAACACTTATGATGGTGATTGGTGGAGGAATTTCAATTTTTATGGCTGCGGCCGATTTAGTAAGTCCACCAGGTTATTATCAAAACTTCGAAGATTTTAAGCAGGTTTACCATGATCAGAAAGTTCCAACTGAGGAAAGTAAAAGCTTAACAGATGCTGAAATTCGTGAAAGATATGATCAAATGGTAAAAGATGAAAAGAATCGTGCTAGAGAAAATGCGAAAAATCAAATTATTAAAAGCCTTGGCTTTATCGTGATTCCGCTTCCGATTTTCCTGTATTTCAATAATATGAGAAAGCGCCAAAGTGATATCTAGTTTTAATAAAATAAAGAAAAATGACTATCAAAATGTAAACATTTGATAGTCATTTTTTATTGATATCTAAGGATTTCTGGGGGTATCACCGTCCCAGTTTGTTAACGAGCATTTTCAATATATTTTACGACATCACCGACTGTTTGAAGCGTCTCTGCCACTTTGTCACTAATTTCGATCGCAAATTCATCTTCAATTTCCATCGTTAAGTCAACCATATCAAGCGAATCAGCTTCCAAGTCATCCTTAAAAGATGATTCCAGTTTGATAATCTCCATTTTGACACTTAATTGATCTGCAATAATAGGCTTTAATTTTTCAAATATCGTCATTGTTACTTTCTCCTAATGATTTTTCTTTTCTTCGTGGTTCTACAATTAAGAAATGATACAAGTAATTAAAAATTGCTACTACAACACTTAGAAGGAAAAGCTGCTTGCGGCTCATTCTTCCCATTTTATATACGCGAAGTTTTTCTGCTAAGGTGGTTATTGGGTAAGCAAATAAGTAGTCAGCAATAATATTTGTTAAAAGATAGAGCCAGAATCTTTTGTACGTTAATTTAAAAATCCAAAAGTTCAGGAAAGTAAAAGGTCCAAATACAAATGATACATCTGTTGCTAAATTCGGGAAAATAGGATTTTTTACTTTCCACCATTTAAACGCCCGAGATAACTCACTTATTAAGGCGATAACCTAGTCACTAAAAATAATAGTTGGCAGGTACCGAAAGAATGAAGATTTCCCAAGCTTGATGACAGAAAACCAAGGCATGATTAGCAACATATACATTTTCCATTTTTCTTTCATTACAAAGCCTTCCGATATGGATCCCTAGCTACTATCCAATACTAATAATTTATTTATTAGTATTTTTATCTGTAATAACCTGTAATATCCATATCTTTGTTGCTGCTATTAATTTACTCTTGCAATATCCACCTAATAATAAAAAGTTTAAGTACCAGTTACCATACAAAATGCACCGCTAAAAATGCGGTGCAATAAGTAATACATATTTACATCTACCTCTTACTTCCAAACTATCTCACTGCAGCTGGCAGCTTATGCATGTATTTCAGGGCTTGTCCCGTTCCGATTGCAACGGATTCAAGCGGATTTTCTGCTAATTGTACAGGAACAAAGATTTCTTTACTTAGCCATTCTTCCATTCCCTTCATTAATGCACCGCCGCCCGTTAAGATCACACCGCGGTCGACAATGTCTCCGCTTAGTTCGGCAGGGCAGTCCTCAAGTGTTGCACGGATTGCTTCTAATATATGAGATAACGATTCTTTCAAAGCATTTCTAATTTCATAGGATGATAGGGTAACGGTCTTTGGTAATCCTGTCACAAGGTCACGACCGCGTACTTCCATGTGAAGCTCTTCGTGATCAACCAACGCATAACCAATTTCCATTTTTACATTTTCAGCTGTTCTATCGCCAATCAACACATTATATTCCTTGCGGACATATTGAATGATTTCTTCATCGAGACGGTCTCCGCCAATTTTAATGGAATGACAGGACACAACTCCCCCGAATGATATAATCGCTACCTCTGTATTACCTCCGCCAATATCAACAACTACATTGGCTACTGGCTCATCAACAGGCATTCCGGCGCCAATCGCAGCTGCTACAGGTTCTTCAATTAACTGGATTTTCTTTGCGCCCGCATTTCTCACGGCGTCTTGAATAGCCCTTCTTTCAACACTTGTTGATCCAGAAGGTGTGCAGATTACTACATTTGGCTTCCGAAGTGCAAAGCCCATTTTTTTTGAAGCTTTTCTCATGATATGCTTTAGAAGTTCAGTGGTAAGGTCATAATCTGCAATCACGCCATCCTTTAATGGTCGGATTGCCATAATTTTCTCAGGCGTTTTTCCAATCATTTCTTTTGCTTCCATGCCAAATGCTACAACCTTTTTTGTTTCTGTATCAATGGCCACCACAGAAGGCTCATTAACTGCGATTCCTTTATTTTTACTATAGACTAATATATTTGCTGTTCCTAAGTCGATTCCAATCTCAAAGTTTGATAACATCTTCTTCACCTAATTTCCCTATTTTTCGACAACCTGCCATTTGACCAGTCATCTTTCTACAAAATAAGCTACGATTAAGCCTACCACGAACTTGGGGGTAAGAAGGTGATTGTAAATGAATCGTTATAGGAATGTAAGATTGTAAAGTAAATTTATTAGTTCATGTATAAATGTAATAAATGAAATCCTTGTCAAAATGATGCATAGAATGGTTGTTTTTTGATTATACTTATTTGATGTTCAACTGCTTTTAAAATATATGTTAGGATGTTAGTGTGACATGGTTTTCGAGACATCACGTAAATAATGAAAAAAGGGCAGTGTGAAAATATTGGATTTAAAACAGAAGTTATTAGTCATTATTGGTCCAACCGCAGTTGGAAAAACAAAGTTAAGCATAGAACTGGCTAAACGGTATAATGGCGAAATTATTAGCGGCGACTCCATGCAGATTTACCGAGGCATGGATATTGGAACTGCAAAAATAAAAATCGAGGAAATGGAGGGGATTCCCCACCATTTGATTGATATTAAAGAGCCGGATGAAAGTTTTTCAGCAGCGGAATTCCAACAGCTTGTACGAGCGAAAATATCCGAAATCACCTCAAAAGGTAAGCTTCCTATCATCGTCGGCGGGACTGGGCTTTATATTCAAGCCGTCATTTATGATTATCAGTTTTCAGAGGCACCTGCGGATGAGGAATTTCGTTTGCAGCTTGAAAAGAGGGCAAAAGAGATTGGAAATGAGGCGCTGCACCATGAATTAACGAAGATAGATCCTGAAAGTGCAAGACAACTTCATCCAAATAATGTGAGAAGAGTTATTCGGGCACTTGAAATTTATCATTGTACTGGTAAGATTATGAGTGAATATCAAATTAATCAGCAGCCTGACCTTCTATACGAAACCGCTCTTATTGGTTTAACCATGGATAGAGAAAAGCTTTATGAACGGATTAATACTCGTGTTGAGATAATGATATCCGAAGGGCTCCTCGAAGAAGTCTCTGGGTTATACAAGCAGGGAGTCAGAGATTGTCAATCCATTCAAGCAATTGGCTACAAAGAAATCTATGATTATATAGATGGAAAGGTTAGTTATCATGACGCCGTTGAAAGTTTAAAACAAAATTCAAGGCGCTATGCAAAAAGGCAACTAACTTGGTTTCGTAACAAAATGGATGTAGAATGGTTTGACATGACAAATGTCTCAAATTTGTCAAAAAAAATAACTGAAATTTCACAGTACGTTGAAGGAAAGCTACAAGTAAAATCGAATACATATTAGTAGAGATAAAAGAGGAGGATATACAAATGAAAACCACCATCAACATTCAGGACCAATTTTTAAACCAGTGCCGCAAGGACAATACTCATGTAACGGTATTCTTATTAAACGGATTCCAATTGAGAGGCCAAATCAAAGGCTTTGATAATTTTACAGTTCTTTTTGAATCAGAAGGAAAACAGCAATTGGTTTACAAGCATGCCATTTCAACCTTTGCACCGCAAAGAAATGTTCAGCTCGACCTGGATGCGCAATAACCTGTACTTATGACTTGAGCCCATGAAATCTATGGGCTCTTTTTTATTTTTATAATGAAAAGTTAATTGGATGAATACACATAAATGAAGGAGATTGCTTTGCAGAATGAGAGGTGAAGGCTTTGGATCAACCGATTCGCATGAAGAGTAATGGACAAATAACAGTATCGCTCAACTCCCATAAGAGAAAGTCATTAACAAAAGAGCTTCCTGTTCCTCAAGTTGTTCCAAAGGTTATTCCCCCGGAGCACGCCGCTTTAAAAGAAATCGAAGACGAGCTCGGGGCATTAGTAGGTATGGAAGAAATGAAACGAATGATAAAAGAAATTTATGCTTGGATATTCGTGAATAAAAAACGGGAAGAAGTGGGTATGAAGGCAAAAAAGCAAGCCCTTCATATGATGTTTAAAGGCAATCCGGGGACAGGGAAAACGACCGTTGCCAGATTAATTGGCAAGCTCTTCTTAAAAATGAACGTACTATCTAAGGGGCACTTAATTGAGGCAGAACGAGCCGACCTTGTGGGAGAATATATCGGTCATACCGCTCAAAAAACACGGGACTTAATTAAGAAAGCACAGGGTGGAATACTATTCATTGATGAAGCCTATTCATTAGGCCGCGGCGGGGAA
Source organism: Neobacillus sp. YX16 (assembly GCF_030123505.1). Classification (GTDB taxonomy): domain Bacteria; phylum Bacillota; class Bacilli; order Bacillales; family Cytobacillaceae; genus Neobacillus. The sequence goes on from NZ_CP126115.1 coordinate 2,103,577, forward strand.
AAGGATTTCGGAAAAGAAGCGATTGATACGCTAGTCAAGCATATGGAAGACAAACAGCATGAATTTATCCTCATTTTGGCAGGGTATTCCCGGGAGATGGATTATTTCTTAACCTTAAATCCAGGGCTGCACTCCCGTTTTCCTTTAGTCATAGATTTTCCGAATTATACAATTGATCAATTGATGGAAATTTCTGCCCGGATGCTTGATGAACGAGAATATAGTTTGAGTCATGGTGCAGAGAAAAAACTAAAGGATCATTTAATTTGGGTGAAATCCGTGCTCAATCCCAATAGCTTTTCGAATGGCCGATATGTTCGTAATATAATTGAAAAATCCATTCGCGCTCAAGCTATGCGGCTTTTGTTGCAGAATAGCTTCGACAAACATGAATTAATGACACTAAGGAGTAATGATTTAGTTTTCGAAGAAGATTCTTGAACTACTCACCACTTAACACCCCTTACGGGTCTTTTGAAGTGGGAGATTCCTAAGTACAGAAGCCTATCGGCTTCTAATTGATTAGGCTAACCCCGTAGTCCCTACGGTTAAGATGCGTATTGCTTCATCTCTAAGGTTCTGTCCTGCGTTAATATCTCTATCGTGATGTGCTCCACAAGAAGGGCAATCCCACTCACGAAGGTTAAGATTCTTAACGTCTTTATTTTGGTAGCCACAATACGAACACAACTGAGAACTAGCAAATGTTTTAGACACAGCAACGACTTGTTTGCCGAACCATTTTGACTTGTACTCAAGCATTGTATGAAATTGTGACCAAGATACTTCACTGATGGCTTTTGCTAACCTGTGATTTTTTATCATATTGGACACCTGCAAGTCTTCAATACCAATTACATCGTGGCTTTTGATGATTTTAGTAGAGATTTTTTGCAAGTAGTCTGTTCTTGCATTTGTGATTTTCTCATGGATTCGAGCTACTTTCCGTTTTTGCTTTTGGAAGTTTTTCGCATCATCCAATTTACATTTTCGTTTCAAAGCGAGCTGCTGTCTTCGGGAAAGAACACGCTGGGCATCAGCTAGTTTCTTATCCGATGCACGAAGCCATTTAGGATTACCAAATACTTCACCATTTGAAAGAATGGCAAAGTTTTTTAATCCTAAGTCAACACCAACGGAAGAGCCTGTTTTGTCTACAGGATGAGCCTCCACTGCTGCAAGAATGGATACAAAGTATTTTCCACTTGGATTCCGTCTAATAGTAGCATTTAAAATACGACCATCCACTTCACGGCTTTTAGCAAAACGAACAAGTCCAAGTTTTGGCAATTTAATTTTGTTGCCTGAAATGTCAATGTTTCCGTTCGTTTCTTTTGTTGTGTAAGACTGCACTCTATTCTTTTTAGATTTGAAGCGAGGGGATTTGTTTTGCTTTTTGAAGAATCGTGTATACGAATCAGCAAGGTTTTTCAGTGAGGATTGGAGAGCTATGCTATCAACTTCTTTTAACCATAGTAATTCCTTTTTCAACTGTGTTAATTCAGCAGAACAGGAATTGTAGGTTAATCCTCTTCCGGTCGCTTTATATTTATCATTCCACTGTCCCAAAAAGCGATTGAATACGAAACGACAACATCCGATTGTTTTAGCAATAAGGATTTCCTGTTGTTCTGTTGGATAGATACGGAACTTATATGCTTTGTTGATTAACATTGTTTTCACCTCACCTTCAAGGAGAATGTTTGTTCTTATTATACCATATTGAGGAAAATTTTTGCTACCGCAAACCGACATTCATTTCCCCCTTATCGTTGGGCTGCGCCCTTCACACGATTGAAGAGGGAGTTTTCTGTGGGGAATGATAAAAGAAATCGGCGGACATTTATGCCGCCGATTTCTTTTAATGCGCTCCGAGTCTTCTAGCAGGAAGTTTCCAACTGAATGTATAGGAAAGTACTCTTAGTGCAGTAATAAGTGCAAAAAGCGTGTACAACTCCCACGGACTTGACGCTATTTTTAATCCAATGATAAGACCAGCAAGAATAGCCCAAACTGCATAAATTTCCGCTCGTAATACAATCGGTTTTCTGCCAGCTAGTAAATCGCGAATAATGCCTCCGCCAATTCCCGTTAAGACAGCCGCCACAATGACTGCGCTAATCGGACGGTCCATATTCGCTGCGTAAATAGCACCCTGAATCGCAAATGCAGACAAGCCAATGGCATCGAAGAAATTCCCCCATCTTTGCCAATGACGTAACAAATTTGTTGGAAACAAAAATACTGCAGTGATCGATAGTAAGGCAAATTGGAAGAACAACCCCTGTTCCCATAAAGCAGAGACGGGGACCCCAATTAAAAGATTTCGTATGGCACCACCGCCAAAAGCGGTGACAATCCCTAAAATATAAACACCTAATATATCATACTCTTCTTCCATCGCGACAATGGCACCACTAACGGCAAAAGCAATTGTACCAATAATACTTAAGACATCCCATGTCATTTTGTTCGGTTTCTCCTCTATGTGAAATACATTTATTTTAATATTTTCAGCAAACAATATGATTTTAACATGGAGGTGTAATTAATCAACAAATATTTTTCAAAAATTAGGGTAAAATCATCTTTTTTGGTATGATGAGGAAAGGGAAATTTTATGAAAGCAGGTGTTGGTATGGAACAAGAAGTAAGCTTAGAAAAAGCAATCTTAGTTGGCTGCCAAACGCAAACATTGGATGATAGCAGGTTCCAATATTCTATGGAAGAGCTTGCTTCCTTAACCGAAACAGCTAAGGGTAAAGTTCTGATGACAGTTGTTCAAAAACGTGAGCGTATTCACTCAGCGTTATATATAGGAAAAGGGAAAGTAGAAGAACTTAAGGCTCTTGTAGATGAGATTGAGGCAGACTTAGTCATTTTTAACGATGAACTATCCCCTAGCCAAAAACGAAATCTTTCTTCTGAGTTAAATGCTCGTATTATCGACCGGACTCAGCTGATCTTAGATATATTTGCACAAAGAGCAAGGTCCAAAGAGGGTAAACTACAGGTTGAACTAGCACAGCTCCATTATTTACTGCCTCGTCTTGCTGGTCAAGGTACTGCCTTATCAAGGTTAGGGGCAGGTATTGGGACAAGAGGGCCTGGGGAAACAAAGCTCGAATCAGACCGCCGTCATATTCGTCGGAGAATCGATGAAATTAAGGGGCAGCTTGCTATAATTGTGCAGCACCGAGAGCGTTACCGAGAAAGAAGGAAGAAAAACAAAACCTTCCAAATTGCGATTGTTGGCTATACAAATGCCGGCAAATCAACACTCTTTAACCGACTGTCTGAAGCAGACTCGTTTGAGGAAAATCAACTTTTCGCTACATTGGATCCAATGACACGAAAGTTAATTTTACCAAGTGGGTTCCAAACATTAATTACAGATACCGTTGGATTCATTCAAGACCTTCCAACTGCACTGATTGCTGCTTTTCGTTCGACGCTTGAAGAGGTTAAGGAAGCAGACCTCCTTTTGCATGTTGTCGATATGTCAAATGCAGACTATTTCCAACATGAAAAAACAGTGAATAAGCTGCTTGCAGACTTGGAAGTTAAAGACATACCACAAATTACTGTCTATAATAAAAGGGATATTAAACATCCGGACTTTGTACCAACGACAAGCACTCCTCTCATATTTATCAGTGCCTATGATAAAGAGGACCGCAATGAACTAAAAAGAAAAATTGAAAAAGTTATTATTGAAATGATGGATCAATATCAAGTGAGTATACCTTCAACGGAGGGGAAACTGCTTGCACAATTAAAGAATGAGACGATCGTAAGAGAACTAATCTTTGATGAAGAAAAAGAGCTTTATCAATGCAGAGGATTTTCTCTTCCAGATCAACAAATTTCAGGGCAATTACAGAAATACAAAACGAGAATGGAGTAACAGCATGTTTCAAATGTTAAAAAATGGGGAAAAGCTTCAACATATTGTAAAGGATATTGAAAAACAAATTGCATACGTACATAAAGAAATAGACGAGAGGATTGAAACCAATCAATTTCGCGTATTGAGGAGTTACCAAAAGCACAGGGTGAGTGATTCACATTTTATGCCATCCACTGGGTATGGATATGATGATATCGGCAGGGATACTTTGGAGTTAATTTATGCCGATGTTTTTGGTGCGGAAGCAGGACTAGTAAGACCGCAAATTATTTCAGGAACTCATGCAATATCTATTGCTTTATTTGGTATCCTGCGTCCTGGAGATGAACTTCTCTATATGACTGGAAAACCATATGACACCCTGGAAGAAATTGTAGGGATCCGCGGTAATGGAGTGGGCTCTCTAAAGGAGTTTGGCATATCTTACGATAGTGTGGAACTGACAGAAGAAGGAACGATAAATTGGGGTCTTGTAGCTGAAAAAATCAAACCCAATACAAAAATGATAGGAATACAGCGTTCAAAAGGTTATGCAACAAGACCATCATTTACTGTCTCCGAGATCAAAGAGATGATATCTTTTGTAAAAGAAATTAAAGAGGATGTCGTGGTATTTGTAGATAACTGTTATGGGGAATTCGTCGAAGATTTAGAGCCCTGCCATGTAGGTGCCGATTTAATGGCAGGCTCGCTGATTAAAAACCCTGGTGGGGGAATTGCTAAAACGGGTGGATATATTGTAGGAAAGAAACAATATGTTGAAGCTTGTTCGTATCGAATGACCTCTCCGGGTATTGGAGCAGAGGCGGGAGCTTCCTTATACAGTCTTCAAGAAATGTATCAAGGATTCTTTTTGGCGCCGCATGTAGTGGGACAGGCGTTAAAAGGTGCTGTTTTTACAGCTGCACTTCTTGAAAAACTAGGAATGAATTCATCCCCTAAGTGGAATTCTGATAGAACTGATTTAATTCAATCTGTTCAATTTAATGATAAGGATAAAATGATTGCTTTCTGCCAAGCGATACAATTTGCTTCACCGATCAATTCGCATGTGACGGCCTATCCAGCCTACATGCCGGGTTACGAGGATGATGTGATTATGGCAGCTGGAACATTTATTCAGGGTGCGAGTATTGAGCTGACAGCTGATGGACCAATTCGGCCTCCTTACGTTGCCTATGTTCAAGGAGGGCTTACTTATTCTCATGTAAAAATGGCGGTTTGTATTGCTGTTGATTCTTTAATTGAAAAAGATTTGATTGAATTAAACTAAAGGATTATACAAAGGATAACTTCATAAAGTTGTCCTTTTATTTTTTTGCAAAAAACCATGTTAGAAAACCTAACATAGGATTGACATCTTTTCTAACACGAAATATAATAACAATATAAATTAGCAAAAGGAGAGGAGAAATTAAATGAGTGGAAAGGAAATACGCCGCTCAATGCCACTATTCCCAATCGGAACGGTCATGCAGCTAACAGAATTAACTGCTAGACAAATCCGATACTATGAAGAGCATCAATTGATTTCTCCAGCAAGAACTGATGGGAATAGAAGACTATTTAGTTTAAACGATATTGATAGTCTATTAGAAATTAAGGATTTAATTGATCAAGGAGTGAATATGGCTGGTATAAAACAGCTTTTCCTTGTCAAACAGCAACAAGTGAATGTGCTTCAGCAACAGGCTGAAAAAGCCAAACAAGATTTGACGGATGAACAGCTGCGAAATCTTCTTAGACATGAATTACAGCAAGCTGGCAGATTTAATCGTTCGTCTTTAAGGCAAGGGGATATGTCACGATTTTTCCATTAAAAAACTATTTTGGGGGTAATAAGAATGGCAAAGTTTACAAGAGAAGATATTAAGCGGTTGGCACAAGAAGAAAATGTTAAATTTATTCGTTTACAATTCACTGATATTTTAGGAACCATTAAAAATGTTGAAATTCCGGTTAGTCAATTAGAAAAAGCTTTGGATAATAAAATGATGTTTGACGGATCTTCAATCGAAGGATTTGTACGTATTGAAGAATCTGATATGTACTTATATCCAGATTTGAATACATGGGTTGTATTCCCTTGGACAGCTGAAAAAGGAAAAGTTGCTCGTTTAATCTGTGATATCTATACGGCTGAAGGAAATCCATTTGATGGTGATCCACGTAATAACTTAAGAAGAGTATTGAAAGAGATGGAAGAACTTGGATTCACAGATTTTAACTTAGGGCCTGAGCCAGAATTCTTCTTATTTAAATTAGATGAAAAAGGTGAGCCAACACTAGAGTTGAACGACCAAGGCGGATATTTCGATTTAGCTCCAACAGATTTAGGAGAAAACTGCCGTCGCGATATCGTACTAGAACTAGAGGAAATGGGCTTTGAAATTGAAGCTTCTCACCACGAAGTAGCACCAGGTCAACATGAAATTGACTTTAAATATGCAGATGCTTTAACAGCATGTGACCAAATTCAAACATTCAAACTAGTGGTTAAAACAATTGCTCGTAAACACGGTTTGCATGCAACGTTCATGCCAAAACCATTATACGGAGTGAATGGATCTGGAATGCACATGAACCTTTCATTATTTTCAAATGGCAAAAATGCATTCTACGAGCCAACTGGTGACCTTGAAATGAGCGATACTGCTCGTCAATTTATCGCAGGTATCCTAAAGCACGCTCCTAGCTTTACAGCTGTAACAAACCCAACTGTAAACTCATATAAGCGTCTAGTTCCTGGTTACGAAGCACCTTGCTACGTTGCATGGTCTGCTAGAAACCGTTCACCGTTAATTCGTATTCCTGCTTCCCGTGGTTTAAGTACTCGTGTAGAAGTAAGAAGCGTTGACCCAGCTGCAAACCCATATCTAGCAATGGCTGTTCTATTAAAAGCTGGTTTAGATGGTATTAAAAATAAAATGACTCCTCCAGCTCCAGTTGACCGTAACATCTATGTAATGAGCAAAGAGGAAAGAATCGAAGAAGGAATCATCGATCTTCCTGCAACACTAGCTCAAGCTTTAGATCAATTGAAGTCTGATGAAGTAATCGTATCTGGATTAGGAGAACACATCTTTGAACACTTTATCGAAGCAAAAGAGATTGAGTGGGATATGTTCCGCACGGTTGTACACCCTTGGGAACGCGACCAATACATGAGCATGTATTAATATTAAGTAACCCAGTATTGACTTGAGTCATACTGGGTTATTTTCGTTACTATTAGTTTGTAGCTTGCCATTAATGTTGAAAATAGTAAGTGCATCCGCATCCAGGATGGTTCATGATGACCGAATGCGAGGGTGAAACGAAAAAGTGGTAACCATAGAGCGTTCATGGTTACCTAATTCTAAAGAAAAACGAAAGAGTGGTAACCATAGAGCGTTCATGATTACCGAAATCAGAAGAAAAGCGAAAGAGTGGTAACCATAGAGCGTTCATGATTACCGAAATCAGAAGAAAAGCGAAAGAGTGGTAACCATGGAGCGCTCATGATTACCGAAATCAGAAGAAAAGCGAAAGAGTGGTAACCATAGAGCGTTCATGATTACCGAAATCAGAAGAAAAACGATAGAGTGGTAACCATGGACGCTCATAATGACCGTACCTGGTTGGAAAAAGGAGTAGTTAAAAAGAACTTGCAGCAAAATTAAAAGACCCAATATGGATATAATCCATACTGGGTTATTTTTGTTTCTTTTATTTTTCATTTTTTTCATTTAGTAACTTAAATTTGGTGAGAATAATATCACTGCTAATCCCTACAAGTACCGATACTAAAATATTCTCAACTAATGAATTTGGAGTTGTGTAAATCACCACGAGGAGACAAGCAACTAAGCACAGAAGTATTTCTTCTAAAAAACCTAGATAAATAAACTTCTTTGTTTTACGAGGCATGATGATTTTGCCATGCTTTCGAACATGACTGATAATTCCTACTGATCCACCAATAACCATTGAGAAAATAATGTCCTTCAACACTGTTTTCACCCTCCTTAAGCCTGGATTTTTTGACCTAAGGTTAACTCATGGTGTAATACCATTATACTAATAGTGGAAACTAAACAGAATGAGTAAATATTCATATTTTTGAATATATTTCCAAAAATAAACAAAAAAAGAGCAGATTTCAAACATCTGCTCTTATAATTTTAATGAATATGACGATAAACTCCAATTACTTTTCCTAGTATGGATACATTTCTTAAAATAATAGGATCCATTGTTGAGTTCTCTGGTTGTAAACGAATGAAATCTTTTTCTTTAAAGAATCGCTTACAAGTGGCCTCATCTTCATCTGTCATTGCAACGACGATATCACCATTATTCGCACTTTGCTGCTGTCTTACAATCACGTAATCTCCATCAAGAATTCCGGCTTCTATCATACTCTCACCCATGATTTCTAGCATAAATACTTGCTCATCGGCAGGTGCTAGACTTTCAGGCAGTGGAAAATACTCTTCAACGTTTTCAATGGCGGTTATTGGCAGACCAGCAGTTACTTTACCGACAATAGGTACATTGACGACATTGTTTCTTGGGATATTCAGAGTTTCATCTGCTTCTAATATTTCGATTGCTCTCGGTTTTGTCGGATCTCTTCTAATTAGTCCCTTGCTCTCCAAACGTGCTAAGTGACCATGGACAGTAGAACTAGATGCAAGCCCAACCGCTTCTCCGATTTCTCGTACGGATGGCGGATAACCTTTTTTCTTTACTTCCCCTTTAATAAAATCAAGGATATCCTGCTGTCGCTTAGATATTTTTGTCATTTTAGATACACCTCGCCCTATTTAATAATTAAATTTATTATAGCATGTTCGTGTTTTTTATACAAACATAAGTTCGAATTGTTGTTGACAACAAACAAATGTTCGGTTTATAATAAAAACAAATAAACGAACATATATTCTGAATAGGGGTTTTATTATGAAAAAAATATGGGAAAAATACTCTTATGCAATATTATTAATTATCTTAAGCTGTTCACTGGCATTTATTTTATCTTTACGTTTCAATTCTAACGTGGAAGAAAAGTTTGTAACAATTACGGTTTCTGAAGGCGATTCACTTTGGAAAATCTCTGATCAATATTCGGATCAGCATTCTTACTCCAATAATGAATTTATTAGCTGGGTTAAGCAAAACAACAATATCGAAGGGGATAGGATTTATCCTGGGGAAGAAATCACAATCCCTGTAAACCTTGAAGTTGGATCTCTAACCGAATACGCCAGCGCTGCTGGGGAGTAAAGTCAGATGGTGAATGCAGTCATCTATTGTCGGGTAAGTACAAATAAAGATACCCAGGAAACATCATTAAAGCGCCAAGAAGAGGAACTAATAAAGCTAGCTAATCAATATCATTTCAATGTGCTATTCATTATTAGAGAGCAAGCAAGTGGATATGACCTAGATAGAGATGGAATGCTGCAATTATTAGATTTGTTGAAAGAAAAAACGGTACAAGCAGTGTTAATCCAAGATGAAACGAGGCTAGGGCGAGGAAATGCTAAGATTGCTCTCTTGCATTTTATTATGAAAGAGGGCGTTAAGCTATATAGTATCTCTCATAATGGAGAACTGCAGTTATCTGAGAGTGATTCCATGGTACTGAAAATAGTTGGTATGGTTGAAGAATATCAGCGTAAGCTACATAATATCAAAATCAAGCGCGGAATGAAAAGAGCTGTTGCTCATGGTTATATGCCAGAGAAAAATCTTAAAAATCTCGAATCGAATTCGGGACGGGATAAAATAGAAGTTCCTATTGAAGAAATAGTCCGTCTTAGAAAAAACAAATTAACTTTTTCAGAGATTGCTGCTACTTTAAGGGGTTTTGGATACAATATTTCAAAAGCAACTGTTCACAGACGCTATCAAGAATCTCAACAATCTATCGAATCAGAAGAGCGGTAGACCATTTGCCTTGTCAGATGGTCTATTTTTTAGTAAAATCAGTCTTTAGGTAATTACTGTGATAAAGCTTATTGTTGTCACTCTATTAATCGATGATGAAATCAACAGACAGGTTTATCCACAGCCCAAGTGAAAGGAGGGTTCTTCATGCTCTCGAAAGAAAAAATGGCAAGAATCAATGAGTTAGCTAGAAAAGCCAAAGCAACAGGTTTAACAGAAGCAGAGGCGAAGGAACAATCAAAATTAAGAAGCGAGTATTTGACAACTTTCCGCAGTTCTATGCTGGATACATTAACAAATACCAAAATTATCGATCCAGAGGGAAATGACGTAACACCTGAAAAGATAAAATCTAGAAAAAAATATAATCTTCATTAATTTGGGAAACATTTTGTTTTCCCTTTTACATATTACAGCCTCTAGAGTGTGAAAATAAGAAAATGAAAGTAATTTAATTTGTTTAGTACTCAAATTAATTGTTGAATTTATACCGAGAGAACTATAATATTATAGTTGTTATTATTTTTTTATCCCAGTGGATCAGGAGTGATTTAATTAATGTTTAATACTATTGATGATTTGTCAGTAACCTCTATTCGTACGCTTTCTATTGATATGATTGAAAAAGCAAATTCAGGGCATCCTGGAATGCCAATGGGTGCTGCACCTATGACCTATACGCTATGGACACGTTTCATGAACCATAATCCAAAAAATCCAGAGTGGTTTAACCGTGACCGGTTTGTATTATCTGCAGGGCATGGATCTGCGTTATTATACAGCATGCTTCATTTGTCAGGTTATAAGCTAACAATGGATGATTTAAAACAATTCCGCCAATGGGGAAGTAAAACTCCAGGACACCCAGAGTATGGTCATACTGATGGGGTAGAAGCAACAACTGGTCCACTTGGACAGGGAATTGCAATGGCTGTCGGAATGGCAATGGCAGAACGTCATACAGCTAGTGTTTACAATAAAGAAAATTATGAACTAGTGAACCATTTTACATATAGTATTTGTGGTGACGGAGATTTAATGGAGGGTGTTTCAGCAGAGGCTGCTTCGCTTGCTGGACATTTAAAACTTGGACGTTTAGTGGTTTTATACGATTCCAATGATATTTCACTTGATGGTGATTTAAATAAATCCTTCTCTGAAAGTGTAAAAGATCGTTTCACCTCTTACGGCTGGCAATATGTTCGCGTAGAAGATGGCAATAATCTTGAAGAAATTGCTAAAGCGCTAGAAGAAGCTAGAAATGATCTTGATCGCCCAACGATGATTGAAGTAAGAACAGTTATTGGCTATGGTTCTCCTAACCGCGCTGGAACTTCAGGTGTACATGGTTCTCCACTTGGAGCGGATGAGTTAAAACTTACAAAAGAAGCTTATAAATGGACATTTGATGAAGATTTCCATGTGCCTAATGATGTATACGAGAATTTCCAAAACCTTATTGTTGAAAATGGTGTAAAAAAGGAAAAAGAATGGAATGACCTTTTTGCACAATATAAAAATGAATATCCTGAATTAGCAAATCAATTAGAAAGTGTTCTGAAAAATGAATTACCTGAAGGCTGGGATAAAGATATTCCTGTTTATAGCGAAGGCAAAAGTTTAGCAAGCCGTGCATCATCAGGTGAAGCCTTAAATGGTATTGCAAAGAACTTGCCAATCTTCATTGGCGGCTCTGCTGACCTAGCTGGTTCCAATAAAACCATGATCAAAGGAACCGGGGATTATGCTCCAGGCAACTATGAAAACCGTAATATCTGGTTTGGTGTACGTGAATTTGCAATGGGTGCAGCGATGAATGGGATTGCCTTACATGGCGGAGTAAAAATCTTTGGTGGAACATTCTTTGTTTTCTCTGATTACCTGCGTCCTGCTATCCGACTTGCTGCTTTGATGGGCTTGCCAGTAACGTATGTATTTACTCATGACAGTATCGCTGTTGGAGAAGATGGACCTACTCATGAGCCGGTTGAACAACTTGCAGCTCTACGTGCAATGCCTGGCCTTTCCATTATCCGTCCAGCAGATGGTAATGAGACAGCTGCTGCATGGAAGTTAGCGGTTGAGTCAACAAACAAACCAACTGCTTTAGTGTTAACACGTCAAGATTTACCAACACTTAAAGATACAGATAAAAATGCATACGAAGGAGTTTCAAAAGGTGCCTATGTTGTATCACCTTCTGAAAGAGAAACTCCAGATGCACTATTACTAGCAACTGGTTCAGAGGTTAGTTTAGCGGTTGAAGCACAGCAAGCATTAGCTGGTGAGGGTATTCATGTTTCAGTTGTAAGCATGCCATCATGGGATCGCTTTGAACAGCAATCACAGGAATACAAAAACTCTGTTCTTCCAAAGAATGTGAAAAAACGTCTTGGAATTGAAGTTGGTACTTCATTTGGATGGCACAAATATACAGGTGATGAAGGAGACGTCCTAGCAATTGATACATTTGGGGCTTCTGCACCTGGTGAGAAAATTATGGAAGAATACGGTTTTAGTGTAAGCAATGTTGTTGCACGTGTTAAAGCACTTCTTCAATAATAAATAGATGATTTCAAAGGGAGCGACGTAATGTCGTTCTCTTTTTTTGCATCTCTACTATATATATATATGAACATTAGATGAATGATTTGAAATATTCGTGACATTCCAAATATTAGTTAGATATAATAAAATTTGGAAGAATCCTATGGATTCGACAATAATAGTGATTTTTTTTGGCGGTATAAGACAAATGTTTTGATAGTGATTATTTATAATTGATAGAAAGGGTATTCAACGAAGGAGAGATCGTGGTGAGGAATTATCAGCTTTATCTAATAGAAGATGAATTTGCCGCCCATTACTTCGGAAGAGAGCGTATGTTTTTTAAGCTTTTTCAGGAACATCATAAAGCAGACGGTGAACTGAAATTTATAACAAATAAGCAGATTACTTATATAACAAAGTCATTAGAGGTTTTGAAAATACATCAGTTAATTCAAAAACAACTTGGAAAAAAGAAGGGTTTTCTGGCTGAACATGGTACATACTCCATTGAATTAAGTGGAAAACTAAGTACAGCGAAATTAAGAGTCTTCCAAGATTTAATAACAATTGAGGCTTCTGGCAGTTATGAAGCCGAAACGATTTTCTTTGAAGTGCTTAGAAAATGTGAAACATCGTTTATGGCTTTAGATCTTGATCATCAGCGGTTTGGTTGGTTAAAGCCTATTAAAGAAAGAAAATATGTCTAATCTTTTAAAAGAGAATATTGTATATTCCCGTTTTATTTAGTACACTGTATGATAGACAACATGAAGGAGGAAGTTTAATGGGTACAGGTTTATGGATTCTAGTTGTTGTACTAGCGTTAGTAGCTGGTGTAGCTCTAGGATTTTTCATTGCTCGTAAATACATGATGAGCTACTTAAAGAAAAATCCACCAATTAATGAACAAATGTTAAAAATGATGATGATGCAAATGGGTATGAAGCCTTCTCAAAAGAAGATCAACCAAATGATGTCTGCTATGAATAAACAGCAAGGCAAATAAATAATAGTAAAAAACCACTATTTTTTGAAAGTAATCAAAAGAAAGTGGTTTTTTTATTTGAAAATAGGAATTTTTCGAAAAATCTTATATTTTGGTTATCTATTGAAAAAAGGAATAATAAGGTTCATACTAGTTACGCTAAGAAGTACAACATAATGAAGGAGCCATACTACATGAAAAAAGTTTTATCACTTATTTTAATTCTACTTTTAGCTTTAACAGCGTGTGGAACGCAAGAAAAAGAGGAAACAGCTACTCCTGAAGAGACTAAAACAGAAGAAGGTACAAATGCTGCAAAAGAAAACACAAATACTAGAGAGCTAACAGCTGAGGATGAGAAATTCGCTGAATTAATCCTTGCTAAAGATTATGACACGGTAGTAAAAGAAACAGGTTCATTAAAGAGTGAATCACAGAAAGATTTCTACTACATTGCATCTGCTTTTATTAAAAACAATGAAATTCAAACAAAGACATATGACCCGAATGACCCCAATGCTATTGTAACAGATCATAAGGTTATCATAAATTATTTAAACAGAGTAAAGTTTGTACCAGATGACATTAAGGATCAAGTGAATGAATTAAAAACTACTACAGAAGAAAAAATGGCAGAGTTAGAAAAAGAAGCAGAATAATTTAGAATTAGCACTCATAAAAATGGGTGCTTTTTTCATGGAGAGAATGGGTGTCTAAATCTTTATTATTTTTATAATATTTGATAAAATAAATCTTCGGGTGAGGTGAATGATTTTTTAAAATAATAAAATGAAAAGTTGAATCATTTCGGGGGAAAAATTATGAAAGTATTTTTAGATTTAAGTTGGTTTTTTAAACAAGAGAAGAAAGCATACATATTTGGAACCGTTATCTTATTGTTTGTAGCACTGCTACAACTTGTGCCGCCAAAAGTAATTGGGATTATTGCCGACCATATTAATAACGGTACGATGACAAAAGGATTGCTCCTTGAATGGATGGCAGTATTAGTCGGGGCAGGGCTTGGTATGTATGTCTTGAGATATTTTTGGCGAATTATGATTTTTGGCTCTGCGGTTAAGCTTAGTAAACAGTTAAGAAACCGATTATATCAGCATTTTACGAATATGTCGCCATCGTTTTACCAGAAACGAAGGATTGGTGATTTAATGGCGCATGCGACAAATGACCTGCAAGCTATACAACAAACGGCTGGTTTAGGAGTACTGACATTAGTTGACTCTCTATCAACAGGTGGATTTGTTATTCTGGCTATGGCGTTTACGATTAGCTGGAAATTAACCTTGATATGTCTAATCCCAATGCCATTTATGGCTATTCTTACAAGTTGGTTCGGTACGATGCTGCATCGAACCTTCCACAAAGCACAAGAAGCGTTCTCTGATTTGAATGATAAAACACAGGAAAGTATTTCTGGGATTAAGGTTATTAAAACCTTTGGTCAGGAAAAGGAAGACATAGAAGATTTTAAAAAGCAATCTCAGGAAGTAGTAGAAAAGAACATCGTGGTTGCAAAAATAGACTCCTTATATGATCCAACGATTTCGATTATTGTAGGTATTTCCTTTTTCTTAGCCATCACCTTTGGTTCGAAATACGTTTTGGCTGGGGAGTTAACGATTGGTGAATTGATAGCCTTTACCACCTATTTAGGACTATTAATTTGGCCAATGTTGGCATTTGGCTGGCTGTTTAATATCGTTGAACGAGGTCGTGCTTCGTATGACCGAGTAGCCGCACTACTTTGTGAAGAATCTGATATAACAGACCGAAGTGATGCATTAGAGATAGTTCCAAGCGGTGATATCCATTTTAATATTGAGAAATTCACTTTCCCTGGTGAAAAAGAACCTATGTTAAGGAATATCAGCTTCACTCTTAATAGAGGAGAGACACTAGGGATTGTAGGAAAAACGGGTGCTGGTAAAACAACACTGTTAAAGCTTCTAATTCGTGAATTTGAAGACTATAAAGGGGGAATTACCTTCGGCGGTCATACACTTCAAGAATATAAGCTTGAAAAACTACGTGAAGTGATTGGCTATGTTCCACAAGATCATTTCTTGTTTTCGGCTAGTGTGGCTGAAAATATCGCTTTTACGAACCCTCATGCACCGAAAGAACATATCTTTAGTGCAGCAAAGCTTGCCAGTATTCATGATGATATTCTTCAATTTACGGAAGGCTATCAAACGGTTGTTGGTGAAAGGGGAGTCTCCTTATCAGGCGGTCAGAAACAGAGGATTAGTATTGCACGTGCGCTGTTGATGAATCCCGAAGTGTTATTGCTAGATGATTCCCTATCTGCTGTCGATGCAAAGACCGAGGAGGCGATTCTTTCGGCATTAAGAAAGAATCGAGAAGGGAAAACGACGATTATTACCTCTCACCGCTTAAGTGCTATCCAGCACGCAAACTTAATTCTTGTGCTTGATAATGGCGAGGTCATTGAAAGAGGGACACATGAAGAATTAATGGCAGCACATGGCTGGTATAAGGAAATGTATTTACGTCAGCAGCTAGAGGAGTTGGTTGAGCATGGAGGACATTAAAATGGAAGAAACAGCACAGCTGACTGAAAAAGAACAAAAAAGAGTTTTATATCGCCTGCTATCCTATACGAAACCACATAAAAAGGAATTAATCCTAGCATTCAGTCTTTTAGTGTTAACAACGCTGGGAGAGTTAGCCTCTCCGATTCTAGTAAAAATCTTTATTGATGATTACTTAACACCAGGAAATTTGGTTTTTCAGCCATTGGTTATCCTGGGGGCAAGCTATCTAGGAATTCAAATTGTAAAATCCTTATTGTTGTTTTTTCAATTAGTAAAATTTCAGGAGATTGCTCTAAAGATCATTCAACAGCTTCGAATTGATATTTTTACAAAGGTGCAGTCACTAGGTCTTAAGTATTTTGATCAAACTCCGGCTGGAAGTATTGTCTCAAGGGTGACAAACGATACCGAGGCCATTAAAGATATGTTTGTTACTGTCCTTTCGACTTTTATCCAGAGTGGATTTTTACTCACCGGAATTTTAATTACAATGTTTATCCTAGATGTAAAGCTGGCTCTATTCTGTCTAATTTTTATTCCATTAATACTTCTCGTCATGAGTTTATATCGGAAATTTAGTTCCCGTTTTTATTTGGAAATGCGTGAAAGACTCAGCCAATTAAATGCTAAATTAAGTGAATCCCTGCAGGGTATGAGTATTATTCAAGTATTTCGTCAGGAAAAAAGACTTCGCAAAGAGTTCGAAGACATTAATGAAAAGCACTATGATGCGGGAATGAAGAACATTAAGATAGATGGATTATTGTTGCGTCCTGCAGTTGATTTAATTTTTATTTTAGGATTAATCATTGTCTTAAATTATTTTGGTATTACTTCATTGGACAGTCCTGTAGAAATCGGTGTGTTATATGCTTTTGTTAATTATCTGGAGCGTTTCTTTGAACCAGTAAATAATATGATGATGAGATTATCGTTGTACCAACAGGTAATTGTGGCTGGAGCTCGTGTCTTTAGAATCTTGGATAAGCAGGAATTGGCACCTGGACAAAATGAAGATAGTAATCTATCGATTGAAAAAGGAAGAATTGAATTTAAGAATTTGACCTTTTCCTATGATGGAAAGCGGGATGTGTTGAAAAATATATCCTTTACAGCAAATCCTGGTGAAACTGTAGCACTTGTTGGTCATACAGGAAGTGGTAAAAGTTCGATCATCAATCTTTTAATGAGATTTTATGAATACGAGAAGGGCGATATTTTAATTGATGGTCAGTCTATCCGTCATTTTTCAAAGGATGAATTACGAGAAAAAATGGGGCTTGTTCTCCAAGATCCGTTTTTATTTTATGGAACGGTAAGAGATAATATTACGCTCCATAATCATCTTTTAACAGATGAACAAGTAGAGGAAGCTGCTCAATTTGTTCAAGCTCATACGTTTATTGATAAGCTGGAAGATTCCTATCATCATAAAGTAGTGGAAAGAGGGTCTACGTTTTCTAGTGGACAGCGTCAATTAATTGCGTTTGCAAGGACCATTGCCGCTAATCCAAAGATTCTCGTCCTCGATGAGGCAACTGCTAATATTGATACTGAAACGGAGGAAGCGATTCAAACGGCTCTTTCCAAAATGAGAAAAGGGCGCACGACGATTGCGATTGCCCACCGGTTATCTACGATACAAGATGCGAACTTAATACTCGTCTTACATCAAGGAGAAATTGTTGAAAGAGGCACACATCAAGAGCTATTGGCACTAGGCGGACTTTACCATAAAATGTTCCTCCTGCAAAATGGCGCTTTGGAACGGTTAGAGGATGTTATGCATTAATGAAAAAAGAAAAATCCTGGTTAATGACCAGGATTTTTACATTAGAGACTCGCCACTTGGCGAGTTTTTTTTATATATTTTCGATTATATTCATTTAAAAGATGGTCTAGTTCTTGGCTATAACGAATAGCAATGGAGGAAGTCAGGCCGTTTGTGACCGCGACTTGAATTAATTCAGCACGCTTTTTCTCAATCAATGCAATTAGATCTTGTTTGATCACTGCCGTGGTCCTTTCCGGAGAAACTCCAATAATAGAAAACATTGATAGGAAAGT
This sequence comes from Neobacillus sp. YX16, assembly GCF_030123505.1. Taxonomy (GTDB): domain Bacteria; phylum Bacillota; class Bacilli; order Bacillales; family Cytobacillaceae; genus Neobacillus. The sequence continues at coordinate 2,121,599 of NZ_CP126115.1, forward strand.
CTCTACCAATGTTTTACTAGTATAACCTAAGATGGGAATAAATCCAAGATATTTGTAAGAAAATATCCATCTAATGCAGGGAAATGGTAGAAATATAGGAAGGTTTTTGAAGGAAATGATAATTGACCCTTAGAGACACAAAATATTCATGTTAACCATTATCATTTAGTGGAAAGGTTTGATAAAATGATAAGGTATCGACTATAGTGGGAGTGTTAATATGACGGATGTAAATATATTTTTAGCTTTAGGCGCCGGTTTCCTAAGTTTTATCTCACCATGCTGTTTACCGCTATACCCTGCATTTCTATCCTATATCACAGGGATGTCTGTAGGGGAGTTAAAAACTGAAAATGCCATGCTTCAAAAACGAAGTCTTCTACATACAATCTTTTTCCTTTTAGGATTTTCGGCAATTTTTATCGCAATCGGTTTTGGTACTTCTTTTGTTGGAAGCTTTTTCCTCGAGTACAAAGATCTCATTCGTCAGTTAGGCGGAATATTTATCGTTCTTTTTGGACTAATAATTGTCGGTGTATTTAAACCTGAGTTTTTGATGAAGGATCGGAAACTAGAATTTAAAAATCGACCTTCTGGCTTTTTTGGTTCAGCACTCATCGGGATGGCCTTTGCGGCAGGCTGGACACCATGTACAGGTCCGATTCTTTCGGCGGTAATCGCCCTTGCAGCGACAAATCCAGGTTCAGGTGTACTATACATGGTTGCGTATTCACTTGGATTTGCGATACCGTTCCTAATCCTATCGTTCTTTGTTGGCCGTATGAAATGGATTCGCAAAAACAGTGGAAAGATTGTTAAAATTGGCGGTTATTTAATGATTGTCATGGGGATTGTGCTTTTCTTTGACTGGATGACAAAAATTATTACGATTTTCTCAGGAATGTTTGGCGGTTTTACAGGCTTCTAAATATTTCATGTTTATAGTAAAATATAAATTCCGAGCTTTATTTTAAGGAATTAGGGGTTGAAGCCTATGAACTTTGTTGTTGTTTCTTCAATTGGTGCAGTTTTTATGGGGATATTTGCTTTAATCGTCCGCATGAAGGCTGCTAAGAAACCTACAAATGTAAAGAAAATTATCCTGCCTCCGGTCTTTATGTCGAGCGGGGCATTCATGTATGTGGTACCACAATTTCGGTTGACTGGTATGGAAATAATAGAGGTCGTGATTTTGGGAATGCTTTTTTCGATACTCTTAATCAAAACATCTAAATTTGAAATTAGAGAAAACGAAATTTACTTAAAAAGATCGAAGGCGTTTATTTACATTTTAGTTGGATTGCTAATAGTGAGAATAGCTTTAAAATCAATCTTAAGCACGACTATTGACTTTGGAGAACTAAGCGGTATGTTCTTCCTGCTGGCATTTAGTATGATTGTTCCATGGCGGGTCGCGATGTATCTCGATTACAAAAATCTTTATAGACAGCTGCATGGTCAACGCTGACATTTCATAAAAATCGCTCAGGGCATAAAAAGCTCTGAGCGTTTCTTTAATATCGATATCTCCTGATTTTATCAAACAAATACTGTACACCATATAATAGATAAGCTTTATAGTTTAAGTAAAAGAAAAACTGAATATGACTTAATCGACCTAGACTGATGATCTTAAGCTTTTTAAGAACATCTATGATAAAGAAAGCAAAAGCGCCATCAGCAATCACGTTCAATAACACAAACTTTTTAAAGTTTCCATACGAAATTTTAAGCAGCCACATCGAAAGAGGCGCATAAGGACCGACACTAAAGGGTAGTTCATCCCGGATAAATGATTTTCCTTTATCGTAAAACTTCCACCAATTCCGCTTGTGACCGTACAAATGATTAAAAATCTCAAAAATAATAATAAAAACACCCGAAAAAGAATAACGCTTAAGATCACGCTTGCCTAAAAAAAGTAAAGATAGCCATGGAATCAATATGATTAATAGGTTAAATATTTTGTGCCTCCTAGTTGCCATTCGTTTTGCCATCGTCTTTCACCCCAGCCTACTATTTGACTCTGTTTTAAAATATCCAAACTCATAAAAAAAAACCGCCAAAAATTGGTCGGTTTAGAATAAATGCTCATAAGGAGCTACATCAATTCTATTTTCAAATAGCTTTTTACGTAAAAATTTATGATCCCTTTTTGGTGTTGCTTGAATGTAACCCCGGATGACGAGTTCTTCCGTTATCTTTGATACCTTCTCATTAAGCGCAAGTTCGCCAATCCTTCCTGCTATTTTATGTCTAGCGACATCTCGGAAAAGCTCGGGAACAGGACTAACCAAATCTTCTAGAAGATGTTTTTCTTCCTCGCCCCATAAATGACGAGTCTGATTAACGTAGTACTCTTCCCAGTCCATCACGGATTTGCCATCTTCCTTTGGCATTTTTTTGAGGAACTTCCGAAACATAAAAAATCCGCCAATCGCCATTAAACCCGCAAATGCAAAAATCCATATTAATATAAACCATAAGAACCAACCTGTGAGCTGCATTGATTTCACCTACACGATACTATTTTCATTTATCTATTATAGTCTGAAATAAGGTGAAAAGACAAGTTATCGCCTTTATTATCAAGGAAGAAACCATTCTTAAAGCAGGTGCAAAAGTTGTCGAAAAAATGACAAAATCCCCAACTCTATTGATTATTACTATATTCCATTGTATTATGATTACAAATAAGAATTACCTTTTTACTATAATAATGATGGGGCTGAATGGGGTACTGGTGTCCTCCACAGTCTTCAAAACTGCTTGAGCGGTGCGTGCCATCGCTGGTGGGTTCGATTCCCACACAGTCCCGCCAACTCAATAATACCAAGGGTTCTGACGAATTCTTTTAGTACATAGACCAGAGGGCACTCGGTCTTTTTTTGTATCAGTGCCCTAAAAGTGCCATTTCAGTTTTTTCTTTGAAGCTTAGTCATGCATATCATCTTTTGCTGAAAGTACATGGTAGCATGAGAATGACGAAGATCGTGAAATCTGTCTGGAAGACCCGCTGCCCTTAGGAGAGGTAAGTGTTCAGTTTGTCGATAAATAATCATCTTCATAAATTCGATATAAATCAACGTTTCTTAAAACACATTTTTAATAACGGGAGCAAACCAAGGTGGATAAATGATATTGACACATCTAAAATCAGCATGTACTATTTACTTATCATTTGTTTGAAAATTATGTATATTAAAAAAGTGCGCATGATTTTTTTTATTTATTCATGAAACCGGTTTCATGAAATGGGTTTCATGAATAAAAGAACTCTAACTTGAAAGGGGTGGTTATTCTATAAGGTTAGTCCTAGGGAATTGAAAACTGGAAATGGAAAAAACATTTACACTGTTCTGGGCCTCTTAGAATAAACATCTATGAAACAATCGGTCTATCGAGATTTATAGAGATTTGTAAGGAGGGGTACTGTTGGTAAAGATAAACAAAAGAATTTCAACTTTTTTGGCTTTGATCCTCATTGTTTTACCCGCGTTGTCAACTAGTAAACCTGTTTCTGCGGAGACAGTAAATATGGAATCAGACATTCTGTATTTTGTAAATGCAGGTGATGGTACACCTAACACCGTTGAAGGAACGGACAAAATGGGACTTTATTCTAGTAAAACGGAGCAGATGTATGGTAAAGATGAAGTTACAGGGAAAAAGTGGGGTTTGGTAACTACTACTAGTGGTACTAGTGGTTCTAGTAGCAGTGATAAATTAGGATCTCTTCGATATTATAATGGTCCGCAAGTCCGTGATAAGGCATTAGTATATCAATTTGAATTACCAAATGGTGACTATGACCTCACTCTAGGATTCAAAAATCCATGGAGTGGCCGAAGTGTCAATATTATCAGTGAGGGCCAAAATCTATCAAATGGCGATTATGATATTGGAAGCTATTCCACGGTCAAAGAGGTAGAATATCAGCAAATAACTGTTAACGACGGAGAATTAGAAGTTAAGATCCAGGGACCTTCAACAGGAAGCTTATCAAATTATAATGATCCACTCGTTAATTACATTATTGTAAAGAAGTACCAAGCGATTCCTCTTTTTGATTTGGAAACAAAATTAGCTTCTGCAAAAGAAGAAGCGCAAAAAACAGAAACTTACACTAAATACAGTTTAGTGGAACTTAATAAAGCTATTGAGCAGGCAGATAATTTGGTTGAAAATATCAATGAAAATGGGTTAGATATTAACACGAAAACAGTTCAGGTACAACTACGGACTAGTTTGAAGAACTTAGATAAGGCACTAGCAGGACTTATCGTATTTGCTCCAAACGATTCATTTAAACCTGGACAGGTTTGGACAGATACATATGGTGCTCCAATCCAAGCACATGGCGGCGGTATCATGTATGACGAGGAAACGAAGAAATATTATTGGTACGGTGAAGATAAAACCAACGGATACCTTCCAGCTAGAGGTGTTAGGGTTTATTCATCAACAGATCTTTATAACTGGCAAGATGAAGGTCTCGCTCTTACAGCCATTGAATCGATGGACCAATTTGAAACAGATCCACTTATCTCCAAACTTTATGAAGGCAGAGAAGATAAAGCTGATATAAAAAATGATATTGGTACAGACAGGATTATTGAAAGACCAAAAGTAATCTACAATGATAAAACAAAGAAATATGTGATGTGGATGCATACCGATGGTCCTTCTGCCACGTCAAATGCAAACTATGCAAAGGCGGAAGCAGGCTATGCATTAAGTGATTCTCCGACCGGACCTTTTGTCTATCAAGAAAGTAACCGTATGGACCGAGTTCCTGAAGGTGCGGAATATAATGGACAGCCAAACCAGCCTGGTATGGCTCGTGATATGAACTTATTCAAGGATGACGATGGTACAGCCTACCTAATTTATTCCAGTGAAGAAAACATGACGATTTATATTTCGAAATTGAATGACTCATACACGGATATTGTAGGCTGGCATAAGGACGGCAAGGTAGAACGCGATACTACATACAAATCTGTCTATGGTGAGGATTATGTAAGAGTATTTCCAGGTGCACAGCGAGAGGCACCCGCGATGTTCAAATATAATGGAAAGTACTATTTAATAACATCTGGTGCGACAGGATGGGCACCGAATTCAGCAAGATATACGGTTGCTGATGAAATTTTCGGAGAATGGAAACCTATGCGCGATCCTTCAATCGGTGAGAAAGCTTCCACAACATTTGATTCACAAAGCACCAATGTCATTACAATTGATGCTAAAAAGGGAAAATTTATATTTATGGGTGACAGATGGAAGGAAAGCGATTTAAAGGATTCTCGATATATTTGGCTTCCAATCGAATTTGGCCAAGGTGATGAAATTAGTATGCAATGGTATGACGATTGGAAACTGGATACTTTAGACAGAATGGGGAAAGTCACAGTTAATACGGAGCTGCCAGCCAAGGTATCTGTTGATCAAGTACCTAATTTACCAAATATGATTAATGTGACCAATTCAGAAGGGATCCAAATGGACACGTCAGTAACATGGGACGTTAATGTTGAGGCATTCTCGAAGCCTGGAACAGTAGTGGTTGAAGGGACACTTTCTGAATTAGCTAATAAAGTAATCAGAACAAAGATATTAGTTTTGCCAGAACATGTAAGATATTTTGTTCATGGTGGCGGGGCGAAAACAAATGATTACGAAACATGGTCGTCTTATATGCAAGGTACACTTCTTAATAAAGATATCATTGATCAAAAGTATGACCCAGCAACTGGACAAACATGGGGGTATATCGGGGATCATACAAAACCTTCAGGCAGTAACAGTGGAGATTTATTTTCTTCGTTACGTTACCTTTTAAGTAATTCCGGTGATGATCTCTCATATAAGTTTGACTTGAAAAATGGTAAATACACTGTATATACCGGACTCTATGATCCTTGGTACAGTTCTACAAAGGGTAGCAGAAAAGCTGATATATTGATTAACGGTGAAACCAAAACGAAGGGCTATGTATTTACGAGTTCTTATGATGTCAAAGGCTATAAAAATGTGAACATAACGGATGGGAAACTTGACCTTACTGTTCGCAGGGTAGCTGGTTCACCTGATCCTCAAATCAGCTGGATTATGATTGTGGAAGAAGATACAACATCTCCTGTAATCACAGTAACTGGTAATAAGGAAAGTTATTCTGTTGATTCAAACATATCTATCACTTGCAGTGCAACGGATGATTTGTCTGGAATTGCTTCTGTCGATTGCCCGTCCATAGAAGGGCCGGCATATGATTATAGTGTAGGAGTAAATAAATTCACAGCCAAAGCTATTGATCGTGCAGGTAATGCAGCAGAAGTAGAATACCAATTTACGGTAACTGTGGACTTTGATAGTTTAAGCCGATTAACCGAATCTTTTGTTACGAATACGGGGATTGCTCATTCACTGACTACCAAACTTAATGGAGCAAAAGAAGCAGCAGCGAAAGGTAATCAGAATGCCGCAGAAGGTCAACTTAAGGCGTATGTAAATGAGTTATCTGCTCAAAGTAATAAGTCACTTACGAAAGAAAAGGCAAATCTATTAATTTCTTTGTCTGGAAATCTGTGAATAAAAAAGGTGATTTCATCATATTTATCATCAATGAGTGGTTAAAGAGGTGAGAACATGTTAGGCAATGTTGGCAGAAGATTCATCTGGTTCGTGTTCGGAAGTACGGTTTTTGCTACTTTTATCGGATATGTCCTGTTTAAGGCTGACCTCATTTCATTTCCAGGTATTCCTAAATACCAAAGAGCACTAAATATTAAAGATCGTGATCGAAGTAAAAGAGTCGGTAGAATTCGAGTTACTTAGAGATTTCTAGATCATCACTGTAAACTTTTAGTTGCTCAAATCTTTAAAATAGGAATAAATAAACAATTAATATGAAGTCACTAATAACCAACTTGGTATGCCTATTGGCTGCCAAGTTTTTTGTCATTTTATGCCCACAGAAACTTACTATGTAAGGAAATGAGTAAGTTACACTTTATGGCTGTCACCAAAACTCCACCCAAGTCGAATGTAAATCTAGGTTAATTATTTCCGATGGATTAAAAACGTTGGTTATTATAGGAAGAAATAATATGGACCTGGCAAGTTAGAAGTAATCTGTTAACATGAATGGTCTGGTGGGTTCGATTCCCACCTAGTCCCGCCCACTTAATCATATCAAGGGTTCTTAAGAATTCTTTTCGTACATAGACCGAGGGGACTCGGTCTCTTTTTAATGGTTTGTGCCCAATTAATTTCCACAAGGAGCTTTGGATATTAGTAAAGGGTAGGAATAGGATTACATGCAACAGCATCAATAAATCTTGGATCAATTCCATAAAACACCCAGAAGGCACCGTTCCATCTATAACCAGAAACTTCACCATACTCGACGCGAGTTGGGTAAAACCAGAAGCCTTCCCCATTTATTAGCCAAACATAAGTGTTTTGGTATAAACAGTCGATTATATAGGATACAGAAGGTTTTTGTGGAATATATGTTGGGGGAGGCGATTGTGGTTGTTGTCTCATTTGACCCTGAGGTGGCAAAAATGCCATATGTTCTCACTCCTTTCCAGATAGATCTTCAACATTATATGAATAAACAACCAGAAGGTTAAATAAAGGACGAAAATAACATACCTAATGAATCCGAATTCGATGAATCAATAACATACTGTAACGCTTGCAAACTAAGTAAAAAACAAGAATATATATGAAATTCGAATTCATCTATCATGAAAATGCCACGATCCATTCTTCACTTCTACTAAATAAAAAATAGTAGTACTAACCAATGCCTTGGTCAGCGCTACTAAAGGAATCTAAACCTTTCCTCGATGGATGGTTATTTCTATGTTTGTTAATCAACAGTTCCTGTTTGTAGGATTTCTACATCTGCATTTACAGTGACTTTTACGTTTGGATAATACATTTTCCATTGTTTCTCATTAAATCGGCGATAATGTTCTTTATATTTTGCTCCTAACCCTAAAGGATCAGCTTGATGCTTCTTAAATTGGTTGATGATATTTATGGCGTTTATTTCTAATTCTTGTTCAACCTGTTTTTGATACTTTTTTTTATCAAAAGACTGCCTTTGTTTCTCTGACGGAGCGAACTCATGAAGTCTTGTTTTCATTTTTAGATTAATCGTAAATTCTGGTTTACCCTGTAAAATTTTTACTTTATACTTTGCATTTGAATAGAGATTTTCAAGAACTATCTTATCACGACTTTCTAATACAAATTGTCGTAAACCAGGCCTTTTATTATCAACCAACCCTTTAAAAATAAAGAGATCATTCAGTGAAATAGATGTAACATATTGATCATCCTTAAAAATTGCCATGCCAGTAATCCTGATGTTACCATCTAGCTTTTTAATTAATGGCAAATAAGGATCCTGTCCTATTTGAAAAAATTGATATAAAAAGGTTTGTAAATCAGTTCGAGGAAGCAGGCCGAATTCCATATTTTGGTCTAGCATTTCTTGTAAATAAATCGAAATATTTTCCTTTTGATATTTCTTAATCTTTAGCATTTCATTAGAATCACCATCAACTATTGCCATTTGAACCAGGCTTCCGATAGCCGGATCTCGGTTTAAAGTGTCTACATAATCATTAATTCCTTTTTTCGCTAGTTCTTTACCGTAAAGAGCTAATCGGAGCTGTCCGCTTACCAATGGATATCGTGTTTCGTTATTTAAGAGGGAACGAATATCCTTACTAGATTTCCCATGGGCTGTTTTAACTTCAGTAATAGAGGATTTGTCTTTATTGAAAATGGGATATACAATCGTTCCCTTTACGCCCTTTTTTTCGGCCAGATCAAACCCTATCCCTTGTGCCATATTAATTTCATTAACGATATTGGTAGGGAGAAAGGTGCACCCTGATAATAATACAATAAGAACCAACCATAACGCTGACCGATTAACCATTTTTATTACCCCTTTTTAATAAAGTTAAAAGAAGTAAGAGAATTGGGATATAGCCGTAAAATATCCATAAATTCGTTTGAGTGATAAATTTATTAAGAATTTCTTTGAAGGATTCATTATTCAACTGGCAAAGTACTACACTTAAAAGGCTAAGAATGAGTAATGTATACTTTTGCTTTCTGTTAAATATCTTCTTTAAACCTCTGCTAGCGCACCATAATAAAACTGTGATTGTTCCAGTAACGATAATCAAATACATAGAGATATATAAGTATTCAAATCGCTCTAAAAAAGATAGCTGAATTACTTTTGTTAAAGACAGTTCCGGCCAAATAGTAGTTTTTAACTGTTCCTCACTATAAAAGGTAAAGGCAACAATAGAGGAAACCGTATATAGTAAAGTAGTAAATAGTACACCTAAATGAGCGAATTTTTTCGAGGCTTTAGGATCTCTTATAAATGGATAGTACATCAACAAGGTCTCAGTTCCCGCGATTGTATACATTGAGCTTTTGGTGGAATCCACCAAGTCCATTAAGGAATGGTTCATGATCGGCAACAAATTTGAAAAATGAGCCATTTTTAATGGGAAAAAATAAAGGAAGATTAACAATAGTTGAGGAAAAATAAACGATATAAAAGATAATCCGACAACAACCCGAAATCCTCCAGAAATACAATAATACACTGTTATTAATATTAGAATAGAAACAATCAATGAAGGTATGGTAGGAAACATCCAAACTTGAATAATCTCAATAAACCCAAGTAAAACAGATGTACTTGCTAACCAATAATAGATTATGATAAAAAAACTAAAAAATTTTCCAAGGACATTTCCAAAAATATTTGTATGAACATCGATAATATCTCCATCGGCTTTTTCCAACAGATTGTACATCACCCAAATAAACAATTGAACCAAGCACCCTGCTACTAATACACCAATCCACGCATCATATCCTGCTTTCGCGGCAATTGTTCTTTGGAATCCTAAAATGCCAACACCCACCTGCGAATCGTAAATAATAAAGAAGACTAAATAAGGAGAAACCTGATGCCTAATATTCGCTTGCAAATTGAAATTCCCCTTTACGATTTATTCATGAAAATCGTTTACTGGCTCTGGATTTTTTCCGGTACCAGTTGATTTTCTCTTCTTTTGTGGTCTCAAGGTTGTTGGGTTTTCTTTTTGCATGGAAAAAGGGAGTCTTACCCATAAATCTTGAAAGGAAGTTGTCCTAAGTGGATATTGGCTTAAATAGGGACGCCCGAGTGATGTTAACCGCAGTAAATGCAAAAGCGTAAATTGGAAGCATAAAAATACCCCTAACAAACCTAACCATTGGGCAAGAAAAATGACTGGAAACTTAATAAATCGAATCGTATTACTAAATTTATATACAGGTGAGGTGTAGGAGGCTAAAGATCCGAGCCCTACTAAAATTAGCAATACATTGCTAGTTAATCCAGCTTCCACAACAGCTTGCCCGATTACAATACCCCCTACAACACCGAGGGATTGTCCGATTTTAAGTGGCAATCGGATTCCAGCCTCTTTTACCATTTCAATCATTAACTCTAAAAAAAGAGCCTCTAAGAATGGAGGAAAAGGAACTGCTGCCCTTGAGCCAACGAGCGTCTCTAGTAAACGCGCTGGGATCAATTCATAATGATAAGTTAAGATTGCTACATACATAGGACTGATCAAAGTCGAGATAAACATAGCAGCAAATCGCAATAACCGAAAGAAATTTGAAATGATCCAGGAATAACTATAATCCTCCATTGCAATAAAGGATTCCATGAAGGTAACGGGAAGTATGACAAGATTCGGTGAACCATCTGCTGCAATGATTATTTTTCCTTCTGTTAGTCCAGCAGCAACTCGGTCAGCCCTTTCCGTTGATATCGATTGTGGAAACAATGAATTAGAATTGTCTTCAATCATCGACGCGATATAAGAACTGTCCTGAATATGATCATATTGAATATCTTTTATTCTTTGGATGACCGTGTTTACATTTTCAGGATCAGCAATTCCATCCATGTAAAGTACAGCTACTCTTGTTTTGGATAGCTCTCCAACCTTCATTTCTTTAACGAGCAGTTCTGGAACAGGCAATCTTTTTCGAACTAGATTGATATTAGTATCTAATTCTTCAATAAACCCAACCTGCGGTCCTAGTGCCGAGGATTCTATAGTTGCCATTCCGACATCTCGAAATTTACTGTTCGCAATATTGATTAATAAACATTCTTCATCATATTGATGCTTTTGAATAGCTAAGGACCCATTCAAAATGTTTTGGATGATTTCATCTTCATCCCTTGTGAAAATAATCTCTTGAACAGGGATTTTACTTTTTAATTCTTCTAGTGAAAGATGTTCCTGTAAATAGGGCAGAACATCTTTATGTAAAATGTCTGATGAAATGAGGGTACGATAATATGAAATCCAAAAAGGCTCCTCGTCCCTTAAGGAAGTATGCTCGTGAACGAAATCATTCGATTTGGATAATCGTTCAAGCCAATTTGGATCGGTTTTTTTATTGGAACCTTCGCCTTTGTCTTTATCGCCATTTTTTAAGTTCATCTATATCCCTCTAGTATGTTTTTTCTAATTATGTGTAAAATGGGGGATTTTATTCTTTCTTCATTATTTTGGTAAACAACAATAGAAAAAATGCCCTATTCCAATGTTGAATAGGGCATCAAGTAATATCTATATAAATTTCAGATTAACACGTTTAAATTAATAATTGAGTCGCATTAAGAAAACTCCCTTCATTTTTGGAAGAGAGTTTTCTTAAACATTAAACATTAAGATGAATATGTATGCATTCGGGAATGGAAATAAAATGTTCTAAAAACCTCATTAATGAACATAAAAAGGTTGATTCAGAAGGATGCCAGCATTGCAACACTTTTCATTTTACCAAGTGTAGTTAGATTTAATCAGTTCGTTTATCTTGCCGATTGTTGTTCCGGTGGCTTCAATTATCATGATTTTGCAACTTTTTATTGAAATTTGTTAGAACTGTTTGGTGGTTCTCAAAATTGTAGAGGAGGATATTAGTGAATAGACGCTAAGAGATAGTGACGAAACCTCCCTCATTAATTTATGTGATGAGATTTTGGGTTTAATAAGGTTCTAGGCAGCCACAAGTTTGATTTCTTAAGAGGAGACAAAGGAAAAAGTGGAAAAAGAAAATCAAAATAGAGTTTAAAAAGCTAACAAATCCGTTAGCTTTTTATTTTTGTTGTGCGCCCGGCATGGGTGCAGTCTCTAGGGTGAAAGTCCCGAACCATGAAGGCAGTAGTAATGGTTAGCCTAACGCAAGGGTGTCCGCGGTGACGCGGAATCTGAAGGAAGCGAGCGGCAAACCTCCGGTCTGAGGAACACGAACTTCATATAAGGCTAGGTATCATTGGATGAGTTTGCAACACAAAACAAAGTCCTTACTGCCGAAGGTGGTACAGAGTAAATGAAGCAGATAGATGGAGGGAAAGACTGTACTCTTACCCGGGGAGATCTGATTGATAAGCCAAGTACACTTGGTAAACTATCTAGCAATGGATAGCTGAACAATCAGAAGTCAGCAGAAGTCATAGTACCATTCTTACTCGAGAAAGAATGGGAAGGACTGAACTATTAAGAAAGAATGAAGTCTGCACATTCGGTGATTGCATTGAACACAGACAATCCGAAAGGACCTACCTAAAGGAGGAAGCGGTGAATCCGTTGGGGACTCTAGGAGGGTGGAGCAAAAGTCGGCATAAACAGAACCTTCATTCACGTAGAAAGGATAACATCATGTTAATGGAACTAATTCTATCACGGGAAAATCTCTTAACTGCCCTAAAAAGGGTAGAGCAGAACAAAGGAAGTCACGGCATAGATGGAATGTCCGTAAAATTCCTACGACGACATCTCTATGAAAACTGGGATTCCCTTCGGGAAACTTTGAGAACAGGTAACTATCAACCTTCTCCTGTTCGCCGTGTCGGAATCCCGAAACCAGGCGGAGGGATAAGGCTTTTAGGCATACCGACTGTGACAGACCGTTTCATCCAACAGGCAATCGCCCAAGTATTAACCTCAATCTTTGATCCAACATTTTCTGAAAACAGCTATGGTTTCCGACCTAACAGGAGCGCCCATAATGCGGTAAGAAAGGCAAAGGGTTATATCAAAGAAGGTTACCGCTGGGTAATTGATATGGACTTAGAGAAATTCTTTGATAAGGTTAATCATGACATACTGATGGGAATACTCGCTAAGAGAATTGAAGACCGCATTCTTCTCAAACTAATCAGGAAATACCTTCAATCAGGTGTAATGCTTAATGGGGTCGTACAATCAACGGAGGAAGGTACTCCGCAAGGGGGACCTCTCAGTCCACTACTTTCAAACATAATTCTTGATAAATTAGATAAAGAATTGGAAGCCAGAGGGCATAAGTTTGTCCGTTATGCGGATGACTGCAACATTTATGTTAAGTCATTAAAAGCAGGGGAACGTGTGATGGAATCCATTACGACGATTATTGAGCAGAAACTAAAATTGAAGGTAAACAGGGATAAGTCGGCAATCGACCGTCCGTGGAAACGGAAATTTCTTGGTTTCAGTTTCACATTTAATAAAGAACCGAAGGTGCGAATAGCGAAACAAAGCATTAAACGCTTTAAGACGAAGATTCGAGAAATTACCTCTCGGTCAAAACCTATCCCACTTGAGGTAAGAATTGAAATGTTAAACCGCTATCTTACAGGATGGTGCGGGTACTTCGCTTTAGCGGACACTCCAAGCAAATTCAAAGAATTTGATGAATGGATAAGAAGAAGGCTAAGAATGTGCGAATGGAAACAGTGGAAGAAATCTAAAACTAGAGTTAGAAAACTGATTGGTTTAGGCGTCCCTGGTTACAAGGCGCACGAATGGGGCAACTCCAGAAAGAAATACTGGAGAATCGCCTGTAGCCCAATATTACACAAAACCCTCGATAACTCATATTGGAGTCAACGAGGGTTGAAAAGTCTATATAACCGTTATGAAACTTTACGTCAATCTTAATAGAACCGCCGTATACCGAACGGTACGTACGGTGGTGTGAGAGGTCGGGGGTTAGTCACCCCCTCCTACTCGATTTTTTAATAATCACTTTTCCACTTAATCTTTATTTAATCTTTATCTCATCTTTATTTCATTAGGCTATACTTCTTTCCGAACAGAATTATTAATCAATTTTTTAAATACTCAAATATAGAAAGTAGTGAATACATGAAGCTACGTAAACAATTAAATAATGATGGTAAGGTTGCAGCATTTTTCTTATTACCAAGTTTGATTGGTTTTTCTCTTTTCTATCTAATCCCTTTTGTAATGGGTACTATCTATTCATTTAAAGATGGTGCTGTTGGTGGTTCTTTTGTTGGACTTTTTAATAATAAAGAGTTGTTAGCTAGTACTTCTTTTTTTAAGGCGGCCTCAAACACATTTTGGTTTACTGCAATCATTGTCCCATTAGTAGTCGTTATTTCTTTAATATTGGCACTTTGCTTGCATCAAACCGTCATGTTTAAAAATGTAATTATTAGTTCGTTTATCTTGCCAATTGTTGTACCTGTCGCTTCGATTGTAATGTTATGGCAAATATTATTTGATTGGAACGGTACCTTTAATTCATGGCTTGTAAATATGGGGTTTGCGCAAATCGATTGGATGAAATCGGATTGGTCGATCGCTGTAGTATCAGTTATTTATTTTTGGAAAAACATTGGTTACAACATGATTATATTCTTGGCAGGTCTTCAAAATATACCAAAAGATTACTATGAGATAGCCGAAATGGAAGGCGCAGGTCGTTTCTTTAAATTTAGACAGATTACGTTGGTTTACTTAACGCCGACAATGTTTTTTGTACTTTTAATGAGCATTATTAACTCCTTTAAAGTATTCCGTGAAACTTATCTAATTGCAGGCGATTATCCATATGATCGAATTTATATGATTCAGCACTATATGAATAATATGTTTGCTTCTTTAAATATTCAAAAGCTGACTGCTGCAGCTACTTTAATGGTCGGATGCATATTAATTCTAGTGTTTGTTTTCTTCGCAATCGAACGTCGTTATCGAAAGTTTATGAGTTAAGAATGAGAGGTGAAGAAGATGAAAAAAAATACTAAAATACGAAAATGGATTTTAACCCTCATATTATTAATTATTGCTGCAATGATGGTTTTTCCGATTGTTTTTACGTTATCAAATTCTTTTATGACGGAGAAAGAAATTAGCTCTTCCTATCCATCAGAAAATGAAATACAACAAGATAACAATGCACACAAAGAGAATTACGTACATTTGAAGTTGATTCCTGATAAGTTCTCGTTTGAACAATATAGTGCATTCTTTGAAAAGAAACAAGAATTACTTGACAAGCAACAATCGTATTTGGATCTGTATGGAAATTCTGTCATTATGGTTTTTCCAATCATTATGGGTCAACTTATTGTTGCATCATTTGCAGCTTATGTCTATGGAAAGCTTAAGTTCAAAGGAAGAGATACGTTATTTTTAGTTTATATGGTTACGATGTTGATGCCCTTTCAAGTAACACTTGTACCTAACTATATCATCGCAGATAAATTAGGGATTTTAAATAGCTTTAGTGCCATCATTTTTCCAGGGGTATTTGGTGCATTTGGCGTGTTTATGCTTAGACAGTTCGTATTGACGATTCCTTATTCATACATTGAGGCAGCAAAAATAGATGGGGCAGGTCACTTTAATATTTTAATAAAAATAATCTTGCCGTTAATTCGACCAGGAATTGCAGCATTAATCGTCTTATTATTCGCTGATTACTGGAACATGGTTGAACAACCACTTATTTTTCTTGATGATCCTTCTAAATTTCCATTATCTCTTTATTTATCACGTATTACAGAAGAAGCAAGGGGAATTGGATTTGCTGCATCTGTCCTTTACATGGCACCAATGATAATTTTATTTGGAATCTCTAAAAAGTATTTAATCAAGGGTATCCAGGTATCTGGCGAAAAGGATTGATTTTGCATACTGAAAAATTATTTACTTGATTGGTTAACATAAAAGAATGGTTATGTACTGAAAGAAAGTGTGGTTATATAACATGCAGTCCAAAATCTTAATCGTGGAAGATGAAACGATTTTACGTGAAATTGCGAAAGATTATTTAATAAAAGAAAAGTATGAAGTATATGAAGCAACTGATGGTGAACATGCATTAGCTTTATTTGAAGAATATTTATTTGACCTAATCATTCTTGATATTATGCTGCCAAAAGTTGATGGATGGTCTGTTTGTAGAAAAATACGGAAAACATCAACAGTTCCTATCATCATGCTAACGGCAAGAGTCGATGAGGATGATACACTTCATGGGTTTGAATTAGGAGCTGATGATTATGTCACAAAGCCGTATAGTCCACCCATTTTATTGGCTAGAGTTAAACGATTACTTGATAGTCGAAATAGAAAGAATGAGCTATCTAAAGATACATTATCTAATGATGGAATTTCGGTCGATTTTTCTTCACGGACAGTCAAAGTAGATGGAAACAATATAAATTTAACCCATACTGAATTTGAAATATTAACCTATTTAATGCAAAACAAAGGAATTGTGATTACTAGAGAACAACTTATATCAAAGATATGGGGATATGAATACAATGGCGATGATCGAACCATTAATACCCATATTCGTAATTTGCGTACGAAATTAGGCAATAAATCAAAATGGATTTCAACTATTATCCGTACTGGTTATAAATTTGAGGAAAGCTTATGAGAAGTAGAATAGTTTTAAAATTATTTTTCTTAACATCTTTTTTATGCTTGTTAATTACTGGTACTATATATACTAGTCAGACCATATTTTTTAAGCAATATTATGCAAATCGTAAAGTCCAGGATTTAAAGACGCATATCCGATTATTTGAAAAACAGTTAATAAAAAATTCCGAAAATAATCAAGTTGTTCAACAGTTAGAACAAGATTTTTATCAAAAACATAATACATGGTTAACAACATTAGATCAAAATGGAAATATCAAAACAGCAAAAGATTTTTATGTAACAATTGAATCAGAAAACGTAAAAAATCCTGTACAAAATAAAAAAATAACAGTTCCACTTTATCATCTAATAGACGTGGAAAATGTAAAAAAAAGTGAGCCTTTACTTTCTAGCGGTGACTTAGTAGATCTTTACACTATTGAGAAGAATCATATAGAAGTACCGTTTTATTTATATTCTGTTCAGAATAATTCATATTGGGTAAACATATTAACTTGGACAAAAATAGCTGAAAACTTTCCAATTAAAAATGTAAGTAAAAATCCTAATGAAGTTTTATCCAAATTGGACTACTTAATAAAATATAATATTGATTTAAAAATCAGTAGAATAAAGGGAAAAGTAATAGATGTACAATTCCCAGAACGGAATGATGTGTCAAGTATCATCTATGCAAATAGCTTGTTTATGGATCGAATTAATGAATTTCAGACAAGCCTATTGTTGAATAAAAATAATAAGTATGATACCTTTCAAATCCTTGATTACGAACAAAATGATATCAAATATAAACTTTTCATTGACCCTGTTACAAACAAAAACGGAGAAATAAATTATATTTTTTCAATGGCATCTTTGCAGCCTGTTGATGAAGCAGTACAAATGGTAAAAGATTATTTTGTCTATATTATTGCTTTTGTCTTAATTCTCACCTTGTTAGCGTCTTTTTACTATTCACTTAAGATTGCCAGACCATTATTAAAAATTAACAACATTACTAGAAAAATTGCGAACTTAGATTTTTCAGAACGAATCGAATATTATTCCAAAGATGAAATCGGTGACTTATCTCAGAATATAAATTTTCTTTCCAATACATTACATTCGCATATCAAACAACTAAGACTAGACATAGAAAAGGAAAAGCAGTTAGAAAATACAAGAAAAGAATTTATCTCAGGTGTTTCACATGAATTAAAGACACCATTAAGTATTATGAAAAGCTGTATCTCGATACTTAAAGATGGAGTTGCTACCCATAAGAAGGACTATTATTTTGAAGCGATGGAAAAAGAGGTTGACAAGATGGATCTATTAATTGTCGATATGCTTGAGCTTGCAAAATATGAGTCAGGAACTTATAAAATGAAAATGGAACCATTTTTTATTGATAAAATAATTGATTATATATGTAACCAATTATCATTAGAGGTTGAAAAAAAACAGCTAACGGTTCATAAAGATATAGATCCTATAGAGGTTATTGGTAATCAACATCGTATTGAACAAGTAATGACTAACTTTTTAACAAATGCTATCCGTTATACGCCTGAAAATGAACATATATATATTTCTACTATTGAAGAGGATGAACACGTAAAAGTGTGCGTGGAAAATAAAGGTGCATATATCCCGAATGAACAATTAGAAAAGGTATGGGATCGATTCTATCGAGGAGATACGTCTCGTCATCGGTCAGAAGGTAGTACAGGATTGGGACTAGCCATTACCAAGAATATATTAGAATTACATGGTATGCAGTATGGTGTCATGAATACATCAGGTGGAGTGCTTTTCTACTTTTACTTAAAAAAGATATAAAGACATGATAGCAAAGATTTTCGGATCGTCCTTTTGATTAGGGTGGTCTTTTTTTGTTACATAGTAACGGATTCTAAAAAAATTTATCGTATTTAATCTTTTAATAATCTTTATTTCATCTTCATTTCATCTTTATCTAAGGGAAGTATTCTAAATTTAGATTAAAGAAAAGAATAGGAGATGAAAAAAATGAAAAAAGGATTCTTATTTCTTTTAAACTTGATATTAACAATTTGTTTAGTTGCTTGTAGTAATGGGACAAACCAAAGTAACAGAAGCGAAGATAAAGAACAAAATATCCCAAATAATACAAGTGAAAGTGTCAATCATACGAAAAGGGAGGATTTATCTTTAAAGGTGAGTAAGGATGAGAAAAAAACGATTACCATCTCAGTCATGGGTAAATTCCCAGACTTTGAATTGGCTGCTAAGGAATACGAAAAAAAACATCCAAATATCACGATTGAACTAAAAAGCTTTGCGTCGGGCGGTGGCGGGATGACTCTTCTTGAACTTGAGAAATATGTGTCACAGACGACAACTGAGGTGTTGTCCGGAAAAGGTGCGGATTTATTCGTGTTGAACGACCAAAGTTTGCCGATTGATCGATACATTGATAAAAATGCCTTTGTTGATCTCAATCAATACATTGAAAGAGATACGTCTTTTGATAAAAGTCTATATTACATGAACATTCTTGAACATTCTAAAATAAATGGTGGACTTTACGTTTTACCCACGCATTTTTCATTAGGTGCTTTATTTGGAAACAAGGAGGCAATTTCGAAAACAGGCATCCAAATAGATGACAGCCAAAATTGGACATGGAGTCGATTTACAGAAATAAGTAAACAGCTAAAAACAAAAGGGACACTTGGGACTGTGATGAACGTTTCACCTTTAGGTATTTTAAATCCCTTGATTTTCTCAGATGAAAACTACGACCGACTTGTTGATATGGAGAAAAAAGAAGCTAAATTTGATTCTCCGTTATTTATTGATTTACTCAAGCAAGTAAAAAGAATGTATGATGATGGCGTTTTATCGACTCAACCGACCAATCCAACGGAAACGTATTTTGCAAGCTCAGCAATCTTTTCTCCAAGCGATTATGCAGTGCGTTCAGCTGTTTATAACAATCAGAATACGACCATTTACGAATTTCCACATTCTTCTGAAAAAGAATCAGGTGTTTCCTTCAGTGGATACGATCGGTATGCGATGAATGTAAATTCCACTGTCAAAATGGAAGCATGGGATTACCTGAAATTTTTACTTTCTTATGAAATGCAAAGTCAATCAGTAAGGGATATGTTCCCTGTGAATATCGCGGCAAATGAAAAGGTATTTGCCGAGTTATTATTAGATGGAAAAGGAGGGAGTACAAAAGTTTATGGTGGCAAAGGTGGAAAGATAACGGTAACAGAAGAGTCGCTTCAACCACTTAATCAGATGATTTCTGAAGCGAACACAGAAGTAAGATGGAATGAGAAGGTTCAGAAAATTCTCTCAGAGGAAACGCCAAGCTATTTTAGTGGTCAAAAATCTGCGGAAAGTGTGGCGGGTATTATCCAGAACAGAGTGATGACATACTTAAACGAGTAGGAAAATCAATAAGCTTAAAATATAGAGAGCATTTCATGTGTTTTGTATCTCCTTGCCTTAAAGAGGCCATTGATAGATGGCCTCTTTTTGTTATGTATTTTTCAAAGGACCAAATCTATCATTTTATTAATCTTTATCTCATCTTTATTTCTAATTCATTTCCTCTTTATCTATGTCTTTTATGATAACTATATCAGCTAATTTGAGTTTGATAGAGAGGGGATTTCAATATATGAAAAAAAAGAAATTGTATTTTTTATTACTACTAATTGTATTAATTTTTTTAGCTTTGTCCTTAATAAAAGTTAACGATATAAAAATTTTAAAAACAGTAGATAAGATAGCATTTGCCGCACAAATTAACAAACAGGAACAGGGATTAATAAAAGAAAATAACTTTATAGAAGAAAAAATCTTAAAAGGAAAAACGATAGTTATTGACCCAGGACATGGAGGTAAAGATGTTGGCGCGATTGGACAAAGCGGGACATTAGAAAAAGATGTAACACTTCCATTGGCAAAGAATCTTCAACGTGAATTAGAAAAAAAGACCAGTGCTACAGTCATTTTAACACGTGATAAGGATGTTACCCCGTCACTGAAGGATCGGGTAGAACTTGCAAAATCCAAGAATGCAGACCTATTTATCAGTATTCATTTTGATGCATTTACTTCAAATGGAGTGAATGGAATAACAACCTATTACAATAATGAGGCAGATAGAAGTTTAGCTGCCTTAATCCATAGACATTTATTTAAACCGGATATGGGAACTAGAGATAGAGGTGTTAGTTTTGGTGATTACTTTGTATTAAGAGAAAATACTAAACCATCCATCTTACTAGAACTTGGATACATCTCAAATGCAGAAGATGAAAAACGAATAAATTCACAAACATATCAAACACAAGCATCAACGGCAATAGTAGAAGGAGTTATTGAATACCTTTCAAACTAAAACTGTTCGTTACATTGTTCCAATAATTTGATAAAAGAGGCATGTCTCTAAATGAGACATGCCATTTCTATTTATTGATTAATCAAGATATGTGCCATCTTTAATGCCCTACGAGTTTTTTTCTGTTTAAAACAATAATTAAATAATTCTTTTTCAGAACGTTTAATTAAATAAACAAAACCAAATTTTTTAAACAAAGGTAATGAATAATCGGACAAGTATTGATGGTATTCTTGTTCTTTATCTTGAATTAAATAACTGAGTAAAGTAAATAAGTTTATATATAATTGTTCATTTTTCTTTAGAGCTGTTTTTAGTCCTTCATTTGCAAGTTGTAATAATTCCTCATTTGGATGTAAACTCCCATAATATGCACTTCTTATATAGCCTTCTAAAGAAAGTAAGTATGGGTTTGATTCAATATCTTTAAGAATCATGGACTCTTTATAGAATTTTTTGGCTGGTTCATAATCTTTTCTTCTATAGTATTCAAAAGCTAAGTTGTGTAATACCTTTGCCTTT
Organism: Neobacillus sp. YX16; assembly: GCF_030123505.1. Lineage (GTDB taxonomy): Bacteria > Bacillota > Bacilli > Bacillales > Cytobacillaceae > Neobacillus. Next base: position 2,143,316 of record NZ_CP126115.1, read on the forward strand.
CGACCCGGTGAATGACAAAGTTCACAACTTTTGATTAAGCTTTCAAACCTATGAATCGTTTCTTTAAAATCTCCATCATCTTTTACTTGAATCGCCATAAGCATTTCTGCATCAATCACTCTCAGATAGTTATTAATTTCTTTAAAAAATCGACGTGATTTATCAGCAAAAAAATAAGCCATAACTGGTGATTCATTTAAATGATAGGCGACTGCTAAATGATAGGTATATTCCTTGTTATTGTAATCTGTATCATTTATTGACTTTAATACTTGAATTGCTTTGGGATTTTCATGTTTTGCTAAATAGTAAATTCCTAAAACGTGTTTGAATAGATTAGCTTCGTAGGTTGATAATTTATGTTCTTTCTTTTGGATTTCTTTGATGATTTCTAAGGCTTCCTCGGTCAAATTATGCATGAGTAAATACCTAACCCGAAGCAATTTGTAAAGATTGATATAATCAGAGATCTGAATTAAATCTTCTTGCTCAAGTTCATGATTAATAAGATCCATTTCTTCAAGTAATTGCATGACAATAACATCATGCCAATGATTTAAACGCTTTTTTATATTATTAAGTTTTATTAATTCTTTTTCGATATTTATACCTAGTCGCTCGGATAAAAGAGTGATAATTTCAGGTGCATATTCAGTATGTAAACGCTCAATTTTACTAATATGTGTTCCAGAACAAATCCCTTTTCCTAATTGCTCCTGAGTCATTTGGTATTTTTCCCGATAAAACTTAATGATTTTCCCCTCATTCATATTGAATTTCTCCTTTTAGAATAATATTTGGATGTGATTGAGTAGTAGGAAAACCAAGATTCCCCCAAGTACAAAAATGATTTTTTCGATATAGTTTAACAATTGTCATTTGTTTGAAATCTAAATTTTTAAGAATTTACAAAAATCTTTCACATTCTTCTGAGTTCGACAATATTCTACAAGTGGTTTGATATATTGTGCAGTGGAATTAGGACAACTTGTAGAACAATTCCCCCAGTTTACCGCATATAAAAGCTCAAGTACAATATGAATTAATAGAGTTGTCTAATTATTCATACTCTTATTTTACACTATCTATCTTTCGGGAGGAAAGCGATGCTCATAGGAATATGTAACCATTTTATTAGGGGGGGAAACCGCTAGCTTATTATTTTTAAAAAGTAATAGATTTAAAATTTGCAGCAGAAATCACATTAGTAGAAGGAGCGTTACTTAATGAAAAATCGAAAGAAACAATTTCTAAATGTTATGGTATCGGGTGTAATAGCATCTGGCCTTCTTACATCGTATTTAATGCCTCAACAAAAATCTTATGCGATTTCAAATTCTACTGAATCGATCTTAAAAGGACTATCTGAAGAACAACGACAGTCTATAAAACGATTAACCCCACAAGAAGGATTCATCATTGATCCAAGTTTGTTGTCACTTAAAGATAGGACAGCAAATGTTATTGTTGAGTTCAAAACAGCTCCGGTCGAAAATGCTCAGCAATCAAAAACAAAAGGTACATCTAAAAATAAAGCGGAAAAGATAAAAGGGGAACAAGAATATTTTAAACAACGATTAACTGAAATGTTTAAGAAGAAAGAGGAGTTAAATCAAAATATAAAAGAAAATTCACTTCAATATCAAATTAAACAAACTTACCAGAATGTATTTAATGGAATGGCTATGACGATTCCTACAAGTGAAATTAATACCTTGCTTGAGACTGGTGTAGTCAAAAGGATATGGAAAGACAATGTCGTTAGTTTACCGAAAAATGAATCGACTACTACACAAGAACCAACAACTGGAAAAGTAATTCCACCGGCGCTTCCTCATATAGGAGTTGATCGTTTACATACTGAGGGCGTAAAAGGACAAGGAATAAAAGTTGGGGTACTTGATACAGGGATTGACTATAATCATCCTGATTTAAAAGATGTTTATAAAGGCGGATATGATTTTGTCGAAAATGATTCTGATCCAATGGAAACAACTAGAGAGCAATGGCTTGCATCTGGTCAACCTGAATCGATAAATGGTAGTGCATACTATACAGAACACGGAACTCATGTTGCTGGAACAATCGCATCTAACCCTAAAAATGATGTTGAATATGCAATGACAGGTGTAGCTCCGAATGTAGACTTGTATGCATATCGAGTATTAGGAGAATATGGATCAGGATATGATTCATCAGTTATCGCAGGTATAGAAAGAGCTGTAGAAGATGGAATGGATGTGATTAATCTATCATTAGGTAATGGTAATAATCATTCCTTAGACGCTACATCTGTAGCAATCAACAATGCAGCATTAAAAGGGGTAATACCAGTTATAGCCGGAGGAAATGCAGGGCCAAATCCTGGTACGTTAGGTTCACCAGGTGCTTCTCCACTAGCAATCACTGTTGGTGCTAGTGATGTGCCGACTGATATTCCAACCGTTAAAGCAAGCTTAGCAGATATTTCAGTTCAAAATACTTTAATGGGACATGGTCTTGGTAAGGATTATCTACAGTTAATAGATAAAGAGTATGATGTTGTTGAAGTAGGAATTGGTACAGAAGAAGATTATACTGACAAAAACGTTAATGGGAAAGTGGCATTAATTGCTCGAGGCGAGATATCATTTGATGAAAAAATTCGTCGTGCTCACGAAAAAGGTGCTGTAGCGGTATTGATTTATAATAATATCGATGGAGAGATTCCATTTTTCTTAGGTGAAAATCATGGTTATATCCCAACATTTAAAATGTTACATGCCGACGGAGTAAAACTTTCAGAAAAATTAAAAGCAGATCCTACAGCTAAACTTAAAATAACAGACTTACAGTCAAATATGACTACAGGTGATGTATTAGCTGATTTTAGCTCACGTGGTCCAGTTAGTAATAACTTTGATATTAAGCCAGATGTAGTAGCACCTGGGGTTTCCACCTTCTCTACTGTTCCAGAATATATTAATAGCCCAGAAGATGGTGTCGATTATTCTAGTGGTTATGCTAGTTTAAGTGGAACATCCATGGCAACACCACATGTTGCTGGAGTTGCAGCCCTATTATTACAAACACATCCAGATTATTCAGTTGCAGATGTAAAAGCTGCTCTTATGAATACTGCTGATCCTTTAAAAGGTCGTACGTACAATGTGAATGAAGTTGGAGCAGGACGTGTAGATGCTTATGAGGCAGTCCACAATACAACTTTATTTGAAGTGCAAAATAAGACGACTACCTTAGATGAAAATGGATTAAAAATAGAAATCGATGACATTTCAGGATCTATTCCTTTTGGTAGTATTGCACAATCAAGTGAGACGCAAAATAGAGGAACCTCGATTTCTATTAAGAATTTAAGTAGTGAACTAGAAACATATCATACTAGAGTTGAATTTTTAACAATCGATGGTGTCTCAAAGGAAGCTGGTAAGAATGATGTGACGGTTCAATTACCATCATCGATTGAAGTGAATGGTAATGAGAGTAAAAATATTAATGCAGAAATATCCATTCCCGCTAATGCAGAATTTGGTGTATATGAGGGATATATTTATATAGAAAATGAGTCGAAAACTGCAGAATATCAAATTCCTTTCCATGTTCGTTATGCTAAACCTGGTTTCGAAAAACTAGAATTTTTTAAACATGCAATAACGAATGACCTTAGTAACTTTCATCCATACATCGAGCCGTTTACACCAGTCAGTTTCAAGTTAAATAGTCATATGAAAACGATTGATGTAGTGGTTAGCGATCTAAATGGAAAACCAATTGGGTTTTATGGCACGTTTAATTTAGAAAATGCAGCAGTTGATACGGATTACTTCATTTTCTTCGGATTTTCAGGTGAAGTAAAGCATTTTACAGGTGATCCGAATAAACCTTTAGCACTTGAATATGAACCACTTAAAGAAGGTAAATACATTGTTTCTTATATTGGTACAGGGGTAGATGGTAAAACATATAAAATCGATAATGACATGGTGATCGATAATACAGCTCCGACACTGGAATTTGATAAGAAAACAGGAATCCAAGAACTTTCAAGTTCAGATTTAACAACTGAAAGTTATGATGGACAAGATTATACAGCCTATTGGGTGCATGGAAAATTGTATGATGATACGATTGACTATTTAAAAAGTAGAGGACATGACATCACTCAAGAGGCAAATACCGCGTACGCTTATCAAGATTCTTTTTGGCCAACAGCTGAATTTTTCCCAAATGCAAATGGTGAATTTAAATTTGGTGTCCTACCAGAAGAATATGCAAGCTATCCAACTAATGTAAGAATCTATACTTATGATTACGCTACAGCAGGAAATCCGACTTTCCCAGAGTTTACTTTTATTAATAAAGGAGCTCAATATTCTACAATTAAACCAAATACAAAAGGTGTAAGTCTTGGATCGGAGTTTGTAAATACATTTACGGTTCAAAACGCGCAAGATTTAACAAGTGCATCTGTAACAATCGATGTCCCTAATTTCTATAAAGTTGTAGACGCTAAGCCATCAAAACAGCTAGAAGATCTTGCAAAGAAAAATAATTGGACTATTCGTGTTGCAAAGCCACAAATTACAGAAAGCACTTGGTCTAATATTTCAGCATTTGCTGTCGATATTTCAGACAAAAAGACACAATTACCAGTTTCAATTACTGGTGATATTGATTTATTGGATATTACATTAAAAGTAGTCGATGACCATAATTACATGGTAGAAAGTACATTCTATTATCAAGAATCTTCATATCAAACAAGCTCTGGTAGTAAATCATCTTTACCAACCTTTGCTGAAAAGTTTAAATTCCACTCTCAGCACTCATGGGTAGAAGGTTACTTTCATGGTGAAGCAGTTAATTTTGACAACTACGATTTAGATTATTCAAGGATTGGGACAAAAGCTTATCTGGTTGATAAAAACGGTAAAAAGTACCCTGCGGATATTTCAGAAAAAGGGTATATGACGGTTACGGATATTCCTGCAACGAAAGATGAATATAGGTTAATCGTAGATATCCCTGGTCATTTCCTATATAGTAAAAAATTAACTTTAAGCAGGACAATTGATGGAAAAGTCCAAGGCAATTTCTATACTGTATATACGGATACGGCTGCTGCTGGAGATGTCAACGGAGATCATGTAATCGATATTTATGACGCAAAGCTTATTGCAAACAATGCTGGAGTTTCAGGGGAAAGATTGAAAGAAGATCTTAACAAGGATGGAGTCGTTGACATTATTGATTTTAACTTTGTGGAAAAGAACTTCATGTCCATCAATCCATACTTCCCAACGTCCAATAAACCAGTTGAAAAAACAGGCAGACTTACTCTAGAAGACTTAAAAGCTCGTTTTAATTAATCAATGATTCTCAAAAAGAAAACTCTCTTCATTTTTGGTAGCGGGTTTACTTCTGGGGTGTAAACAAGGAAATAACAAACCAAAACACACGCTATTTCACACAAGAAATAGCGTGTGTATTTTTGTTGATATATTAAGGTTTAAAGTATTTTTAAGCGTAAATACAAACACAAATTCACAAGGCAATTCGCAAGACTGAAATAATTATTGTAGTGTCTGTGATTTTAATGAGAATTACGGTGAAGTCTGACCAGGTTTAACTGGAAAAGGCAATGGGATATAATTTTTAGTTAAGGCTGTGTTAAAGGTAAATGTTGATTTTTGGAACAATGTTGATTTGTGCGGAAGGCGCGAGACTCCTGCAGGAGGCTTCCCGAACCGCCTGGAGCACAAATCAACAGCCAGGTTTAACTCAGCCTAAGTTAAAGAATCAAGCTGCCAAAAAGGTGGCTTTTTCTAATTGTATTAACGTGGCAGTTTAGTGGAAAAGTCCAGATTGATCGTTGTTCAGCAATCGGGCCATTTAGTGAAGAACAAAGAAATTTATCTACTTTTGTAATTTAATACGGTGTTGCTATGTATGTGGAGTTCATACTTAAAACGATCTTCAAGTCGAAGATCGTTTTAACATAAAAAATCTTACTATTATGCCAAAATGTAGTTCCCTCACAAGCGCACCTTTTTATAATATTAAAAAGGAGTTCGATGACAAAATGGAGATCATCTCCGTTTATTTAATTATCGGTGTATTGATTAGTACATCAATTTATGCGGTGGCAGATTTTCGACCTAGGTATTTCTTTTTTGCATTGTGCATTGCCTGGTTACCTTTAATATTCATTGGAATAATAATAAATTTATTTATGGATTTAGAAGAAATTTCCAATAAATTAAACTGATAAAAGCACAAAACCAAGAAATAAACCCAAAAACTGTGACAATTGTAGTTTCGGACCACCCATATTTTAAGCCAAAGTGATAGTGAATGGGTGTCATTCTGAAAATACGCTTATGCGTAAGTTTAAATGACGAAACTTGTAAAATAACCGAAAGTTGTTCAGCAAAATATATAAAGAACAAAATAGGAATTAAAATTTCAACTTTCTCAAGAACAGCAAGAAATGAAAGCGATCCCCCTATCGCTAGTGATCCCGTATCTCCCATGAAAGCTTTGGCTGGATATATGTTATAAATGAGAAAGCCGAGTAAACATCCAATCATAATTAAACAAAAGATTTGCACCTCTGATCTGTCTGAAACCATAAAAAAGAAAAAGTATGTTGGGATTGCAACAACTCCTAAAAGGCCATCTAATCCATCCGTGAAATTTATGGCATTTGCAGAACCTACGACAAATAAGGTAATGACAATAACATATACCACCATTGGAAGATTTAAGGAAATAGTATTATTAATAGTAATGCTGGTGTCTACGCCTAGTTCCTTGATCACGTAAAAAAGCAAAGTACCAGTAAAAATAAATTGAAAAATAAGTTTGGTCTTACCAGATACCCCTCCCGGATCTTGACGAGAAGCTTTCCAAAAATCATCCAAAAAGCCAACAAAACTAAAAAGAATGTAGGTAGTAGACAAGAAATACATTAATGGAGTAGGTGAAAAAAGAATGGATACTATAATTCCTACAAAAAGAATTATTCCAAACATTAACGGAGTGCCATTTTTTAACTGATGATCGGAAGGAAGTTCTTTTCTTATCGGTTGAATGAGTCTAAGTTTTTTCAAAACAGCAATTAATAGTGGAGATAAAATTGCAACAACTACAAAAGCAATTAACGCTGGGATTATTTGATCTCTCAATTTTCCTTTTCTCCTTTTCTCATTATTATCAATAATAAGTTCGATAAAACTCATTCATTTCCTCTATTCCAAACAATCCAATATTTTGGGTTACCTTCATAGGAAGCGGTAAAAGTAATTACTTATCGTTGCATACGATTGATTGAGTTTTAGATAAGGATTGATTTTATGAATTCAAGAGTCCCCATACCAGTACTTAAACGATGGGGTGCTTTAGTTTATGAAGTAAATAAAAATAAAAAGACTTAGAGGAGATTTTCTTCTATGTCTTTTTGATGTGAATTTAACTGTGAATCTGATCACAGAAACTATGTAATTTTTCTTGCGATGTGATTTGCTTATTGTCGTTTTTGCACTTCATAAGTAAACCTAACATTTTTGGAAGGGAGTTTTCTTTAACATTTATCATTAAGATCAATAGGCCTGCATTCGGGAATGGAAATTAAAATGTTCTAAAAACCTCTTTGTGTTTATCGAAAAATGATTATTCTCCGAGCGTACCCAGCCTACACCTATCTTTTCTTGTTCGTAATTTATGATGTCGATAGGAACGATATCGCCGCTTACTACATAAGGATCATTTTTGTGAGAAAAGTCTGGCCCGAAGCTGATACCTAATCCCTCTAAAATCGCCTTTTTTATGACTTCGGTATTATCAGAGGTAAATAAAATATTCATAGGACCAAAATTACTTATTAAATCATTGGCAAAGCGTTTCACATAATCTCCATTATATAGAATCACATTTTGAGACATTAATTGTTGGGGAGTGATCGATTTAGTTAACGCTAAAGGTGACGTTTTACTGACATACACCTTCATCTCTCCTTCAAGTATGACTTCAAATCGTAAATCATTTCTTTTTTTTATTAATTCCTCGTAGATTGTGATGAGGCCAATATCAATCTGGTTATTTTCGACATGTTCAATAATGTGCTGTGTGCTTTTTTCCGAGATTTCTATATTCACATTTGGGAAAGCGTTTTTAAAGGAAGATAAAGGTTCTAACAGGAACAACATAAAGCCAGGGATCGATGATAACTTTAAATTCCCTGAAATGACACTGTTGAAAGATTGGGCTTCCTCTTTAAATTCTTGAAGTCTAACTAATACCTCGTATGCCTTTTTAATTAACGTTTTGCCTTCAGGAGTTGGAACGGCGCCAAGTCGTCGGTGACGAGTAAATAGTTTAACACCCAACTCATCTTCTAATCTAGTAATCGATTGACTGATACCCGATTGTGAAACATGGAGCTTTTCTGCTGCTATTGAAATCGATCCTGTTTCTGCAACCTTTACAATGTATTCCAATTGTTCAATATGCATCGTTTTCTCCCTTTTGATATAGAAGTTCAGCTTATATTAACTTCATTATTGGTTGATTTATTTAAGTGTAAATTATATATATAATAAATTCAAGCAATTAATAATTTTCTAAATAATTACAAAAGGAGGAAGAGAATATGAATTTAAATGAGAATTTAAAGGACAGTGCAGCAAGATTTCCAAATCGCACCGCTTATACGTTTCTGAATGAAAGTACGACGTATGCAGAACTTGATAGTTTTGTAGATTCTGCTGCGTCCGGGTTATCTGCTGGAGGCATCAAAAAAGGAGATAGAGTAGCGATCATGCTAGGGAATTGTCCAGAGTTTATAATTGCTTACTATGGGATTCTTCGAGCAGGTGCAGTGGTTGTCCCAATAAATCCTGCCTATACTTCAGGAGAAATTTCCTATATTTTATCGAATAGCCAAGCAAAAGCTGTGATTTCCGATTCGTCTTTAGAAGCGACAATATCTCCATTGAGAGAGAAACTAGAAAATTTGAAAATGGTTATCTACACAGATTCAATCGAGTTCGAATGGGCTTGGGAGCGTCTAATTCAAGAACCAAACGAAAAAAATGAAAGCCCTTCCATTGAAGAAAATGATTTGGCGGTCATTCTTTATACTTCCGGCACAACAGGTAAACCGAAAGGCGCCATGCTATCCCATCGAAACATGGCTTCCAATGCTGCTTCGATGTCCAAGCTTACAGAGTTCACCGAAGAAGATCGTATCATTGCGGTTCTTCCCATGTTTCATGTGTTTTGTATAGCTACTTGCATTAACATTCCGATAGCCTGCGGGGCAGCCATTGTCATTGTTCCTAAATTTAGCCCAACCGAAGTGATAAACAGTATTAGAAGCGAGAAAGCGACTTTATTTGCCGGAGTTCCGACCATGTTTAGTTTTCTGTTACAGGTGCCAGGAGCGACCGCAGAAGATTTTTCATCAATTCGGGCTTGTTTTTCAGGCGGTGCCTCGATTCCTGTTGAATTATTACATAGATTCGAAGAGAAGTATGAGGTTTCCATTTTAGAGGGGTATGGTCTTTCTGAAACGGCTCCCGTGACAGCCTTCAATCCGTTACGAGGAATACGCAAACCAGGTTCTGTTGGTATAGATATACCGGAAGTAAAGAATAAAGTTGTCGATCACAATGGGATAGAAGTTCCAAGAGGAGAAATCGGTGAATTAATTGTAAAAGGTCCTAATGTGATGATGGGGTATTTAGGAATGCCAGATGCTACATCTTCAGCTTTGAGTGACGGGTGGTTTTACACAGGTGATTTGGCTCGAATGGATGATGAAGGATACATTTATATCGTTGACCGGAAAAAGGATATGATCATCATTGGCGGATACAATGTTTATCCGAGAGAAGTCGAGGAGGTATTATACCAACACCCGGCCATTGTGGAAAGTGCTGTGATCGGAATACCGGATAAAGAATACGGAGAAATCGTAAAGGCTTTCGTGGTAACGAATGATGAAAGCATTACGATGGATGACATCCTGTATTTCTGCCAAGACAAACTTGCCAAGTACAAGCTGCCAAAACAAGTGGAATTTATGAAGGAATTACCTAAGAATAGCACAGGGAAGATCCTGAGAAGAGCATTGCGTGTAGAGCAAGTGGAAGTTAATTAGTTTGATAGAGAATTTTTTAAAAATAATAAGGAGGAATGGCTATGAAAGCAGCTGTGCACACATTGGAATTTCCACTCTTTATAAACGGGGAATGGAAACCAGCGAAAAGCGGAGAAACATTTGAGGTAATAAACCCTGCAACCGGTGAAGTCGCAGCAAAGGTGGCGAAAGCCAGTAAAGAAGATGTGGAGATGGCTGTTTCATCTGCACGCGAGGCTTTTGATTCGGGGGTATGGTCTAAAAAAACGCCTCGAGAACGTGCGAACGTACTCATCGAATTTGGAAACAAGATTATGGAACATGCAGAAGAATTGGGGTACTTAGAATCTATTAGTTCGGGGGCAACACTTCGCCGAATTTCAAATATGGACATCTTATCCATTGTCGATCTCTTACAGCAAACAGCAAAGTTCACTGTAGAGTATAACTATGTCGAAGCCTTACCTACTTTACCATTCCCTGGACCAAGCAATAACCAGGTCTGGAGGGAACCGATTGGAGTTGTTGCGGCAATTACCGCTTGGAATTTTCCAATGATCTTGGCTATGTGGAAATTGGCTCCGGCGCTGGCAATGGGGAACTCTATTGTGGTCAAACCAGCATCCAATACGCCATTATCTACCTTGAAATTAGCAGAATTGGCTGCTGAAGCAGGAATACCTGCAGGTGTATTCAATGTTGTATCTGGTCCAGGAGCAAGCATTGGAGAAGCACTTGTGACTCATCCAAGTGTAGACAAAGTTGCTTTTACCGGATCTACAGAAGTCGGCAGCCGCATTATGCAGATGGCAGCCGGAACGGTGAAACGCGTGACTCTTGAGTTAGGTGGGAAATCACCAGCAATCGTATTGCCGGATGCAGACTTGAGCATTACCATTCCAGGCATATTATTCGGATTCTTATCACACTCTGGTCAAATTTGTGAGTCAGGCACACGTCTTCTAGTACATGATTCCATTTATGAACAAGTCATTGAACAATTATCGAACCTTGCAGGTACCATTACAATTGGAGATCCATTAGATATCGCGACAGGTATGGGTCCTCTAGTATCACAGCAACAATTGGATACCGTCCTTTCTTATATTGAAACCGGTATTCAAGAAGGGGCGCGATTGGTTTGCGGCGGAAAGCGTAGAATCGTAGAAGCATTTGAAAATGGATATTTTGTTGAACCTACCATTTTTGCAGATGTTCATAATGATATGAAGATTGCTAGGGAAGAAATATTTGGTCCTGTTCTCTCCGTTATTCGTTACTCCACTGTTGAGGAGGCAATTGAAATAGCGAATGATACGATTTATGGATTGGCAGGTGGAGTTTGGTCTAAGGATGTGAATAAAGCAATGCAAATCTCACGTGAATTGAAGGCTGGTACGATTTGGATTAATGATTGGCACATGCTCCGAAGTGATGCGCCATTTGGCGGATACAAGCAAAGCGGTTTTGGCCGGGAACTAGGACGCCATGCCTTAGATGAATATTCTCAAGTCAAACATGTTCACTGCTCACTTGTGCCTGAAGTTAGCAAAAGAGCATGGTATCAAATGTTATTGGGATAATCCAGATTCATTTATTAATAAAAATCTAAAAAAGCAGGTGATTCTATGTCGACATCATTTTTTCAATTTTCTGTACGGACGGTTGTCAATAGCGGGGCTGGTTCTAGAACGTTACTTCCTGAGATGATTAAAGGGCTTGGCGGTAAACGAGCAGTGCTCTACACGGATAAAGGGTTAACTCAAGCCGGAATTACAAAGAAAATTAAAGAATTATTTGAAATTATGCCAGGAATGCCGGAGCTTGTTGGGGTGTTTGAAGATATTGAACAGGATGCAAAAGGCGGAATTATTAACCGTGGAGCGCAGTTCTTTAAAGAGTGCAACGGTGATTCCCTAATTGCTCTTGGCGGTGGAAGTGTCTTAGATACAGTAAAAGGTATCAAGTGGCTGCTCCATAAAGGTCTGGAAGATATTCGTGATTCCCTGATTACTGGAAATGTGATGGAATGGTGGCCGGAGGCGCAGTTTATTCCGATTCCGCACGTAGCCATTGCAACAACTGCGGGAACCGGTGCGGAGGTATCACCAGTTGCTGTCATTCTAAATGAAAATCTTGGAATTAAATCAAACCTTCTACATCCATTTATCAACGCAGATATGGCGATTTTAGATCCGGATTTAACAATAGGGCTTCCCCCTAAAATTACTGCCTTTACAGGATTTGATGCCTTAACACATGCAGTGGAGGCTTATTTTTCACCGAATGCCAATCCAATGACTGATGCATATGCCATGCAATCAATTCGTATGATTGTTGATAATTTAAAGACTGCCGTTCACATGGGGGACGACCTTTCAGCAAGAGCGAATATGCTGATGGCAAGTTCGATGGCCATTTCTGCTTTCTGTTTATGTTTGAATGCTGTCCCCATTCACAATATGGCACATGCGATAGGGGCAAAATTCAATATTCCGCATGGACTGGCTAATGCAGTGCTTTTGCCGAATGTAATGGAATCTTTGCCAGCATACTATTTGCCGCGAATCACAGGATTTGCCCAAGCGTTAGGGATTGCGAATCCATCTGAACAACCGGAAAAATGTTTAGAGGAAGTGATCGAATATATAAGAGATCTTCGCAAAGCGGTAAATTTACCTGACACATTTGCAGAATTTGAATGTAACAAAGATAAGCTGGACCTTTTAGTTCCGGCAGTTCACCATGACCCAGCAGGAGTTTTCTTCAAGATACCAGCCGAGATTATCACAAAAGTGGTAAATGAAGTGTTCGAATTAAAACCAATAGAGGCTTAACACGAACTTTGGCAATCTTGTAATACGGAAAACACTTGAAAACCTCCTGTTAATGTATGGTCGCCAGACTTGACATTATTACCGGGAAGTCAAAAGTGTTTTCCTTTTTTAATGTTTGGCTCTGTTAAAGAAAGATGCTGATTTTTCTAACGGCAATCCTTATGAATGACTAAACTCAATGAGGAATCTTCTGATTAGTCTTTCATCATGCTTATGAAGGTCTAATCTCACTGGGAACTCTCTTGATTTGTCTTTCATCATGCTTATGAAGGACTAATCTCACTGGAAACTCTCCTGATTAGTCTTTCATCATGCTTATGAAGGACTAATCTCACTGGGAACTCTCCTGATTTGTCTTTCATCATGCTTATGATGGGCTAATCTCACTGGGAACTCTCCTGATTTGTCTTTCATTACGCATATGAAGTATTAATCTCATTGGGAATTCTCCTGATTTGTCTTTCATCAACCTTTATACAGTTGTATTAATAATCAACAATGAAATTTAACAAAGCTTAATGTTTAAAAACAACAATCCTTGGAGGTTTTTTATGAAAAGCAAAGTATTTAATCCATCTAAGTCTGCCACATCATTTACAAAAGAGGCAAATTTAGCAGTCTATGAATCACTAAATTTCGATGATCAACAGGATTTCTTAGATGCTAACCGAGGTTTTATTGCACCTTTAGAATCTACCATCATTAAGGATCATTCCGGGGAAGTCGTTTGGAACATCGATCAGTTAGAATTTCTTAACGACACTGCACCCGAAACAGTGAACCCAAGCCTTTGGAGAAATGCACAATTACAGGCTATATCAGGTTTATTTGAAGTGGTGGAGGGTGTATACCAAGTTCGTGGACAATCCATCGCCACTACCTTCTTTATCGAAGGAAAACAAGGTGTTATTGTTTGTGATACATCAGCAAGTACGGAAACGGCTAAAGCTGCAATGGAATTATATTATAAACATCGTCCAAATAAGCCCGTTTCAGCGATCATTGTCAGTCAAAGCCATGCGGACCATTTTGGAGGAATTCAAGCCGTTCTAAAATATGCGGCAGATCCGGCCATTCCAATTATCGTACCACAACATTTTACAAAAGAAGCCTTAAGTGAAAATGTCCTTTTAGGTACAATTATGGCGCGCCGAGCAGAGTATCAGTTTGGTAAAAATATACCAGACGGCAGGACAGGCTCTGTTTCTATAGGTATTGGTTCTACAATGAGTTCTGGAACGATGAGTTTTGCGCTGCCAACGTTGGAAATTGAAAACGAAATCCAAACGATGGAAATTGATGGGGTAACCTTCAAGTTTTTGTTAACCCCAAATACAGAAGCACCGGCAGAAATGCATTTTTATATCTGCGATTACAAAGCTTTATTTGTTTCAGAGAATGCTAATCAATTAATGCACCAAATTTATACGGTAAGGGGAGCAAAAACTCGGGATGCCTTGCATTGGGCCAATTCACTCGATAAAACGATCGATTTATTTGAACAGGAAGAGATTGATGCCCTGCTCATGATTCATGCATGGCCAGTTTGGGGCAAAGATCGGGCTTTAGGACATTTGAAATTACAGCGCGATTTATATAAATACATGCACGACCAGACGGTACGTTTAGCGAATCATGGATTAACGATGGAAGAAATAGCTGAAACCATCAAACTTCCAAAATCATTGGATACCTATTGGGGAAACCGGGGGTATTACGGTACATTAAAGCATAATTCGAAGGGGATCTACAATTTTTACTTAGGCTATTATAGTGCACATCCATCAGATTTAGATCCATTACCACAAGTGGAAACGGGTCTTAAATATGTAGAATACATGGGCGGAGTAGCCGCTATTTTGGAAAAAGCAAAAGCTGACTATGAAAACGGGGAATACCGCTGGGTAGCGCAAGTATTAAAAAATGTCGTAATGGCCGACCCAGAAAATAAGGAAGCAAAAAATTTATTGGCCGATGCATTAGAACAATTAGGATACCAAGCCGAATCAGCAAATTGGAGGAATATTTATCTTGTTGGTGCATCCGAACTAAGAGATGGAATGAATAAAGATAATGCTCCACTAGATGTTTCTGGAATTATTCACCATATGCCGGTAGATGATTTCTTAAAGCTAATGGCAGTTAAGCTAAACGGACCAAAAGCAGATGGGAAAAAAATCACATTGAATGTAACTCTATCAGATTCTAACCAAACATATGCGATTTTTATAGAAAATTCTGTTTTGATTTATAAAGAAGGTATGGTAGACGCTAACGCAGATGTTACCTTAACTCTTGATCAATTAATATTTTATGGAATTGGCCTGGGTCTTCTTTCACCTGAACAAGCAGTAGCCACAGGAAAATTAATGATTTCTGGTGACCAAACGAAACTGAGTGAATTTTTATCACTATTAGATGTGTTCGACCGTTTTATCAATATCGTAACACCTTAAATATTAATGAAAAAATGGATGTATTTGAGGAAAGGCTGGAGATTGAATGAAACGTTGGGCGAAATGGATTATTTTACTTGCACTGTTTATCATGTCTATTGTTAATTTTGCCGATAAGTCCATTACTGGATTATCCGGTATCCATATTATGAAGGATTTAGATCTTACCTCAACACAGTTTGGTATCGTAGCTAGTAGTTTTTTTTGGTTATTTTCCATAGCTGGAATCATAGGCGGTGCTTTGTCGGATAGATTGGGCACTGGTAAACTATTAGCTATTATGGCGATTATTTGGACAATCGCACAATCAATGGTGCTGTTTGTATCAAGTTTACCATTACTAATTTTTAGTAGAGTACTACTAGGTGCTGGAGAAGGTGCTTTTTCTGCAACGGCAGTCAGTCATATTAGTAAATGGTTTAAACCGGAGTCACGTGCTTTTGCCATATCGATTATAAATTTTGGCAATGTTGTGGGTATCGCGGTTACCGCCCCTTTAATGGTTTTTTTAATTTCAAATTACGGGTGGAAACAAGCATTTTTTATTTCTGGAATTTGTAGCTTTCTCTGGTTAATAGCCTGGCTTTGGCTGGGACGGCTTAGAGCAGATAATTCTTTTGAAGAAGAGGGAAGTAAACAGGGAAACAAACAAGTGAAAAATGGGAAAGACGTCTGGAATGCTTTACGATCTCCGATATTTATTTTGACAATATTAGTTGCACTTATCGCCTATTCTATAATTGTTTTTGGACTTACCTTCAATCCTGCATATCTAATCAAAGTTAAGGGATTATCTGAACAACAGGCAGCAAATGTGATTGCGATCTCCGGATTAATTGGGGCACTTTTGGGGATTTTCCTTGCTTTTTGTTCAGATCGTTTATACAAAAAAACTCAAAGTTTATGGATTTCGAGAATTCTATTTACCGGTATTTGTGTGATTCTAGCAGGGATTTTATACGCGCTTTATCCACTTGTGAATGGAGCGGGTTCCATTATCATCATCCTTTCACTAGTCAATGCGTTAGTTGTCACCATCAACACTCTTAATCCGGCAGTAGTCATTAGTTTACTTCCTGAGCACAGAGGTGTGATGGCAGGTACTTATTATGGAATTATGTCTTCATCCGGTATTGTTGCTCCAATTATATTTGGAAAACTCATTCAAGAATCCGTTACAAATCCTGCAGGCGGTTTTGATGCATCCATTTATGGAATGTCTATTGCTATGGTGATAGCAGCTATACTCATATTCCTTTTCGGAAAACCAAAACAGCGAGTCACAAAAGAGAGAGAAAGTAAATTAGTTAAAAATTTTTAAAAGGATGGTAGTAATATGGCAGCAAAAAAAGAGAATTTTAATGAGTCATTGAAAGAAACAAAAACGGGAAAGAGAAAACAAGAAGCTGATGAAACGGTAGAAAAAGTAAATGAACTAATACTAGAGGGAAAACATGGCGAAGAAACAACTGACGATGGCGAAATGGAAGGATCGCTTTCTAGTCTAGACCTGCTCTGGACATATGCATTCCAAGAATTAGATCAATGGGAAAAGTGTGCTGATCGACGCGACGAAGTCTTATTAAAAGAGGTGAAACATTTCTCTGAAAGTGTAGAACGGAATCAGGGAAATATAAAAGCAGTAGCAGACCAATTTACAATGGAATTTACTGAATGGGAAAAGACTGCACGAGATGAATTTTTAATGTCAACAACCCTTCTGCAGCAATTCTTTCCAAATAGGTCTTATGAAGAAATTAATGCGCAATTTGATCAGATACAAAATTCAGTATTATCTCTCTTAAGTACTCCGTGTCAAACCATTGGAAACTGCCAGAGTGTTGTGAATTATGAGCATTATATGGAGCTTAGGAAAAAAGGAAGATTGCAATTACTCAATACTATAAAACAAGCTGGAAATCCGCTCTATGAATATCAAAAGGGATTTGTCAATCAGTTTGCAACACAATTCAAAGATCTTATCTTCCCACTAAATAAATATATGGAAGAAACAGAAGAAACTACAAAGTCTTAATTTAAGGAGAAGAACAACATGTCAAATGAAAAAAAATATGATCCATTTTTGGGATTCAACCAATTGAGTGAAATGTGGGACAAACAAATAACTGGCCTATTATATAACTTCGCGGACAACAAAGAATTTGTTCGCACAGCAAGTATCGGAATAAACAGCTATTCTATGTACCTAGAGAAATTAAAAAAGAGCCAAGAGCTTTTTGCTTCTCTCATGAATATACCGACAAAGAAAGATGTTGCGAATGCAGCAAAGCTATCCATTCAGACAGAAGAAAAAATTGATATTTTAGAAGAACAAATTTGGAAATTACAAGACAGTGTAAACTCGATCACTAAAGAAAATGTAGGAATGTTTGAAGAGACTTTAAGTATTGTTATACAGATGAAGTATGAATTCCAGAAGATTGCCAAAGAGGTGGCGGAAACTAAAAAAGTGCAAGCTGACCTTCTGGAATTACGGAAAGAAATAGAAAGAGATCTGATCGGAAGTGTGCGGGAAAAACCGAAAAAGGAATCGGAAAAAAAGCAGGATAAAGAGCTAGTCCTCTCCGGCAGTAATAAATAACATTGAAGAGAGCAGTGATAATTATGAAAGCATTAGGAACAGATCTTTTTCCAATCTTAGGCATAGAAAAAGAAACAAAACGGTGGAACCAGCTTTATAAAATTATGACCGAGCCCAAGCCAGAAATTTTACCAACACCAAGACAGGCTGTCTGGAAGAAAAATAAAGCAACATTATGGTATCATCCTGCAAAGGAAAAAAGACATGCCATCCCAGTATTTCTAGTCTACT
Organism: Neobacillus sp. YX16; assembly: GCF_030123505.1. Classification (GTDB taxonomy): domain Bacteria; phylum Bacillota; class Bacilli; order Bacillales; family Cytobacillaceae; genus Neobacillus. The sequence continues at coordinate 2,161,583 of NZ_CP126115.1, forward strand.
CCTTGTTAAATAAGGTGTACATTCTTGACATTGGTGAAGGAAGCAGCGTTGTCGGCGGCCTTACCGAGCGCGGATATGATGTCTACCTATTAGATTGGGGATCCCCTGGGCTTGAAGATTCTGATATCACACTTGATCATTATATTATTGATTATTTAGAGAACGCCCTTAAAAGAGCTTTAAGACATTCAGGTGCAAAGGAAATATCACTTGCTGGTTATTGCCTAGGTGGAACCATTGCAGCCATTCTGGCTTCCATAACAGATTTGCCAATTAAGAATTTATCCCTTGCAGCCGTTCCAATCGATTTTAGTATCGGCGTCCTTCCTGATAAATTGCTGGAAGGACTACAAAAAGGGGAGCTAAGTGTTGACGGTTTTGCAGATGCACATGAGACCATTCCTTCAGAACTTCTGTATTTGATGTTTAGGATGCTTTCCCCAGGTGATGGAAGTACTAAAGTTAATCTGTTCACCCGTGCACATGATGAGAAATATGTAGAAAAGTGGCGCCGAATGGATAAGTGGACGAAGGACACATCTTCGTTTGCCGGTGCTGCATTCAAACAAATGTTTAATGATCTCTATAAAAACAACAAACTCTTAAAGGGAGAATTGGTGATTGGCGGTAGGAAGGTGGATTTAAAGAATATAAACTGCCCGCTCTTTGTCTTCTCTTGCTCACGTGACACGCTTATATTAGAGAAGCAAAGTCTACCGGTGATGGATCTTGTTTCAAGTGAGGATAAAACGTATGAGGTTTTTGAAGGTGGACATGTTTCACTGGTCTTGACCGGAGTGTTCGCTGAAATTTGGGATAAGTGGCTTTCAGCTCGATCACAGGATATTCAGGAGGTACTAAGTTAAAATTATTATCTTTTAAAAATGATTATAAGTTTTTGAAGGGGATTTAATTATTAATGAAAGCTTTATATAGAATAGAAGAGTCATCAGGAGACAGTGTAAAGTATGCACAGCAGCATTTGGCTAATGAAAGAACCTATCTAGCATGGATTAGGACGGCGATATCCATTACGGGAGTAGGCTTTTTAACGACTTCATTGCATTTTACTAGTGAAATTAGCTCTAATCCATTTATTAATACCTTAGTAATCATTCTCGGTATTTTTGCTTGTGTTATTTGTTTTATTATTTGCGTATTTTCTACTTTTCAATATACAAAGAAGAGAAGGGAAATCCAAGAGGGTATCTTCATTCCTTCTAACCATTCTATTATTTTTGTTTCAATTTTATTTTCTTTGTTAGTTTTTATAATTTTTATGTACCTCTCTTTCTTATTATTGATGAAATCTTAATAGATATAAAATGAACAAAGCCATGAATATAAATATGAACTAAAGAAAGCAACTTAAATACTTATTTACAAACACACGGCAACCCCTAGGAACAAAAAGGGGTTGCCGTGTGTTTTTCAGGTTCTATGGAAGGACGACTGGTAATTATCAACATTTAAAGATTCTTCCTATTTTTCAAAGCTTTACGATAAAATCCTCTATCTACCATGGTATTCCTGTAATACACCAGGAAAATGACTAATTGCGAAATATGTTGGAAAAAATCCAACTGTTTAATGTATTGGGTGGTAAGTATACTAGAAAGATATAAATGATTAATGAAAGGATGAATGAACAGATAATGAGTAATAGATTGATTATTGGAATGGACGGCGGAGGAACGAAAACGAGAGTCATGGTCAAAGAACGACAAGACGGAGAAATACTATTTGACCAAAATTTTGGGATGTCAAATTATAATAACATCGGCGTAGAAGGTCTTAGACCAGTATTTTGCGAAATTTATGAAGCTTTATTCACTTGTTTTCAAGAGCGACTGCAAGATGCGATTCTCGTACTAGGTTCTGCAGGTGTCGATAGACCGAAGGATGTTGAAATCTATCTAACTGCATTAAAAGAAAGCGGATTCTCTTGCCAATTAGAAGTGGTGAATGATGCAGAAATTGCCCTAGTTGGTGGCAATGGAGATCGAAAAGATGCTTTGATGATTGCTGGAACAGGTTCCATTGTTATCGGAATTGACTCTAAAGGGAAAATCGTTCGCTCTGGTGGATGGGGCGGATTGATAAGTGATGAAGGAAGCGGTTTCCAAATTGGTCGACATGCGATTGCAGCTGTTATGCAAGAGTACGACAAAGTTATTGCACCTACATCCTTTACAGAAAAGTTGCTGGCTCATTTTCAGTTAACTTCCCCAGAAGAATTTATTGATTTATTATATTTGGAAGATACGCTGCCCGTTGACAAGGTAGCTTCTTGTACGCCAATTATTCTAGAAGCATGGGAAAATGGAGACGAAGCTGCTCGTACGATTGTTGAAGCAGAACTAGAGAAGTTAGTTCGTTTAGTCGTTGGAATCAGTCGACAAATGGGGTCAGAAAAATTCCGTCTCTCTGTTGCAGGCAGTTTGTTAACGAAATCAACAGATTATTTCAGTACGTTAAAAGAGAAGTTACGTGTGGTTTTACCACAAGTAGAAATTTCTACACCACTTTATGACCCAGTATTCGGTGCCATCCTTATTGGTGCGAGGGTACAAGTAAATACAAATTTTGAATAGAAAGGAATGTGACCTAAAATGCGTGAAATAGGAATTAGTGTCTATCCAAACTTTTATCCATTAGATCAAATCAAAGATTATTTGGAAAAGGCCCATTCGTTCGGTTTTAAAAAAGTATTTGTTTCACTGATTTTAACTAATCATGGTTTTGAAGGTGCTCAGGTTGTAAATGCGAACACTTGGAATGACATACTGAGTTACTGTAAAGAACTTGGTATGACTGTATCAGCTGATATGAATGATGAAGTTTTCAACGAGTTGGGTTGTGCATTGAACGATCTTACAGCGTTACAAAAGATGGGCATCACAAAACTCCGTATTGATGGAGGTTTTACGAGCGAAGAAATTGCACTTCTTTCAAAAAATACGCAGGGGATACAAATAGAAGTAAATGCCTCGATGTCTTCCTCTGATAATCAAAATGGAAATGCTTTACGCGAATGTCTTGAATTTTTAGAAACAATAGAAAAAGAAGGAAATATTGGTCAATTAACTGCCTGTCACAATTTTTTCCCGCTGCCAGATACAGCATTGTCTCTTGAGGACATTCGTCCAATTAACGACTTGTTTGCTTCATTTGGTGTGCCGGTCGGAGGGTTTGTTGCATCGCAGCTTTCGCCTAAAGATTTGCACCACTTAGGTCATGGGGTTTGTACGATTGAAAAACATCGCTTTTTGCCTTGTCATATTGCAATGTTAGAGTTATTCGCAAATGGTTTTGATGATGTGCTAATTGGTGACTCGTCTGCGGATCTTTCAGAGCTAGCAGAAATGGAAAGATGTTACAAACAGGATTATATAGAGATTCCAGTTGTATTCAATCCGTTTGTTCCTCAAAATACGAAACTGAAAATTCAAGAGTCCATTCTGATTTCAAGAGTTGATCAGCCTGCCAATCTCATTCGGGCGACTGATACGAGAGGAATGGAAGTGCCCCCTTGCTACTGTGCACCAAGAGAAAAGTATACAATCTCAGTTTTAAATTATAGAAGTGCGCAATATGAAGGGGAATTACAAATCTCATTGAAAGATTTAGGACAATCGGTTGAGCACAATGTGATTGGATTTGTTCATCCTTTTGCAAAAGATTTATTGCCTTATCTTTTAGCAGGCAGAAATAAATTCCGATTAGTAGAATATAAGTAAAATTTATATAGTAGATAAATGATACTAGACTGTAATTCAATGTGGTTAAAACTAGATTATAAAACATGAATGAAACCGGAGGTGATGGAATGGTGAAAAGCGCCATTATTCTTGCGGCAGGCAAAGGCAGTAAAATGTTTCCTTTCAATGCGGTTCGCTCCAAAACGACAATAAAAATCGCAGGGAAGTCATTAATCCGCTATAACATTGAATCCATTGTGGCAATGGGAATAAAAGAAATTATTGTTGTTATTAATGAAGAACATCAAAGAGAAATAGAAAATCTATTATCAGATATAGAAAACGTTAAATTTGTAAGTGATCAATCCAATTTAGGAAGCGCAGAAAGTCTGGTAAAAGGAGCTGAGAAGCTCTCTGATACGAAGGACTTTATCGTTCTCTATGGGGATACCATCGTTGAACAAAAGGATTTAGAGAACTTAGTGAATTCTATAAAACCGGCTGTGTTGTTGAAAAATTTGGAGGAATCCTCAAGAAACTGGATTGGTGCGAGTATCGAGAATGGCTTCGTTCAGTCGATCGGTGCCCACTATCGTGGGAACAGCATTACCCATCAATTTGCAGGGTTTCACTTTGACGATACACTTCTAGATTACGTGAAAAGAACTCCCGATTATTTTCCAGACGTAAAAGTAGGTGTAGGTGTTCCAAAAGAGAGATATATTGAAGCTGGACTTCTGAAATCGCTTGATAAAGTAAAATTGAAAGCAATCGAATGTAGTGGATATTTCTTTGATATTGACAAGCCCTGGCATATGTTAGAAGCGAACCGATATATGGTGGATCATTTTTGTCATGCACTGCAAGAGAACCAACTAGCAGAAGGGGCGACGATTTCAGCAAATGCAACCATTCATGGCCATGTAAAACTGGGCAAGAACTCCTCAATTGGTGATCGAGTTGTCATTCACGGTAACCTGATTGTTGGTGACAACACCATCATTGATAATGGAGCCATTTTTAATGGCAATGCTGTGATTGGTGATCATACAAAAATTAGTAATTACTGCATCATTTACGATGGAGTATCGATAGGTTCGAATTGTATATTCGACCATTGTGCAGAGTTCCTTGGCGGAATGGTGATGGATAAGGTATATCTTTACCACTATGGCGAGTTTTATGGTGCTATTGGCAGTCATACGGATATCGGAGCAGCAACCGTTTGCGGAACATTACGCTTTGATGACGGAGAAACGGAGCACGTTGTAAATGGACGAAAAGAAGTACCGTTACATTTTTCAAATGCAGCTTATCTTGGCGACTATTGCAGAACGGGCGTAAATACGATTATTATGCCTGGTTGTAAAATAGGTGCTTATAGTGTTCTCGGAGCTGGTGCAATCATCGATAAAGATATTGAAAAAAATAGTCTTGTTTTCGTGAAACAAGATCTAATTATAAAAAAATGGAGCGAAAATAAGTACGGGTGGTAACAAATCAATAAAAGGGGAATAGCCATCATGGATAATTATTATCAATATGTGACTGCAAATCTCGAAAAACTGTATACGACACAGATTGAAAAAATGGAGGAAGCAGCCACGTGCATTTTTGAATCCCTTCAAAATGGAGGTCGCTTCCTAGTTACAGGTTCAGGTCACTCCCATATGTTTGCAGAAGAATTTTACGTAAGAGCGGGTGGATTTGCACAAGTCTCGCCTATTTTACCGAATGAGTTTTTTTTACATGATCATCCTTTAAAGAGTACTATGATTGAACGCATAGAAGCCTATGCAAAAGTTATCTTTGATTTATATAAAATCAACTCAAAGGATGTACTTGTCATTGCTTCCAATTCAGGAAGAAATGGAATGACGGTTGAACTTGCAAAAATGGCACAGGAATGTGGTACAAAGGTCATTGCTTTTACAAATCCGAATCATCCTGCAGGCTCAAAATCAAGACACAGCAGCGGAAAATATCTTTGTGACTTTAGTGATGTCGTTATTGATAGTTGTACTGGACCTGGGGATGCTTACTTTTTTGTAGAAGAAGCAAAAACAGGTATGGGGGCAACTTCTACTATGGCGGGAGCTTTTGTTGCTCAAACCATTTCTATTTTGTTAGCAAAAAAATACCACCAAGCTGGACTGAAACCGCCGGTGTTTAAGAGTTCTAATGTTGATGGCGGAGATGAATGGAATAAAGAACTTTTTGCGAAGTATTACGGTGTTTAAATTAGCCCTAATAAGCAACTGGTAAAGTGAATAGGAGCTTAATGAGAAAAGCGTTCCCAAGCTCTGGGAACGTTTATTTGGTTTATAAGAAATTTTCCATGTTCTGGACATGTAGGAAAATTTAAGGGATATATAAGCTTTACTTAACTTGTATGAAGTAATACTTAATTTTTAAACGTGTAATCCTATGATAAGATTCATTCAGGTTTGATTCATATTGCGAAATATGTTGGAAAAAATCAAACTGTTAAATGGATTTGGCGGGAAGTAAACTTAAATCAACTAGAATAACATCTAGGGCGATGAGGTAATGTATGCGAAGAGATCTAATTTTGCAATATTTGTATCAAAAAGGAAAATCACTTACATCACATGAAATTGAATCAGAATTTGCCATTTCAAATCGGACATTACGAAATGAATTAAAAGAATTAAACGTTATTGGTGAAAAATCTGGATTTGTTATTCAGAAAAAACGTGGTGTAGGATATTTACTTCATGTAGTAAATCAAGAAATGGTTCAATCGTATTTGGAAGAAATTAAGGGTGCTTTAGCCCCGGATTTACCTCGTGTTCGAGTAAGCAATATCATAATGCTCCTGCTCCAAACGACTGAGTTTCAAACTATTGATATGTTCGCTGATAGCCTAATGATCAGCAGATCGACAGTTCTTAGCGACATGGTTGAAGTTGAAAGGCAAGTTAGGATTTTTGATTTAAAAGTAGAAGCGAAATCACGTTACGGTGTTCGTTTACTAGGTGACGAAACAAATTTTAGAAGGGCGTTTTCCTATTTCTTGAGTCAAAAGGAAACAGGATTGTTAAAAAAATCTAATTATCTAAATTTCGAGAAAGCGTTTCCGTTTGAAGAGATTAGAACTGTTTTGAGTGAAGAGGTACAAATCAATCGTTTGAAATTAAGTTATTTTGCCCTTGAGAACATATTAATGCATATTCAAATACTCTCGTTTCGAGTAACTCAACACAATTTTATATTGCCTAATCAAGAAAAGAAGTTAGATGTTTCCCTGATTAAGCCATCTTATATGAATATAGCCAAGAGAATTTGTGAAGTACTTTCTGAACTATATCATGTTGTACTACCAGAGAGTGAAATGATCTATCTTGCTGCACATATAAGTGGTAAATCTAGTGTCGATGATATTGAGGAACAAGAAAAGAATGATTTGGAACAAAAACTAAAGCATTGTTTTGAAAGATTAGATCAAACATTCTTGACACAGTTTACAGGTGATCAACAACTTTTGGATATGCTTTTGATGCATATGTATCCTTTGTTAAGAAGAATATATTTCAACTTAAAGCTTACAAATCCATTGATTGATGACGTATACAGTAGATATTCCGACGTCTTTATGATTGCTTTAAAATTTTCTGAAATGATAAAGGAAATATGGGGATTTGAACTTTCTAGTGATGAAATGGGATACATTACCATGCATTTTGCAGCTCATATGGAAAGAGAGAAGCAAAAACAATTAAGTTCCTATAAGAAAATTCTACTATCGTACGGATCAGGAGCAGGATCGGCTGATTTACTTAAAATGAAACTTGAAACACTTTTCCAAGGTGCAACCATTAACGTCGTTCTATACAGTGAACTTCAATCGGTTCATCAAGAAGAATATGATTTATTAGTTTCATCTCATCCAATTCGTTTTGACAATATTTCAATTCCATATATTCAAGTAGCACCAATATTAACTGAGACGGATATCCAGAGAATTCGTCGTACGCTGACTAGGTATCCAGCGAGTAGCGTTAAGGCAAATGCACCAACTCTCTTATCTCTGTTTCATTCAGATATGTTTTATATAGAAGATACTAGAGAGGCTTTTGACTACAAAGCGTACATTAAAGAAAAAGCGAAAAGAGTTGTTGAATTGGGTTTTGCAACACCTGACTTTCCTGATTTGGTTGTCGAACGGGAAGAAAAAATATCGACGATTCTCCAAAATGGGATAGCAGTGCCACATGCATTAAAAATGGTTGCTATTCAAGATTCGATAAGTGTTGTGATATTTAAGAATCCAACAACTTATGATGGAAAGGTAGTACAAATACTTTTTTTAATTAATCTACGTGCGGGAGACTTGTTTTTACACAAGGAGTTAAGTCGATTAGTTTTACATTTAATGGAGCATCCCGAAGCGAAACAGAGAATTCTGAAGTCAAGTAACTTCAATGATTTTCAATACGAGGTTTCTAAAATATTATTCTGCTAGACTAACAGATTTAGCCAATTATATGAAAGGGGGTGATCGTAGAAGGGGAATGAAGGGTTTAGAATGTATGGTTAAATCTCTGAGTTAGAAAATGGATTCGAATATATTATATAGGAGGAACATAATGAAAAGAAGTAAATTGCGTTTTGGTAAACCTGTTACGGCCGCTGTTTTAGCAGCTTCAATGGTTGCAGGTAATTTTAGTGGTTTAGTTGTTAAAGCTGCTCCTGCTCCTACTATTTCAACTCAATCTTTTATTGTAGCTCCTGTTTCAACTGGCACAAGTATTTATATGAACACTACACATATCACTCATGCAAAACCTACTGGTTTAGATACAACAAAGCCAGTAAAATGGACAACTTCTGATCCATATGTTGCATATGTTGATATGGTTGGCAACGAAAAAGGCGATTTCAGCGGAAAGATTTTAGGCGTATCTGGTGGTACGGCAAAAATCACTGGTACTGGAGTGGATACAACTGGTGCTGCTAAAACTGTAGAGATTACTGTTACTGTAGTAGAAGCACAAGCTACTACTAATCTTGAAAAATTAGTTTACTATTATAATGCTGGGGATGATAGGATACCAGCTGCCCTTTCAACATCGACTTGGAAAACAACTAATATTCCTTCTGCTCCAGCAGGAAAGAAATTCCCATCTAAGAGCTATGTAGGATATGTTGAAGGAGAAGACGGTGTAAAATGGTTAATTTCAAAAGACACTTTAATCAAGTCAAATGATAAAATCATCCTGGGTGATGAGAGAGCGCATGGAGTAATTTCTGGTATCGTATCTGATGCAATTACACTCTACGATCCTAACTTATCTTCGGCTGATCAAATTCAATATTTACAAGGTGGAAGATATATTCCACAAACTGGTGAATCTTCAGGTTCTGGTACTAATAATGCTGGTAATACTGCAACATTTAACGCAAAAGAAGTGATTACCAACATCATGCCTGATGGTAATAATGGACTTTGGATTCTTGGCGAAAAAGGAAACGCAACTCACATTGTGAGAAAGCAAATGTCCTTACAAAGTAAAGCATTACTTCAAACAGAAATTTCTAGAAACTATACAGACAGATTCGGATTCCAATCTGGTAATATGAGATTCAATTCTCAAGAGGATATGATTAAAGCGCTTATGACTGCTGATAAAGATGCAGGCAGAGGAAACTATGATACAGACAATGATGGTCTATGGACTACAATGTATGCTTCTGGTGAAATCTGGAGATACAACTACATGAAAAATACATTTGGTCCAAATGATGAAAGAACAAAAGATGCAAAAGCATCTGCAATTCGTGCAGTTGAATCAATCGTAACGCTTGGTTATGTATCTGGTACGCAATTAAAAGTTACTTCTCAATACAATGTAAACGACTATGTGTATGTTGTTAACTCTTATGGTGGAAACGTAAAAACTAGCGCTGAAGCAAAAGCATGGCTTGCTGCTAACGAAGGAAAGCCAGTATTCGTTGATGAAAAGGGTAAATATACATTGACTGACACTGGAAATCCTGCTTCAGCTGGTTTCTTTGCTCGATCGTACAAAGTAGACACAAGTAACAATGGCGCAACACTTGCAGAAGCTAAAACATGGGATAACGCATGGATTAAGAAGAAGGCAGGACAAGCTGTAGATATTAATGGAAAAACTGTTTACTATAATGTCCCTGGATCTTTCAAAAGTGGAGTTCAAACCGATCTTAAAGCATATGACACAGTTGCAGTACCTCCACGTTTAACAGAAGTTTTTGCAAACCAAAACGAAGGTTTTGATGCTGATTCACAAGATTTAGACTCAGATAAAGTTTTTTACAAAGCAACAACATCTACAGATGAATTAGTAGGTCATTATTTTACATTAGACCTAGCATATAAAGCATTCAAAGAAGATGATCCAGAACTAGCAGCGCTTATCAAAAATGATATGATTAACCACACAAATGCACTAGTTCTAAACAACTATTTCCAATTGACTGTTAATGGTGAGAACCCAGCTGAATCTCGTTTTGCTAGTGGTTCTGTTCCTGGAAATGGATTAAACGGTCCAAATGCTCCAACAAGATGGGCAAATATGAACCCTGAATACCTTGATGGTAATAAGGATGCATGGGGAAGAGATGCAGACTTTGAAGACGGTCCATTAAATGCGCAATTACAGTTACAAGCACTTGTAGTTGCAAGAGATTTGGGTACGTATACTCCTGTAGAAAAAGCAATCCTCGAAGATCAAGGCATTGATGTAATTGAACCACTTGATTTTGCAAACGAATACAAAGTAATGAATGGCGTAAAAGCGTCAGAAAAAGCTAATGAACACAATGATTTTGAAGTAAGATATCCAAAAACATATAACTCAAAATCGATGCTTGATATGACATTACAATATCTTGCAAGATACTTTGGTATTGCTGCTCATAACGGTGATGATATCGGTGTAAGTGGTGTAACTCACGAATCATACATGAACTATTCTGATGAAGAAGAAGAAGCACTAGCATACTACACATTATCTCACCATGCTGATAAGTTTAACGGTTACGAAATCTTAGAAGGCATGAACCAATGGTGGACAAACGAAAAGAGAGAGAAAAACCCATTCATGACAACTTTCTACGCGGCTTCTCTAGGTGCATTGAAAGCTAAAGGTATTGATATCGGAAACGCACAAGTTGACCTTTCTGGTTCAGAGTGGTATATGACACGTATTCCTAACAATTTCATGAACTTTGATGTATTATCAGCAAACAGAAATGACGTAACACACGTAGCACCAAATCTTATGGTTGATCAATTAATTCCTCGTGATGAAGTTATGATGTCCAAGTACAACACAAACATTTTTGGAACGATGGATAGAAGAACGATTGACTCTGGTAACAGTTTAACAATGGAATCTTCAACTGTCATTTCAATGCCTTACTGGATCACTCAAAACCCTGAAGATGCTGCTTATGTAGAAGATTTAGGATCAGAAGTTACTGCACCAGTTAATAATGGTACAGAAAGCCTTGAATACCCAACTAATCTAGCATCTATGAATCCTCATGCTAAATATAATGCAGACACACATACATTTACAATTAACGTAGGTGACTCTGTAAAGCTTGATGCTAAAACAACGGGATATATTAAGAATGTGTCTTGGGCAACGGATGCTTGGGATCAAGCAGGATATATCAATGGATTACCGACACAAATCAATGCTGAATCAGATGTATTTCAAGTTATTGACCTAAGAAATATAGCAACATACGGTGATGAAGGAAACGTAAGACCAACGGATTTAAGTGTAAATGGCGAGTACTATGGTGCTTATGCAACTGGTTTAAAACCGGGAACAGCTACCGTTACAGCGTATGTTATTGATGGATTCTTTAGAACGCCTGCTAAAATAACATACACAATCAATGTTGTTGATCCTCAGAAATCAGCAAAGCCAATTGCTCCTACTAAGCTTGACAAGAATTCTTTTGCCTATCCAACATGGTTGAAAAATGCAATGGCTGATTCAAAATTAAATACTGATGGAAACAAATTTGTAGAAGTTAGTTACGAATCATCTTCACCAGACGATGTAGCTGTTGATAGTGAAACAGGAGAAGTTACGTATAAAACAGATAAGCAAGCTTTCATCATTGCTACTGTTGTATACTCTGCAATGACAATTGATGGAGAGCCTAGATTTGAAAACGATAGCCACGTGATGACTTTTGTAAGACCTGTTTCTAAGAAATCGCATCGTTAATATTTTATAAGGATCTTGGTATAAGGGGAATTTCTGATTTACCAAGATCCTAATCCTTATTAGGAGTGATAATTCAATGAAAAGTAATTTTTTTGAAGAGAAATTTTTACCGATTGCTTCGAAAATAGGTAATCAAAGACATTTGCTTGCCTTACGTGACGGTATTATGTTTGCAATGCCTCTTATGATAATTGGTTCGTTTTTCATTATTGTAGCTTGGTTAGAAGCAGAATGGTATCAAAACTTCATGGCAAAAACCTTTGGGGACAATTGGAATGCTTTTGGAGACATCGTTTATAACGGTACAATGGGTATCATTGCTTTAGTTGCTGTGTTTGGTGTAGCATACTCACTAGCAGGCAGTTATAAAGTCGATGGTAAGAATATTGATGGTGTTCCAGCTGGTGTTTTAGCATTAGCAGGATATTTAATTGTTAACATTATGAGCACTTTCATGGTTGATGAAGAAAGCGTATCCGCTTGGTCACCCGATATTTTTAGTGCACAGTATCTATTTGTTGGATTAATTGTTGCCATTATTACCGCTGAAATTTATCGTTTCTTCTTACAAAAGAAGATGATCATCACGTTACCTGATACTGTACCACCATCCGTTTCACGTTCTTTTACAGCCCTTATTCCTGGTTTTGTTATTATTATTTTCTTCTTAATAGTTAGATTTGTATTTGAGCAAACTAGTTGGGAAAATTTCGCAACTTTTATACAGGACGTTGTCACACAACCATTTACGATTTTAGGTTCAACCTACATTGGTACGCTTATCGCAAGTTTAATGGAACATCTCTTATGGAGTTTTGGAATCCATGGTTCATCCATCATCACTTCTGTTATGGAACCTATTTGGATTACGAATGCGGATGCAAATTTAGCGGCAGTAAAAGAGGGTGCAAAGACACTACCACATATCATTACGTATACATTCTATGAGAATGGTATCTGGATGGGTGGATCAGGCGCTACTTTACCAGTTGCTATCTATATGATGTTTTTAGCAAAATCAAAACTTCTTAAGAAAGTTGGACGCTTGGCGATTGGACCTTCCATTTTTAATGTCAACGAACCAATTATGTTTGGAGTTCCGGTTGTCTTAAACCCATTCTTAATGATTCCTTTCATGCTTGCACCAGTAGCAGTTTTAACCGTTACTTATTTTGGTACATCAATGGGTATTTTCCCACAAACGACTGGTACGATCATCCCGTGGACAACACCATATTTCATCAGTGGTTATCTTATGACTGGTGGTAAAATTATGGGTGTAGTCATGCAATTGGTTGCTTTTGCAGTTGCCTCTGCAATTTGGTTCCCATTCATTAAGATGTGGGATAAGAAAAACTTAGAAATGGAGAAAACTTCAAATACTAAGATGTTGGATAAAAAAAACTTAGAAATGGAGAACGCAACAATTAATTAAGGCGTGACTTCTTTCGGGTGTCAATCTTTTCAAGTTTGACACCCATTATATCCGTTATTGTAGAAGCTAGATCCAAACGGACGTCTTAATTTTTTATGCGAATACCTACTATGGACATCAAAAAGAAAATATTTACTCCGTTACGATTAAAAAGAATAGGTGCTTTTGTCATTGATGCGGTGATTATCTCCATCCTACTTTCAATTGTTTATCGAATCACAGGTTTTGCAGACTTCCCTGGAGTCTTAACAAAAATGATTGAAATTCAAAAAACAATGGGTGAAGCAGCTAGTCAAGATGCTACTGTAAAGGTAATGGCTCTTTTTAATGAAGCCTTTCTCCAATCGCTTCTTATCTGGTTTTGTTATGATGTCTTAACAACCTTATTATTAAGAGGATCTACGATTGGGAAGATAATATTTCGATTGAAACTAACACACATCCATAACAAAAAAGGTAAGCTTGCTTATGTATTATTAGTGATTGTTAGAAGTTTCTTTAAATTTTTATCGATGTTTCTTTTTCAAGGCCTTCCATTTTTGATATCCGTTATAAGCATATTTGCTAATCCAAACTCATTAGCTGCACACGATCGATTAGCTCGATTAGTCGTAGTCAATAAGAACGACGTTAAAAGCTTAGAATAGAAGGGGAAATCATAATGAATATTTTACTTTGTTGTGCTGCCGGCATGTCTACAAGTCTTATCGTTACAAAAATGGAAAAAGTTGCTGCGTCAAAAGGGATTTCAGCACGCATTTGGGCAGTTTCTGAATCAGTTGTTCGCTCGGAAATCGAGGAGGCTGATGTGTTATTGTTAGGACCACAAGTACGTTTTATTTTGAACGAAATGAAAAACATCTGTGGTGAGAAAAACATTCCAGTTGAAGTCATTGATATGATGAATTATGGCATGTGTAATGGTGAAGCTATTCTCGAGCAAGCAATAAAACTAATAGAAAAAAAGTAGTATACAATTCTGTATGTATCTCTTCCTATATAATGCCTCTTAAAAGCAAATGACTATTTGAAGATTTTAATAGAGTACAAGAATAACCAAAATGGTTTTAACATGGAAAATTTGTGGTCATTGGTATCAGGGTTTCAAAATTTCTCTTGAAAGAGAAAGGAGGTTAGTTTTATGGTAAAACATGAAACAGAAATTTTTACATTGATTTTACATGGTGGAAATGGTCGAAGTGCAGCAATGGAAGCCATTCATGCCGCAAAAGAACAGAATATGGATTTAGCACGCGAGAAATTAAAAGAAGCAAGTGATGCTTTAAATAAGGCACATCATATTCAAACATCACTCATTCAATCTGAGATAGGTGGAAATCCAACAGAAATTTCACTTTTAATGATTCATGCCCAAGATCACTTGATGAATGCGATGACCGTAAAAGACTTGGCAAAAGAGTTCGTTGACATGTATGAAAGGGGCCTTAAGTAATGTCAAAGAAATTTAAAGTTGTGACAATTGGTGGGGGCTCTAGTTATACGCCCGAACTAGTTGAAGGCATTATTAAGCGTTATGAAAAAATACCAGTTACAGAACTTTGGCTTGTTGATATCGAAGCAGGTCGCGAAAAATTAGAAACAGTTGGTGCGCTAGCAAAGCGTATGGTCAAAAAAGCTGGGGTTCCAATTGAGATTCACCTTTCGTATGATCGTCGTGAGGCTTTGAAAGATGCTGATTTCGTTACGACACAACTTCGTGTTGGGCAATTGGCTGCACGTGCACTTGATGAAAGAATTCCATTAAAACATGGTGTAATCGGGCAAGAAACCAATGGTGCAGGTGGTTTGTTTAAAGCGCTCCGTACGATTCCAGTAATTTTAGATATTTGTAAGGAAGTTGAAGAGCTTTGTCCAAATGCGTGGGTACTTAACTTTACAAACCCTGCAGGTATGGTGACAGAGGCAGCGTTAAGATATTCAAATATTAAGAAATTTATTGGCCTTTGTAATATTCCGATTGGAATGGAAATGGGTATTGCAAATCTATTAAATGTGGATCACTCTCGTGTTCGTATTGATTTTGCAGGTCTTAATCATATGGTTTTTGGATTAGAGGTTTATCTAGATGGAGTGAGTGTAAAAGATAAAGTTCTTGAAATGATCATGGACCCTGCAAATGCAAGTTTTGTAAAAAATATTGACGCAGAGGAGTGGGCACCTGAATTCCTAAAAGGTATCAATGTCATCCCATGCTCATACCATCACTACTACTACAAAACATCTGAAATGCTGGCAAGAGAATTGAAAGAATTCGAGTCTAATGAAACACGTGCAGAAGTCGTACAACGGATTGAAGCATCTCTATTTGAAAAATATAAAGATGAAACGCTAGATGTAAAACCACCTGAGTTAGAAAAACGTGGCGGGGCATACTACTCCGATGCGGCTTGTCGTTTGATCTCATCGATTTACAATGATACGCGAGATATTCAACCATTGAATACAATGAACAAAGGGGCAATTTCAGGCCTGCCATATAACAGTGCTGTTGAAGTTAGCTGTGTCATTACAAAGGATGGTCCAGTACCATTAACGATGGGAGAAATGCCAGTTCCAGTTCGAGGATTGATACAAACGATTAAATCTTTTGAACAGATGGCCATTGAGGCTGCGGTAGAAGGAAGTCGTGAAAAAGCAATCGTTGCATTGACGATCAATCCGCTTGTTGCAAACGATAAAATGGCTATAGCGATTGTAGACGAAATGCTAGAGGCACACAAAGCATATTTACCAAGGTTTTTTAAAAAATAGCCAATCTGATTGTCAGGTATTTATCTGATTTCTTGATAATAGAAAAAAGTCGTATACACTTAAAGCAACGTTGATACATAAAACCCACCGGATCATTATTCGGTGGGTTTTGTTGATGATCAACAAAGTTATTTAAGAGAGCTTTATCATTGAACAATCGATCAATTCGGATGTAATAAGTTCTATAAGCATTTTAAAAATCAAAATTAAAAAACAGAGGAATTAGGTAGCCTCTGTTTTTAGTGCTCTATCAAATTATCGAACTAAGGCTGGGTATAAATATTACTTAGCCCCAAGTCCGCCATCAATACCCAATATATTTCCATTACAATAATCAGAGGATGCCGAAGCAAAATAAATGACAGCTCCAGCTATATCACTATCTCTGCCTAATCTCCTTGAAGGAGTCTTAGTACCTTCCCCGCCCAATCTATTTGCAAGTGTACCTTCTACTTGCGGATCATTCATTCCAGTAGTCATGATTCCAGGTGCAATAGCATTCACAGTCAGTCCATGACGTGCCCACTTGACTGCAAGATCCTTCGTTAATGTGTTAACGGCACCTTTACTTGCTGCATATCCTACAGAGTCTACTACTTCTGGGTCCGTACCCCTAGTTGCAACAGTTGAAGAAACGTTAATGATTTTTCCGTATTTATTTTCAATCATATGTCTTCCAACAGCCTGGCACATTAAGAATGTACCTGTCAAATTTGTATCGATCATAACTTGCCATTCTTTAAAAGGCATCTCCGTCGCAGGGATTTCATAAGCTACTCCACTAGCGTTGACTAAAATGTCGATCTTGCCAAATTGAGAAATTACCTTCTCTACAGCTTGTCCAACAGATTCAGGATCTGTTACATCCAATGCCAGGGCAAATGCTTGTCCTCCTAACGTTTCAATTTCTTTTACAACGTTCTCGCAAACTTCTAAACGACGTGAACCTACTACAACGTTAGCACCAGCTTTTGCAAGTGCAATTGCCATTTGACGGCCTAACCCGCTGCCGCCTCCAGGAACGATTGCTGTCTTTCCTGTTAAATCAAAAAATTGGTTCAATGACATGCTGATTTCCTCCTGTATTGGAAATATTCAAAGATTTTAAAATCTTAACAATATTCATTATACTTATAAATTATAATTAAATAAAATTAACGATTTTAATGTGTAAGTAAGTATTACTAATATTAAAACAGGGGCTGAGGTCACAAAATTCAATTTCAATTTATAAAATTATACGGAAGTGGGGGGAGCTAAAAATATCTTCATTACCAGGATTGATGACGTTTCTAGTCTTAGCGTTTATGCAAACTTTAAAAAATCGGTAATATTAAGCTTTACTTCATAACATGTTAAGTTTTCTGTAATTTATTAAACCAAGTCACCATGATAAAATCTATCTGTTAATTTAAAATCCAAATGAATCTATGTATACAGTTTAATAATGGATGTGGCTAAATTGGACAAACTATTAATCAGGGACTGCATTATTATATTTGCAGTGTTATTAACTAGTTTTACAGATAATAATCGAGATATAAAAATCAAACCTGAATCAACAACGTCCGTACATGCAAAACAGAATGATGAAAGTATCCATGTTGACGTTAACCCAAAGAGCATTTCTGTTCTCGTAAATAACCTACATAAGCTTCCAGAAAGTTATTCCCCACCAGATCTTATTTATGCAGATATTCCATTTATTTTCCAAGAGAAAACTGAAAAGCGAAAAATGCGTTCAGAGGCAGCAGGAGCGATTAAAGACCTATTTACTGATGCAAAATCACAAGGTATTTCATTAATAGGTGTTTCGGCTTATCGATCACATGCAACTCAAACAGCATTATTTCAGTCTTATGTAAGTAAAGATGGATATGAGGAAGCAAAAACGTACAGTGCTTTGCCTGGCACGAGTGAACATGAAACCGGTCTTGCAATCGATGTTACTGGAGGAGATGGGCAGTGTCCTGCGGAAGACTGCTTCGGGGGAACAAAAGAGGCCCTTTGGTTAGAGGCGAATGCAGCGGATTACGGCTTTATTATTCGATATCCAAAAGGAAAAAAAGCCATTACTGGTTATCAATATGAGCCTTGGCACCTACGTTATGTAGGTAAATCGATTGCTCTTAAAATTATGAACAAAGGAATTACACTGGAAGAATATTTTCATGCAGAACCAGTTAATAAGTAATAAAAAGAGCCCATTTCCTTTAGGAGCTTGGCAACTTTTTACCTTTTATCTCCATTTTTCTTTACTCGCCCAGGAAGCGATAAAACAGGCAGCCGTTACTAGCGAGGGTAACCACACATTAGTAGTAACTGATACATCCGGAAACGAAATAACGGTGAAATTTACCATTGATAAAACATCTACAGTCGTAACTGGTGTAAGCAACAATGGACTTTACAAAAAAGATGTGATCATTACCTTTAATGAAGGAACGGCTACATTAGATGGGGATGATTCTACAAGTGGTAAGACCGTAACTAGCGAAGGAAGTCACACATTAGTGGTAACCGACGCAGCTGGAAACGCAACAACCGTAAACTTTACGATTGACAAAACAGCTCCAAATGCGCCGACAGTTGATACAGTGACTTCTAAGACAACAGAAGTAACAGGTACAGCTGAAGCAAACTCTACGATTGTTGTAAAAGAAGGTAAAGATACAATTGGAATTGGAAAAACTGATCAAGATGGGAAGTTCACTATTTCCATTGAAAAACAAAAAAAAGGCACAAACCTTTACGTAACAGCGAAGGACATTGCTGGCAACGTAAGTGCTGCTACAAAAGTAACGGTTAGCAAATAAGAAACAAAAATATCCCTGAAAATTTTCAGGGATGTTTTTGTTCAAATGAAAAAGAAGGAAGAATCATCCTCCTTCTAGACTGTATACAAGTTTTTAAGCGTTGATTAATAAGTTTGCCATTTCCAATGCTTCATCCAGTAAATTATTATTAGAATAATAATGAAATAATTCCTTTTTAGAACGCTTTATCAAATAAGTATAACCAGAATTACTAAACATAGGTAATGCTTTATTGAATAAATATTGATGATATTCTTTTTCTTTAGATTTTAATAAGTAAAGTAGAAGTTTAAATAAATGGATATATAATAACTCCTTAATCCTAGTTGCAATTGTTAATCCATGTTCTGTCAGTTGTATTAGTTGATCATTGTTAATTAGATTCCCATCAAATGAACTGCGAATAAAACCTTCTAAAGAAAGTAAGTAGACAGGAGATTCTTGATCCTTAAGGGACATGGATTCTTTATAAAACCTGCTTGCTTGCTCATAGTTTTTTCTTCGGAAGTATTCAGCCGCTAAGTTATGTAACACTTTTGCCTTTCGCTCAGGGGCATTCATTAATTCACAGCTTTTAATTAATTTTTTATACCGTTTTATGATTTCCTCTTTTCCATTATCATCTTCAACCTGAATGATCATAAGCATTTCTGCATCAATAACTCTAAGATAGTTATTCATATCTTGAAAGAATTCATGGGATTTTTCAGCATAATAATAAGCTAAAACGGGTGATTGTATAGTGTGGTAAGCGATTGCCAGGTGATAATAATATTCTGGATTATTATAATCCTCATTTTGTATGGTTTTTAATGTTTCTATTGCTTTTACGTATTCGTGTTTTGCAAAGTAGTAGATACCCAAAACATGTTTTAATAAATTGGTTTCATAAGGTGTTAATTTGTTTTCTATTTTTTGTATTTTTTTTATAGTCTTAAATGCCTCAAGGGGCCAATTATTCATTAGGAAATATCTAGCTCGAAGTAACTGATACATAAATCTATATTCTGAGATTTCAATTAATAATTCGCGCTCCAGCTCACTATTAATTTGTTCCATGTCTTCAAAGGATTGCATAATTATAGCATCCTGCCAATGAAATAAGTGTTGTTTAATATTTTTAAGTTTATTTATTTCCAACTCCATATTTATTCCAAGCCGCATGGATAATAAAGAAATGATTTCAGGTGAGTAGGTTGTTTGATTACATTCAATTTTACTAATATGTGTGATAGAACATATATCTTTCCCTAATTGTTCTTGAGTTAGTTTGTATTTCTCACGATAAAACTTGATGATTTTGCCCTCATACATAACTAATTGCCTCCTTCGCCATTTCTCTCTATTACTACAACATTCTACATTCTTCAAAAAATTAAGTACATTTAGAAGAATGGAGCATCTTGTGAAGTAATACTTAAGAAGACAATCAAATGAAATATGCAAAAAATAAAGCTGCCACTCGATGTAGCGAAAAGTTCATTTCAATAGCTTTGAAACGGAATAGGAAAAGAAGTTGAGGGTAAAATATGTAAAACTTTCCGATTTGAAGAAAAGAGGTACCTTTAATGATAGCCGACCAATCACTAGACCAAAACGAGAAGTCGCTGAAGGAAATGCTATTCCATAGCTCAGACTTCAAATCGAGCGATTTCGTGGCCGGCCACCGACATTTTCGGCTTTTTTATTTTGATACAATGATCGAGTTTGCCGTGGTGCAGGACCATATTATCCGCCCTTTGCTTCGCAACGCGGACATCAGCGTACGCGATGCCGTGACCATTCTGGAATACAGCGAGACAGATCTTCTGTCGGTTGCGTCGCAAGCGCTGGTCGAAGGGCAGACGGTGGTTCAAATTGAGGGCGAACCGAAGCTCTATTTACTTGGAACCCAACTTAACAAAGAACGCGCGGTAAACATCCCAGTGAACGAACGGGTGCTCCGGGGTTCCAACCAAGCGTTGATCGAAAACTTGGATACGAATCTCAATCTGATGCGCAAGCAAATCTCGACAGCTGATCTTGTCGTAAAATTCTATCAGCTTGGCCGTAGGTCGAATACAAAAGTTGCCGTACTTTACCTACGGTCTCTAGCCAACGAAAATGTTCTAAAGGAGTTTGATCGCAGGATCGACAGCATCGACATTGATTACGTCGAAGGGACCGGGTTTATTCAAGAAATGATTGAAGACAAAAAATTCTCGATGTTTCCAAAAATGCTTATAACCGAAAGACCGGACCGGGTAAAATCTTACCTGTTGGATGGGAAAATTGCGATTTTAACCGACGGTTCGCCAAATTGTCTGATCGTTCCTGTTTCATTCTGGGCGTTCTTCCAAACACCCGACGATTACCAAATCGGCTGGCTGTTCGGCAGCGCCTTTCGGTTTCTTCGGATCATATGCTTTATTTTCGCTATGAGCCTGCCGGGCACTTACGTGGCCCTTGTCACTTTTGATCCACGTATTGTCCCGTTCCCTATCGCACTGACACTGCAAAGCTCTATGCAATACATCGCGTTGCCACCAGTACTCGAAGCGTTAACTATGCTGTTAATACTCGAAATCTTGCGAGAAGCAACAATCCGTCTCCCAAGCTCAATTGCCAATACGATCGGTGTAGTAGGAGGCATTGTCATCGGTACAGTCGTTGTTGAGTCTAATCTGATTTCCAACATGATGGTCATCGTAGTGGCGCTAACGGGCATAGCTTCATTTATAATTCCTTCCTACGAAATGAGTACTACGGCCCGATATTTGTCGTACCCGTTCATTTTGATGGCCTCGATTTTCGGGCTATTCGGCTTGGAGCTTTCATTCCTAATGGTGGTGACGCATTTGGCCCGTTTAAACACGATGGGCATACCGTACTTTTACTCGGGAATTAGCGGTGATACGATCCAGGATACATGGTTCAGAGGACCGATCAGAAGCTTGAAAAAACGCCCGAAGGAAAGCTTGGCAAAAGACGAAATGAGAATAAGTGCTCGAAGGGGGGGGACTGAATGATACACTTAGAAAAAATCTCTATCAACCAGCTTATTTGCCTCGTTATTCTGACCCAAATCGGCGTTAGCGTTTTAACGCTCCCTTACGCACAAATACGCAACTCGGGCAACGACTCGTGGCTGTCCATATTGATCGGGGGAGTGCTTGCTCAAGCGGTCATCCTAATCATCTACCAACTTGGAAAGAGATATTCTGATCGGTCGTTGCCCCAGTATATTACTGCTATTGTTGGAAAGCCGTTAGGATCGGTCGTGAACTTCGTGTTTGCCGCGTACTTCATGGAAAATATTTTTATGGTTACTATCACTTATTCTGATATCATCAACCGCTGGGTGTTATTTGAGACTCCCTGGTTTGTGATAATCGGAGTATCTTTCACAATTGCAGCGTATATCGCTTCATCTACGCTCCGGTCAATGGCTACAATTACGCAGATGATTATGTTAATGTTTCTGATTTGCTTTGTGATAGTATTGGTAAGTGGAATGGGAAAAGGGGACTTCCGTCATTTATTGCCAATCGGCACTCACGGGATCGGACCGCTTCTAAAGGGTGCAGTCCCTTCGTTTTGGTTGTACTCGGGATATGAGCTTCTCCTGTACGCTTTTCCATTTGTAAGATCCCGCAAGAAGAAGGATATCGTAATGGCAGTATCGGCCGCCAATGGATTTACGACCTTTTTTTATATGTTGATAACAGTCATTGTTACGTACAACTTCAGCGAAAGTCAATTGAAGTCCATCCCGGAGCCGATGGTGTTCATTCTTCGTAAATTCAGATGGCCAGTCGTTCAAAGCCTCGATATTCTATTTATGACGATTTGGCTATCTGTGGTTGCGGTAACGGTTTATGTTTATTTGTTTATGTCCGCCCGTTATCTGGCGTTCATTGGAAGTAAAGAAATCCGCAACCATCCTTTTTTGGTATGGATTATAGTGGTTGTTTGCTTCGGATTCGGATTAGGGGCCTCCGACCGGCAATGGCAGTCCCGATTTTCAGACTATCATAATATTGTTACTGCTATTATGATAGCTATTGTGCCGACAATTCTGCTTCTCATTTCTTTGGCACGGGGAAAGGCGGCAGGAGGATGAAAAAAGCGATAATTGCGATTTTGTTGGTGCTCTTCTTGACCGGTTGTTGGGATCGATTACCGCTGAAAACTCTTGGTTTGGTTGATATAGCTGGTATCGACCTGGATAATGAGAATGGTGACGTTTTGCTCCATTATATCGTCACGGTGCTTAATAATGCCGGTCAAGGTAATGGGGAGCCGTCCTCTCAGATAACGGAGCTAAAAGGACATAGTTTAATCGAAGCTGTCGGCCAAGGTCAATATACAGAAAAAGGTCCTTTCTTTGGGGTGCACACGGGAATCTATTTATTTAGTAAAAGTTTCGCAACGGATGATCCAGTTAATGAGCTTACTTTTTTACTTAAAGCCCCCTATACGGCGATCAATTCTCCCGTAGTTATTTTAGAGGGGGACATGTTGAAGCTTTTGAAAAGTAAAATAGGTACAAATAAAAAATTTACAAGTGATCTGGTCGATTTTGTTATGTCTTTAGAAAAGAATAAAAATGCACCAAACGTTAGCATGATGAAATTAATACTATCACGAAAAGATCCATTGGAATGTCTCGCGGTGCCTTTGCTGAAACAATCTAACTCGTCAATGGTATTAGGCGGCGCCCTATTATACCGTCAAGGTACGTATACTGGCAAGGAGCTAGACAAAGACCAAGTCCAAATATTGATGTTGATGTTAGGGAAGATTACTGGAGGACAAAAGTTTACCGGAAATTTGTCGAGTAAAATTGAGGATAAAAACATCGATTACGCGTTTTCCATCAAAAAAATAAATTCAAAGATTATCACCCACCCCGAATCGGGCGAATTGCCGAAAGTCACCATCGGAGTCCGATTGCAAATTAATGTATTCAAACTTGGCAAGTCAGCTCTAACACTTAAGCCCGATTACGTTAATCGAATAGAAAAAGAACTGAGTAAACATCTGGAAGAAAAAGCGGCAGCGACGATCGAGATTATGCAAAAAGCGAATTGCGACATTCTTGGCATCGGAAAGGAATTTAAGGCATACCATCCGAACATTTGGAAGTCTTTAAATTGGCGCAAAGACTTTCCGGAAATGTCGATCGAACCGAATTTCGACGTGCAGATCCTTAACTCGGATGAATAATAGCTCGGGTGGGCGCGTACTCAGATTGGGGAACGCGTCCAATGAGTGACCAAAAATTGGTTTTTTTTTGAAGAATTCCTTGCAGAACTACTGTGTCTGTCGGAGAATAAAAATCAAGTGTAAAAGGTTTTCATAGATTATAATTTGGATCGGTTTAGTTGATGTTGAGGTGATACAATGAATTTTGAACAAATGGAGTATATTGTCAATGTTGCAAATGAGATGTCAATTACCAAAGCAGCAGAAAAGTTATTTATTTCACCTTCAGGGATGAGTCAATCCATAACACAGCTAGAAAATGAGCTGGGAATAAAAATCTTTAACCGAGCAAAACAAGGAGTTACTCCTACTTTTGAAGGGAAAATAGTTATTTCCAAAGCAATCGATTTACTTAAGACCATTAAAGAACTGAACAAAGAAATTTATGATTATAAAAATAGTAATCAAACTAATTTAAAAATTATTACAGCTCCCACCTTTTCTTATGTAATTCAGGAAACAATGGTTAAGTTTAATTCAAGAAATCGTGATATTACATTCGAAGTAGTTGAGCAAAACCCTACAGATATTATTCAGAATTTTAACAAAGAAAACTATGACTTCGCTTTAATCCATGCATCTTTAAATGAATTAAAAAGAGAAAAAAATATTTGTTTTGAACATATTCACGAGGGACACATTTGTATAGCGGTTGGTAAAAATTCACCTTATTATTCTTTCGATTTTGTAAGACTTAGTGATTTAGAGAATTCAAAATTTGTTATGTATAATTCATCGGATTATAAAAAGGTATTAAAATTAATAAAACTGAATCCCAATCAAGTTTTAATTAGATCAAATAGCAGCAGCCTTCTTTTCGAGTTGGTAAAGGAAAGTCAAGCCGTTTTATTTTTGCATGATTTTTCTATTATACATAGTTCCATGGTTAAAGTTGGAGAAATAAAAATCATCCCTCTTAGGGAAGAAAATTATTTTCCAATTGATTTCTGGCTTATATATTTAGAAACAAAAGGTTTAACAAAGGTAGCGAAGGAATTTATTGATGACTTTTTTAAAAACCTAAAAAATAGAAAATAAAGCAACCCAGTTAAATAATCAAGCTAAAAATGAAATAGTGATTTGGTTTACTTGCTTATAAGATTTTGGTGTAACAATCTTTTGATACATAAATATTAATTGGTCAAGTTCTTGACTAAGACTTCAAATAGTAGATTTCGTGGCGGAAACCGACCTTACCGTCTTTTTTATTTGGATACAATGATTGAGTTTGCCTTGGTGGAAGACCATTTTACCGCCCTTTGCTTCGGCGCTCGGTTGTCTTTTTGTCAAATAGTCCTATGTATAGATTCAAATTATGTTTCAAATCCTACTAATAATATATAGCTATTATTTCGAAAAACATTTCTAGTTAGAAAAACAGTTGATTAAGTGAATTGATTATGGTTTGGAGGAGTCGTTTATCATGTTTAAAAAATATGTAAAGGCATGGTTCATTCTCTTTTCATTGATAGCTGTCGTTGGTTGTAACAGAGATTCCAATATGTCCTCTTCATCTAAAAAAACAAATAGCGGTTCAGAAGAATCTGTAACACCACTTGCAAATCGCTCCAATTCTAATCAAAAAGTACCCATAACAAAAGCTTCTTATATAAAACAGGAGAAGAGGCAGAATGGGAAAACGATCTATACCACGAAATATCCTGCATCAATAGCTGTTGTTGTAAACAAAAAAATTTACCTGCCCAAAAATTATGTTCCAAACAATTTAGTTTATCCTAATACTTCTTTTATATTTAAGGAAAAAGTAGAAAAACGTAAATTGCGGAAGGAAGCAGCAGTTGCATTAGAAAAAATGTTTGCAGTAGCAAAACAGGATAAAATTTATTTGAGTGGAGTATCTGGATATCGTTCTGAGGTGACTCAAACGGCGGTTTTTAATCGATATGTAAAAAGGGATGGTTACGAAAAGGCAATAACCTATAGTGCTGTTCCGGGTACAAGTGAACACCAAACGGGATTGGCAATTGATGTTAGTGGAAGTACTGGGAAATGTGCAGCGGCTTCCTGCTTTGCCGATACAAAAGAAGCGAAATGGCTAGATAGAAATAGCGCTAATTTTGGATATATTGTACGTTATCCAAAAGGAAAAGAGCACGTTACGGGCTACAAATATGAGCCTTGGCACATTCGCTATGTTGGCCCTGATATAGCAAAAGATATGAAAAAACGTAATTTGACATTAGAAGAGTATTACGGTATTTTCCCTATTATTAGGTAATCTGAGTTTTCACCGAGGTAAAACGTAAAGATTAGGTGGAGCTTTTACTCCACCTAATCTTTTAAAACTAACACGAAAGGATTAGTTAAATATTAAAAAACGTTAGAAAAGACAAAAGCAAAGATGTAATGATAATGGCAATAAGCGGACGTATTGCTTTAGTACGTAATTCTTTTAGGCTAATATTTAATCCTAAGCCGGTCATAGACATCGTTAAAATAAATGATGTCAAAGTTGCAATATCAGACATAGTTGAATTTGATACTAAAACCTCATGACCCATGATATAGGTCCCCACAAAGCTCATGACGATAAAACCAATTAAAAACCATGGAAACTCGAATTTTGCTTCTCCCTCCATTTTTCCATTCTTTTTCATCCAAAGCATTAGGATAAAACAAAGCGGAATTAATAGAAATACTCTTGAAAGTTTAGCGAGTAATGCGTGAGCAAGAGCGTCCTGCCCTGCTGGAACGGCAGCTAATGCAACATGACCTATTTCATGAAGGCTAATTCCAACCCAGGTTCCATAATCTATAGAACTAATAGGCAATAAAGGAAATAATAAGGTATAGATAATTGAAAAAACCGTACCTACTAATGCTATGATGCCGACGCCCATAGCCGTATCTTCATCTTTTGCTTTAATAATGGGAGATACGGCTGCGATGGCAGCAGCACCACAAATACCAGTGCCAACACTTAGTAATAGAGAAAGATTTAAATCTGCTTTCAGCAATTTTGCAATGAACATAAGAACAACAATCGAAAAAATAATTGTTAAGGCTCCTTTAAGCAATAGTGGAAAGCCCTCGTGAAAAATTACGATCATGTTAAGCTTTAATCCGTAAAGTATAATGGCAAATCTTAAAAGCTTTTTTGCTGAAAATTGAATACCAGTACGTAATCTTTCTGGATATCCAAAAACCTGTCTATAAATAACAGCAAGTAAAATTGCACATGCAAGTGGTCCAATGCGATTTAGACCAGGTATTGCTGCCAAAAAAAAGCCAGACAGGGCTATGATAAACGTAAAACCTATTCCATATACCAACGATACATTTAGGTTTTTTTTAGCTTTTTTTTCTTGATTAGGACTGGTCAATAGTAATGCTTTTTGTTCCATTGGTTTTCATCCCCTCGATTGCTTTATTTATCATTATCGTATCGAATAATTTACAATAAGGAAAATAAATGATTATTATAGTTATAATAAGTAAAAACGATATAAAGAAGGTGAACGTATGGATCAACTATTATCTGTATTTATTTCTGTAGCTGATAAAAGAAACTTTTCCAGAGCTGCCGAAGGGCTTCATTTGACGCAGCCTGCCGTTAGCCAGCAAATTCAACTACTAGAAAAATATATAGGCGCAAAACTGTTTCTGCGAACAAACAAAAGTGTGAAGCTCACGAAAGCAGGTGAAATAGTCTATTTACATGCAAAAGAAATAACAGGATTATATAAACGAATGTCTGTGTTAGTCAATGAATTATATAACGAGCCAACAGGACTATTAAAAATTGGTGCCAGTTATACTTTTGGTGAATACGTTTTACCCCATATACTCGCAAAACTGAGGAATTTATTCCCGAATATCGTTCCTTCGGTTCAGATAGGAAACACAAGAGATATTGCCAAAGCAATCATAAGTCATGAGATTGATGTAGGGATCGTGGAAGGAGACATATCTCATAGCAATATGTATATTAAAACAGTTTCTACAGACCAAATGTATATTGTGGCAGGAGGTAAATATCCAATTTATTATAATAAGGAAGTGACACCAAGTCAGGTTGAACAAGAGAATTGGATTGTCCGTGAAGAAGGCTCTGGAACAAGAGATGCAACAGATAAATTATTTCAATCCTTGCAAATACGTCCTACAAAATTAATGGAGTTCGGAAGCACACAACTAATTAAAGAAGCAGTAGAAGCAGGGCTGGGTATTAGTTACTTATCTGAGCTTTCTGTAAAAAAAGAAAGACTGCTTGGTACGATTCAATTATTAAATGTAAATGGAACACCGATAAAGAGGAATTTTTCAGTTATAACGGAATCTCCTGAATTGCATACGAAATCTATGAACTTATTTATTGAGTTAATAGAAAATTATTTAAAGAATTAAAGATAGTAAAAATGTAAAAGACAAAGCCTACTTTACTTGGGCTTTGTCTTTTTATTTAGAAGTGAATGTAGAGAACATGGAAGCTCCAGCATGAACTTGGATATGTTGAACATTACTTTTGTATATTAGCGATTGTTATATACAAGTTAAAATCTTTAATTTTATTTAATTATTATTTATGAGTATACTTAATGTAGTAATATTTAAAATATTCACAATAGTAAGCGTATAAACGCTTCTAAGTGAGGAAAAGGGGTGGAATTCTTGATGAGTAATAATCTATACGAAAATCTGAAAAAAAGCGCAAGTAATTTCCCAGAAAGTATCGCTTATATCTATAGTGATAAAAGTGTTACTTATAGGGAACTAAATCAGCAGGTGGATCAATTGGCTGCTGGATTGTCTGCCCAAGGAATAGGGAAGGGAGATGGAGTGGCTCTTTTATTAGGAAATAGCCCTGAATTTCTCATTGCGTACTACGGCATTTTACGACTAGGTGCATTTGTTATACCGATTAATCCTTTGTTTACCCAAGGGGAAATCAGCTACATATTAGATAATAGTCAAGCCAAAGCGGTCATTGCTCACGTATCCGTAGAGCCGAAGTTATCAGAAGTAAAGAAACAATTGAAAAATCTAAAGTTAGTCATTTATACCGATGCCGAGAATCAGGAATGGACATGGGAACATCTCATGGCAACAAGCCTGAATGTTTGTGGAAGCCTTTACATTGATCAAGAAGACCTTGCAGTCATTCTGTACACGTCAGGTACTACCGGGAAACCAAAGGGTGCGATGTTATCACATCGGAACTTAGCATCGAATGCAGACTCTATTTCAAAATTACTTGAACTCAATGAAAATGGCCGTGTAGTAGCTGTCCTGCCAATGTTTCATGTTTTCTGTATGACAGTTTGTTTGAATGCACCAATTGCTTGTGGAGCAACAGTCCTGATCCAGCCTAGATTCAGCCCTGTCGATGTGGTCAACACCATTCGAGAAAGAAAGGCAACTGTGTTTGCAGGCGTACCTACGATGTACAGTTTTATCAATCAATTACCTGAAGCGATTGCGGAGGATTTCCAATCTATCCGCATTTGTATCTCTGGAGGTGCCTCGATTCCGGTCGAGCTGCTGCATAAATTTGAAAACAAGTTTAACGTTTCAATCTTAGAAGGATATGGACTTTCGGAAACAGCCCCTCTCGTTGCGATTAATCCATTAAAAGGAACTCGCAAACCAGGTTCTATCGGCCTGAATATTCCAGCTGTCCTAAGCAAAGTGGTAGATGAGTTCGGTAAAGAATTGCCGAGAGGTGAAGTCGGAGAGTTAGTTGTTCAAGGGCCAAATGTAATGAAGGGATATTTGGGGATGCCGAAAGCTACATCAGCAGCTTTTAAAGACGGGTGGTTTTACACCGGTGATCTCGCAACAATGGATGAAGAAGGATACATTTACATTGTTGACCGTAAGAAGGACATGATTATTGTTGGCGGTTACAATGTATATCCTCGTGAAGTAGAGGAAGTCCTGTATCAGCATCCTGCCATTGTCGAGGCGGCCGTAATTGGAGTTCCTGATGGAGAATACGGAGAAAGCGTAAAAGCATACGTCGTAGTTAAGGATGAGCAGATTACAATAAATGACATTATCCAATTTTGTAAGGAAAGACTCGTGAAGTACAAGCTTCCTAAACAAGTGGAGTTTTTTAAAGAGCTGCCTAAGAACTCGACAGGGAAGATTTTGCGCAGAGAGTTAAGAGAATTGACCGAAGTAAAGTAAGAAAATAACTAAATTATTATAGGGGGATTACTTATGTCAACCATTTTAAAGGAAAAAGTTAAAGGTCCAGTAGGTTGGAAAGGCACTGACCTGGCTAAAGATGAATCATGGGTTTATTATTTGTCCGAAAAAACGATTGCTTCACTTGATAACGCTTTAGCACATGTTAAACAAAAGGGTTTAAAAGCACCTGATTTTAACAAGGAGGACTTCCCGATTTCAGATCTCTTAGATGAAATCGATTACTTTGTTGAAGAGCTGGAGAATGGGAGAGGATTTCTATTAATTCGCGGATTACCAATTGAAAGGTATACAGATGAAGAAGCCAGTATCATTTACTGGGGTCTCGGCCTTCATATGGGAACACCAGTGTCGCAAAACGCTAATGGTGATCTTTTAGGACACGTTAGGGATCAAGGTCTTAGCTTGGAAAATTCAAATGTACGCGGTTACCAAACAAAACTGCATCTTCCTTTTCACGCGGATGGATCTGACGTTGTCGGATTGTTAAGCCTGCGAAAAGGGAAATCCGGAGGTTACAGCAGTATCATCAGCTCGATGACTGTTTATAATGAAATTCTGGAGAAGAACCCCGAATATTTAGGAATTCTCTGTCGCCCATTTAACTTTGATCGTCGTGGAGAGGAAGCGCCAGGAGAATCTCCAGTATTTACATCACCAATCTTCAGTTATTATGATGGAAAATTGAGCTGCCGATATGTCCGTTTATTTATCGAATCAGCCCAAGCGAAAACAGGTATCCAGCTGTCGAAAGTTGAAATTGAAGCATTAGACTTACTGGATTCCCTCCTTCATGATGAAAAGTTGCATTATAATATGTTGCTGGAGGAAGGGGATATGCAATTCGTCAATAATTATACGGTTCTTCACTCACGTACTCAATATGAAGACTATGAGGAACTGGATCGAAAACGTCATTTATTAAGATTGTGGCTTACGATGCCAAATGGACGGGAAATTTCCCCGGATTTCGCGATGTTTATTGATGAGAATACGGGGAAACCGGGTCGCGGCGGTGTACCTCCTCGTAAACAAACAGCTGGCGGTATTGTAGAAACTTTGAAGTAATTTTGCTTCAACATTTCGTAAGAACGAGTGGGAACACCTTTTCAGATTTTAGGAAAATGTGTTCCTTATATGGGAAAAAGTGAGGATATATATATATGTCAAGCACTCCAAAGTATTCTTGGATTATTTTATTATTTCTAGTTCTTTCCGGTATGATCAACCAGGTAGATAAAATTATCATTGGTTTAGTTTCCGTTCCTTTAATGAAAGAGTTACATTTAAGTCCTTCGCAATGGGGAATTGTAGGAAGTTCATTCTTTTGGTTCTTTACCTTCTCCTCTTTCATTCTTGGAGGCATGGCCGATTCCAAAAACACGAAAAAAATGTTATCGTGGATTTCTTTGATTTGGTTGATTGTTCAATTTACAACCCCTTTCGTTTCTAGTTTGTCTCTGCTTGTGTTAACAAGAATGATTTTGGGAGCAGGTGAAGGTCCAGCTCCCGCTCTATCTACAGCAATCATAGGAAAATGGTTCCCTAAACATAGACACGGAATAGGCTTTGGTGCTGTTCTCTTAGGAACGACAGGGGGTTCAGCGATTGCTTCGCCATTATTAATCTCCTTGATTGAACAATATGGATGGAGATCTGCATTTATTGCCATGGGTATTCTTGGCCTGATTGTGTTAGTTTTATGGCAGATTTTCGGTAAAGAAAGTCCAAAAGAAATCGGGCTGTCTGACATTCATCAAAAGGAGCAACAGTCGTCTAGCCTCACTAAGGTTTCATGGCGTCAGTTTTATCCGCATCTTTTATCTAAAAATTTTATTTTGACCGTTTTGTGCGGTGGGTGTGCTTATTGGTTATTGTCCGTTCAAGCGGTATGGTTTCCAGCTTACTTTGCCAAAATTCAACAGTTTAATGGTCAAACATTAAAACTAGCTGTGTCTTTACCTTTTCTTTTTGCAGCTTTTTGCCAATTTGGATTTGCTTTGCTTTCAGACCGGCTTTATCGTAAATCAGGAGATATTCGCAAAGCACGAATTAATCTTGCTGGTTTGATGATGGTGTTATCCGCTTTATGTATATATCTAGCAAATACCGTGACTTCAACGTCTATGTCCATAATATTCTTTACCCTTGCACCCGGTTTTGCGTATGTCATTCTTTCTCTCGCGCCCGCTATATTGATGGAGTTTTTTTCTCCTCAAAACATTGGAAAGGCACAAGGGGCGTTCATTGCTCTTGCAAGTACAACTAGTATTATTGCTCCACTTGTCTTTGGATATCTTATCCAAAATGCAGGGACTGAGGCAATAGGTTATGGTTATGCGTTTCAAGCCTCTTCTATAGGGATGCTGATTATCGGACTATTATTTTGGATCGGTGTACGTCCCGCAAAGCAAGGCCACACAATGATTGAAGCAGAGGAGAAAATAAGTTAAAAATAATATTTTTATATAATTGAAAATAATTAAAGTACAAAAATAGTAAATTGGCAATAGTCCATTTTGAAGGAGGAGTTTTAATGTCAATCATTTTAAATGAAAAAATCCAAGGGCGATCAGCATGGAAAGGTAGTGAACTAGCTAAAGATGAGTCATGGATTTATTATTTGTCCGAGAACACGATTGCTGCTCTTGAGAAGGCAGTATTGCATGTTCAACAAAAGGGATTAACAGCACCTGATTTTAAAAAGGAGGATTTCCCGATTATTGATTTAGCTGACGAAATTAAATACTTTGTTGACGAGCTGGAGAATGGAAGAGGATTTCTATTGATTCGTGGATTGCCAATGGACCAGTTTACTGACGAAGAAGCGAGCATCATTTACTGGGGTCTCGGACTTCACTTGGGACTACCGATAATCCAAAGCAAAACTGGGGAACTCTTAGGGCATATCAAAAACGTAGGTAAAGACTTTAGTGATAATACAAAAGTACGTGGTTACCAAACGAATGTACATCTTGATTATCACACAGATCTCGCTGATGTGGTTGGATTACTATGTCTTAAGAAAGCGAAATCTGGCGGTTTAAGCAGTATCGCAAGTGCGATGTCGATCTATAATGAAATTTTGGAGAAGCACCCAGAGTACCTTGAAATTCTCTATCGTCCATTTGCCCATGATCTTCGCGGGGAAGAAGCACCTGGTCAATCTCCAGTAGTTCAAACACCGATCTTTAGCTATTACGATGGTAAATTAAGCTGCAGATATATTCGCCAATATGTCCAATCAGCACAAACGAAAACAGGGATCCCTTTGTCGGAAGAGGAAATCGAAGCATTTGATTTTATCGATTCCCTTACTCATGATGAAAACTTCCATATTGATATGATGATGGAACCGGGTGATATGCAATTCGTTAATAATTATACCGTTTTTCACTCACGGACTCATTTTGAAGATTACGAAGAAGATGACAAGAAACGCCATCTATTAAGATTATGGCTCATGATGCCAAATGGCCGGAAAATTGCCCCAGATTTCGAGTTTTATATCGGCGGGGTACCTGTAGAAAGATAAAAAGCTGGTGGTAGTATTAAACACCATTATTTCTTATATCAAGTGAGATGGTGATTTTATTCAACGAAATATGGTGGATAAAATCACCATTTTATGTATTTAAATGCCATATGACCGGAATAAAAGGTTAGGATATAGCCGAGTTATTTTTAAAATTAATTGAAGTGAGGATGATGCTCCTTGGTAAATTTAGATCCGCAAGCAGAAAAATATTTACAAGCATTTAATCAGATGCGGCCTATTCATAAAATGGATCCTAAGACTGTTAGGGATTTACTTTCGAAAGCACCGCGCCCTGCTGTAAAATTAGAACCTCTATCAAAGGTAGAGGATTTGATGCTTACAGTAAGCCTGGATGAAGAAATTAAATGTCGGGTGTACATACCAGAAGGGCAAGGTCCCTTTCCCCTATTTATATACTACCATGGTGGGGGATGGGTTCTCGGAGACATTGAATCGACGGATGCGAGCTGTCGAATGATCGCAAATAGAACGGAAAGTATTGTTGTATCCGTAAACTATCGTCTTGCACCAGAGTATAAGTTTCCGACTGCAGTCGAAGACGCGTATGCGGCTTTGGAATGGGTGTATGAAAAAGGGTCTTCCTTTAACGGAGATGTATCTAGATTGGCAGTCGGAGGGGATAGCGTAGGTGGAAATCTAGCAACAGTAGTTACGATGATGGCGAGAGACAGAAAAGGTCCCGACATCACTGCTCAGGTCTTACTTTATCCTCCGACAAACCTTGAGTGCAATACGGAATCCCATCAAACATTTGCAAAAGGATTTGGTCTGGATCGCGAACAGCTGATTTGGTTCCGTGATCATTATTTAAGGAATGAAGAGGACAGGTGTAATGAGTACGCTTCCCCCTTGGTCGCTGAAGATTTAAGTGGCCTCCCACAAGCATTAGTAATCACAGCGGAAAATGATGTGCTTCGGGATGAAGGAAGGGCTTATGCTGATCGTCTGAAAAAATTTGGTGTGCAGGTTGAATATGCATGTGAACCCGGTATGGTACACGGCTTTTTTGGACACATGGCTATTTTCTCTAACAACATTGAATCAACTGTTACTAAGATCGACAAATTCCTACGTACAGCAAAATATTCGATAAAAATCTAAATGAAACGAGCCTCACAATTTAATGAGGCTCGTTTTTTATATTATATATTTTCATAGACTATTAATTGGCAATCTATGAAACAGTTAACAGTAACAACCAAGTATGTTAGAAATAAACGGTATTTCCAATGCCGCCAGTTACCGGAATAACATCGCCAGTAATCGATGCCGCCAAAGGTGAAGCCAGGAAGGTAACGACATAAGCAATTTCCTCTGCAGTTATCAAGCGGCCGAGGGAATTCAGTGATTCTACATGGCGTATAGCTTCCTCATTCGTGACCCGGCCTCTAAACGTTTCTGTATCGACGATCCCTGGATAAACAGCATTAACGTTAATTCCGTGCTTTCCTAATTCCAATGAGGCGGATTTCGTCATATGGACAACAGATGCATTACGCGGACCGGAACTAAAATAATTGCCGCCAATTCTAGCAGCCAGACCACTTATATTTATTATACGGCCCCATTTATTTTCTATCATATAAGGTGCAACCGCTCGGATACAGCGAAAATAGCCCATGTACTTTTCTTCAAAATCTTTCAAAATAAGTTCATCTTTAATACTATAAAAATCCTCTGGCTCCTGGCCGCCAACACGGGCTCCGCTGTTGATTAATATATCAATGCTTCCCATTGCTGCTGCTGACTTTTCTACTAGATTTAAGATAGAGTTAGGATCAGTGGTATCTGCCACGATCGGATAGATATTTCGCTTCGTTTCTTGTGCCAATTCCTCTGCTGCGGTCTTTAGAGTGGATTCGGTTCTTGAACAAATCGTACAATCTACACCTTCTAGAGCCAGCTGGCGGGCAATAGCTTTACCAATACCACGACTTCCTCCAACAATAAGTGCCTTTTTTCCGGATAACTTTAAGTCCATAGTTGACCTCCTGATTTGATTCACTAGTAAAAAGCTGATAGTGATTTTTTTGAATATTGATTCTTTTCTTTATTTGATTCTACCTTTAAATAATATTTATATAAAATTAAAGATTTTAATTTGTACTTTAGTTGTACTAATATAAAATAATGTTGAAATTTTCCATTGTACATGGGGGCCACTATTTTTATATATTAGTATTATTTACATACAAGTTAAAATCTTTAATTTTATTTTACTGAAAATTATGAATATAATTAACATAATGACTATTAACATAGTCACAATGCTATTAAATATGTAAATAAAGGGGGGACATCGTTCAATAGTATTAATTGTATGAAGAAGATTTGTATAAGCGAGGGAGTCACTTTTTTAGTAGGAAACAACCCGAACATTGTCTACTACAGAAAAAAAGTGTATTAGAAAAAGAAGGAGGAGTATAGGTGCCGTCCATTTTAAAGGAAAAAATTCAAGGACCAGCAGCGTGGAAAGGTATTGATCTAACCAAAGATGATTCATGGATTTATTATTTGTCTGAGAAAACGATTGCGTCTCTTGAAAGCGCTTTATATTTTGTAAAACAAAAGGGTTTAAAAGCACCAGATTTTAACAAGGAGGACTTCCCAATTCCTGATCTCTCTGATGAAATCGATTACTTTATTGGCGAGTTGGAAAATGGGAGAGGATTTCTGTTAATTCGTGGATTACCAATGGAAAGGTATACCGATGAAGAAGCAAGCATTATTTACTGGGGTCTCGGGGTACATTTGGGCATCCCGGTAACGCAAAACGCAAAAGGTGATCTATTAGGGCATGTCGTAGACCAAGGTCTGAACATTAATGATTCCAATGTACGCGGTTACCAAACGAATGCACATCTTCCCTTTCACCCAGATGGATCTGACGTAGTCGGATTACTAAGTCTACGAAAAGCTAAATCGGGGGGATTTAGTAGTATTGTTAGCTCGGTGGCTGTTTATCATGAAATCCTGGAGAAGTACCCAGAGTACCTTGAAATTCTCTATCGTCCATACTTCTTGGATCGTCGTGGTGAAGAAGCCCCAGGTGAATCTCCAGTATATTCATCACCAGTCTTTAGCTATTACAAAGGTAAATTGAGCTGCAGATATAATCGCGGATATGTCGAATCAGCACAAGCGAAAACAGGTATCCATTTGTCAAAGGAAGAAATAGAAGCATATGACTTAATGGATTCTCTCCTTCATGATGAAAACATGCATATCGATATGATGATGGAACCTGGTGATATGCAATTCGTAAATAATTATACCGTTCTTCATTCACGAACTGTATATGAAGATTATGAAGAACCCGAACGCAAGCGTCATCTATTAAGATTGTGGCTCACGATGCCAAATGGGCGAGAAATTGCGCCCGATTTCGCTATGTTTATTGATGAGAAAACAGGTAAAGCGGGTCGCGGCGGTATTCCTATACGTGAAAAAACAGCTGGCGCTATTGGTGAAAGCATGAGGTAATTGCTTTAATAAATATTAGGACTTTAAACATAGAAGATTTACCATTAAATACCTTTACTTAAGAAGACGAATTGCTTCATGTGATGGGAGTGCCTTGCAGATTTTACGAAAAGATGTTCTTTAAGTAGTAGATAAGAAGGGGAGAATTTTACATTGAAAACACCAAAATATTCTTGGATTATATTATTAATTCTAGTTGCTTCCGGAATGGTCAACCAAATTGATAAAATTATCATTGGTTTAGTTTCCGTTCCCTTAATGAAAGAGTTACACTTAAGTCCTTCACAATGGGGAGTTATTGGAAGCTCATTCTTTTGGTTCTTTACCATCTCCTCTTTAATTATTGGTGGCATGGCCGATTCCAAAAACACGAAAAAAATGTTTACTTGGATCATGTTAGTATGGTTGGCTGTTCAATTTACCACACCTTTTGTTTCCAGTCTGTCTTTATTAATGTTTTCAAGAATGATCTTGGGAGCAGGAGAAGGTCCAGCGATTGCTATATCGACTTCTCTAATAGGAAAATGGTTCCCTAAACACAGACATGGTATAGGCTTTGGCGCTGTTCTCTTTGGAGCAGCAATCGGACCAGCGATTGCTTCTCCATTATTAATCTCCTTGATCTCTCAAAATGGATGGAGATCTGCTTTTATTGCAATGGGCATTGTTGGATCTATTGTTCTAGTTTTATGGATGATTTTCGGAAAAGAAAGCCCAAATGAAATCGGGTTGCCTACAATTGAACATGAGGAAAAGAACTCATTCATCTCTTCTAAGGTTTCTTGGCGTCAATTTCTTCCACATCTTTTTTCAAAAAATTTTATGTTTACCGTTTTGTGTGCAGGTTGTGCCTATTGGTTATTGTCTGTTCAAGCGGTTTGGTTTCCAGCATACTTTACCAATGTTCAACATTTTGATGGAAAAACATTAAAAATGGCAGTGTCATTGCCTTTTCTTTTCGCTGCCATTTGCCAAATTGTCTTTGCCTTGATATCAGATCGGCTATATCGCAAAACAGGAGATATTCGAAAAGCACGAGTAAATCTTGCAGGTATTTCAATGATGCTATCCGCTATTTGTTTATATCTTGGAAGTGTTGTGAATTCAAGTGCTATCTCCATCTTGTTCTTCATTCTTGCTCCAGGTTTTGCGATTGTTATTCTATCACTCGCACCCGCTATGTTGATGGAATTCTTTTCTACCAAAAACATTGGAAAAGCACAAGGGACATATGTTGCTCTATCAAGTTCAGCAAGTATTATTGCTCCAGTTATATTCGGGAATTTTATCCAAAATTCAGGAACTGAGGTAATTGGATATGGTTATGGGTTCCTAGTAACTTCATTGGTTATGTTCGTTTTCGGATTATTTTTTTGGGCCATTGTACGTCCTGCAAAGCAAACTGACACAACGATAAAAGCAGAGGAACAAGTTATTATATAAAAAGTATGATTTAATCGAGGAGGGAAAGAAATATGTGTAAAAATAACAAGGCCATTAATGGAACTGATTGTTGTGTAGAATGTCATGAAGAATTAGCCATTATGGAGCGAAATCGCAGTAACTGCTGGAATTGTCAGGATAAAATATCCGAGACTTACGCTGATGATCATATTGATGAAGAAGATGGAGTTAAATCGGTTGTATAATAGAAAATGAATCTATGATATGCGATGGATCTTGTCCATGGTACCAAAAACTAATAGATTCATATAAAAAGAGAAGCTCTGCGTCCATTTCGGACGAAGTTGCTTCTCTTTTTTGTCTTAACTTTTTATCATTTCGGATTTTAGATAATGAATATATTTGTTGGCAAAAGCCGATAAATGCTTATTCTCTGATCGCACCAATCCTAAAGAAATATTTACTGTCGGATGATTTACGAGATCAACTGGAATTATCTCACCATTCATTACATGGGGATAATTTTTCATTACGAAATCAGGAGCAAATGTAATGGCCAAATTTTCTCTGACTGCTTGGAGAACACCATCCATATTATTTGATGTAAATAGTATTTTTAAGGGCTTATATTTGTTAAAGAAATCTTGAACAAAATACTGCATAAATTCACCTTTATAAGTGACGAGAGTTTGGTCCAGTATATCATGCGGAGTAATGGTACCTAAGAATGCTAAAGGTGAGTGCTTTGAAACATATACTTTCTGCTTTCCTTCAATGAGTGCTTCAAAAGCTATTCCTTCCATGTTTACGTTCAAATCCGTTGAATATGTAATCAGACCGAAATCAGTTTTATGTTGTCGAACATCTTCAATTACAGTGGATCCACTTTTTTCTGCAACCTCCAAATTTACGTGTGGATAATCATGTCTAAACGCAGCTATAGCTTTTACTAGGAAAGTCATCAACCCTGGTAATGAAGATATTTTTAGTTCCCCAAGTTCAGTCGAAGTAAGTAAGTTGGCTGTCTCTTTTATTTCATCAAGTTTTTTCTGTACTTCATAGGCAAGCTTTAGAATGATTCTGCCTTCATCGGTTGGGACAGCACCATGTCCCCGTGACCGTTTAAGAATTTTAATCCCTAGCTCCTTTTCAAAGTTGGTAATGGACTGACTGATTGTGGATTGAGTTACATGTAGATTCTGTGCCGCAATAGACAGAGAATTGTATTTAGCAACTTCAACGATATATAGTAATTGTTCAATATTCATTGCTGTACCCCTTTTTCAATATTAGTAAAACTTATATACATATTAAAATCTTTAATTTTATTTCATTATAATTTATTAGTACAATCAATATCAATAAGATTTTTAAAATCTTTGAATATTCTTAATTAGGGGGAAATGTAAAATGTCATTAAAACAATTGTTTGATTTAACCGGACAGACAGCAATCGTTACCGGAGGCGGAAGTGGTCTAGGGCGTGTAATGGCACTGGCTTTAGCAGAGGCAGGTGCAAATGTTGTAGTATGTTCTCGTCGATTAGAGGTTTGTGAAGAAGTTGTAAAAGAAATTGAGGCATTAGGAAAACAAGCACTTGCTCTAGTGGTTGATGTCACAAATCCTGAATCAGTCGTTCAAGGTTTGGAGAAAGCGGTTTCTCATTTTGGGAAAATCGAGATTTTAGTCAACAGCAGCGGAACGGTTTTTGAAACGCCTGCTACTGAAATGCCTTTAAATCAATGGCAAGCTATGCTTGATACAAATGTGACTGGTACATTCTTGATGTGTCAAGCTGTAGGAAAACAAATGATCGAAAACGCATACGGAAAAATTATTAACATTTCTTCTAGTATTGGTTTTAAAGGTGTTGACCCAGAAGCAGTAGATTCTGTAGGGTATACAACTAGTAAGGGTGCCGTTATGACTTTAACGAAGGATCTTGCAGTTAAGTGGGGTCGCCATGGAGTGTATGTAAATTCCATTGCTCCTGGAGTGTTCACTACTGGAATGAATAACCCAGAAATACCGGGAACACTTGTACACAAAGCAGGTCCTTTCATTGCTTCCCAAGTTCCAGTTAGAAGGCTAGGCAATGACAATGATTTAGTAGGTGCTCTCCTATACTTTGCTTCAGCGGCTTCTAATTATTGTACGGGACAAATATTGGTTCTTGATGGGGGCCTTGGGGCTAAGTAAATTCCATCCAAATAACGAGCAGTGTAAATTAATCAAACTTAATTGCACATTAAAAATGTTAATTTTACTTAGCTGAAAATTAAAAATATACTGAGATTATAAATTCGAAAAAGTTAATTAGCTGACTTTTGTAAGCGTTAACAGCATGCGAATTTAAAAACATATAATGGAAGAGGGAATTTTAGTGAGTAATGTAAAAAATGTACAAGCAGCAGTAGCATATCATGCAGGAAATGTTAATGTAGATGAATTGCCTTGGGTTCCTTATTTCGGAGATGCGAAATTTAAATTGCTTAAAGCCAATCCTGTGACAGGACAGAATATTACCTTATTATATGTACCTGCGAAAATGCAACTTCCGGCACATTTTCATCCTGGACAAGTCATTGTTTATACTGTTCAAGGATCTTGGAGATATCTCGAGGAGTCTTGGATCTCCAAACCTGGCGACATGGTTTTTGAACCTGCCGGCTCCACACATACACCTACAGCTGTAGGGGATGAAGATGTTATTACCTTCAATATTGTGGAAGGAACATTAGACTATTTGGGTGAGAATGGAGAAATTATTGCACGAGATAATTGGGAATCATTCCTGAAAAGATACCTTGACTATTGTGAGGCTGAAGGAATTGAACCAGTTGATGTGACTGCGTTTTAATTAATAAATCTGTAATAAAAAGAGAAGCCCGGTGTCCAAGTGACGACGAGGCTTCTCTTTTTTTATGCGCAACTTTTATTAATTCTAGTAAATTAGAAAAATTGATAGTTTTCACTATCACTATATTAGTAATACTAACTTATATATTAAAATGTTTAATTTTATTTAATTTATACTAATGAGTATAATCAATAATATAATAATATTTATAAATTTTAGAATTTTCCAAACGAAAAGGGGCTAAAAAACATATGCCAACAGAAACAGTTTTGATTACAGGCGCTACTAAAGGGATCGGTTTGGAATTCGCAAAAGTTTTCGCTGACCATCGCTATAACTTGGTATTAGTTGCCAGGGACGCAACGTTGTTGGAACAACAAGCTGAAATATTACAAAAGGATTATGGAGTTCAAGTAAATACTTTTGCCGGTGACTTAAGCAACCATGTAACAGTAGAGAACTTACATAAGTACTTGAAAAACGAAGGAATCAACATAGATATTTTGATTAATAATGCCGGGGCTGGCGGATTAGGGTTAATGACGGAATTGGATATTAAGAAAGAATTGGAATGCCTGCAGCTCAACATGATATCGCTTACATATTTAACCAGACTTATAGCGGATGAAATGGTAAAACGAAAGCAAGGTAAAATTTTAAACGTGGCTTCAACAGCGGCCTTTCAGCCAACTCCAGGGATGTCGATGTATGGGGCAAGCAAATCGTACGTCTTAACCTTTTCAGAAGCGATTGCGGAAGAACTAAAAGGAACCGGAGTTCAAGTTAGTGTACTATGTCCCCCTTCAACCAAAACGCCGCTCACGGAAGGATTGGCCGCAACAGGAACAAAAATTTTCATTAAGAATTTGATGGAACCAGAAGCAGTTGTCAAGTGCGGCTTTGAAGGGTTAATGAAGAATAAAACAGTGATCATCCCAGGCTTTAAAAATAAACTTATGGCTAAATCTGTGGGACTGCTGCCAAGGAAATGGGTAACCATCTATACCCGAAAGATGATCGAGCAAAAAGTGTAAATAGCGATTTAATTCCCATCCTTGAAAAGGTGGGAGTTTTTACAGCTATCTTCGAAATGAGCAATCGCTCGCTCAACATACACGGAAAAAATAGGATGCACAAAATATATTAAAAGAGGAGTCTAACAATGAACTTTTTATTATCAGAAGAACACCAGATGATGCAAAAAATGGTGCGCGAGTTTGCACTGAACGAATGTGAGCCTACTGCAGCACAGCGAGATGAAGAAGAATACTTTGATATTAAGATTTGGCGGAAGATGGCAGAACTTGGCTTATGCGGAATCCCTTGGCCGGAGGAATACGGTGGTGCCGGTGCCGATTATATGAGTTATGTGATCACGGTGGAAGAACTTTCCCGGGTGGATGCTTCCATAGGGACTACTCTTGCTGCCCATTCATCGTTAGCCGGATGGCCGGTTTTTAAGTTCGGAACGGAGGCACAAAAACAAAAATATTTGCGAACCATGGCAGAGGGAAAAAGCATGGGTGCGTATTGCCTGACTGAAGCTGGATCGGGATCTGATTCCAGTGGAATGAAAACAACAGCGGTACTAAAGGGCGATGAGTGGATATTGAACGGTTCGAAGATTTTTATTACCAACGGTGGTTATGCGGATATCTATATTGTATTTGCCCAGACCAATCCGGAACTAAAGCATAAGGGGATTACCGCTTTTATTGTAGAAAAGGACTTCCCAGGGTTTTCTGTAGGAAAGAAGGAGAAAAAGATGGGCATTCGCTCTTCCGCAACAACGGAAGTGATTTTTGAGGACTGCCGTGTGCCAAAGGACAATCTCTTGGGACAAGTAGGTGAAGGGTTTAAGATTGCCATGATGACCCTTGACGGCGGTCGGAATGGAGTCGCTGCCCAAGCGGTGGGAATTGCACAGGGAGCGTTTGATAAAGCTGTCGAATATGCGAAGGATCGAGTGCAATTTGGCAAACCGATTAGCGCGCTTCAAGCTATACAATTCAAACTAGCCGATATGGCTACCAAAATAGAAGCCTCTCGTTTATTGACATATCAAGCTGCCTGGCGTGAGGATCAAGGAATCCCTTATGGGCATCAATCTGCAATGTCCAAGCTGTTTGCCGGAGACACTGCAATGGAAGTTGCGCTTGAGGCTATTCAAGTATTTGGTGGATATGGTTATACAAGGGAATACCCGGTAGAACGTTATATGAGAGATGCAAAAATCACCCAAATCTATGAAGGAACTCAAGAGATTCAGCGACTTGTTATAGCTGGAAATCTGTTGAAATAATAGAGAAAATCAAAATTTAATCAACGTAAGTAAGAAGCTACTATTTTAAAGAGGTGGAAGAACTTGTCGGATGTGAAAGATTTACTTGGACTTGAGTTGGAACCTTACAGCATGGCAGTGGAAAAAGGGAAAATAAAAGAATTGGCCATCGCCATTGGGGATGATAACCCGATTTACTACAGCTTGGAGGCAGCCAAGAATGCAGGTTATGATGGCATTCCCGTTCCGCTGACCTTTTTGCAAGTCATTGAATATCATGGCGGATATGGCTTTCAAGAAAAAATGGAAGTATTAAAATTAAACCCAGTTAAAATTTTGCATGGTGAACAAGAGTATGAATATCTTGGCGATATTTATGCCGGGGATGAGCTTCATGTTACGAGTAAGATTGT
Source organism: Neobacillus sp. YX16 (assembly GCF_030123505.1). GTDB lineage: Bacteria > Bacillota > Bacilli > Bacillales > Cytobacillaceae > Neobacillus. The sequence goes on from NZ_CP126115.1 coordinate 2,205,977, forward strand.
TCGGGCAGATACCAAAATCGGTTCTTCTGGCGGAATGGATTTTGTTACGGAAGAAACCAGATATACCAATCAAAAAGGCGAATTAGTGGCAATTGCTAAAATTACGTTAGTTCACCGCCATTAAATAGCAGCTGATGATAGGGGAGAAATAAATCATGTATTTTGAAGATTTGCAGGTGGGAGATTTATTCCCAGTTCTGAAAAAAGATCCGATTACACGAGTTCAGCTGGTAAGATTTGCAGGGGCATCCGGAGATTTTAATCCACTGCATACCGTTGAAGAGGTTGGGGAGCAAGCAGGCACAGGTATTATCGCTCACGGGATGTTAATCATGGGGATGTTATCCCAAGGGGTTACAACTTGGATATCACGAAAAAACATTAAGAGAATACAAGTACGTTTTAGTAAAATGACGTATCCTGGAGAATCTATCGAAATTGTTGGCAGAGTGATAGAGAAAAAAGCTGACAACCTCGTGGTAGCTGAAGTACTGGCGAAAAACTGTGAAGGCGATATAAAAGTTTCTGGGATTTTTGAAGCCAAATTGCCATCAAGGGTTTAGTAGAGCAATCGAATTCTCCAAACTTACAACGTTTTTTATTTAAGAACGAAAATCCTTTTTGGGATCTATACCTATAAAAATACAGAAAAATCAAAATAGAGTGGGTTCAAACCGAAAAGCCGTATGGAACCCACAAATCGTTTAACCCAGAGTGCCTTAAAAATATTACATCAGAAGGGGATACGAAAAAATGAACATTTTAGTGTTGATGAAACAAACGTTCGATCCGGAGGAAAAAATTGCGTTCCAATACGGCACCGTTAGTGAAGAAGGGGTAAACTTCATCATCAATCCTTACGATGAATATGCAATTGAAGAAGCGCTTCAATTGCGGTCATTGCACGGTGGTGAAGTAACGGTTATCACGGTAGGAACTGAACGTGAAGAGAATGGGCTGCGAACGGCGCTTGCTATGGGAGCGGATAAAGCGATTATCGTTAATAGCGAAGATTTAAATCTTGATGAATACAGTACAGTTAAAATTCTTGAGTCAATTATTAAAAATCTGGAATTTGACATCATATTAGCCGGTAATGTGGGAGTTGATTATGGCAGTGGACAAATTGGTCCACGCCTTGCAGAGGAACTAAATATTCCACAAGTGACGACGATCACGAAGCTTGCGATTGTTGGAAACAAAGCTGTGATCGAGCGTGACGTTGAAGGAGATATAGAGGTTGTCATGGTATCGCTTCCAGTATTGGTCACAGCGCAACAGGGATTAAATGAGCCGCGTTATCCTTCCTTGCCTGGCATCATGAAAGCGAAGAAAAAGCCAATTGAGCGGATTGAGATTGATGATTTACATATCGAAGCAGTTCTAGAAGTAAAGACCATAACTACCGAGACATTTTTTGCGCCGAAAAAAGGAGCAGGACGTATCCTGGAGGGTGACATCAAAGCTCAAGTTTCTGAACTGGCTGTACTTCTTCGCAATGAAGTGAAGGCAATCTAACACACAGGAGGAAAACTAACATGAGAAAAGTACTAGTGGTGACGGAAGCTAAAGCTGGGAACCTAAGAGGTGTTTCACTGGAGGCGTTGTCAGCTGCACAGCGTATTGCCGAAGGCGGAGAAATAATAGCTGTTGCTTTCGGCAGTGATGCTGTTCATTATGCAAATGTTTTAGGGAAACATGGGGCAAATAAAGTATATATTATAGGCAGCCAAGAACTCGATGTGTATACAACGGATGCATATTCTCAAAGCTTGAGACAGGTTATTAATGAAGTCGAACCAGAAGCTATTTTAATGCCACATACATCAATAGGGAAAGATCTTGCACCGCGCATTGCAGCGCGTTTAGGGCTGGGACTTATATCTGACGTCATTGATGTTCAGGTGGAGGATGATGACGTTATCTTTACACGTCCTGTTTTTTCCGGAAAAGCGTTTGAGAAAAAGAAAGTAGTATCGGGTATCCCATTCGCAACTGTACGTCCAAATAACATCTCGGTGGCAGAAATCAGCGGAACGATTGAGATTGTGCATTTTTATCCTGAGATAAAAGACTTACGGACAATTGTTAAGGAAGTAATACGTAAAACAACAGGCGGTGTAGACCTATCGGAAGCGAAAGTTGTCATCTCTGGCGGGCGAGGGGTTAAATCGTCTGAAGGTTTTAAGCTGCTTCAGGAATTGGCTGAGGTCCTAGGTGGGACGGTAGGTGCTTCCCGTGGTGCATGTGATGCTGAATACTGCGATTATTCACTGCAAATCGGACAGACGGGAAAGGTTGTCACCCCTGATTTGTACATTGCCTGTGGAATTTCAGGTGCCATTCAGCATTTAGCCGGGATGTCTAACTCAAAAGTTATCGTGGCGATTAACAAAGATCCGGAAGCCCCAATCTTTCAAATAGCCGACTACGGTATTGTGGGTGATTTGTTTGAGGTGGTTCCTTTACTAGCGGAAGAGTTCAAAAAAGTACTAGTAAACTCTTAAATAAAATTACAATTGGAAAGGAACTTGTACATGTTTAAAAAGGTTCTTATTGCTAATCGAGGAGAAATTGCTGTTCGTGTAATTAGGGCTTGCAAGGAAATGGGCATATCCACGGTTGCGGTTTATTCTGAAACAGACCGAGAAGCCCTGCATGTGCAATTGGCGGACGAAGCATATTGTATAGGACCCTCGGCATCTTCGAAAAGCTATTTGAAAATTGCGAATATAATTAGCGTTGCTCAATTTACGAATGCGGATGCAATCCACCCTGGTTATGGTTTTCTGGCAGAAAACAGTACTTTTGCTGAAATTTGCGCGGATTACAATATTTCATTTATTGGGCCAGAAGCAGAAGCCATTAATAAAATGGGGGATAAAGCGGTCGCGAGAGATACGATGAGAAGTGTAGGAGTGCCTACCGTTCCTGGAACAGATGGTCTAATTGAAGATCTTGAAGAAGCTGTTACGATAGCAAAGGAAATTGGATTCCCCGTCATTGTTAAGGCAACTGCTGGCGGCGGCGGAAAGGGAATGAGAGTAGCAGAGGATGAAGAGGAATTACGCAAAGCCATCCGTCAAGCCCAAAAAGAAGCAGAAACGGCATTTGGAAATGCTGGCGTGTATCTCGAGAAATACATTGAGGAACCACGTCATATTGAAATACAAATTATTGGGGACATGCTCGGTAATGTTGTCCATTTAGGGGAAAGAGACTGTTCCATTCAAAGACGGCATCAAAAACTTGTTGAAGAAGCTCCGTCACCAGCCCTTGAGCAAGAGATTCGTGAACAGATGGGTGCAGCTGCAATCGCCGCTGCAATAGCTGTTAACTATCATGGTGCGGGGACTGTTGAGTTTTTATTAGATAGGAATGGTCATTTCTATTTCATGGAAATGAATACCCGAATTCAGGTAGAACATCCAGTGACAGAAATGATTACTGGCATTGACTTAATCAAGGAGCAAATTTTGGTGGCAGCAGGCTACCCTCTAACTTATAGACAGGAAGATATTAAAATCAATGGCTGGGCAATTGAATGCCGTATCAATGCAGAAAACCCGGCAAAGAATTTTATGCCTTCTCCAGGGAGAGTTGAAATGTATCTTCCTCCTGGGGGGTATGGAGTACGAGTAGATAGCGCTCTTTATCCTGGATGCGAAATTTCTCCTTATTATGATTCAATGGCAGCAAAAGTGATCGTTTGGGGAAAAAATCGTGAAGAGGCGATCATGCGCATGAAAAGGGCACTTGATGAATTTGTTATTATTGGAATCAAAACAACTATTCCATTCCATCAAAAACTTTTTGAACACGAGAGTTTTGTAAAAGGACAGTTTAACACAAAATTTATTGAAACAAATCCATTACCGTTAGAAGTGTAATTCATCATGTTAACCATGATTAAGGAGAGATAGAGATGTTTAAAATTCAAGAAATTAGAGAAATCATTAGACTAATTGATGATTCGACAGTAGACTGCTTAGAACTTGAAAAGGGAGATACTCGAATTTTCGTTAGAAGAAATTCAATGCTAAATCCTTCTGTAATACAAGATAATAAATCTATTAATCAGGCTATTCCTACTGTTTTGGATGCACCTGTTCTTGTAGCAGCAACCAAGGCGAATGAAATTTCTGAAGCTTCAATTCAAGCAGCAGCGACGAAGGAAATTACTGAGAAAGAAGAAATAACACCAAAATACATGGGAACTGAAACCCTATTAAAAATTGTTTCCCCTATGGTTGGGACGTTTTACATGGCACCAGGAGTCGATGTGGCTCCCTATGTAAAAATTGGGGATAGTGTTGAAAAGTCAACAGTTGTCTGTATCGTTGAAGCCATGAAATTGTTTAATGAAATTGAAGCAGAAATGGATGGAGAGATCGTTGAAGTACTCGTCGAGAATGGTCAGCTCGTAGAATACGGCCAACCTCTTTTCTTAGTGAAGCAGACATCATAACATAATTCGAACAGAGGAAGTGGAAATTCCAATGAGTACAGTTTATGAGAAGATTTATGATCTATGGGATCGGAAAAGTAAGATTGTGCTTGGCGGCGGTGACGAGCGAATTGATACCCAGCATAATCGAGGGAAACTTACTGCAAGGGAACGAATTGATCTATTGTTGGACGAGGATTCCTTTGTGGAATTAAATTCTTTTATCAAACACCGTGCAACCAACTTCGGCATGGATAAATTGGAAAGTCCAGGCGAAGGTGTTGTGACGGGTTATGGTAAAATTCATGGCCGCCTAGTCTACGTATTTGCCCAAGATTTTACCGTTTTTGGCGGTGCACTAGGAGAGATGCATGCGTCTAAAATTTGCAAAATTATGGATTTGGCTGCTAAAAATGGGGCACCGATTATTGGTTTAAATGATTCAGGGGGTGCCAGGATACAGGAAGGCGTTGTTTCTTTAGACGGATACGGTCAAATTTTTTATCGAAATGCCATCTACTCTGGTGTAATCCCGCAAATATCAGTGATCATGGGCCCTTGTGCGGGTGGGGCAGTCTATTCTCCAGCCATTACGGATTTTGTGTTTATGGTGGAAAATACCAGTCAAATGTTTATTACAGGTCCAAAGGTCATTGAAACGGTTACCGGCGAGAAAATTTCTGCGGAGAATCTTGGCGGTGCAAAGGTTCATTCTTCCATTAGTGGCTGTGCACATTTTATTGGAGTTTCCGAACAAGAGGTCTTAGAAGAAGTAAGAAAATTAATTACCTTTCTGCCCCAAAACAATATGGAAAATCCTCTGTCTTTGGAATGCATGAAAGAGGATGATTGGCGGGAAGATTTGCTGGACCTTGTGCCTCTCAATGCAACGAAGGTATATGATATTCGCAAGGTATTAGAGCAAGTATTAGATCAAGGGGATTTTATGGAAGTTCAAAAGGACTATGCGAAAAATATCGTGGTTGGTTTTGGAAGAATTGATGGGAATAGTGTAGGAGTGGTTGCCAATCAGCCTAAAGTAATGGCTGGCGGTCTAGATATTAATTCTTCCGACAAGACTTCCAGATTCATTCGATTCTGTGACTCTTTTAACATCCCAATCATAACTTTTGAAGACGTTACAGGTTTTTTCCCTGGAGTCAATCAAGAGCACGGAGGTATCATTCGTCATGGTGCAAAGATTCTCTACGCCTATTCAGAAGCAACAGTTCCTAAAATAACCGTCATATTAAGAAAAGCATTTGGCGGGGCCTATGTCGCTATGAATTCAAAAGCAATTGGTGCGGACATTGTATTTGCTTGGCCAAATGCGGAAATTGCCGTAATGGGACCGGAAGGAGCAGCAAATATTATCTTTGCAAAAGAAATTAATCAAAGCAGTGATCCGGCAGCAACACGTTCGGAAAAAATTGAAGAATATCGAAATATGTTTGCGAATCCTTATGTTGCGGCTTCTCATGGAATGGTGGATGACGTGATCGACCCAAGAGATACAAGAAAAGTTCTGAAACAGTCTTTAGAGATGCTTAGAACAAAAAAAGAATTTAGACCGAAAAAAAAGCATGGAAATATTCCATTGTAGGATGTGTTCCAATAAATAGGAGGAGAAAAGATGGAAAACAACTTTTATGATATGTGGAAAAATTATTATTCAAAGTATAGTAATCTGTTAGATGATCAAGTAACGAAGGAATTTCCAACACAAGCGATCAGCCAGATATTGGAGATGAATCTTCAATTTAAAAAAATGTTGAATGAAACAACTGAACGTTATTATGAATTTGCAAATCTACCATCAAGAAATGACCTTGCGCATGTTTCCTCTCAGATTGTCAATATTGATGCCAAAGTGGATGATTTAGAAGAAGTTATACAAGAATCCAAGGATAATCAAAAAGATCCAGTAGAACTGCAACGTGAAATAACAAATTTGAAAAAGGATATGAAGAGTCTTGATACAAAACTGAATCAAATCTTAACATTATTAAATTCGCCGAAAGTTACGAATATAAAAGGATCTGTGTAACGGAGCAGTAAATAATGCGATTTGATAATGGCTTTATTTTATCAATTAAATATGGTAAGGGGTGGAGAGTTGTGAACAATCTTATGAAAAAAGAATATGAAAATTTTATCGAAATGGTACCTGAGGAGTATCAACAGATGTATAGACGTTTAAAAAGTGTAACTCAAGTGTTAACGAAGGATGCCGAACCAGAGGTCGGCCCAACCCCGAAAGAAGTCATTTGGACTAGGAATAAAACCAAGCTATATCGCTACATATCAGAACATCCGAAAAAACATAAAACTCCGCTTCTCTTGATTTATGCACTAATTAATAAGCCCTATATTATGGATTTAACAAAGGGTGGCAGTTTAGTTGAATATCTGGTGAATCAGGGCTTTGACGTCTATCTCCTTGAATGGGGAACACCAGGCATCGAAGATAAAAATATGAAATTAGACGATTATATTATGGACTACATCCCACGAGCAGTACGTAAAGTCTTGCGAAAATCGAATGCGGATGCAGTGTCCATTCTTGGTTATTGCATGGGCGGTACAATTACTTCAATATTTGCTGCTCTGCACCCTGAATTGCCTATTCGTAACCTTGTCTTTATGACAACTCCGTTTGATTTTGAAGATTCAGGCCTTTATGGCGCTATGCTGGATGAGCAACATTTTGATATTGATAAAGTGGTGCAAACATACGGTAATATACCACCTGAAATGATTGACTTTGGAAATAAACTACTAAAACCGATGGCAAACATTTATGGCCCTTATATTAGTCTTTTTGATCGTGCTGAGAATGAAAGTTTTGTAAAGAGCTTTAAACTTCTGCAAAAATGGTTAAACGACGGCATTCCATTTCCGGGTGAATCCTATCGTCAGTGGATTCGTGAATTTTATCAAAAAAACAAGCTGATTAAAGGGGAACTCGTTATTCGTGGACGTCAGGTTAGTCTTGCGGAAATCACAGCTAATGTCCTCAACTTATCGGGTGAAATTGACAACATTGCTCCACCGCATCAAGTAGAAGCATTAATGAATCGCATATCCAGTAAAGACAAACAATATATAAACTTACCAGTTGGACATACGTCAATTGCTTTTGGAAGTAAAGCTTCAAAAATAACTTATCCAACGATTGGTGATTGGTTAGAAAAGAGATCAAACTAAACGTAAATACTGTCAAAAAGTGAAGAACTGTTTACAAGTTTAAGTAGATTTTGAAAGCTAAAATCTATTAGTTTAAAAGTATATTATTGAAACCACTCACAGACCCCGGTATTAATATTAGGGCGGTGCTAAACATAACAGGAGGTCTGTAAGGGTTTTCGATTTTACTTGACTTGCCAGAATCTGAAGTTGTCACCATGAAATAACAATTTAAGAGTCGGTTTAGGTATAGGTGGGAATTAGGTTGATTTTTTTAAACTACATTGTTAATCTCTCAGTATTTTGCCTTTTTGTAATTATGCCTCTCGTTATCCGTTCATTTATTAATCATAAGCCAATTAACAAAGTGCGACTTTGGGTCGGTGTTTATGCCGGAATGTTTACCATCATCCTAGTAATGCTATCTATAAAGCAACAAGGATTTGCTTATGATCTTCGATATGCAACAGTCATACTTGTTTTTGCCTATCTTGGGCCAATGGCGGGTATAATTACCGGGGGAATTGCATTGTTGGGAAGACTATTTGTAGGTGGTCAGTGGTACCAAGCCATTATTGGATTTACAATTGTCATGGCTAGTTTTTCTGTTTTACATCTATATATTTCTCGATTTACACCAATAAAAAAAGTTGTCCATCTATTTGGTACTTTTGTGTGTATGTATGTTTTATATGTATCTATCTTTCACATTATTAATGATAATCTACTCTTTCATCTTCAGTATTTACTTTTTATGGTAGTAGGAGTAGTAATTGGTGCCTTACTAATTGAGTCCTATGTCAAACTGTATCAATTAAATTACCAATTGTCATACATGTATAAGAAAGTAGAGGAAAGTGAATCAAACTATCGACTGATCGCCGAGAATACGGTAGACCTAATATCTATTATGGATAAAGAATTTGTTCTTCGTTACATCTCGCCTTCACATAAATATATTTTAGGGTACGAAGAATCTGACCTGACTGGGGTTGAATTATCTGCGTTAATTCATCCTGATGATGTTTGTACCTTAAAAAATAAATGGGATGGGATGTTTGAAATTAAACAATCACAATTGATTGAATTCCGTTTACAACACAAAAATGGGGACTGGATTGAAGTAGAATCCCGTTTTATGCCCGTAAAGGGCGAAGACGATTCCATTGAACATTTCGTCAAGATTAGCCGAGATATTTCTGAACGTAAAAAATCAGATGAAATTCTATTGCAATCTGAAAAGCTTTCTGTTGTCGGTGAATTAGCAGCCGGAGTAGCACATGAAATAAGAAATCCGCTTACAACCATAAAGGGGTTTGTTCAACTTTATAAGAATGAAAATAAATCTACTAAATATACTGAATTACTCTTAAGTGAACTGGATAGAATTGAAACGATTACGAGCGAACTTCTTTCTTTGGGAAAACCACAAGCTGTCCAACTAATTCGTATGAATGTAAAAGAACTAATAGAAAATACACTTGATATACTTACTCCTCAGTTTATTATGAATGATATTCAATTTCATCTGATTGTTGAAGAAACGCCTTTTTATATAACTTGTGAGAAGAACCAATTAAAGCAGGTATTTATTAATATAATAAAGAACGCTATTGAAGCAATGAAAGGAGGAGGTGAAATATACATCAATTTAAGAAAAGGCAAAGATGGCGCATGTATAATTTCATTTCAAGATCAAGGATGCGGTATACCTGAAGAGCTGCTTCCTCGGTTAGGTGAGCCATTTTACACTTTAAATGAAAAGGGAACCGGACTCGGATTAATGATCTGTCATAAGATTATTAAACAGCACAATGGTAGTATTACCTACGTGAGTAGATTGAACGAAGGAACTTTAATTGAGATTACATTACCATCGGTTAGTTAAATGTGTCCTATTAGGAGGAAATGAAATGACTGTAGTTAATAAAATCAAAAAAAATGGTTCATCAATAGACCAATTATGGAATCAAGCGATTCAAAAAATTGATGATTGGGATGAAGGAGAGAATTTTCGAGAGGAAGTTATTCTGCAATCTTCAAAGCGATTGGCTGAAAATGTGAAACAAAATCAAACAAATGTAAGCGAACTCATAAACCAAATTACAAAAGAACTTTTTGAATTGGAAGAAATGTCTCGAGAACAATTATTGACATCAACTACAGGCTTGCACAATCTAACCCTATTAAATTCATTTGAGGAAATTAATAATCAAGTGGATCAAATTAAAAATCTATCATCAGAGCTCTTTAAAAGTCCTTTAGATAATCTATTAAATGGTAATTATTCTGAAACAATTATAAACACACTAGATAAATATATTGATAATAGACGAAATTATCGAAATTTGTATGTGAAAAATATAAAAGAAACATTTTCTATTATCCAAAAAAATCAGAGAACATTCCTTAATTTCTTTACAAATCCATTTGAGAATGTATTCTTTCCTTTAAATAAATATATGGTGCCTTCAAACGAATAAATGAATAAAAAAATTGTGAGAGAGGTGAGATTATGTGGGTATGTAACACACATATGATACAAGCACTGCCATTTTTAGATGCTCCCCATGTTAGGAAAGCATCGTATCAAATTAAGTGTTCCCTTTGTGACACTCTTGCAGTTGCAAAAGTTTATTATAATTACCAAACTTACCATTTTTCAAAACAACCCATGTATTCTATGTCAAAAACTTCCTCGGAAAAATCAGGTTAATTAAAGTGAAGTGTCAAGTAAAACCGCGGACAAAACCGCTATTTTTAAGTAAAGTGGGGGATAGTGAATGCAAAATGTATACTTAGTTGAGGCACTCAGAACTCCGATAGGGAGTTTTGGTGGTTCATTGAAAGATGTAGGTGCTGTACAACTTGCAACGACTGTTGTTAAGGAGGTGTGGCAACGATCTGGTCTTTCGGGTGAAATTATTGATGAGGTAGTACTAGGTAATGTACTAAAATCAGGACTCAAAGGAAACCCAGCAAGACAAGCAGCAATTCATTCTGGGTTACCTGTGTCTGTACCAGCCATTACCATTGATAAACAATGTGCATCTGGATTGCGAGCAATTACATTAGCCTATCACCAAATTCTTGCAGGAGATTCAAATGTTGTGATCGCAGGGGGGACAGAAAGTATGAGTAATGTCCCACATTTGGTGATGAATGCAAGGTGGGGGCAGAAACTGGGAGATTTACGGACAGTGGATGCACTTTTTCATGATGGACTTCACTGTGCATTAGAAGGTTACCATATGGGTAATACAGCTGAAAATTTAGCAGAACGCTATCAAATTTCCCGAGAGGAACAAGATGTTTTTGCCTTAGGAAGCCAGCAAAAAGCTATCAAAGCTAAAGAACAAGGTAAATTCGAAAAAGAAATTATTCCTGTTGCTATTAAAAGCAAGCATGGTTCCACTCTATTTACGGAAGATGAGAATATAAAAAATACTAATCTGGATAAATTACTAACTCTTAAACCAGCTTTTAGAGAAAATGGGTCAGTGACAGCTGGAAATGCTTCGTCATTGAATGATGGGGCAGCTGCAGTCGTTGTTGCTTCTGAACAAGCTGTAAGGGAATACGACTTAAAACCACTTGCCAAAATACGTTCTGTTGCTAGTGCTGCTGTTTCTCCTTCTATCATGGGTATTGGACCAGTCCCGGCGACACAAAAAGCCTTAACGAGAGCAAATCTTACTATACAGGATATTGAATTGGCAGAGCTAAATGAAGCATTTGCAGCACAAGTGCTGGCAGTAAATAAGGAATTAGGTTTGCCAGAGGAGATTATTAATGTTAATGGAGGAGCAATAGCATTAGGCCACCCCATCGGATGTTCAGGTGCTCGGATTGTGGTTACCTTAGTTCATGAATTAAGACGTCAAAAGAAACAAATTGGATTAGCATCCTTATGTGTAGGCGGTGGACAAGGAGTTTCAATCATTATTGAAGCAATATAATAGAGAATAGAACAATAATGAGAATGTGTTGGTTTGAAGATTCGCTTTACCGATAAACAATAACATTACCAAAAAGCATCAAACTTTAAATTAGGGTTGATGCTTTTTTATTTTTTATAAATAAATCAACTTATTGGTAGATATTAAATTTTACAACAATTTTTAGGTAACGCTTTTTCTAGTGTGATGGACTATGAGGATATAACAGAGTTAGTAAAAAACCTAAACTATGAAAAAGGAGCTACCCTAATGGGCACTCCTTTTTGTATACATCATCAATTGGTTTTTCATTTAAAATGATGGGTCTCTGGCTATTAAACAAAAAATCCAAAACTGACTTTTACCTAAGTAAGCCATTTAAATCATATTATCCAAATACCAATAGTTCTGGAGAAATTGTAAATGATGCTTCGGTTTTTTCCATTACATCCGTTACTGTAACACCGCTCGCTGTTTCAATGAGTACCATTCCTGATGGTGTAAAATCAAATACAGCAAGATCTGTGATTAAACGGTGAACGACTTTCTGTCCAGTTAATGGTAGAGTGCATTCTTTTTTAATTTTGCTTTCACCGGACTTATTTACATGCTCCATAATGACTACTACTCGTTTGGCACCGTTAACTAGATCCATTGCTCCTCCCATTCCTTTGACCATCTTTCCAGGAATCATCCAATTAGCAAGGTCACCGTTTTCGGACACTTCCATGCCGCCGAGGATAGCTAGATCAATATGGCCGCCACGAATCATCGCAAATGACTCAGCGCTATCAAAAAATGAGGATCCAGGGACAGTGGTAATCGTTTCTTTTCCTGCATTGATTAAATCTGGATCTTCTTGACCATCGATTGGGTATGGACCAATACCGAGCAGACCATTTTCTGATTGCAATAATACATTTATATCAGTAGGAATTTCGTTTGCTACTAAAGTTGGCATTCCGATTCCAAGGTTGACGTTCATTTCATCTTGAATTTCTTTCACCGCTCTTTTGACAATGGTTAAACGTGTATCTTTCATTTTTTTCCTCTCCTTTAATGAATTATGCATGTACAACTGTCCGGCGTTCAATCCGTTTTTGATAATTAGTGCCAACTAGAATACGCTGCACGTAAATACCAGGCGTGTGGATTTCATCTGGATCCAACACGCCTGCCGCTACAATTTCTTCTACTTCCGCAATCGTGATTTTACCTGCCATTGCAGCCAGAGGATTGAAATTTCGCGACGTTTTACGGTAGACTAGATTACCAAGAGTATCTGCTTTCCACGCTTTAACGAGGGAAAAGTCCCCAACAATCCCGCGTTCAAGGAGATACGTTTTTCCATCAAATTCTTTCACTTCTTTACCTTCTGCAATCGGGGTTCCAACACCTGTTGCTGTATAAAATCCTGGGATGCCAGCACCACCGGCTCTTATGCGCTCTGCAAGGGTTCCCTGAGGAGTCAATTCCACTTCTAGTTCACCGCTTAAAAATTGCTGTTCAAAAATTTTATTTTCTCCTACATAGGAAGACACCATTTTTTTAATTTGCTTATTTGCTAGAAGTAGACCTAATCCCCAGTCATCAACGCCACAATTGTTACTCACAACAGTTAAATTTTTTGTTCCTTTTTCCTTCAATGCCTGAATAGCTTTCTCTGGAATGCCGCTTAAACCAAATCCGCCAACAATTAATGTAGAACCATCACTGATATCTGAAACCGCTTCCGAAAATGAAGTTAATATTTTACTATTTTTCATCCATTTTGCCTCCTGTAATCTGAATATTCTATACTTAATAGTTTACATGTTGAGGATTTATAAGTAAAATACATAAAAAGAATAAATAGTATGAATATATGGAATAAATGGAGGGGCTAACTTGGAACTACGTGATTTAAAATCTTTTATTGAAGTGGTGAAACATCAAAGCTTTACAAAAGCTGCTTCACATTCCTACCTTTCACAGCCTTCATTTAGCAAAGCTGTTAAAAAGGTAGAAGAAGAATTAAAGGTAGAATTATTCGACCGCTCTACACGCCATTTACGGTTGACCGATGCCGGACAAATTGTTTATGAGCAAGCACAAAAAGCATTGGTTTCTTTGTCTGAGATCACATTCCTGCTTGACGACCTTAGGAACGTTGCAGTAGGTGAGATTAAAATAGGTATTCCACCACTAATTGGAACATTGTTTTTTCCGAATATTGCCAAACGTGTTCAGGAAAGTTATCCTAATGTTTCACTTCAGTTAGTTGAAAGAGGTGCAAAATTAATTGGTCAGCTGGTTGAAAACGGCGAGGTCGACCTTGGTATTGTAGTGCTACCAACCGACACAGCAAAGTTTAATATGCTTCCATTTATATCAGATGAATTTGTTCTTTATGTACATAAAAAGCATCCTCTGGCTTTGAGAAGTGCTATTGATATCAGAGAATTAAAAGAAGAGAAATTCATTCTTTTTTCAGAAGAGTTTACGCTTCATGACTATATAAAAAGGGTTTGTATAAATGCAGGTTTTGTACCAGATATTTCCTATCAGAGTTCACAGTGGGATTTAATTATTGAACTAGTTTCTTCTGAGTTTGGTGTAACTTTGTTACCAAAATCTATTTACCATAAACTAAATAACCCCAATGTACAAATTGTTCCTATAGCCGAACCAACATTGTACTGGAGACTCGGCATTATCACGAAAAAAGAGGCATATCACTCTTTTGCTTTGAGAGAAGTCTTAAAGATGCTAAATGAATGATCCCTTGGAAGCATAAGTCGAAAAATCTGTTAGTACTATACAGCTAACTTAAAAGCACCAATTTTTAGGTGCTTTTTTCCTTTGCCTTTAGGGAGCTTTGAACATTTATTGGTTAAATCATTTATATTAAAAAAGATGCAGGAAATTTGGCAGCCTACACCTTCTTTTTATTAAATAAGTGATGATTATAGATTTTTTTTCGCTAAAACATGGTATAGACGCTGTAGTGCTTTATTTAAATACCTATAGTAGGTTGATAAGGATAGATTTATTTTCTTGGCAACAAGTTCGTGTGGCCGAATCCCCTGTATAAAAGCATATTTTAATAGTTTCCCTAAAATTGCATCGTGCTCCGTCAATTAGTCGATTTTTCCACATTTAATATGTCCTCCTGGATATATTTCATGTTGCTCATTTTATCTAAATGAAGTTTTTACCTAAGAAGCGGGTTAAATCGTTCTTCCAATCGTATCTGATTTAAGGCTTTTAAGCTCATTTGCTCATAGGTTTGTAGTTTCCAAAGCATCATGTCTTCAAGTGTCCATGATCTTACCGTATCGTGAAGCATCCAGCCATCTTCTTTAATAAAAGGCAGCAGTGATAATTCGAACTGTTTCTTCGAATTGACCTAGCCATTCCTCCACGAAGCGCCAATTTTAAAAAGTATCAAGTAAATGAACAATATGACAGCCTTTTTGAGCACACCTGCGAATCATTCTGTTCACAATCTCCTCTTGATCTTTTTCTTCTTGGTCCCGTTTGCCTGCACTCCTAAGCTGAATGGCAAATTGAACTAATTGCCTTTTTATATTTAATTTCAATTCATACTTTACGGGTAGGAATTATTGGTTTATAATTAGGTTAATCTAATAATCAAATTATCAGTTGTTATATTCAAGGGAAGTTTTTGAAAAATAAAGGAGTGTTACTGATGAGGAAAAATGATGAAAAGAAGCGACAAAAACTTATCAATAAATTAATTTTCTTAAACGTATACAACAAAGAAGACCAACAGCTTAATAATTTGCCACTTTCAAAATTAGAATATGAGTATAGAAGATTTAAATTACAAAACCATCCGCATGGTGAGTTTGGGTCCATTCAGTGGGTATAATATAAATATTTTTACGAGATATAAGACTGTATGGTGTTTTCACACCTGCGGTCTTTTTTATTGTTTTTAGTTTAATTGTAAGACAGAATTAGAGCCCAATTACTGCAAAAAGAAGGAGGAGTGGTTACTCAAAATAAGTCTATTACTTTATTATATTTGTGCAGGACTCTCCGAATCGTTTCTCTAGAACAAGTATTCTTAAATGTTACAAATTTGTGATTATGATGGTTATTTTTTCAATTTTTAGTAATAGATTAGTAGAATAGAATATAGAATAATTATTGTCATCCAGTTTGTTTTCCTACCATTAGAAGAATAATTATTGTTACTTATTTTACAAAGAGAGGGGAAGAAATATGGACGTTAATAACAATGCCAAAACAGACGGGTGCCCGTTTCATCACGGAGGCGCTACAAGTAAAAAATCTAGCGGTACATCAAATCGAGAATGGTGGCCAAACCAGTTAAACTTGAATATTCTCCATCAACATGACAGAAAATCTAATCCTATGGGAGAAGACTTTGTTTATGCTGAAGAATTTAAAAAAATAGACTACTATGAACTTAAACAGGATCTTCAGAATCTAATGACAACCAGTCAAGATTGGTGGCCTGCGGACTATGGACATTATGGTCCATTGTTTATCCGTATGTCTTGGCACGCTGCTGGTACCTATCGTAATACCGACGGAAGAGGCGGTGGAGGGGCTGGTGCACAGCGTTTTGCTCCACTTAACAGCTGGCCTGACAATGGCAACCTTGATAAAGCTCGAAGGCTATTATGGCCGGTTAAGCAAAAGTATGGAAATAAGATCTCATGGGCTGACTTGCTCCTTCTAGCAGGTAATGTAGCCATTGAATCCATGGGGGGTAAGACGTTTGGTTTTGGAGGAGGACGCGAAGACATCTGGCATCCAGAAGAGGACATTTACTGGGGTACTGAAACAGAATGGCTAGGTGATAATCGTTACTCAGGAGATCGTGATCTAGAAAATCCACTTGCTGCCGTTCAGATGGGTCTTATTTATGTTAACCCAGAAGGTCCGAACGGTAAACCAGATCCGATTGCAAGTGCTCGCGACATACGTGAAACCTTTGCACGTATGGGAATGAACGATGAAGAAACTGTGGCACTAATAGCAGGCGGTCATACTTTTGGGAAAGCACACGGCGCAGGAGATGCTGCCCATGTTGGTCCAGAACCAGAAGCTGCTCCTATTGAAGCACTTGGTTTAGGTTGGTTAAGCACACACGGCAGTGGTAAAGGTCATGATACTATCACTAGCGGTATTGAGGGTGCTTGGACTGCAAATCCAACACAGTGGGACAATGGTTACTTTGATTTATTGTTTGGATATCAGTGGTGGCTTACAAAGAGTCCTGCAGGTGCCTACCAATGGCTTGCTGTAGATCCTGATGAGAAGGATCTTGCACCAGATGCAGAAGATCCATCCGTTAAAGTTCCAACAATGATGACCACTGCGGATATGGCATTACGTTATGATCCCGAATACGAAAAGATATCTAGTCGTTTCCATCAAAATCCTGAAGAATTTGCCGATGTATTTGCCCGTGCATGGTTCAAACTGCTTCACCGTGACATGGGTCCTAAAGCGAGATATCTAGGCCCTGAGGTTCCTAAAGAAGATCTTATTTGGCAAGATCCTGTACCAACAGTTGAATATGATTTAACAGATGGGGAAGTAGCAGAGCTTAAAGCAAAGATCCTAGACTCAGGACTCTCAGTCAGCGATTTAGTAACAACTGCCTGGGCTTCTGCTAGTACCTTCCGTGGCTCAGATATGCGTGGCGGAGCTAATGGTGCCCGTATCCGTCTTGCTCCACAGAAGGATTGGGAAGTGAATCAGCCGGAGTTGCTTGCAAAAGTGCTTAATGTACTGGAAGATATTCAAAACGGTTTAAAAAAGAAGGTCAGCATAGCTGATTTGATTGTATTAGGTGGTAGTGCTGCAATAGAGAAAGCTGCACAAGATGCAGGTTTTGATGTCATTGTTCCTTTTGCTCCAGGACGTGGTGATGCGACAGAAGAGCAAACTGATGCAGAGAGCTTTGCAGTACTAGAGCCTGTCGCTGATGGATTCCGCAACTATCAGAAGAAGCAGTATAGTGTAAGCCCAGAGGAGCTACTAGTAGACAAGGCACAACTTCTAAACCTTACGGCACCAGAAATGACTGTACTTGTCGGCGGTATGCGTGTTTTAGGTACAAACCATCGTGGCACAGAACACGGTGTATTCACTAGTCGTGTAGGCACACTCACTAACGACTTCTTTGTGAACTTGCTTGACATGGGAGTAGAGTGGAAGCCTGTAGAAGAAAACGTATATGTAGGTCGTGATCGTAAAACAGGTAAAGTAGTGCGTACCGCAACTAGAGTCGACCTCGTGTTTGGTTCAAACTCCGTTTTACGTGCTCTAGCAGAAGTTTATGCTCAGGATGATAACAAGGAGAAGTTTGTACGTGACTTTATAGCTGCATGGGTCAAGGTAATGAATGCAGATCGCTTCGACCTTAAGTTGAAGAAAACTCAAAAAATAGGCATTTAAAAATACAAAACCCGGAACTTCTTTGCCTGTCACTACCCGACATGTGGTGGCAGGTACTTTTTTTATTTTCTGGCTGTGTTAAAGGTAAATATTGATGTTAGAACCTGTTGATTTGTGCGGAAGGCGCGAGACTCCTGCAGGAGGACGGGACAGGGGAGACCCCACAGGCGCTTAAGCGCCGAGGAGGCTTCCCGAACCGCCTGCGGAAAGCGAAGCGCATGGAGCACAAATCAACAGCCTAATTTAACACAGCCTATTTTTTCGAAATTTTACATACAATTGTCACTAAACGATCAAATGAAGGGACAAAAACTTCAGTCAACTTCCATTAAAATAAAAGTGTAATCAATTTTTTAATAGCATTTGTGAATTATTTCACAAATAAACTTAATAGGGAGGTTTAAAATGCAATACCCAAACTTATTTAAACAAGGTAAAATAGGCAATCTAACATTGAAAAACAGAGTGGTCATGCCGCCTATGGGAACGAATCTAGCTGGTCCGGAAGGGGAAGTCACTGATCAACTAATTGCATATTATGAAGAAAGGGCTAAGGGCGGGACTGGATTAATTATTGTTGAATTTACTTGTATCGATTATGAATACGGGAAAGGATTTATTAGACAATTAAGGCTGGACGATGATGTTTTCATCCCAGGTATACATCGTATAGCCAACGCGGTACATAAATATGGGGCAAAGGTTTTTGTACAAATTCATCACGCAGGCAGGCAGTCAAATTCTTCGTTAATTAATGGTAAACAAAGCGTTGCACCTAGTAACATTGCCTGTGCTGCAGTAGGTGAAAAACCTCGGGAATTAACAAATGCAGAAGTAAAAGGGCTAGTCAATAAATTTGTTCAGAGCGCCATAAGATGTAAGCAGGCTGGCATTGATGGCGTTGAAGTTCACGGTGCCCATGGTTATTTAATAAACCAGTTCTTAAGCCCTGAGGCAAATTTACGTACGGATGAATACGGGGGAAGCTTTAAGAATCGAATGAGATTTATCGAGGAAATCATTGTTGGAATTAGAGAAAAGTGCGGTATGGATTACCCTGTAACTGTTCGTCTCAGTGTCGATGAATTTATTGAAGGTGGAATAGATTTAGAGTTAGGTAAGGATATTAGTCGGTACTTAGAAACACTAGGAGTAGATGGACTGCATATTAGTTGCGGAACCTATGACTCTATGGACAAGATAATTGAATCCCCGTTATTTGAACAAGGCTGGAGAGTCTATTTAGCAGAGGAGATAAAAAAAGAAGTCAATATTCCAGTTATCACCGTTGGGTCAATTCGTGAACCACAATTTGTAGAAAACATTTTATCTGAGGGGATGGCAGACTTTGTGGCCATAGGAAGGGGATTAATCGCTGATCCTGAGTGGGTAAACAAAACAATGGAAGGACGCGAAGCAGAAATAAGAAAATGTATTAACTGTCTCCATTGTATCCATTCAGTTATGGGTAATGCGCACGTTCTTTGTTCCATCAATGCTAGAGCAGGCCGAGAACTAGAGTTTAAGGAACTTCAGCACCTTCCTTATGATGAAAAACGTCATGTTGTAATCGTTGGCGGTGGGCCAGGTGGAATGGAAGCAGCACGAATTCTATCTTTAAAAGGTTTTGAGGTTACTCTTTTTGAAAAGGATAATAAGCTTGGCGGTCAACTGCACCTTGTAACGGACCCAATTTATAGAAAGAAAATGACATGGCATATTAATTACCTCAGTAGCGAAATGAAACGTTTAAATATAGATGTTCGTATGAATACAGAGGCTACCGTTGAAGTGATCACATCCTTAAATCCTTATGCTGTTTTATTGGCAACAGGCGGAAGACCAATGCTCCCACTGGTCGAGGGTAATGATTTAGAACATGTATATACGTATGAAGATGTAAAATTACAAGAAAAAGAATTTACTAATAGTAAAGTAACCGTTGTAGGAAGTGGTATGATTTGTCATGGAACTACTCGTCGCCTGGCAGAGGCCGGTAATGATGTCACATATGTAGAAATTCCAACAAAAGCCAGCAATAGGATTGGACCTGATACGAGATTAAGACTTCTTGAGAAGCTTAAACAAGTACATGTAAATGTTGTTAAGGACCACAAATTGGAAAGAATACTTCCGAGCAGTATAATCGTTAAGGACTTAGTTTCTGGGAAACGCTCAGAATTTAAATCAGAGTATGTCATTGTTGCTATGGGTGTAGAGGCATATAACCCATTAGAGGAAACATTAAAGGCACAGATGAAATATGTGTTTGTTTTAGGTGATGCAGCAGGCTATAGTTCCCTTGGTGACGCTACCCGTGACGGCTTTGAAAAGGCATATTTTCTTGAATCCATTGTTACACAACACAGGGAAGAAGAGGTTCCGCAAACAGTTTAAATTGGAAAAAGTAATAAACTATGATTCCTAACAATTATGAGCGGATGCTTTAGGCATGGTATAATTATATTCCTTGGCAGGGGCACAAAAAGAGAAGCAGGGGTCATGATTAAGTGACCCTTGCTTCTTTTCTTTTCCTTTTATATTCTTTCCAATCACGGGAATACTATTTTTTATAACCAAGGGTGACCAAGGGGACGGTTTTAAGCTAGGAGGAATTAAAAGAATGAAAGATTCACAAAAGATATTGTTTCCTGAAGGTTTTTTATGGGGCGGTGCAACGGCAGCGAACCAGATAGAAGGTGGATTTAATGAAGGGAGTAAGGGCTTAAATATTGCCGATGTTCTTCCAGGAGGAAAAGAGCGCCTTCAAATATTAATGTCTGCAGGTTTTAACTTTGAAATCAATCGCGAAAAATACACGTATCCAAATCATGAAGCCATTGATTTTTATCATCGTTACAAAGAAGACATCGCTTTGTTTGCCGAAATGGGCTTTAAAGTGTTTCGGATGTCGATTGCTTGGACGAGGATTTTTCCGAATGGTGATGAGCTTAAACCCAATGAAGAAGGTTTGGCTTTTTACGACCAGGTTTTTGATGAGTTACTAAAGCATGGAATTGAACCGGTAGTGACGATTTCCCACTATGAAATGCCGCTGCATCTGGTAAAAGAATTTGGGGGCTGGAGGAATCGACAGGTTGTTACTTTCTTTGAAACGTATGCCAATGTTATTCTTAAGCGCTATAAGGATAAAGTGAAATATTGGATGACCTTTAACGAAATCAATGGTGCCTTGAAGATGCCAATTATGAGCATGGGTTTCTCCCCCAAAAGAGAAGAAGACCGTTACCAGGAGACATTTCAGGCTTTCCATCATCAATTTGTTGCTAGTGCTATCGCAGTAAAAGCCTGTAAGAAAATGATTCCTGAGGCGAAAATTGGCTGCATGATCCTGTTTGCACCTGTTTATTCTTACGATTGCAATCCGGAAAACATTATCTATTCTTTAAAAGAAGAGGAATTGTTTAATTATTTCTGTGCTGATGTCCATGTGCGCGGTGAGTATCCAGCCTATATTAAGCGTTTCTTTAAGGAGAAAAATATTAAATTAGAGATTCATGAAGGCGACCTGGATATAATCAAAGAAGGTACAGTGGATTATATTGGGTTGAGTTATTACATGTCCCGTACGGATAAACAACAAAAGTCTGAAGGGGAAAAAGCTCAAGGGAATATTGTTGGCGGAGTAAAAAATCCATTCCTAAAGGCAAGTGATTGGGGCTGGGAGATTGACCCTGTGGGTTTACGTATCAGCTTAAACAAGCTTTATGGAAGATACCAGGTCCCACTATTTGTTGTAGAAAATGGCTTAGGGGCGTACGACCAAATGGAAGAAGATGGTTCCATCAATGATGACTACCGGATTGATTACCTTCGCGAACATGTGAGGGCGATGGGAGAGGCAATTGAGGATGGAGTGGAACTGATGGGTTATACAAGCTGGGGGTGTATTGACCTGGTCAGTATGTCAACCGGTGAAATGTCCAAGCGCTATGGATTCATCTACGTCGATAAGAACAATGACGGAAGTGGAACACTGGAAAGAAGGAGGAAAGAATCTTTCCATTGGTATAAAAAAGTGATTGAAAGCAATGGAGGAGTGCTATAACCTTCCGCCGCTAAATACGTTTAAAGAGACTAAATCAAACCCTTTAAAAGGAATGGTTTGGTATAGTTTTTTTCATTGGGGATAGTAGGTTTAAACACTAAAAAAGACTGAACCAAAAAGTAATAGTTACTAAAACTTTTGGGTCAGTCTCAATGATACATTCTTCTTATGAGAATCTATCAGAATAATAATCGTTGATTAATTAATCCCTTGTACTAGGGTCTTCAATTCTATTAGTTGATTCTGGAATGGCATCATAAATCGCTGGGTCCACATTATGAATCGATCCATCTGCAAGCCCTTTAAATACTTCAAATAATGGTACTTTTACTGTTTCCTTCAACATACCGGCTTGTTTTTGTCCTAGTGTCTGGCTTTGTCCTTTGATTTCAATCAGCATGATGGCTGCGTCATTTAAAGCAAAGGCTCCAAGTGCTGTGCCTGGAAGGTTAACGTCAGGATACTTTTGAATGGCGCCAAAATGTGAGTTCCCTCTTTGAAGAGCAAGATTGGCCAGTGCATTAACTTGTTTGCCAAGCTTCAATACATCTTCATCCACTTCATATTGCTTACCTGAGAATGGGTCAGTGTAAGGATCTGCCACTACAGCAGCTACTTGAACAGGAACGGATCGGTTGTCCTCATCGGAAAGAGTATTAAATCCTCGGTGGTGAACATCAACAAAAACATCAGGTTTAAAGTCTTTAAAAACTTTTGTTACCGTACGTGATTCGGCTGTTACATAGAAACCACCATAATTGCTGTTATTGGTTGCTTTATTATTCAGGAATTGTGCTATCTTGGCTGGATCTTCATTTTCCACCCTAAAATCCAAATTCGGATTGTAGTCTCGGTTTTGGTCGTAACCAGGGATTCCATACACCACACGGCCATCATTTGCCTGACCTCTTTCACTGCCATCTGCGTTATAGTACCAAGGCGCCAAAGTACCTGCAGGTAGTGCTATATTTTCTGGAAGCCAGGTTTGGTGCGTATAACGAGTAGGGTACCATTTTCCTTCAAATGTATTATCTGATCCTTCTGGATTAATTCTTGGCATAATCCAAATAGACACTTTTTCTAGTATTTCATCGATTTCCTGCCCACCGCTTGATAGTTTTTGAATAATATCAATAGCAGCCTCTGTTCCAATTTGTTCGTTACCATGAATTTGCGTTGTAATTAAGATTCTTTTTTTATTTGGATCCGCATCTCCGAATTTGACAAGATACAAGGGATCTCCTTTTTCTGCTTCGGTCTTATATCCATCTAATGTATGGTTAGAATATCCGACAACTTCTAACTTCATTTTCCCTTTAGAAGATACTTCTAGTTTCTGTAGAGTTTTAGTTAATTCCTCATTTGACATGTAGCTTGATAAAGAGATATTTTGTTCCCCCTCAATATAGGGCCCGTTTGGATTAGATTGAGGTCCAGCCAATGCAGTAGATGAAAGTGTCATGGTTAATGCCATTGCGGCTGGAATAACTGCCTTTGAAAACTTTTTCATAAAAATTCCCTCCAGTATGTAATAGATACCATTTTTATTATTTCGATTATAGAAATAAATGGTAGTTATTAAGTATATTACCAGAGGAGAGTGACTATATTAACTGAAAAATCTCTATATTTTGAAAAATGAATCAATAGAACTTGTCCATCATTTCGTTTCGGACTATATTACCCAATGATTCTTTTTAAATAGATGGGCTTTTTATCCTGTTTTCAATATTTAATAGCTTTTTTTAGCTATTGTATTTCTGTAAGGTGTCTTTATCTTTTATATATTGATAGATGTTTATTGCTAAATGAATATTAAATAATGGTTGACTATCATTCAAGTCCGTTAATAGAATTTCCTCAATTCGTTTTAAACGATAGCTTAAGGTGTTTGTATGAATATGTAAAGAATCAGCCGTTTTCTTGATGTTTTGATTTTGGTCTAAATATACAATCAGTGTACTTAACAATTCGCCTTTTCTAGATTGTTCATACTGAATAAGAGGACCTAGTACTTCTTGGATAAAATCAAGCAATTCTTCCTGTGAATTTTGTAAAATAAACCTTTGAACGCCAAGGTCTGTATAACTAAGAATTCGATGATCAAATTGATAGTTTTTGAGAAACTTTATGCACTTTGTCGCTTCTACAAATGACTCATGGACAAGAGTAAGCCCTTGCTTCATTCTTCCAATACCAATCGATACGTCTATCTCACTATATTTATTTTTAATCTGCAGCTGTAACTTTCTTGCAAGTTCTTTTATTTCAGCAACAATATTGAACGAAGAAACTCTTGAATGCAAGGATAGAAGAGCAACAATTTGATTCTCATCCCTTACTGCTGTTACTTGAGAGTTCCCCCCAAGTAATGGCATATTGACCATATGGAGTAAATTCCTGATAACATAATCACCAAAAACCTTTTGCTCGTCTAACTTATCTTCAAAATTAATAATAAGGGCAACATACTTCCAGTTAGGGTCAAAGTTTAAATTTTTTGCTTTCTGAATGAGTACTTCATCGATTTGTCCTGTAAACAGCTTCGTCACGAATTCCCCTCTTAATCGCTGCTGTGTTTCAAAAACGGCTTGCTCTTTTACCAGTTCAAGCGAAATGACAGTACATGCATGTTCAAGAGCTGCGATATCCACTTCATTCATTTTTTGCTTAGAAAGGATAATGAGCCCGCCTAGAGACTTAAGTTTGGACCCAAGCGATAATACAACCAAGTGATAGGTATCATCATTTATCGTTATTTCGGAAATGGTATGTGAGTTTTCTAGTGTTAGAATAATTTGTTTTGCATACGCTTTCATATACTCGGTCATTTCAACCGAAAATGTTGAATGGCAGGCGGAAGCCTTAAGTTCTCCAATCTCATCAAAGAGTAGCAGATGCTGTCCAATTGTATTATGTATTAAGTCCATTATCGATTGAATTCCTTCTCCATTTACAACAAGATTGGAAAGGTTTCTATGTATTTCAATTGAATGGGAAAGCTTTCGAACCATTAATTCCTTTTCATTGTAAAGACTGGATTTTTCCAAAGCAACAGCGGCCTGATGACCAATCGCTTCTAGAAGATTAATATCCTCTTGCTTAAACTGCAAAGATTGTTCAAAAGAATCAAGTGTAATTACGCCGATACACTTTCCTTTTTGTAAAATAGGTGAAGAAATGACAGAAGTAAAATGAAAGTTACTCGGAATAGCTCGGTCTAATAAATCTCTGTTATCCGGAGTTAATGTAGACAGTGCCTGTTTAACTTCTACCTCATCCCAAAAAATGAGACACTTTTTTGCTGCAAAAGCCATCCCCGTCATGGATTCACCACTAACTAGTTTAATTTGCCTGAAAATCTGTGGATAAAATAATCCTTGAGCTGATTTTGCGATGAGTCGATTCTGGTTTTTGTCAAAAATCCATATAGAGCCTCCCCCAGCAGCTTCAACGACAGAGATTGTTTCATTCATGATTGATTCAAAAATGGTATCAATATCTAATTTGGAATTGATAACGTTGGACACATGGATTAAGGACTTTAGCTGCCTATGAGTTAATGTATCTTGCATCATTATCATCCTTTCCCTACGCAATTGGATTTTATTTTTACGTTTGATTCATTTTTAGTTTTTTGTGTAAAAGTCACAAATTTTTCATTCTAATCTTCATGGAAATGAACATAGCATTATTCTCCTAATAGTTATATTCTGATTATATGTAAAATTCGAAAGTATTGATAGGGGGTCTGCAAAAGAGTTTTTAGGAGAGATTGAGATTTGCTGCAAAAAAATGGTCATTAAGATTAGAATTTTTTTTTACTAAAACAATCAGAATATTTGGAAAGGGGTTGTAGATAAATGAATTTTGATTTAACGAAAGAACAAGAGATGATACGCAGTGTAATTCGAGATTTTGCTGATGCAGAAGTTGCTCCTGGAGCAGATGAACGTGATCGAACGGGGGATTTCCCTAAGGAAGCTTTTTCAAAGTTAGCAGATTTAGGAATCATGGGTCTTCCTTTCCCTGAACAATATGGGGGTGGAGAAGCAGACACAATCAGCTTTGCAATTGTTGTTGAAGAACTTAGTCGTGTATGTGCATCAACAGGCATTACCTATTCAGCACATATTTCATTAGGAGGGGCCCCTCTTAATTTATTTGGCACCCACGAGCAAAAAGAAAAATACTTAACACCAATTTGTACGGGAGAGTCCTTCGGAGCATTTGGATTGACTGAACCGAATGCGGGGTCCGATGCAGGAGGAACGCAAACAACAGCTGTTCTTGATGGAGATGAATGGATCATTAACGGCTCCAAATGTTTTATTACAAATGCAAGCTATGCCAATCACCTTGCAGTGACAGCGGTAACAGATCGCTCAAAAGGAATCAACGGTATTAGCGCATTTATTGTCCCTACTAACGCTCCAGGATTCACTGTAATCGACAACTACGAAAAAATGGGTCTTCATGCCTCAAATACAACAGAACTTATCCTAGAAAACGTAAGAATTCCTCAAGAAAATCTGTTAGGAACAATTGGAAACGGTTACAAGCAATTTTTAGCTACTCTCGATGGCGGAAGGATTGGAATCGGTGCCATGGCTGTAGGAATTGCACAAGGAGCTTACGACAAAGCACTTCAATATGCAAAAGAAAGAAAGCAGTTTGGAAAAAGTTTATCCAACTTCCAGGCAATCCAATTTAAATTAGCCGACATGGCAATGAATATAGAATTAGCCCGGAATATGGTTTTCAAAGCAGCTTGGTTAAAGGATCAAGGACGATCTTTTAAAAAGGAAGCAGCATTCGCAAAATTATTTGCTTCAGAAATATGCATGCGTGCCTGTGATCAGGCCGTTCAAATTCATGGCGGATATGGATATATGAAGGAATATCAGGTTGAGCGATTCTTCCGTGATGCAAAACTTTTGGAAATTGGCGAAGGAACATCTGAAGTTCAACGAATGGTCATTGCTAAACAAATTGGATGTTAATGAATTTTATAGGTATTAACTAAAAATTGTAAAGGGGTCATGACATGGATATCAGTGGAATTTTACAAGTGGTTTCAAATAGCAAACTCATTTATCCTGCAGAAGAAAAAGTGCGTTCAACCTCCATTGGGAGCAACGAAGCTTTCCAAGAACTTCTTAAATTATCCCAAGATGATCCTGCGGCCTTTTGGGATCGTGCAGCACGTGAACTTGATTGGTATGAACCATGGAATGAAACCATTAGTGGGCAGCTTCCAGATTTTCGCTTTTTTTCAGGCGGCATTAGTAACCCAAGTGTAAATTTACTTGATCGGCATATAGCAAATGGGGCTGGAAACCGGACCGCTCTCATTTGGGAAGGTGAAAACGGGGACACCAAATTTTACACATATAATATGCTTCTTGCTGAAGTGAATCGATTTGCGAATGTTCTTAAATCATTTGGTGTGAAAAAAGGTGATTGTGTCGCTATTTTTCTTCCGAATCTAGCCGAAGCCATTATTTCTGTTTTAGCTTGTTTTCGAATTGGTGCCATTTACAATACGATTTTCTCAGGTTATTCCGAAAAATCATTGACAGACCGACTTATTAATTTTGAGCCTAAAGTATTGATCACTGCGGATGCAACTGAACGCAGGGGTAAACTCATTTCTTTAAAAGAAAAAGTTGATAATGTTGTACCATCTATTCCATCTATTGAAGCAGTTATTGTTGTAGATCGATTGGGATCAGAGGTTCAAATGAAAGAAGGACGGGATTACTGGTGGCATGAGCAGACAAATGCACAAAGCATCGTATGTGAACCTGAGAGAATAGAAGCTAATGAGAGTGGTATTGTGTTTTATACTAGCGGTACGACAGGTAAACCAAAAGGTGTCGTGCATTCCGGTATGGCTTTTGTCATTCAGAATTACATATATGCGAAGTATCATATGGATCACCGTAATGACGATGTCTTCTGGTGTACGGCGGATATTGGCTGGTTAACCATGCATATTTGGGGGATTACAGGTGCCTTAGCGAACGGTGTAACAACTGTTGTCTTTGAAGGGGCAGTTGATTATCCAACAAAAGACCGTTTTTATCAAATCATTGAAAAATACAGGGTAAACAAACTATTTACTGCCCCAACAGCATTAAGAATGTTAAAAAGTATGGGAGAAAAGGCGTTAGAGAAATTTGATTTATCTTGTCTCGATGTCATTTCCCTTGTGGGTGAACCTTTCGATCCGGAAACCTGGCAATGGACCTATGATGTTTTAGGAAAGAAAAAGGTATATATCAATAATACTTGGGGTCAAACCGAAACAGCGGGATCGCCAATAGCTGGAGCAGCTTGGCTGACACCCATGAAACCGGGTGCCGCGGGTACTGCCTTTTTAGGTGCTGTTATGGATGTAGTTGATGAAGAAGGCAATCCTGTTAAACCTGGCAGGTTAGGAAATCTGGTTATCCGAAAACCATTTCCGATGCTATGCCGAACTCTTTGGAAAGAACCTGAGCGATATTACGCATCCTATTTTAGCCAAGTAGATGGCTGCTATTATGCCAGCGATCTGGCATTAATAGATGATAATGGATATTTATGGGTAGTTGGCCGTTCAGATGATGCCTTTAATGTAGCAGGACATCGTTTAAGTACCATGGAGATGGAAAGCGCTGTACTAGAAATTCAGGGTGTTGCTGAAACAGCAATCATTGGAATCCCTGACGAAATTAAAGGAGAAGTTCCACTCGTATTTGTCCGTCTCGCTGATACCTATCAAGAAACAGAAGAATTAAGACAACAGATAAATGATCAGATTATTCAACAAATTGGTAAGATTGCAGCTCCAAAATCTATTATTTTTACTGATATGCTGCCGAAAACAGTCAGTGGAAAAATCATGCGACGTCTATTAAAGGAAATTGTTGTAACCGGAAAGGTTCAAGGTGACATTACAGGATTAGAAGATCCAGCTACCGTAGCACAAATACAAAAACTACTTGCTGAAAAAGCATCAGTTAAATAGTCGTAATTTGAGCCAGTTATTTGTCAGGAAAATGATTGGCAAATAACTGGTTCCATTTAGATATTACATATCTCCTCAACGGTAAAAGGTTAAGTTTCTAATGAAGCTAATAACCTTTGGACCTATTTAGATAGAAGATAGAAAGGGTGGAAAGGCATGTTCAAAAAAGTTTTAATTGCTAATCGCGGTGAAATTGCTGTTCGTGTAATCCGTACATGCAAAGACTTAGGGATCACTACGATTGCAGTTTACTCAGAAGCTGATAGTGATGCTCCACATGTAAAACTGGCAGATGAAGCCTATTTAATTGGAGGTTCTCGGGTAGCAGAAAGCTATTTAAATATCAATAAAATTCTAGAGGTCGCTCTATTCTCAGAGGCGGAGGCAATCCACCCGGGATATGGCTTGCTTTCTGAAAATGCTGAATTTGCCCGCCGTTGTGAGGAAGCAGGACTTATATTTATCGGACCTTCTCCAAAGGTTATTTCTAAAATGGGAAATAAGATTGAGTCACGCAAAGTGATGGAGGAAGCCGGTGTTCCTGTCGTTCCAGGAATTACCTACCCACTGGCAGATGCAGAGGAAGCGGTAGAAGTGGGGGATCGTATCGGTTATCCCGTTATGCTGAAAGCCTCCGCAGGAGGTGGCGGTATTGGGATGCAGGTGGTCCATAACGGGGATGAAATCCGTAAAGCTTTTGCGGGGAACCAAAAGCGGGCTACTGATTTCTTTGGCGATGGAGCGATGTATATCGAAAAATTCGTTGAAAATCCAAGACATATTGAGATTCAAATCTTAGCGGACGGTTTGGGTAACACCGTATACCTTTGGGAACGTGAATGTTCGATCCAGCGCCGTCATCAAAAAGTCGTAGAAGAAGCACCATCATCGTTTATAACTGAGAAGACTCGTACCAAGATGGGGGAGGCAGCAGTAAAAGCGGCCAAATCAATTGGGTATAAAAATGCAGGAACGATCGAGTTCTTAGTAGATGAAGAGCAAAATTTCTACTTTCTTGAGATGAATACTCGTTTGCAAGTGGAGCATCCGGTTACGGAAGAAATTACCGGTTTAGACTTAGTTGAACAACAATTGCAAATTGCTGCAGGGGAAGCTCTTAATTTTACTCAAGAAGAGGTAAAACGTGAGGGGCATGCCATTGAGGTTAGAATTTATGCGGAGGATCCTAAAACATTTTTCCCTTCACCTGGGAAAATAACAAATTTAGAGTTGCCGAAAGGACCTGGAGTACGACATGAATTAGCTATTCACGGTCAATCCGTCGTCACTCCTTTTTATGATCCAATGATTGCTAAGCTAGTTGTTAAAGGAAGCAATCGTGAAGAGGCAATAAATCGTCTGCAAGATGCATTAGCTGATTATCATATTGAAGGGATTAAAACAAATATCCCAATGCTGAAAGAGGTTATTGCCCATTCGGCTTTCCATTTAGGCGATACAACAACAGACTTTGTTAGCAAGTATATTAAAACCCAAAAAACAAAATCGTAAAAATAGGAGGAATAATCATGAGTGAAATCATTGCAAGTATGGCAGGAAGTGTATGGAAGGTATTAGTTAAAGCTGGAGATCAGGTAGAAGAGGGTCAAGATGTTGTGATTTTAGAATCGATGAAAATGGAAATTCCGATTGAAGCTGAATTCGCTGGAACGGTGAGAGAAGTAAAAGTGAATGAAGGCGATTTTGTAAATGAAGGCGACGTCATTGTAGAAGTTGAATAGAGCCTGGAAGTAAGGTGGAAAGGGGATGGAGCAATGAAGTGGCCTGCAGGTGTAACAATTAAAGAGGTTGGTCCTCGTGATGGATTACAAAACGAAAAAACTTTTATTTCAACTGAGGATAAAATCACTTGGATTAATCAATTGTCAGAAAGTGGACTAAAACATATTGAAATTACCTCTTTTGTTAATCCAAAATGGATTCCGGCACTTTCAGACGCAGTTGCCGTTGCAACGGGCATTAACAAAGTGCCTGGTGTCACCTATACAGCACTTGTTCCAAACCTTCAAGGTTTGGAACGGGCGTTACAAGCGAACATTGATGAAGTAGCATTGTTTATGTCAGCAAGTGAAACTCATAATCTAAAAAATATCAATAAAAGTATTGAACAGACTTTCCCTGTGCTAAGAGATTTGGCCAGAGAATCTATTTCAGCAGGTAAATTCAGCAGAGGTTACGTTTCAACTGTTTTTGGCTGTCCATATGAGGGTCATGTTGATATAGAAGCGGTCATAAGAGTTTCCGAAGCATTATTTGAAATGGGGATTGCGGAGCTGTCTCTCGGGGATACAATTGGTGTCGCAAATCCAAAGCAAGTTCAAGAAGTTTTGGAAGTCTTATTAAAAAGATTTCCAGCAGATAAGTTAGCTATGCATTTTCATGATACAAGGGGAACTGCATTGGCTAACATCTTAGTTTCATTAGAAATGGGGATTACCACTTTTGATTCTTCCCTTGGCGGATTGGGAGGATGTCCGTATGCACCTGGAGCAGCAGGAAATGTAGCGACAGATGATTTACTCTATATGCTTCATGGGATGGGCATCCACACTGGAGTTGATCAGCAAAAGTTACTTCATGCCTCCCAATTCATTCAGGACAAGATAGGCAGAACATTACCTAGTAAAAGTTTTCAAGCTGCAAGCGCCGGGCTGAGCGGAAAGCTTGGAAATACCATATGAAAAAGGTGAAATCAAATCATGAGTAAAACCATATTAGTTAACAAGATGGAAAACGGAATCGTGATGATTACTTTAAATAGGCCAGAAGCTGCCAATGCTTTATCAATAGAGATGTTAGAGGGTCTCCGTGATGCACTTCTTACATGTAAATATGATCGAACAGTCCGCTGTATCGTCATTACAGGTTCTGGGGAGAAAGCTTTTTGTGCAGGAGCTGATTTAAAAGAAAGAGCTGGAATGGATAGTGTTCAAGTGAGGAAGACGGTTTCTTTAATCCGCGAAAATATAAACTCTCTAGAATCATTACCCCAACCGGTCATAGCAGCTGTAAACGGCGTTGCTTTTGGCGGAGGAACTGAACTTGCGCTCGCTTGTGATATCCGAATTGCCTCTGAAACTGCTAAGCTTGGTCTTACGGAAACATCATTGGGAATTATTCCTGGTGCTGGTGGAACTCAGCGATTACCAAGATTAGTAGGAAAGGGACGTGCCAAAGAGCTCATTTTCACTGCTAGAAGAATTGATGCAAAGGAAGCCCTTGAGATTGGATTAGTAGAGTTTACGGTCCCTTTTGCAAGCTTAATAGATAAAGCATTAGAAATTGCACGACAAATTGTTCGGAATGGTCCAATTGCCGTAACACAAGCAAAGTTCGCAATCGATAAAGGCTATGATGTTGATCTAAACACTGGTCTAGCAATCGAGCAAAATGCTTATGAAGTGACGATTCCAACAAAAGATCGGTTAGAAGGATTGCAGGCTTTTAAAGAGAAACGTACTCCGAATTATATTGGAGAATAAGAAACTTACATGAATCGAGGAGGAAAAATGACTGTGGATATGAAACCTCTCCAACAAACTTTAAATGATAGAGTTGAACAAATTAAAAAGGGTGGACCTCCTAAATATCACGAGAAAAACCAAGAGCAAGGAAAACTGTTCGTCCGCGACCGTTTATCATTATTATTCGATTCTGACCTTGAACTAGAGGAGGGTCTATTTGCCAACTGTATGGCGGGGGATCTTCCTGCAGATGGTGTTGTGACAGGGATGGGCAAGATCAATGGCCAGCAGGTCTGTGTAATGGCCAATGATTCTACCATTAAAGCTGGTTCTTGGGGAGCTCGTACGGTAGAAAAAATCATTCGAATCCAAGAAACGGCTGAAAAGCTGCGAGTGCCATTATTATACCTAGTAGATTCAGCTGGAGCGCGGATAACGGATCAGGTGGAAATGTTCCCAGGGCGCCGTGGTGCAGGAAGAATCTTTTACAATCAAGTAAAACTTTCGGGTAAAATTCCTCAAATCTGTATTCTGTTTGGACCATCTGCTGCAGGCGGAGCCTATATTCCAGCATTTTGTGACATTGTCATTATGGTTGATAAAAATGCATCAATGTACCTGGGATCACCAAGAATGGCTGAAATGGTTATAGGTGAAAATGTAACCCTGGAGGAAATGGGCGGGGCTCGCATGCACTGTTCGGTTTCGGGCTGCGGTGATGTTCTTGCAAAAAATGAAGAGGAAGCTATTTCAATGGCTAGAAACTATCTATCTTATTTTCCGGCTAATTTTTCAGAGAAACCGCCAGTTCGTGAGGCAGTGGATCCTAAAGAATTGAAGAAACCATTAGAAGAACTGATTCCTGTTAATCAAAATTCACCATTTAATATGCATGATCTAATTGGTGGGATTATTGATGAAGGTTCCTTCTTTGAGATAAAAAAACTTTTTGCGGGCGAGCTTATTACCGGACTTGCACGCATGGACGGAAAACCTGTCGGAATTATTGCCAATCAGCCTCGTGTTAAAGGCGGGGTATTATTCCACGATTCAGCAGATAAGGCCGCAAAATTTATTAACCTTTGTGATGCCTTCCATATTCCACTTTTGTTTCTAGTTGATGTGCCTGGATTTATGATTGGTACAAAGGTAGAAAGGGCAGGAATCATTCGCCACGGTGCGAAAATGATTTCAGCGATGTCTGAAGCAAGTGTGCCAAAAATCTCTGTTATCGTACGTAAAGCTTATGGCGCTGGTCTTTATGCAATGGCTGGCCCTGCATTTGAACCGGATGCTTGTCTTGCTTTGCCTTCTGCATCCATTGCGGTTATGGGACCAGAAGCAGCGGTTAATGCCGTTTATGCGAATAAAATTGCTGCACTTCCCGAAGAGGAGCGAGCAGCTTTCATCGAACAAAAACGTGAAGAATATAAAGAGGATATTGATATTTATAATTTGGCTTCCGAAATGGTGATTGACGGTATTATCCCAGCAAACTCATTACGTAAGGAACTTGTAAATCGTTTTGAGGCTTATTCTTCAAAATATCTTATCTTCTCAGAAAGAAAACATCCAGTATATCCGGTTTAAATTTTAAAAAAACCGAGGGAAAAAACCGAGGGGACGGTTCTTCTGGTCAAAAAAGACCGGAAGAACCGTCCCGTTTGAGTCAATTCTCATTGTTTATACTGTTCCAACCTGCTGAAATATTGGATGAGGAATTGATAGAAATTCTTCTCGGATGGTCCAATTTCTCTATGTTTTGGAATAATAACTCCAACTGTTCGCATGGCTTTTGGTGTTTCAATCGGTACTTTGACTGTGAACCGGGGAACAGAGTCATAGAAAGTACTCTCAGGTAATAGGCTAACACCAATTCCTGCGGAAACAAGCCCTTTTAATGCATCCATATCCTCCCCTTCGGACGCAATGTTCGGTTCAAAACCAGCCTCATGACAGGCGTCTACAGCAATTTTTCGAAGAATATATCCATCTGGAAATAAGACGAATCGATCCGTCCGCAAGTCACTTAAATATAGACTTTTTCGATCAGCCAAGGGGTGATGCTCAGGAATTAATGCAACGATATTTTCCATAAATAAAATTTTTGCCTCCAAATCTGGTTCCTTCATGGGGACAGGGCCGAGAAAGGCTAAATCAATTTCTCCGTTTTTAACTGCATCAATTAAGAAGGCATAGGAGCCATGCCGCAAATGGAAATTAACATTTGGCGCAACTTCCTTATAAGCCGAAATAAGATTTGGTAGCCAATAGATGGAGAGACTTGAAGGATATCCAATATGAAGCGTACCTCCTAGTGGATTGAGATATTCTTCTACTTTTTCCTTTCCCTCTTCTAATGTTTTTAAAGCCCCTTTTGCAAATTCTAAAAAAATATTTCCGACCTGTGTAATCTTAATATTCCTGCCAACCCTTTCTAATAACTTAACCCCTAACTCCTCTTCCAGTTTGGTAATTTGATAGCTAACTGCTGATTGTGCCACGTTTAGATTGTCCGCTGCCTCTGTAACATGCTGCCGTTCCGCTACTTCGATTAAATAACGTAATTGACGAAGCTCCATTGTTATTCCTCCTTTTATTTATATAAAAATTAGATTGATTTGATATAAATTATATATTGTTTGTATTAATTAGAAAACCTAAAATAGTTCATATAAATATATCGATAATTCAACAAACAGGGAGAGATTTGAAATGACGTACCATCAACTACCAAAAGCACAAGGTCTCTACCGTCCAGAATTTGAACATGATGCCTGTGGAATCGGCTTGTATGCTCACATAAAAGGAAATGCCACACATGATATTGTGGCAAAAGGACTAAAAATGCTTTGTCAATTGGATCATCGCGGAGGACAGGGGAGTGACCCACTTACAGGCGATGGCGCTGGACTTATGGTTCAAATACCGGATCTGTTTTTCCGTCAAGAATGTTCATCAATAAATTTACCTGAAAAAGGGGAATACGGCGTAGGGATGCTGTTTTTCTCTAAGGATGACGGTGAACGAGAAGAAATTGAAAACTATATCAATAAAATGGTCGAACAAGAGGGGCAAACGGTGCTTGGCTGGAGAACGGTTCCGGTCAATGCCGAAACAATAGGGGTAACAGCACAGGAAAGTTGTCCTGTTATTCGCCAGTTATTTGTTGGTGACAGCGAAAATACGGATTCATTAGCATTTGAACGGAAGTTGTACGTAATTAGGAAACAAGCGGAAAAATGGGCAAAGGATTCTGAATATCGGTTTTATTTTGCTAGTTTTTCTAGCAGGACGATTGTATACAAAGGTCTGTTAACGCCAGAGCAAGTAGATCAGTTCTATTTGGATCTGCAGAATGAGAATTTTGTCTCTGCGTTTGCTTTAGTGCACTCGCGCTTTAGTACAAATACATTTCCGAGCTGGGAAAGAGCACATCCAAACCGTTATTTAATTCACAACGGCGAGATTAATACACTTCAGGGAAATATTCACTGGATGAAGGCGCGGGAAAGTCAATTTGTTTCAGAGGCGTTTGGAACGGATTTGGAAAAAGTACTGCCAATCCTTGATACAGATGGAAGTGATTCATCGATTTTAGACAATGCGCTTGAATTTTTAGTGCTTGCCGGCCGAAAGCCAGCACATGCAGCGATGATGCTTGTCCCAGAGCCATGGTCTGAAAATCCTCATATCACAGAGGAAAAAAGAGCTTTTTATGAATTTCACAGTACTTTAATGGAGCCTTGGGATGGACCGTCCGCTATTTCTTTCACTGACGGAAAACAAATTGGTGCTATTT
Organism: Neobacillus sp. YX16; assembly: GCF_030123505.1. GTDB lineage: Bacteria > Bacillota > Bacilli > Bacillales > Cytobacillaceae > Neobacillus. The sequence continues at coordinate 2,242,360 of NZ_CP126115.1, forward strand.
TGGATCGGAATGGACTACGTCCGGCACGTTATTATGTTACAGAAGATGATTACATTATTTTTTCATCAGAGGTTGGAGTTATCGATGTAGAGCCAGAAAAGGTATTGTACAAAGAGCGTCTTCGCCCAGGGAAAATGCTATTGATTGATTTAGAAGAAGGAAGAATTATTTCCGATGAGGAAATTAAATCACAGTTGGCGAGTCAACAGCCGTATCAGCAATGGTTAAATGATCAGCTTGTTCGCTTGGAAGCGAGTGTAGAGGCTGAGGGAGAGAGTCGGGCTGATTTACTGACCCTTCAAAAAGCCTTTGGATATACGTATGAAGATATTCAAAAATACATCCTTCCAGCCGTGACTGAAGGCAAGGATCCTCTAGGCGCAATGGGGAATGATATGCCGCTTGCTGTTTTATCAGACCGTCCTCAAACTTTGTTTAACTACTTTAAGCAATTATTTGCCCAAGTAACCAATCCGCCAGTTGACTCGATTCGTGAAGCAATTGTTACTTCAACCATTTCCTATTTAGGAGCAGAAGGTAATTTACTTCACCCATCGGCAGAAAATAGTCGTCGGATTCAGTTGGAAACACCAGTTCTAACCAACAGCCAGCTTGAAGATTTAAAGACGAACGATTCATTTAAAAGCAATGTAATCGACATCCTGTTCGCAGAGGATTTAGAGAATAGCCTTAAGGAAATTTGCTGTCAAGCAGATAAAGCAATTGCAGACGGAGCAAGCTTAATTATCCTGTCTGATCGAAATATCAATGAAAAAGAGGTTGCAATACCATCGTTATTGGCAGTGAGCACCCTTCATCAACACTTGATTCGTGAAGGATTAAGAACGAAGGCGAGTATCCTAATTGAAACAGGGGAAGTAAGAGAAGTTCACCATTTTGCGGTACTGCTCGGATATGGTGTTGATGCGATTAACCCTTATCTTGCGTTCGCTACCTATCAGCAGGCTATCGCGGAAGGAACTTTACCATTCACCTATCAAGAAGCGGTGAAGAAGTATATCTATGCCATGACTGAGGGCGTTGTGAAGGTCATGTCAAAAATGGGGATTTCAACCGTGCAAAGTTACCGTGGCGCACAAATTTTTGAAGCTGTTGGGATCAGCTCTGTGGTTATCGATACCTACTTCACTGGAACAGTTTCCCAGCTTGGTGGGATTGGTTTAGACACTATCGCCCAGGAAGCGAAGCTGCGACACGCGGAGGCTTTTGCTGGATCACCCGACAAGACCTTAGAATCAGGAAGTAATTTTCAATGGAGACATGATGGTGAACACCATGCCTTTAATCCTGGAACTATCCATACATTGCAATGGGCTTGTCGTAATGGTGATTATGAATTATTTAAAAAATACTCGACGCAGGCAAATGAAGAAAGACTTGGCTTCTTACGCAACCTATTCTCCTTTAATGGAACCCAACAAGCTGTGCCGATTGAGGAAGTAGAGTCAGTAGATTCAATTGTCCGCCGCTTTAAGACTGGTGCAATGTCGTTTGGATCTATTAGTAAGGAAGCACATGAAACATTGGCGATTGCCATGAACCGATTAGGCGGAAAAAGCAACTCCGGTGAAGGCGGGGAAGATTCAAGCCGTTTTGTTATAGATGAAAATGGCGACAACAGAGGAAGTGCGATCAAGCAGGTTGCTTCCGGCCGTTTTGGAGTAAAAAGTCATTATCTTGTTAATGCCGAAGAGCTGCAAATTAAAATGGCACAAGGAGCAAAACCTGGTGAAGGCGGCCAGTTGATGGGTACGAAAGTATATCCATGGGTTGCCGACGTTCGTGGGGCAACGCCGGGAGTCAGCTTAATTTCGCCTCCGCCGCACCATGATATTTATTCCATCGAGGATTTGGCGCAGCTGATCCATGATTTGAAAAATGCCAATCGTGATGCCCGTATCAGCGTTAAGCTTGTTTCAAAAGGCGGGGTAGGAACAATTGCTGCAGGTGTGGCAAAAGCAGTAGCAGATGTGATCGTGATCAGCGGTTACGACGGTGGAACGGGTGCCTCCCCGAAAACGAGCATTCAGCACGCCGGTTTGCCGTGGGAACTTGGATTAGCAGAGGCTCACCAAACGCTTATGCTAAATGGTTTGCGCGATCGGGTTGTGCTTGAAACAGACGGAAAATTAATGACTGGCAAGGATGTAGTTATGGCGGCTTTGCTCGGAGCGGAGGAATTTGGCTTTGCAACCGCACCGCTGGTTGTCCTTGGCTGTGTCATGATGCGTGTGTGTCATTTGGATACATGTCCAGTTGGGATTGCCACTCAAAACCCTGAGCTTCGCAGAAAGTTCACGGGAGAAGCAGATTATATCGTTAACTTTATGCGATTCATTGCACAGGAAGTGCGTGAACTTATGGCTGAGCTTGGTTTCAGAAGTGTTGAGGAAATGGTCGGCCGTGCAGATGTATTATCAGTAAGTGAGCGGGCAAAATCACATTGGAAGGCACAGCATTTGGATTTAACATCGTTACTTTATAAGCCTGAAGGACACCGGACCTTTAAAACTCCACAAAATCATAGAATTAACGAATCGCTTGATATTAAACACATTCTTCCGGCTGTTCAACCAGCTATAGAGCGTGGAACACCTGTAGATCTAAGCTTTCCAATCTCAAACATCAACCGCGTGGCGGGAACCATCGTCGGAAGTGAAGTTTCCAAACGGTACGGTGAAGATGGACTTCGGGAGGATACAATTACCTTACGATTTACCGGTTCTGCCGGACAAAGCTTTGGTGCCTTTGTACCAAAAGGAATGACTCTTGAACTTACCGGGGACGCGAACGATTATGTTGGTAAAGGTCTATCTGGCGGAAAAATTATTGTTAGAGCAGAAGAGCATATGAAAATCGCCTCTGGAGAAAACGTTATTGCTGGGAATGTCGCCTTTATCGGTGCAACTAGTGGTGAAGCTTATATTAATGGTCGTGCAGGCGAACGTTTTGCTGTTCGTAACAGCGGTGTAAATGTTGTTGTTGAAGGAATAGGTGACCATGGCTGTGAGTATATGACTGGCGGGCGTGTTGTTATTTTGGGTGATGTTGGTAAAAATTTTGCAGCTGGAATGTCCGGCGGAATTGCCTATGTTTTAGCGGAAGACAAGGATGCATTTAAGCATTTGTGTAATCAAGAATTAATTGAATTTGAATCGGTATCAACTACTGCCGACCAGGATGAGCTAAAACTGTTAATCGAAAACCATTTCCGTTACACACAAAGTGTAAAGGCTAGCTGTGTTCTAGAAGACTGGGAAAAGTGTGTTAGAAAATTTGTCAAAGTCATTCCGAAGGATTATAAACGGATGATTCATTTGATTGAAGAGCAAAAATTAGCAGGATTATCTGAAGAAGAAGCAGTAATGAGCGCCTTTTTAGCGAACTCCTCTGCAAAACCAAAATCATCTAAACAGCAGGAAGCTGCAAATCGCTAAGAAAGGGGAGAGGAACAATGGGGAAACCAACTGGGTTTATGGAATATTCCCGCGAAAAAGTGGGAGAAAGAAATCCGCTAACACGCCAAAACGATTGGAAAGAGTATACAGTTCCTTTTTCTGATGAAAAGTTACGTACACAGGGGGCGCGGTGCATGGATTGCTCCATCCCCTTCTGCCATACCGGAATGGAGATTCAAGGAGCAACATCTGGCTGTCCGATTCACAACCTGATCCCAGAGTGGAATGATCTAGTCTATCGCGGTCGTTGGAAAGAAGCGCTTGATCGGCTGTTGAAGACAAATAATTTTCCTGAGTTTACAGGAAGGGTTTGTCCGGCTCCATGTGAAGGTTCATGTACATTGGCGATTTCCGACCCAGCGGTTACAATCAAGAATATTGAACAAGCCATCATTGATAAAGGCTTTGAAAACGGATGGATTACACCAAGGATTCCAAGGTCACGGACTGGTAAGAAAGTGGCGATTATCGGTTCAGGTCCTGCTGGTTTGGCAGCAGCTGATCAGCTTAATCAAGCAGGCCACTCCGTAACGGTTTATGAGCGTGCCAACCGTCCAGGTGGATTGCTGATGTATGGAATTCCGAACATGAAGCTTGAAAAAGAAGTAGTAGAACGCCGGGTTCGTTTATTGACACAGGAAGGTATTGACTTTGTTACGAATACAGAAGTGGGTAAAGATATCACAGCTGCAGAACTACAAGCACAGTTCGATGCGGTCATCCTTTGTACAGGTGCTCAAAGGCAGCGGGACTTAGTGATTGAAGGTCGTGAAGCTAAGGGAATTCACTTTGCGATGGATTATTTAACTCTAGCGACAAAAAGTCTATTAGACTCGAACTTTGAGGATGGTCAATTTATCGATGTAGAGGATAAAGACGTCATCGTTATCGGCGGTGGAGACACAGGTGCCGACTGTGTGGCAACAGCGCTTCGTCAAAAAGCCAAGAGTGTTGTGCAGTTTGGCAAGCACCCGCAATTACCTGGTCAACGTACATCAGCTAATTTATGGCCAGCTTATCCTAACGTCTTTACTATGGATTATGCATATAAGGAAGCAGAAGCCAAATTTGGCGATGATCCACGTCAATACTCGATTCAAACAAAGAAAATCGTTGCCGATGAGAATGGGAATCTTAAAGAACTTCACACCATCCAAATGGAGAAGCTAAAGGATGAAGAAGGTCGTTATTATTTTAAAGAAATCCCAGGCACGGAAAAAGTATGGCCAGCTCAATTCGTATTTATTGCAATCGGCTTTGAAGGTACGGAACAGCCTCTATTAAGCCAATTCGGTGTAAAGGCAGTCAACCAAAGGGTTTCTGCTAAATACGGGGAGTTTACAACCAACGTAGAAGGAGTATTCGCTGCAGGCGATGCTAGAAGAGGCCAAAGCCTCATCGTTTGGGCGATCAACGAAGGCCGGGAAGTGGCAGCGGAAGTTCACAAATATTTGATGTAATCAAATCAAAGGGGACGGTTCTCCTGGCCAAAAATGGCCAAGAGAACCGTCCCCTTTGTCTTCACTGGGTATCCGCCACGTTAGATAATTCATCGGGTCTTTGCCCATCTTGTAAATCGGCAATTGTCAGTCCAAAATCCATTTGGAGATGTGGATAATCTTTAAAATTTTTCCAATCTCCGCCCCACTCAAACCCCAATGACTTTGCGATTTGCACTACCTCGGACCAATCGGACTTTCCATTTTCATTTCGATCATATTGACGATCCCAAATGACATCTCCTGAAGGAGTTTCAAGTGCAAAATCAATCGCAAGCCCATAATTATGATAGGATTCTCCACCTTTTGCATTCGTAACAATATTTCCCTCTGCTGTTCTTCCTTGTTCATAAATGGTATTCTGCTCCTCTGTACTGCGGAAACCGTCAGTAACCAAAACGACAATTCCTTTTTTTGCTGCTTGTTGGACTAATTGGTCGCTTCGTTCCTTTACTATGGGATGGAGTTCGGTTGGTAAAGGTACAACTTTCTCTTGTTCAATGCCTGTTGCTTTAGACGGTGTGGTTTCGTTGTCTTTAAATATCAAAATAGTACTAATCCCTAGAACAATTAGAAAAAGTAACCATTTAATCCTTTTCATGGTGCATCTTCCTTCCGTGTTTAGAAGACTACTAAACTCTTTCTAAGCCGAGCTTTCGTCCTCCTTCTATTTATCTATCAATCCCTATCATTGTTCAATATAAACCTTAAACAATTCTTAAATAGTATCTGTTCCATATTAAACAACCATGGTCTTTTAGTAAAGGTTATCTATTAATTTTACCATAGACCCCTTGAGTAGAGTTTTTAAAATTACATCTTGTATTTTATGTTTAAGAAAACTTTAAGGATGTTCCTTCATAATAAGGCTATTCAATCATTCATGCACATAAACGCTTGAAAAAATAGAGTTAGGGAGGATTAAACCGTTGAAATTAAAAGTACTAATCCTAATACTTGCCATGGGAATACTTATAGGAGTTAATTATGCGGAAGCACAAAAATCAGATTCTGAGCCTACTACTGAAATTAGTGATGAAATAGAAGAAACAAATCTAGAAGAACAGACTACAATATCTGATACGAATTCGAATGTATTATCCACTGATAATACAGTTCCGAGTACTGATCAGGCTCAAATTGTGAGTCAGGTCCAGGATGGGAAAATAGTTGATGTTCCCCATATCCAGCAAATGCCTGAATTACCACGAGGTTGTGAAGTTACTAGTCTAGCGATGCTCCTTCAATATGCAAGTGTTTCTGTAGACAAAATGACGCTTGCAAGCGAAATAACCACCATTCCTTTCCGTGATTCAAATGGATTAAGAGGTAATCCAAACGATGGATTTGTAGGGGATATTTATTCATTTGATAATCCAGGATATGGCGTTTACCATGCCCCAATCGCAGCTTTAGCAGAAACTTATTTACCAGGTAGAATAATAGATTTAACAGGTGGTAGTATTGAATCTGTTTATAATATGATAGACAATGGTTCTCCTGTTTGGGTCATTACAAATTCAAGATTTTCTCAGCTGCCGGAAAGTGAATTTACCACATGGCAAACATCCTCCGGGGAAATTCAAATTACCTATAGGGAGCACAGTGTATTAGTAGTAGGCTATGACGAAAATAATGTGTATATAAATGATCCATTAGCAGACCAACCATATACAGCCGTTTCAAGAGATAGTTTTGAAGATTCATGGATTCAAATGGGAAAACAAGCTATTAGTTATCAGTAATATTGATAAGAAAGCAGCGGGGTGGCATCGCGCGTTCGTTGCTCGGTTTGTAATACTTAGGTAATAACAAAAAAGGCATGAGTTGGTTTGATTCCAACTCATGCCTTTTAGATTGATAAAAATGAACTTCCTAATTAAATGGATGCACGATTTGATTCCAGCTTCTTCCTCCAAGATAATTGCGCGATGACTAAGACGAAAAGAGCACATAATCCAACCCCGGCCAAAATGTAAAATCCAGTAGCATACGTTCCTGTCATTTGTTTAAGTGATCCAAGTATGTTAGGAACAAAGAATCCTCCCACGCCACCGGCAGCTCCGACAATACCTGTTATTACACCAATTTCCTCTTGGAATCGCTGAGGAACCAATTGGAATACCGCACCATTCCCCATTCCAAGACAAAGCATCCCAATAAACAATCCTGCAATAGCAAATGGCAGGGCAGGAAGCTGGCTTATGCTGAACATAGTGATTCCAACTCCAATAAATAAGAAAGTTAATAATCGAACCCCACCGATTTTATCTGCGATGTATCCGCCGACTGGTCGGAAAAAACTTCCCGCTGCGACACACAAAGTAACGAAATCACCAGCACGTACCTTTGTTAACGCATATTGATCTACAAAAAAGATACTTAAAAAGCTTGATAGTCCGACAAAACCGCCGAAGGTAACGCTATAAAGCAGGCAAAAATATAAGGTATCTTTTTGTTTAAAAACCTGAAAGTATTCTTTCATCGGTTTTGCTTTCGGCTGGGACGGGGCATCTTTGGCCATTACAACGTATAAAACCATAACGATGAGAAGGGGAATAAGAGCAAGCCCGATTACATTATGCCAGCCGATACTTTCGGCCAACCGTGGTCCAAATAAAGTAGCCAATAGCGTACCGCTGTTCCCCGCACCTGCAATACCCATAGCTAATCCCTGTAAATGCGGCGGGTACCACCGGCTCGCCATTGGAATGGCCGCCGCAAAGCTTGCACCTGCTACTCCGAGAAGTATTCCAATCATGAAAAGCTCTGTAACGGTTTGACCGTATAACCATCCCCATATGAGTGGAATGATTGTCACAGTCATCCCACTGATGGCTGTTTTTTTAGGACCAATTCGATCTGTTAAGAAACCAAGAATCAATCGAAAAAAAGAACCGCTTAAGATGGGAACAGCAACTATTAAACCTCTCTCTGAAGGAGAGAGATTGAAATCATTTGTGATATAAACCCCTAATGCCCCCAACATAACCCAAATCATGAAACTGATATCAAAGTAAAGAAATGAGGCGACCAATGATGGTGCATGACCCGCCTTTTTTAAATCTGCTAGTTTCATCCTATCTACTCCTCTCTATTAATCTTTGTTTTATTATCAGGAGTTACCACCCAATATTTTTCGTTCCTTTTGAAAATAAGACTTTAGCTAGTAGAATGACGAATGAAATCAATCCAATATTAATTTTCATTTTTTTATACCTCCTAATTTTTATAGTTTTAAGAATAGTCTGATACTGGCGTTTTGTCTCAATTGCTGTGAAGAAACCTAACACATGTATTTTTTTCTCCCATGAAAAATCTGTATAATAACAAGGTTTATTGCTTATTCAATAAAATTAAATCTTCATAAGGATTCCTTCTTCTTTTAGCTTAGAGAAAACTAGTATGTAAGGAAATATAACGTGTTTCATTTTTTTATTTTGACTTTATGTGATAATTGATGGCATTAAGTTTATGTCAGATGAAATAACAGCTGGAGGTTTAAAATGGGTAAAAAAAGGCTGGTATTAGTTGGTAACGGAATGGCAGGTGTCCGTTGTATAGAGGAAATTTTAAAACTCGATCCTTTAGGTTTTGAGATTACTATTTTTGGAAGTGAACCCCACGTAAATTATAACCGTATTCTTTTATCCTCCATTTTACAGGGCGGCACTTCTTTTGGAGATATCACGGTGCATGATCGTGAATGGTATGGGCGTCATCATATAAATTTGTATACGGGAGAAACGGTAATCGAAATTGATAAACATTTACAGGTTATCAAGACGGATCAACACCAAATCGTTCCTTATGATTATCTGATTATCGCTACTGGCTCTGTTCCATTTTCACTTCCGATTCCAGGTGCCGATAAACTGGGAGTGGTTACCTTCAGAACCATTGAAGATTGTCAGAAAATGATAGAGATTTCTAAAAAAAATAAAAAAGCAGTGGTGATTGGTGGAGGGGTATTGGGGTTAGAAGCAGCAAAGGGTCTGCTTAATCTTGGGATGAACGTGTCTGTCGTTCATATTGGCAGTTATTTAATGGAAAGGCAGTTAGATGAAACTGCTGCAAGAATGCTTCAAGAAGAACTGGAAAGTCAAGGAATGAAATTCCTATTCCAAAAAGAGACGAAGGAAATCGTTGGAGATATTGGTGCGAAAGGTGTCACTTTTAAAGATGGAACAGAAGTTGAGGCAAATTTGGTTGTGATGGCTGCAGGTGTCAGACCGAATGTTCAACTCGCAAAAAAGACTGGAATTGAAACAAACCGTGCAATTCTAGTCAATGATTATATGGAGACGAGTATACCGAACATTTACGCTGTGGGAGAATGTGTTGAGCATCGAGGAATGGTATATGGCTTGGTACAGCCTCTTTATGAACAAGGTAAAACCTTAGCAAAACGGATTTGTGGTATAGAAGGTCAAGGGTATGAAGGAAGTGTTCTCTCCACGCAGCTGAAAATTTCCGGTATAGACCTGTTTTCAGTAGGAGTCATTCATGATAATGAGTCTTCAAACCAATCAATAAAGATTTATGATGAAGTTCAAGGAATTTATAAAAAAGTAGTTTTTCAGGATCATAGGATTATCGGGGCAGTGTTGTTTGGTGATACAAAAGAACGAACGAAACTGCTCGATATGATTCTTAAATATCAGGATGTGTCCGATTTAGAAAAGGTTTCACTATTTCCACAGGCGAAGGACGATGGATTTCCTATTGCTTCCATTCCAGCTAGTAAGATTATTTGTAATTGCAATAGTGTGACGAAAGGGACTATTCAGGAGGCTATCCAACGAGAAGGGTTAAATACTGTTGAAGAAATCAAAAAATGTACGAAAGCTTCAAGCTCCTGCGGAGGATGTAAACCACTCGTGGCCGACCTGTTGTCCTATATACAAAATCATGAAGTTGAAAAAGTCATAGAAGAAAAGTCGTGTCTGTGTTCTTGTACAACATTAAATGATGATGAAGTGGTTCAGGAGATGCAGAGGCAAGGTTTAACAACTATACAGGAAGTCATGGAAGTCTTAGATTGGAAAAATAGCGAAGGCTGTTCGATTTGCCGTCCAGCCATTAACTATTATTTAGGAATGATCAATCCAGAGTATGAGAGTAAACAACAAGCTCTTTTTATCAACGAAAAAATGAATGCAGTGATTCAATCCGATGGGAACTATACTCTTATCCCACAAATGTATGGCGGTATCACCAATCCAGAGCAATTAAGAAAAATTGCTCAAGCAGCTGAAAAATATCATATAAATGATGTGGCAATCACGAGTGATCAAAGAATTCATTTACTTGGTGTTAAAAAAGAAGATTTGTCCGATGTATGGGCAGAATTGAACATGCCCTTAAGTTCGCCGCAAGCGAATGGTGTCCAAAATATTACAACATGTATTGGTGAACATATTTGTTCATGCGATAAAAAACCATCTATTGAGCTTGCAGTAAGCCTCGAAAAGCAATTAGAATTCCTCACTACCCCTTACCGGATCAAAATGGGCATATCCTCTTGCTTGCATAATGGTGCAGGTTCGACCACAAAAGATGTTGGCGCCATTGGGGTTGACCGGGGCTGGGAAATTTATATCGGCGGAAGCAGCGAGCGGCATGGTCGCTCAGGTGAGTTATTGTGTGTTGCTGCCACCTCTGAGGAAGCGATGGAGTTAATCATAGGTTTTGTTCAATATTATCGTGAGACAGCTAATTACTTGGAGCGAACATGGGGATGGGTAGAAAGAGTCGGCTTGGTTCATGTAAGGGAAGTTTTATTTGATGATGAACTTCGCCAGCACCTGCTCGAGCATTTGGCAGAGGAGATTGCTTTACGCAAGAATTTAGTAGAGAAAAGCCTCTTATAACAAATTCATAATTAAAATACGCAAAAAAGGGGGAGTGACGTTTGACGGAATTGTTATTGAAGTATTTCCGCTCAAAGCAGCAGGAAGTGAAGTCAGAAAAAAGATATGATACACAATGTCCATTTTGCAGTATGCAATGTAAGATGCAGTTGCTAGAACAATCCATTGTCACCAGAAAAAAATATGTAACGATTGGAAAAAACAACCCTACTTCCGAGGGCCGATTGTGTATGAAGGGGATGAATGCCCATCAACATAGCTTTCATCACGAACGGTTGAAATATCCATTGCTTAAAAAAAGTGGAGAATTTGTCCGCGTTAGCTGGGAAGAGGCATTGGAACATATTAAGAATAACTTTACTAGAATTCAAGAGGAAGATGGGCTAAATGCCTTAGCTGTTTATGGGAGTGCGTCCATTACAAATGAAGAAGCTTATTTACTTGGGAAATTTGCTCGGGTTGCCTTGAAAACGAGATATATTGATTATAATGGCAGATTATGCATGTCAGCAGCGGCTTCTGCAGCCTCTCAAACGTTTGGAATGGATAGAGGATTTACCAATAGCCTGCAGGAAATTCCATTTACTCGATGTATTATTCTTGCGGGGACGAATATCGCCGAATGTCAGCCTACAATCATGCCATATTTTGAGAAAGCAAAGGAAAATGGTGCTTATATTATTGCGATTGATCCACGCGAAACAGCGACCACGAAAATGGCAGACTTGCATTTAAAAATCAAACCTGGAACAGATGCAGCCTTAGCGAACGGATTATTAAAGGTGATTATAGATGAAAACTATATCGATCATACCTTTATTCATGAACGGGTCAAAGGTTTTGAGGATGTCCAACAACATCTCTCATCTACGAATTTGCTAGAAATTGAGGAAATAACAGGTGTTCCTATAGAGCAAATTCAAAAAGCAGCTCGTAGGTTTGGAAAAGAAGAAACTGGAATGATATTTACTGCAAGAGGGGTGGAACAGCATACGGACGGATCTATAGCTGTTCGTAATTTCCTGAATATTCTTGTTTCAACGGGTAAAATTGGCAAGCAGAATTGTGGTTTTGGAGCAATTACAGGACAGGGAAATGGTCAGGGTGCAAGAGAACACGGACAAAAAACAGACCAACTGCCAGGATATCGGTCGATTGAAAATGAAGAACACCGCGCTTACATTGCGAGCGTTTGGGGCGTGGAAAAGGACGAAATACCTAGAAAAGGTGTTTCTGCATTTGAAATGATGGAAAAAATCAATGATGGTGAGATTACTGGCATGTTTTTAATGTGCTCGAACCCGGTTGTTTCCAATCCGAACGCACAATTTGTAAAAAAAGCATTACAAAAATTGAAATTTTTAGTAGCGGTAGATCTGTTTGTGTCAGAGACTGCGAAATTAGCAGATGTCATTTTACCAGCTTCCTCATATTTAGAGGATGAAGGAACGATGACGAATGTGGAAGGAAGGGTGACTTTAAGGGAAGCAAGCTATCCTTGTCCGGGAGAAGTGAAACATGATTGGCAAATTATATGCGAGGTAGCTCGCGTGCTTGGAAAAGGAGAATACTTTAACTTTTCGTCTGCAGAAGAAATCTTTAATGAATTACGGGTGGCGAGCCGTGGAGGAAAAGCGGATTATTATGGCATCACCTATAATCGTCTGCGGAAGGAAGAAGGTATCCTTTGGCCATGCCCTAACCTTGAGCATAAAGGGGCAACTCGTTTGTTTGAAACTTCGTTTTCCCACACTGATGGCAGAGCAGAGATGGTGGCAGTTCCAAACCGTCCAGACCCAGCTAAGGAACAGTTGAGTGAGGAGTATCCCCTCTATTTAACAACAGGAAGAGTGATGGCGCACTATCTAACAGGCGTACAAACGAGAAAAAGTCCTGCATTGGCTGCTAGAAATGTAGAATCCTTTGTAGAAATTCACCCGATAACTGCTAAAAAATACGGTATTGAAGATTGTTCCCTAGTGAGGATAGAATCCAAACGAGGTAGTATTGTTGTCAGGAGTAAATGGTGTGAAACCATTCGTCAAGATACAGTATTTGTTCCTTTTCATTGGGCCGACTCACAAAATGTGAATCTATTAGTTTCAAAAGACCTGGATCCTATATGCAAAATGCCAGGATTTAAATTAAGTGCTGTAAAAGTAAAGGCAATTATGGATTCATTCGCTCATTAAAACCAAGGGGACGGTTCTCCTGGCCCAATAAGGCCAGAAGAACCGTCCCTTTGGTTTTCCCTTGGTTTTGTTATACTAAGAAAATTTCATTTACCAACAATCACACATCTAGTTTATAATAAAAGGATGTCCAAATTGGACAATAGGAATAGATCTCTATGAAATTAGAAAGATTTAAGTAGGTGAGTACGATCGACATCATTGAAACACGGGTGAGAGGTTTTATTGAGGATATCCAACACCCTAAACAAAAAAAGAAGATAAATATTAACGATTTGGAACTTCAGTTGCGTAAGCTTATGGAGGATTATTTTGAGATGGACGGTTATTCGTTGTTTTATCATGCCATTCAAGCCTTGGAAGCTGAGGAACAACTAACCCCTATTAAAAATAATCAATATAATAGTAGAACCCCAGCACTTGCCTTGTATTACTGGGTTAATAATAAAGTTCAGGAAAACAAATGGGATCGTCTCGAGATGATGAAATTAGGTGATCAGTTTGATTTTTCCTATTATGAACGGCATCCCGAATGGCAGACAATAGACGAATGGGATCGCATTCAGAATCTATATACATTTCTGCAAACTAGCCAGGAACGTGAAGTCGTGTCAGTCGAGGAAAGAAGTCTAGAGCTCTTTGGTCATGAAAAATTCTTACTCGATGGTGATAGCTTTCCTGACAGTAAGGGATTTTTAGCTAGAATTGGAGTTTCAGAAGAGCAGCTGAAAATGGTGAACTACGGGGAGCCGTTTGTATTTTGGATGAAACAAGGGAAAGAGATAAAAGATATTCAGCGGGTATTGATTGTTGAGAACCTATCATTCTTTCATACTTCCATTAAGTTACTGGAAGAAAATCAACTTGACTATGAACCTGAACTGATAATCTATGGTGAAGGAACGAAAATTGAACGAAGCTTTTCCTTTTTCTTCCGAATGTTTCCACCGAACACCTATCTTTTCTATTACGCAGGAGATCTTGATGCAGCGGGATATGGGATCATTAGTAGACTAATAGAAAAATACCCGGATTGCTGTATTCAGCCTGCATTAAAAATCTATCGTAAAATGCTAGAGTGCATAGCTCAAAGAAATGACCAAAAACAAGGTCAAACACAAAACATTAAATACCGTGATGTATTCTTTCAATGGTTTACGGAAGAAGAGCAATCACTATTACAACAATTATGGCAGGAAAATAAACGAATCCCGCAAGAAGTCTTAACAATTGAAACATGGAGGCGATGGCAGTGAATGAATCATGGGAAGGCTTCGCCCAGAGGATGCAACGATTAAATCCACTGTTTGAGCTCGGGAGAGGAATGGAGGTAGGTGAGCTGAAACCTCATATCCAAACCATTTTGATGCAGGTGCTCCTAACCATCTTTTATCGAGAATTAAATGATGATGATCTCAGGCGAAAGTCAGATATACGATACATGGTTGAAGACTCTATTAAACAAATGAAGCTTCTAGCTGATGATAAGCAAATTGAACGGATTACAAGCGGGCTGTTGTATCAAGGAAAAGAAGAGTACAGCAAACCATTTGAGGCCTTATATTACGATGAAATCAGACAATCTTGGGAGACTCAGGTCTTTCGCTATGTCACGATGGATGAATTATATACGAATTTAGAGATGGGCGGATCGATTGTTTATAAACTCACTGATGTCTCTCAGGAAATGATTTTTATGAGCAGGGAAATGGCTGAGGAATTCTCCATCACGATTGAACAACTTTATAGTATGCAGCTGATTAAGAACGGTAATTTTCGAAAAGCTACTCGAAACCTCGATCACCTCATTTCACGCGTGAATCGCTTAATGGCAAATGAATTCTCTTTTCAAAAGGAAATGATCAACAATCCCAAAATCTTATTGATTGAAGAAGAATGGCAAAGGGCAGACAATCGTGTTGAAATTGAAAAGCAATTTGAAGAAGAAAAAAATCACTTCCGTACGATTACTAGTATGATTGATAAAACGAAACGCAGGAATGAAGAAGATGATTCTATTCAGAAAGAATTAATTCTGCTCCAAGAAAAAATTGGTCATACAAGGCAATTGCATGATCGTTTTGCGAAGCTAGTCATTCAAAACATTTCCTATGAGATGAAATTAAAAGCGGAAAACCCTTCATTATTTTGGGAAACCAGCCTGGTTTCTTTTCGCGAACATTTTTATGAAAATTTGTTTATGAAGGAAGGATTTCAAAGATTTGCGGAAATAGAAAGAGTTCTTTCTCCGTTATTTTCACCGAAGAATGAATTTATTTTGCCACTCGATTGGATCTGGGGTGAACAAGAATTCGACGAAAAACAGATTATCGAGACGATAATCGAAGAGGAAGCAGAAGAAAGTATTACCCGACTGCGAGTGACCAACTGGGATTCTGTTATTAAGGCATGGAGTTATGTATTTCAATTTTTACAAACAAACGGAGAATTTTCATTAAAGGATTTAAAAGAGCTGCCGTTAGAAGTGCAGGATTTATGGTTTGAAGAATCTGAAACGATTGATTTGTGGATGATGTTCGATAAAAAGCCGCTGAAGGTACAAGTGCTGCATCGGAAGGAAGAAACCTTAAGCGATGAGAGGGAAATTCTTCTTTCTAAACTAATGAAAGAATATCCGCAATTTCAAGTGTTTGAAGGCTCAAAGATTTTTACCAAGTTTGACCATCGAGCGGAGCCTTTCCTATGGTATCAAATGAAAATCACCCCATTTAAGATTTGTGTACAGGAGGGAAAATGATGAATGCAGAAAGTATTAAAAAGGCATCCGCTGTCTATTTTACTCTATTAAAAGATAAAGTAATCGACGAAAATAGTGAACACTTCCAGACATATTTTGATCCGGAAGTGAGGCAGACGGTTCTTTTATTAGCAGACGAATCCGGTACATATATCATTGAGGCACCTAAACGTATACATTTAGTTGTTCAGCCAACCGGCTCCGTCTTTGCAACGAATTTTACCCATTTGAAAGATAAGCATAAGCAAGTGGAAACAAAGAAACACTTTCATCTTATTAGCATTGTCATTATGTCTTTTTTAGCAGCCATCGATCGCAATCAGGCTGCGAAAATCCGCACGAAGCGAGAGGGGATTAGCTACTACGCACTAGAGCGGCAAGTCAATGATTTAATCAGTAAATGGGAGAGCATTCTCAAAACTCAACCGACCTTCGGGGAAGAAGAACGAATTGATATGAAGGAGGTTGTGACCACATGGAAATACATGGAGGTCGATAGTGACGATTTTGGTACTAAAAAAGGAAATCGCCGAACCCGTATCGGTTTAATTGCTGGGGCTATGCGCTTATTAGAGACAGAGGGGCTGATCGTCATTCTTGATCGGGACGATATAGCAAAGGTGATTCCTAAGAGTGAGCTTTTTGAGCGAATTGAATATTTGTATCACGATTATGATCGTTATGAACTAATTAAAAAGTTAATGACTGCGGAGGAGGATGAGCATGCCGAAAATCCATCGAATTAGAATTGTCAACCTGAAGTATGATGGCATGCAAAAGCAATACAAGGATACCACGTTTAATTTCCATAATGATGAGACATCAACCAATGGGCTCATTGCGATGATGAATGGAGGTGGGAAAGGTGTGTTCCTTCAAACGATTTTCCAAATCCTTAAACCTGGAACCTCATGGGGAAAGCAGAATAATCGATATTATCAGCAGTTCTTTTTTAATAATAAAGAGCAATTTATTCCCTATACCTTTCATGTTCTCATTCAATGGGAATTGGATGGTGCAGACCGCCACCACCTAATAACGGGTGGAATGTTCTCAGCTGAACAGCGGATTTCAATGAGTGAAGAAAGTGGAAATGAAAATAAAACCTTGGAACAGGAAGCAAAGATTCTCCCCAATATTACCTTTTATACTCGAGAATTTGAGCGTAAAGAAGAGGCTGCACTTGAGCATATTCCACTCTATGAAAATGATGAGGTTGCTGAACCTGACACCCTGAAAGACTATTTAAAATGGAATGGATATGACGTTTACCGCGATACGAAGAAGCACTATCGTATCCTTGATACATACGGAATTAACCGTAAAGACTGGGATATTATGAAGGATATTAACAAGGATGAAGGCGGCGTTGGGAAATATTTCGAGGGAGCTGAGGATGACCATTCCCTGTTCCAAAAACGAATTATTCCTACAGTGAGTCAAGTCTTACATCGAACCGAACATCAAAAGAACGATCTGGTGGAGATTTTCAAGAGTCAGGCAAGTATCGCTAAGGACCTGCCTGTGCTTCTAAAAAGAGAGCAAGCCCATAAAGAGTTTTTAGAAGATATTGTTCCATTTGAAGAGCACTTAGCTAATGGAGTAGAACATAAAGAAATCGTTCATGCAAGTACACAGACAGGAAGACAACTCCTTGGTGCGCTGCAGCATTTGAAGCAATCGGAAGAGGAAAGTTTGCTAGCATTCGAGAAAGACATAGAAAAATTAATCATAAGGCAAGCAGAACTTCGCTATCAAAAAGATAATTTAGAGTTTGCAAAAGCTCACCGAGAGGTTATGGATTGGGAAAAGAAATTAGTCGAAGAAAAAGCTAAACATACTTCTTTACAAGAGATTGTTAAAGTGAAGCAGGAACGAAAAGAACAATTGGTCTTTCAAGCTTTATTAAAAGAATGGAATGAAAACGAACAAAGTATCACCTCTCTGTCACAGCAGATTGCGACATTGGAACAAAATAGCGGCCTAGAGCAAGTGAATCATAGAATGGATGAAATCAAAGTAGAAGTTAGAAAAAAGTGGGAGCAATCTTATCAATCAATCCAAGATGGTGTTAAACAGTACTTGGGCTATCAAAAGTATCTAAAGAAAAAAGCAACAGAGTTCGCGCAGCAAGATAAACAAAAGACAAAAGACATTGCCCAGCTTAGTACTGAAATTGATTTCCTTTATACGCAAATGCATAACTTTGAGTCTAAGGAAACGGCACTCATCCAAACATTTGGCGATCGCTTAAGCTATGACTTTAAGGGATTGAACGAGAGTCTTCTTAAACAAATAGAAGATAAAAAAGCTAGAGTAGTAGAGTTGCAAGCAAAAGATAAACAATCTAGTGAAGTGCAAAATCAGCTTGCTGCTTCACATGGTACGCTCGTCCAATCGATTCAGTTTTCAGAAGAAAAATGTGAACAATTAAACACAGCAAATGAAGTGCAAAAGCAAAAAGAAGTAAAACTATTAGATAGGCTTCTTGGTATATTGGATGACGTCACTACACCGTTTACTCCTTCTCTTTTATCAAAGTATAGCTTACAAATAGAAGAAACATTGAACCTAAACCGTCAACAAGCTGAACAAATGAAAAAAGAGCTCTGGGAAACACAACTCGACCATTCCTTAAATGATGAGCCTTTTTGGGTCGCTAATAAGGACGTGAAAGAATTAAAGGAATGGATTGATGAAAAGACTGGGATTGATGTGTTTTACGGAACTCAATTTCTTCAATCCTTAGGGACAGAGGAAATGGCGAGCTGTCTGATGTCAAATCCGCTTCTTCCATACGGTTTGGTCGTAAGTGGGCAGCAATGGCAAAAAATAAATCATCAGGTTCTTTCAGGCAGGATGTTTAAAAGTCCTGTTCCGATTTTCTTGCGCGAGGAAATGAATAGCGAACATCCCCAACCATCTTTTGTGATCATTAACGGAACGGAGAAAGAGCTACTATCGAATAAAAACCAATTCACGGACTGGAAAATAAAGATTGCTAAACAAATAGAAGAAAAGAAAGATGCTCTCCTTGAAATTGAAAAAACAGAAACTTCGTTACGTCGAATATTAAAAGAAATCGATCGGTTTTTATCGGGTGAGCTTTCTAGTGATATCGAAAAAGCTTGGAACCAGGAACAGAACGCTCTTCTTACGAAGAAAACGAAATTACAGGAAATCAAAACACAAGTTGATAAAGAAAAAGAATTACAGCTTGGGATAAAAGAACAGTTGGAAAAGAAAAAAGGAAAGATAGAAAAGCTGACAAAAGATGTAGAAACACTAGAGGCTTTTGATCAAGAAAAAACTCTTCACCAAGAAAATAAACGAGTCAAACATGAGAAAGAAAAACAAAAGGAAGCCTTGACTATTCAGCAGCAAGAAATAGGAAAAGAACATCAAACTATCGTTGATCTGCAAAACCAGTGGAATCAAACGTATGTAGAATGGAAGCTTACAACTGAACAAAATATCAAGGAGATATCCTTCTTTATTGAAGAAGCCGTTTTTCCTCCTGATCAAAAAGCGGACCAAAGCGAAGAGGTTCCTCATTTATCGATGCATTTACTACAAGAGATAAACGGAAGTATCGAAGAGCTAAAGCAGCTGCAAAAATCAAAAGAAGAACAGGCTAGAGAATTACTCGTTCTACAAGCAAGAAAAGAAACCGAACAGAAGCAGCAAAAGAAATTAGAGAAGAAACTCACTACGCATAACGAAGATTGGAAGGATGCTCCAGAACCATCTGAACCCATCAGTATCTTAGAAAACATGCTGCAAACTGCACAGAAGGAAGCAAAGGCAGCGGAAAAAGATGAACGGGATCAAGGAACGGCTGTAACCGTCGCGGAAACGTCCTTAAAGCATGCAACGGAACAACGTGAAAAGTCAGGAAAGAAAGTCGAGAAGCATGAAAAACAGCCTGAAGAATGGGCAGATCTTGACTTAGTGGTAAAAGAAGTAGAAATTAAAGACCAAACAAAGTTGACGAAAGAGGAAGTAAAGAAGGCTGAGAAGCGCAAAAAAGAAACAGAAAATAATATTACTGGTTATGGAGGAGATTTATTAACACTATCTGTCATCTTAAAGGAAGAAGCGGGAGTATTTACGAATGAGGATGTAGAAAAAATTAAGAGTCAAGGAAAAGCATGTATCTTATCCTGGTGTGAAGAACATCAAGCGATACAAGAAGAAGGCCAAGAGAAGCATGCGAAAATCGATCAATCATTACGAAATTTAAAGCTGACGATTGAAGGCAAGGATTGGGAGATTCGCTTTAAAAATGAAGTATTAACAACACTTGACCATATGGATACTAGACACTATACGCATATCCAAAGCATTGTGAAAAATATGAAGCGTTTTTCACAAAGCGGATTGGAACAATTAGAACGCGACAAAGAAAGAGCAGAAAAGGCGCAAAACTTCTGGGCTAGCCGTGCCAGCATGAAAGTGATGAGCATTTCAGAGGCAATCCGCTCGATGGTTGCGAAAATGAAGCTGAAGAATGAACGGGGATCCTTTCCGCTCGTCCAGCTCAAGGAAGATATTTTACCTAAAAAGCCTGAAGATATTGAACCGCTTCTGAAGCAGCATTTCGTAGCTGCGATTAATAAAATTACCAAACAATTTGACTTGATTGATGATCATAATCGAGCCTTAGAAGAGGAAATAAAACAACTCATAAGTGATGAACAAATTTTATTTGTTTCACTAAGAAATCGTTATCCTGAACTGCTCGTCTATAACATGCGAACAGATAATGCCTTTATGTACGGAAAACCACAAAGAGAGCATTATTCAACTTGGCAGACGATTAATCAAGGTTCTAAAACGAAATCGGATGGCAGCGGAGGACAAAAGTTATCAGCCCGAATGGTGATGATGATGATGTTATTATCCGTTAAAAGCGAAACGGAACAAAGCTGGGTTCCTTTAGTCTGTGATAATCCGTTCGGACAAGCTGCCTCATCACATGTTCTTGACCCGATATTTGCCGTTGCCGAGAAATTGAAATTTCAATTCATTGTCGTCACACCGCCTGAATTGGTGAAAACAGAAATCAGTCAAAGATTTGAATCCTATTATAAATTAGACTTCATTCGTGAAAAAGGAAAAGAAATTGTTTCCGACACGATTGTTCCAGCATTTCGGATTTACCAGGGAGAGGAAGTCGCTCAGGTAAGGTAACAGATTTGTAAATCGAGAATTAACGTGAAAATCTCAATTTCTGTACGGATAAAGGGTTCCGTTTTGAAGTGCCTTTCTAAAAATACGTGCCGAAAAGGCAATGCTTTTGACATCGATATTGGAATATAAAAAGCAAAACTCGCCATAGTAATTTGGCGAGTTTCTTTATTAAAAATCAATAAGCTCTTTTGTTACTGAATATTAGCAGTATTAGTGAGATCATGTTTTATTAATGATGTGTTGTTGGTTAAGGTTTTGTAGGTTTCTCTGATTTTGCAGGTTTCTCTGGTTTTGTAGGTTTCTCCGGCTTTCCAGGTTTATCAGGTTTTTCCGGTTTTCCTGGCTTTTCCGGTTCTGAATCCTCAGATTTTACCAGCGTCAGTTCGCCGAACTCGGATGTATCCTGATATCCAAGACCAGTCGTGTCGTTCCATGTTGCAGCGCTTTGACGGGCACCGTCTTGACCATCATTAATCTGTACATCAAAACCAATCTTCGTGCTGTTTTCTGGAGTAATTGTTTTTAACGGAATCTTCACTTCCACTGTGTAGCCATTACCCGATACATGGGTTTTAGATTCAAATCCCTCTGCAATGCTTACAGGATTGAAGGAAGTCTCATTGTCAAAGTTTACTCTATATTGTCCGTCTCCATCTTCGTAAAAAGATGTCTTTGCATTGTTCTCGTCCACGAAGACCTCGATTGAATCCTGCTCCCAAGGATTTGGGCTTGATTTGTCAAGCTGCGAATCGCTAACCTGAATCAAAACATACAGGTATTCATTATCCCAAAGGACCTTGGATACGCCATTTGCTCCCTGCCATGCCATCTGATAGCGATTAATCGGCAGTTCCGTTGCGCTGCCCCAAACATCATCTACAGTTCCATCAATTACAGGTGTGCCGAACAAAGCCGTTCCTTGATTAGCCACGTTCTCCTCAGCATCATGCTCTGAAATAAATTTGTCTGGATCGATAACAGCATAGTATGCTGGTTTTGCTTGTAAGTCTTTATCAAACAATAATGGACTTTGGGCAGCTCTCCAGCTTGTCGCGTCATTCAGTCCCCAGAATGTCACACGAGAGATGTGCTCCGAGTGTTCTTTGTAAATCTTAAACAATTGTGCGTATAAATAACCTTGCGCAATCGATTCCTGCTCGGTAAGTACATTATTGGTTCCTGCAGTAATGTCAAGTTCAGTCACACTTACTTCTACACCCAAGGAAATAAACTTCTCCAAGGAGAGTCTTACATTTTCCGGGTTGGTGTTTTTATTATAGTGTGCCTGCATGCCAATGCCGTCGATGAGGAGTTCCCCATTATTGGCTGATGCATACTTCTCATTGATTTCTTTAACCATCTGATAAATAGCTTCAGATTTGTTCTGATTATCATCGTTGTAATCATTGTAATAAAGCTTAATATCAAAGCCTTCTTCGTCCAGTACATCTTTCGCAGCAAGGAAGGCCTGCTCTACGAAGTCTGGTCCAATGGCTTTGTACCACCCGGATTGTCGCAGTGATGCTTTCCAATCCGTTGGGTTCGGTGGGTTATCAATTATAGCTTCGTTTACCACGTCCCATGAAATTACCTTGTTACCGTAATTTTCTACGACTGTTTTAACATGGGTCCTTAAATTTGCTAGTGCCGCCTCACGGCTCAAAGGGGCACCGTCATCAGCAGTAAACAACCATTCAGGTGTCTGCTGATGCCATACGAGTACGTGTCCATGCATCTGTAATCCCTGAGCCAAAACTTTGTCGACAAATGCATTCTCATCAGTAAAGTCAAATTGTTTTTCAGCATTATACGCTTGATCAGGCTTCATTGCATTCTCTGCTGAAACAACATTGTGGTGCATGTTGAGAAGCTTAAGTCTATTGCCTTCAAGATCGGAAGCTGAAACAGCGTTTCCAATCAAGAAATCGTCTTTATAAACATTTTTGATAGGTGTTAATTCTTGAACTTCAATTGGTCCCGAACCAGTAGGTTCGAAAGTTATATCATCAATATAAAATGAAGCTGTACTATTATTTGAGCTTTCCACATAAATGGTCAGAAACTCATCGCCTACACTGCTATACCGGTAAGTTCCCTCGAACTGAACCCAGCCATCCTCGATACTGACTGTCTTTCCTTGCAGGTTATTGTAACTGGCACTGCCGCCATTGCCAACCTGTGTGGAAAGCTGAAGCTGTGAAGTTTCCGGTGAAATCAGCTTGACCCAGACCGAAATTTTATATTCCGATCCCTTGTCTACATATTTCTCTACCCTTAATGTAGGACCATGCCAAGTATTTGATCTGTTCTCAACTTTCAAAGCATAGGAACCGCCCTCGGTATGGTTTGCTTCAGTGGTTACGGTCAGCGTTTCAGTACCAGCACGGCCTTCAAATCCGCCTGTTGTTTGATCTTCAAAGGTAATCGTTGTGAAGGCTTGCGCAGGTGGTCTTGGATCCTTTGGCTCTTCACCGCCACCAGAAGTTACTTTTTCTGTGATTAGGATATCTCCGATGTAGAACGGAACCGATGCCCCTGCATCGTTAGATTGAATACGAAGTGCTCTATCTTTGCTCGTATCAACGGTATACTGACCCGTTAGAGTAAACGGTTGTCCTGCTGCAAAATCTGTAGCTGCATATAAGCCATTGTAGCTGTCTACATTCTGAAGTAATGCTTGTGCACCTGAAGGAACACTCACACCTTCATCAACATAACCTGTGACAGTGATCGTATAGGTTTTGCCATTTTCAAAACTGACGTTGCTGAATGGGATATCTACACCGTCCCAATTGTTTGTTCTACCGCTTACAGAGATTGCTTTTCCGTCATCATTACCATCAAAAACAGTACCAGAAACCGCTGCTAATCTTGCGCTGCCCGCATTTGTGGCAACACCTAAACCATTTTCAAAGGTTTCGTGAAAAACCGTTTCCGTCCCTGTCGGGTTTCCTGGTATTGGCGCCGGTCCGCCAATCCATGATGCGATATTCTCCAATGTCGTACCCATCATGACATAATGGCGGCCCATTGCATAATTGCCGGCATTAGGGTAACCAACTTTAAAGGCATATTTAATACCATTCTCTTGATTTGCTGCTTCTGCGTCCGCATTATAAGCACCATAAGGGTAAGCCATAAGTACTGAGTCTTTATTTGTAATAGATTTTAAGTATTCATTCGCTGCTGAAATTTCCTCGGAGGCTTGTTCCTTGGTGATATTATTGTTCCAAACCAAGGTTTGTTCGTGTGTTTTGGAATGATTCTGGAGGCTGACATTTGGTTCATTCGTTAGACTTTGCAGCTGTTCTGTAGACATGCTGTAACCCTTGCCAATCCAATCACTGACAACAAACAGAACAGCGTTCATGTTATATTGCTTCAATACTGGAAGAGCATTGGTAATAAAGTCAGGAGTAGCATCGTCAAAGGTTAATAGAATCGGATTTGCAGGAGCCGATTCCTTTCCTTCCATGATGCTCACATATTGTTCCGTAGACAAAGTGTTGTAACCATTGTCATGAAGATATTTCAGGGTCTGTTCAAATTTTACAACACTGGTATCCGTCCATTCATTGGAAGGATTATCGACCACTCGATGATACAGAAGTACTGGAATATCACTGTTCGTTGCCGCTTCTGCAACTTTTGGTATCCAGCTTGTCGGGATTATTAGTAGTAGTACAAGAAGTAATGAAATGAATCTTTTATACTTTCCCCTCATTTTTTGCATTCCCCCATAAATGATAGTATTAAACAGATAAAACGCTTACAAAGTGCAAGCTCCCTCCTCTCTTTCTATCATTCTAGCTTGGAACACAAAACATTGAACCGTAAAAACTAAAGATAATACTTAAGAAAGTAAATATGCTTTCTGAATATTTACTTTATTGACGTATAAGCATTTATAATAGAAACTATTTATGAAAACATACACTAACGAGGTGATAACAAAATGCAGAACAATATTGCGTTCGGGAAGCTTTATATTGGTTGTGAATGGATTATGAAACTAGCTTATATTAATCTTTTATGGATACTCTTCTCCATAAGTGGCCTCGTTGTTTTTGGGGTTTTGCCTGCTACCGTTTCATTATTCTCCATTGTACGAAAATGGCTGGTTAATAAAGAAAGTAATCTGCCAATCTTTCATACCTTTTTTCAAATCTACAAAAATGAGTTTTTAAAAGTAAATAAGCTTGGTGTGATTTTAGTTATTTTTGGTCTGTTTTTGTATTATGATTATAAATTTATTATGGCTGCTGGGGGAATGCTCCAATATACATTAACAATTCCCTTACTAATCATCACTAGTTTTTATTTCATTACCCTTCTTTATATATTTCCTGTTTACGTTCATTTTGATCAGAAGGTTTTTCAATACTTGAAGAATTCTTTTTATATCGGAATATTAAATATGGATATCACAATTCTGATATTGATTTTGATAGGACTAATAGGCTATTTTTTCTCCGCTATACCAGGGTTACTTCCGTTCTTTTGTTTGAGTTTAATAGCGGTTGTCATTATGTGGGGAGCTGCTTTAAATTTTCGAAGAATAGAAAAGAAACAACAAAATCTCAGTTCTCAAAAGTAAGATATACGAATGTTCATAAAACATAATTTTTTCTGAAAAAAACTTTGTTTGTCCGATAGACAAACAAAGTTACTGAAGATATAATAAAATAAAAGCAGGGGATATAATTAAAAAACAACTAAAAAATATAATGAAATACCTGTAAGCGAGGGGTAATATGTCAAAGCTAGTGGAAATGCAAGAAGGTTCTTTTTATACTGAGCAATATCGTAATCTATTTAAAGAAATTGGTAAAACAGACGATGAAATTGCAAAAAGAATTCAACAAAATTGGGATGAGTTATTTAATGGGGACGAGGATACTAGAATCTACTATCCAGTAGGTGACGATATGGGATACATGCTTGATACTGGAAACCTAGATGTGCGGACTGAGGGTATGTCATATGGAATGATGATGGCTGTGCAAATGGGCAATAAAGATGTCTTTGACCGCTTGTGGAGATGGACGATGAAGTACATGTATATGACTAGTGGGGAAAACGCCGGCTACTTTGCCTGGTCTTGTGCGCAGGATGGTACAAAGAATTCCTTTGGTCCGGCACCGGATGGAGAAGAATTTTTTGCAATGGCTTTGTTTTTTGCATCACATCGTTGGGGGGATGGTGCAGAACCATTTAATTACAGTGTACAAGCAAAAGATCTTCTTCGAACTTGTCTTCACAAAGGAGAAGATGGTATTGGATTTCCAATGTGGAACAAAGAAAATAAATTAATCAAGTTTATACCAAATTGTGAGTTCTCTGATCCATCCTACCATTTGCCTCATTTCTATGAATTGTTTGCTTTGTGGGCATATGAAGAGGATCACAAGTTCTGGAAGGAAGCAGCAGCAGCAAGCAGAGGCTACTTAAAAACTTCATGTCATCCTAAAACAGGTCTAGCTCCTGAGTATGCTTATTATGATGGTACTCCTAACAATGAAAAAGGTTATGGTCATTTCTTTAGTGATGCTTATCGAGTGGCAGCAAATATTGGTTTAGATTATGAATGGTTTAGAGGAGATGATTGGGAAATAGAAGAGGCAAATAAACTTCAAGCCTTCTTTTCAGATAAGGACCTTGCCGATTATCGCCGCTATACGATTTCAGGTGAACCATTTGAGGAAAAATCCATACATCCTGTTGGGTTACTTGCTACGAATGCTTTTGCCTCTCTTGCAGCCAATGGACAAGATAGGTTAAAGTGGGTTGAATTATTTTGGAATACGCCAGTAAGAACAGGTGTTAGAAGATATTACGACAACTGCTTATACTTTTTTAGCCTATTGGCATTAAGCGGCAATTATAAAATTTGGAAGCCATAAAAAACAAAGAGACCCCTCAAAGTTACGTTTGAGGGGTCTTCCAAAATATTCCGAAACTGATTGATTTTTGTGAAAAATGAAAACGCTTTATTATTAATGGAACCTGTCCATTCCACTAAATATTATAAAAAGGGGAGGATTGGAAATGTACAAAGTTGTACTAGTTGATGACGAAATCTATGTTCGAAAAGGACTTAGAAGTTTAATTGATTGGGAAGTATGTGGGTTTGAAGTTGTAGAAGAGGCTTCAAACGGTCAACTAGCATTAACTGTCATTCGTGATGTAAAGCCTGATTTGGTAGTAATCGATATTCGTATGCCAGTTCTGGATGGACTTGGGCTAATAAAAATAGTAGCACAAGAAGAAATTCAACCCAAATTTATTATTATTAGTGGATATAGTGATTTTAAATATGCTCAAACGGCACTTAAATATGGTGTACATGATTTTATACTCAAACCTATCGATAAAGAGGAAATGGAGCAAACATTAACCGTACTCTCTAAATCACTTAATAAACAGAAAACTCTTCAAGAAAAGAATAGGGAAATAAAATACAAGGAAATTATGAATCAGCTTTTATTTGGTAATGCGGATGAAAAGGAAGTTGCTAATTATTTACCTATACTAGGAAATCCAAAGGAATTTTACTACATCATTATGGAGGTAAACGGACTAATAAATAACACATATGAGCAGAACGTTGCTATATACAAAAAGGTTTGCGAGAAAATAGCCAAAGTAATTCGTGATGTTTGTGACCTGAAGGAAAAAGTTTGGATACAAGACTTAGAGCAGGGAAGTATTGGTGTTCTAATCACTGTCAATTACTTAAGTAGATTTCAAATGAAAGTCGGTAAATTTGTAAATTGGGTAAAAGAAGAGCTATCCCATCAACTTTCAGAGGAGGTAACATTTTATGTTGGTTCTTCCGTTCCTGACCTTCTCATTTTAAAGGAATCCTATGAAACTGCTCAAAGAGGTTTACAGTTCAAATACGTACAAAAAGATGGGATGATTTTTAGTAGTGATATTACTAAAAAATCACTCCATTATACTGAACTAGATGATTCATTCTATCACTTGGTACTGGAAAAAATGGAAGATGAATCTTCAGATTCTATTAGAGGTATCATCGATTCCATTTTTGAAGAATTTCATAAGAGAAGCATGGCAAGGTCAGCGATACTTTCGTCGATAAATCGAATTGTCCATTCCATTTTTAAGTTTATCAAAAAATTGGAAGGGGACCCATCACAATTAGCTTTCTTTCAAACAATGCTCAAGATACAGGAGTTTCATGTCACGTTAGTTCAATTAAAGGAACTGCTAATTGATTTTGTACTAGAAAGTAAAAAAGAAATTTCTAAATTAAGAAGGCTGTCAACACAAAGTGAAGTTTATAAAATTAAACAATATATTGATTCACATTACCATGAGAATATAAGTTTAAAAACGATTGCTGCAAAATTTTACATGAATCCAGTTTACTTGGGTCAATTGTTTAAGAAAACATATGGAATCTATTTTAAGGAATATTTATTGCAAATTAGGGTCAATGAAGCGAAAAGACTACTGCGACAATCAGAAAATAGAATCTATGAAATCGCAGAGAGTGTTGGTTTTAATAACACCGACTATTTTGTAACTATATTTGGGAAGATTGAAAACATAACACCATCTGAATATCGGAATCATCTTAAAAGAAAAGTGTGATCATAAATGAAGCTACGAAAAATAAGCTTTCATAATGTTAAATTAAGTAATAAATTATTAATCATGTATTTTTTTGCTGTCTTCATTCCCATCGTTTTAACAAATATTACTTTTTATCATGTGACAATTGAAAATGTAAAAAAACAGCAAATGCAAGATTCCAAGTTAGCCTTGCAGCAGATTACAAATAATTTTGGGAGGATTGTCGACGAAGCAGTTGGTATATCTTCCTCCCTTTATACGAATAGCAATATTAATTCATTTCTAGAAAAGGACTTTATAACGGATATTGATTATATTGATGACTATAACACTTATATCAGAACGTTTAACCAATCAAGCCCAATAAACCCCTCTATTAATTCAATACGCTTTTTTACTGATAATCCAACGATGATTTACTCTGGAGGGGTTTATTTAATAACAAAGGAAATAAAACAATTGGAATGGTATAAACAAGTTTCTTTAGGAAGAACCACAGGGCCGATTATGATTCATTCTCCAGCTAGCATTGATTCGAGAACGTTTGCCGTCATCCGAAAGCTTGACTATTTTAATTTTAATAATAAGGAAAAAATAGTTAGAATTGAAATCAACCCTGCAAACATTAAACAGATATTTGAAAATGTAACGTTTAAAGGAGATTTGTTCCTTCTTAATGACGAGGGTGAAATTGAATATTCCACCAAGAAAGGACTCAATTGGTTAAAAAAACCTTTAAAATATAACCAAATAAGTTATCCAGATAATACCGTTACAATTAATACAAAAATAAAAGATCGTACGTATTTACATAACTGGAAGGTAGTTGGGGCCATTTCGGAAAAAACAATGCTTGAAACGGTCAATGATTCTGGACGGTTTATTATTCTCTTAGCATGTATCAATTTACTACTCCCTACAGTTATCATTATTATCATTGCACGCTCCTTCTTGATGAGACTGCACCGTGTCCTAAAGCACGTCAAAAGGATGAAAAATCAGGATTTTGAGATCATTGATGGTCAGGAATTTAAAGATGAAATTGGCCAATTAACGATCGAATACAATCGGATGAGCAAAAAGATAAAAGAACTCATTCATGATGTATTCTTGGCTAATATTCAAAAAAAGGACTTAGAAATTAAACGCAACCGTGCACAGCTTAGCGCACTGCAAAGCCAAATTAATCCCCATTTTTTATTTAATGCACTTGAGACGATAAGAATGAGGAGTGTTATTAAACAAGAAATGGAAACAGCTAATATCATCCACAATATGGCGAAAATCTTCCGTAATTCGCTGACATGGGGAAAAGATATGGTAACCGTACAAGCTGAGGTAAAACTTATTAATAGTTTTTTAGAAATACAGAAATACAGATTTGGAGACAAATTAGATTACAAGATTAACGTCGATGATGTAGCTTTGGATCGCTGGATACCTAATATGTCATTCTTGCCATTTATTGAAAATGCAAGCATCCATGGCATTGAGCCATTAGCTGACGATGGGAAAATAACGATAAATATTTCTCTTAACAACGGTTTGTTAACATGTATTGTCATGGACAACGGAGCTGGAATGACCATTGATAAAAGGAATCAATTGTTGTCATCATTAGAAAAAGAAGAAGAAATAGGTGAAAATGTAGGAATAAAAAATGTCTTCTATCGGTTAAAGCTATACTACGGTAATCAATTTGATTTCGAACTTGAAAGTAAAGAGAACAAGGGAACAAAGATTACCATAAAAGTTCCAGAAAAACTAAAGGGAAAATTCGTAGCAACGGAGGATAGAGAGAAAAAACTATACTTTATTAAGTAATACCTATACTTTTTAAATGGTTTATGAAAACCCTTACAACGTATAATGAAGGTGCTTTCAAACATATTAAGGGGGTTTCAAAATGATTAAAAAGTCCTTATTAGTTCTTTTGATGGTTATGATGCTTATCTCCATTGTCGGCTGTACCAAAGACGATAGTACAAGCGGAAAATCATCGGATGGTGATTCCAAAGACAACGTAACATTTACTTATTTTAATGCTGCTTCCCCAGGAAAAGACTTAAACACAAATGAAACAACGATCGGGAAAATTTTTGAAGACCAAACAGGTGTGAATTTTAAAACTGAGTATTTAGTGGGCGACATCAATACAAAGATTGGAACAATGATCGCTAGTGGAAAATATCCTGATGTTCTAGTTCCAGATATCGCGATTGATAAAGTATTAGACGCAGGTGCATTTATTGATTTGACTGAATTAATCGATGAGCATGCCCCTAATATTAAAAAGTTATATGGTCCTTTCCTTAATCAAATGAAAGATAAGGACGGCAAAATTAACTTTATTCCATTTGCTGCAAAGCAAGGCTTCATTAAAGACCCTAATATTACTCAAGGTGCCTTCTGGATTCAACGTGGCGTATTAAAAGAAGCTGGTTATCCTAAGATTAAGACACTTGATGAGTATTTAGCATTAATTGAAGATTATCAGAAAAAACATCCGGAAGTTAATGGAGCTTCTACCATTGGATTTACAGCTTTAACTTATGATTGGCGCTTCTTCGCACTATCAAACGTTCCTAACCACCTAGCAGGCTACCCAAATGATGGTGAAGTTATTGTGGATATTAAGACACACAAAACGGACGTTTATGCAGATAACGATATTACAAAGCGTTATTTTAAAGAATTAAACGATTTAAATAGTAAAGGTCTTTTTGATAAAGAAGCATTTGTTGCGAACTATGATGAATACCTTGCTAAGTTAGCATCTGGCCGCGTTTTAGGATTCTTTGATTACGGCTGGCAGGTTCAACAAGCACTGGATAACCTAAAGGTCGCTGGAAATGATGATTTACGTTATATGCCGCTTCCCATCACATTTGATGGACAAAAGGATCAATATATCGATCCGCCTGCTTTCATTAATAACCGTGGAGTTGGTATCACAGTCAGCGCTAAAGATCCAGTCCGCATTATTAAGTATTTTGACAATATGGTGAAAGAGGAAAATCAAAAGTTAATGTTCTGGGGTATTAAAGACGAAACGTATAGCGTGGATGACAAAGGCAAATTCTATCAAACTGAAGAGCAGTTTGCGAAAACCAGTGATGAAAAATACCGTGATGAATCTGGATTAAACACTTTTGAGTATTACTGGCCAATGGGTGACATGCTTTATAGTGATGGAAATGCCTGGGTTCCAGGTAAGCAGCCGGAAGTCGCTCAAGTATCTTACACAGATGGTGACAAGGCTATTTTAAAGGCATATGGCGCAGAGGTATTCTCTGACTTATTCGCAGATCCAGATGATCGTCCATGGTATCCGACATGGAGTGCTGTTATTGAACAAGGCTCTGATGCTCAAATCTTTGGACAAAGAAAGACAGACTTAACGAAAGTATACTTCCCTAAATTAGTTCTCGCAAAGCCTGGTGACTTTGATAAGGTTTGGGAGGAGTATATCGAAGAATTTAACAAACTAGATGCAAAGGCTTTAGAAGATTTAATGGATAAAGTGGTAGATGACCGCATTAAGGCTGCAGCAAAATAATAGTTTAGAAGAATAAACAAAAGAAGGCCGATATCGCCCAATTGGCTATATCGGCCTTCTGCTATTAAATAGTTTCCTAACATCCTGAAGTCATAAGCCACTCCCTTCAAAAAGGGCTCACTATTAAGGGAGTAGCTTATGATTTTAGGATATATAGATTTAGAAAAAGGAGGGGCAAGTATGCAGGTTGGAACTAGAGTTTCAAAGGAAACGATAAATCCTTCAGTATCTGTTTCTAAAAAGAGGAATAAAACATTCTTCACGAGGCTGATGTCACAAAAAGTACTTTTAGCCATGAGCCTTCCGTTCATAGTCTGGTTATTTATTTTTAAATATATTCCATTGTGGGGTTGGACGATTGCCTTTCAGGATTTCAAACCAGCTAGAAGCATAATGGATCAAGAATGGATTGGAATGGAGCATTTTAAGTTTCTATTCACTGACGAGAACTTTTGGCGTGTACTTAGAAATACAATTGGTATGAGCTCTATTAACCTAGTTTTAGGTTTTGTTACAGCAATTGGCCTCGCCCTTCTTATTAATGAAATTAGGCATTTAAGATTTAAAAAATCGATACAAACGATTAGTTATCTACCCCATTTTATTTCGTGGGTAGTTGCAGCGAGTATCGTCTCTTACAGCCTCTCGCTTGAAAACGGGATTGTCAACATTGTATTGGTGAATTTAGGAATCGTAGATGAACCAATTCTATGGCTAGGAAAAGAAAAATGGTTTTGGGCTATCAACGGTATAGCGGAGGTTTGGAAAAATGTCGGCTGGAATACGATTATTTATCTAGCTGCCATAACGATGATTGACCCTGAGCAATATGAAGCTGCGGATATTGATGGCGCATCAAGATTGCAAAGGATAAGACATATCACACTTCCATCTTTGAAACCAACTATTATCATATTAATTATTATGAATCTAGGTTATGTATTAGAATCTGGCTTTGAAGCGCAGTATTTATTAGGAAATCCAATGAACCTATCCTACTCAGAAAACCTTGATATTTATGTATTAAAGTATGGTATGGCAATGGGGAACTTTTCGCTTGCCACCGCTGCCGGGATTTTTAAAACAGTTGTGAGTTTCATCTTCTTATTTTCAGCTAACCATATTGCCAAAAAGTTTGATCAGCCAAGGCTTTTCTAGGGGGGGATATTATGCAAAAGAAACCAATTTTTAAAGCAACTCGACATCATTCTGGTGTGGGCGATTATCTATTTGATATATTTAACTATTCTTTTTTGACTTTCCTTTGTGTGGTCATGTTATATCCATTTCTCAATCAGTTGGCTGTATCTTTAAATGAAGCAAGTGACTCCTTAAAGGGCGGTATTTACCTTTGGCCAAGAGAATTTACTTGGGCAAATTATAAACATGTTTTTGGTGAAGCTAGTATCGTTAATTCTTTCTTTATCTCCGTCTTGAGAACAATAATTGGTACACTAACATCCGTGTTGGGTACAGCAATGGTTGCCTACACAATAAGTAGGAAGGACTTTGTATTAAAAAAGTTTGTAACCATTGCCTTTGTATTAACCATGTATTTTAATGGAGGACTAATCCCGAATTACTTACTGATGAAGGAGTTAAGTTTATTAGATAGTTTTTGGGTATATATTATTCCTGGTATTATCGGAGTTTTTAACTTAATCGTTATTCGTTCCTTTATTGAAGGAATCCCAGATAGTTTGTTTGAATCTGCGAAAATAGATGGGGCAGGCGATTTTACTATTTTTCTTAAAATTGTTCTTCCATTGTCATTGCCTGTATTAGCTACAGTATCACTATTTGTAGCGGTATACCAATGGAATTCCTGGTTTGATGTGTTCTTGTACAATTCTTCTAGTTCAAACTTAAGTACACTGCAATATGAGTTAATGAAGATATTACAGAATTCAAATGCATCTATGTCTGGAAAAACAGCTGCGGATGCTTTTGCAAATGCTAATGCTAGTGCAAATATGGTTTCACCCACATCCATCAGGGCAACGATGACCATTGTCGCAAGTTTGCCAATTATTATGGTTTATCCATTCCTACAAAAATATTTTGTGAAAGGTTTAACCCTGGGTGGAGTAAAAGGATGATAAAAAGAGGCTTTTTGGAGGGAACACTAAAATGTTTGAAAAAAATGCTCTAGGAACAAATGTAATTGCTCAAATTGGTATTCTTGTGAATGATATTGAAAAAACCAGCCAGGCTTATGCTGATTTCTTTGGTATAGATAAACCAGAATGGAGTCTAACTGATAAATTGGAAAAGGCACAAACTGAGTTCGATGGTGATCCAACAGAGGCGCGAGCAAAACTAGCATTTTTTGATATGGGCTCTCTTCAATTAGAACTAATTGAACCAGATCATTACCCAAGTACATGGAGGAAGCATCTTGATGAGCATGGTGAAGGACCTCACCATATCGCTTTTTTCATCAAAGGGATGAAAGAAAAAATTGTACTTATGGAAGGCAATCAAATGCCATTGCTGCAAAAGGGTGAATACACCGGTGGAAGATACGCATACATGGACACATTCAAAGACCTAAAAATAATACTAGAATTATTGGAAAATGATAGATAAAAAGGAAGTTTAAAATTGTTTAGATTGTTACTTCAATATAAAGGTGGAACTAAAGGATGCGGATTTTGATAACGGGAGCTAATAGAGGTCTAGGTTTAGCTTTATCGCAAGTTGGGTCAGAAAGAGGCCATCAAATTCTTGCTGGAGTACGAGATCTCCATAAGAGCAAAGAAAGTTTAACACAATCTGAATTATATAAATCAATTACACTGCTGCCTTTAGATGTAATAAATGAAGAATCAGTATCTTTGGCCGCAAAGTCAGTTAAAGAAAACTTTGGAACGATTGATGCTATCATTAATAATGCAGGGGTATTGTTAGAACGAGATAAAAAGATTGAGGACTTGGATCTTGACCAAGTAAAAGTAACATTCGAAGTGAATTTCTTTGGTCCGATTAGAGTGGTAAAACATTTCCTTCCTCTTTTAATGATGGGGGATCGTTCATCCATTATCAATATTTCCTCTGAAGCAGGAAGTATAACAAATGCTTATGGCGGTGATTATGCATATGCCACCTCAAAAACAGCATTGAACATGTTTACACAGCAATTAAGTCAAAATGTAAGTGGTAGTAATATTAATGTTTACTCCATTCATCCAGGGTGGATCAAGACTGATATGGGCGGCGACCGTGCACCAGGAGACCCGATTGAGACTGCCAATGGAATATTCAATATTATAGAGAGAAAACGAGTGATTGACAGAAAGAATGTTTTTATCTCCCATGATGGGTATCCCATGCCGTTATAAATAAGATAGAATGTGGTGATGGAAATGATTAGATTGGCAGCAGTGCTAGGCGATTATTATCATTCGAGTGAATGGGCGAAACAATCAATTGAAACTGCCTTCAGCTTTGGCAGGGAAGGCCTGCAAATTGACTATTACTCACCTGAGCAATTACCAGAAGTCCTTGCGAAGTAGCCGGATGCGGTGATTCATTTTAAAGAAAATAGAGTCAACCCCGCGGACGAAAACGTAGAGACTTGGATGACTTAAGAAGTCTCATCTAAGATTACAAAATATGTTGGAAATGGTGGAAGCTGGCTTGCATGGCATTCTGGCTTAGCTTCCTTCCCAGTTGAGGGTGCTTATATAAAAATGTTAAAAGGATATTTTTTGTATCATCCTGAAAAGCTTCACCTTGTTCATTACAAAGCTTTTGCAAATAACTCCGTCCTTCCTAGCACTACTTCATTTGAAATAGTAGATGAGCATTATTTTGTTCATTGTGATAGTGAGAATACTAATGTATTCCTATACTCTGAATCTATTGATGGACAATCAGCAGCGGGATGGTCCCACAGTTTTGGCGAGGGTAAGGTATGTTGTTTAACGCCTGCCCATAATAAAGAAGGATTGTTGAACGAGGAATTTTTAGAAATCTTAAGAAACTGTGTAAATTGGCTTATTTTAAGATAGAAAGAAATAAGGGAATAAGGCATGTCAAAATCGAGAATTCAATATAAATATCCCACCTTCAATATTACAAGGTGGGATATTTATGTTAAAACAGGTAAATGAAAAAGATGGATGTTAACGTTAACATTCTTTATTTACAATATTATTCAGATTTGTTAGACTGAAATTATAGGATTTTGTTAACGTTAACATTTTACATTAGGATGGTGCAAAATGGAAAAATTTATGGATGAAAACTTCTTATTAAAAAATAAAACCGCTATCTCTTTATTCCATGATTACGCAAAAGACATGCCAATTATTGATTACCATTGCCATTTAAGTCCGAAGGAAATCTATGAAAATAAGAAATTTAAAAATATTACGGAGGCCTGGTTGTATGGTGATCATTATAAATGGAGAGCAATGAGAGCCAACGGAATTTCAGAAGAATATATAACCGGGAATGCCAGTGACTATGAAAAGTTCCTTGCATGGGCTAGGACCATACCTATGACAATTGGAAATCCATTATACAATTGGACTCATTTAGAATTACAGCGGTTCTTCGGTATCCATGATTTATTAAATGAACAAAGTGCACCAGTAATTTGGGAAAAAGTAAATGCCAAACTTAACGAAGAGGGATTTAGTGTAAGGAATTTGATTGAAAAGTCAAAAGTCAAGGTTGTTTGTACTACAGATGATCCTGTAGACAGCCTTGAATACCACCTAAAGTTAAGAGAAGAAAATTCATATTCAGTTAGTGTTGTACCAGGTTTCAGACCTGACAAAGGGTTAGAAATAAACCGTGAAGGATTTATGGATTGGGTCGCTAAGCTTGAGGAATCTGCTGAAATAGATATTGAGACTTATGAGGACTTCCTTGCTGCACTTGAAGCTCGTGTGCAATTTTTCCATTCTGCTGGAGGCAGGGTATCGGATCATGCTTTAGATTCTATGGTATATGAAGAAACAACCTTTGAAGAGGTGAATGAGATTTTTGCAAAGAGATTATCGAGCAACAGTATTTCTCTGCAAGAAGAAAAGAAGTTCAAAACGTTCACGTTAATCTATCTTGGCAAGCTTTATGCAGAGCTGGACTGGGCGATGCAGTTCCATATCAATGCTCACCGTAACAATAATAATAGGATGTTTAAGATTCTTGGTCCTGACACCGGTTATGATTCCATTAACGACGACCAGATTGCAAAGCCGTTAGTAAAAATACTGGACTCCTTAGAGCAGGAAAACAAGCTTCCGAAAACCATTATTTATTCCTTGAATCCAGGCGATAATGTGGTAATAGCAAGTATCATTAATAGCTTCCAAGACGGGAGGACTCCAGGGAAAATTCAATTTGGTACAGCATGGTGGTTCAACGATACAAAAGAGGGCATGCTCGAGCAGATGAAGGCATTATCCACCGTTGGTCTTTTCAGCCGTTTCATCGGAATGCTGACCGACTCAAGGAGTTTTCTTTCTTATACAAGACATGAATATTTCCGGAGACTGGTTTGTAATTTAATTGGAGAATGGGTTGAAAACGGTGAGGTTCCAAATGATTTGGAGTTACTCGGAAATATTGTTCAGGGAATATCCTATAACAATGCCAAAAATTATTTTGATTTTCAGGAAGCAGCCATAGTCGAACATATTTCTAATAATTAATAGATGAAAGCTGGCGGGGCAGGGCTGATAAGGTATAATGAATGAAAATAGTTAATGCAAAAGGTAGGTCAAGACAA
This sequence comes from Neobacillus sp. YX16, assembly GCF_030123505.1. GTDB lineage: Bacteria > Bacillota > Bacilli > Bacillales > Cytobacillaceae > Neobacillus. Next base: position 2,280,255 of record NZ_CP126115.1, read on the forward strand.
TGGTTACAATAAAAGATATTGCAAAATTGGCCAATGTATCTCATACAACCGTATCAAGGGCACTAAATAACAGCCCTCTTATAAAAGAGCCAACTAGAAGGAAAATCCTTGAAATTGCCTCCCAGCTAAATTATACGCCTAATTACAATGCAAAAAGCCTGGTCATGCAAAAGTCGCATACAATTGGATTATTTTTAACAAGCATTAGCAATGGTACATCTGCAAGCTTTCTTGCAGATACAATAAAAGGTGTAAACAGTGTCATTAGCCAGGAATATAACTTGTTTATCCGTGGTATTGATGATTATCAGGATTATTCGAGTATTAATTCACAAAGATTTGATGGGATTATTTTAATGAGCCAAAGTGTACGCGATCATTCTTTTATCTATCATGTACTCCAAAAGAAAATTCCCCTCGTCGTGCTTAACAGAGAAATTGAAGAGGATTACATTATCAACATTCTTTCTAACGATACAGAGGGTTCAAGACAAGCTGTGCAGTATTTAATAGATTGCGGTCATACAGACATCGCAGTCATTGAAGGAATTCCAACATTTAAATCTACGCAAATGCGTAAGGACGGTTATCTTACTGCGCTGATTGATAATGACATTTCAATTCAACCGGATTATTCCGTGAACGGAAATTATGATATGGAAAGCGGTTATCAAGGAATGGAAAAATTACTATCCTTGAAAAAGCCTCCGACAGCCGTTTTTTGTTCTAATGACGACATGGCCATTGGTGCAATGAATGCCGTGTTTGCTAGTGGGTTGAATGTCCCAAATGACATTTCTATTGTCGGATTTGATGATATTGGTTTCGCCCAATATACAACACCAAAGCTAACAACGGTAAAACGGCCGGTTGAAAAAATCAGTATACTTGGTGCGGAGAAACTCCTTTCACTTGTAGCAGGACAAGTGGAAAAAGACGAAAAGGTTTTTGCCAATACAGAATTAATCATAAGAGATTCTGTTAAGAAGAGGGGTTAGTATTTACCTTTCTTTATGAACAAAAATGTTAACGTGTGCATTTTAGAAAGGGGAAAAGATTGGTGCAAAGACTAAATAATAAAATTTATCAGGAATATACTACCTATCCAGAGAAGGTGCTCCAGTTTGGGGAAGGAAATTTTTTAAGAGGGTTTATTGACTGGCAAATCCAAGTTCTTAACGAGAAGACAGATTTCAATGGAAGTGTAGTGGTTGTCCAGCCACGAGGCAATAACAAGATTGAAAGGCTAAATAAGCAGGATGGATTGTTTACCCTTTACTTACAGGGCATAAAAGAAGGTCATTTGGTAAATCAGCATCAGGTAATCGAGTCAATCAGCAGGGGTATTAATCTATTTACGGATTATCCGGAATATATCAACCTTGCAGGTACAGAAGATCTCCGATTAATCGTTTCTAATACGACAGAAGCAGGAATTGTGTTTGACCCCACAGACCAGTTGGAGGATCGACCGCAAAAAAGTTTTCCAGGGAAGCTGACTGCGTTCCTCTATCACCGTTTTATGGCGTTTGCAGGTGATGGAAGTCGCGGCTGCATTATCATTCCTTGTGAACTAATTGAAAGAAACGGGGAAAAACTTAGGGAAATCGTATTGCAATATGCAAGTAACTGGAACCTTGGTGATGATTTTAATAAATGGGTAGAGAACGCTAATACCTTTTGTTCAAGCCTTGTAGACCGTATAGTTCCGGGATTTCCATCCGATTCCTATAAAGAAAAAATTGAACAACTTGGATATGAGGATGAATTGATGGTGGTAGGGGAGCAGTATCACCTTTGGGTCATTGAGGGACCGGAATGGATAAAAAATGAGTTAAAAGTTGAAGGAACCGGGCTAAACACGCTGATTGTCGATGATTTAACTCCCTTCAGGGTACGGAAAGTCAGGATTTTAAATGGTGCGCATACAGCGATGACTCCGGTTGCTTACTTATCCGGTTTAAGTACGGTGGAAGAAAGTGTAAATAATGAAGAAATCGGCCGGTTTATAAGAGAAATGATTGAAGAGGAAATAATCCCAACATTAGAGGGTCCGAAAACAGAGCTAAGCAGCTATGCAGATGATGTGATTAGCCGTTTTGCTAATCCATATATCAAGCATTATTTAATGAGCATCGCACTAAACTCAATTTCTAAATTTCAAACAAGAAACCTGCCCGCCTTATTGGATTATGTTGAAAAAAATAACAACCTGCCAAAACGAATGGTTTTTTCATTAAGCAGTCTGCTTTATTTTTATCGAGGAAAAAGAGGAAATGACGTAATAGAACTTCAGGATGATCCGGTAAATGTGCAATTCTTTAAAACTCACTGGGAAAAATTTAAACAACATGAACTTACAATGAAAGAACTCGTGCATATAATTCTGGCGGAGAAAAGGTTATGGGGGATGGATTTGACCTCGATTCCAAATCTAGATAGTACCGTCTGTACAAACCTCCTTTCTATCTATGAAATGGGAGTTAAGGAAGCTCTTAAAGAATTGTTTGAAACATCTATTTAGTAGGAGGCCGTTATAATGAAGGATTTTCTTCAAATTACTGAAAACGATAATATTATTCTAGCACTAAGAAACTTTAAGAAAAGTGAAACCATTTATCTTAATGGCAAGAATATACAAATAAAAGAAGACATCAGCCGTGGCCATAAAGTAGCAGTAAAAGATATTTATGAAAATGAGGATATTATTAAATACGGCTATCCAATCGGCCATGCACTGGGTCTGATTGCACCTGGTGAACATGTTCATACCCATAACACAAAAACGAATTTATCTGGAACACAGGAATACCAATACGTGTTTAAAGAATCTCAGAATCTATTTAAAAATGAAAATCGTACATTCCAGGGATACCGTCGGGAAGATGGGAATGTCGGAATTCGGAATGAATTATGGATTGTGCCTACTGTAGGCTGTGTGAACGGAATTGCCGAGAAAATTATCAAGCGGTTTGAGCGTCATGTTGGAGACATTAGCCCGTTTGACAATGTCCTTGTCTTAAAGCATAACTATGGATGTTCGCAGCTAGGAGATGACCATGAAAACACAAAACAAATACTAATCAATGCAGTAAAACATCCTAATGCTGGCGGTGTGCTTGTATTAGGTCTTGGCTGTGAGAATAATGAGCTGCCAGAGTTTAAAAAAGCGTTGGGTGAAGTGAATGAGGAGAGAGTGAAATTTCTGATCTCCCAAAATGTAACCGATGAAATCGAGGAAGGTTTTAAACTGGTAATGGAAATCTATGAAAATGCCAAAAATGACAAAAGGGAGTCCGTTTCTCTTTCAGAATTGAAAATTGGCTTAAAGTGCGGTGGATCCGATGGATTTTCCGGCATTACTGCCAATCCACTTCTTGGTAGATTCTCTGATTATTTAATTGCACAAGGAGGAACAACCGTCCTCACTGAAGTCCCGGAAATGTTTGGAGCCGAAACGATATTAATGGAACGTGCTGCAGATGAAAAGGTTTTTGAAAAGATTGTGGATCTAATTAATGACTTTAAGGAATATTTTTTGCGTCATAATCAACCTGTTTATGAAAACCCTTCCCCAGGGAACAAATCTGGAGGCATTACGACATTAGAAGACAAATCCCTTGGATGCACACAGAAAGCGGGAACGAGCACCATTGTTGATGTTTTAAAATATAGCGATACACTTAAAACAAAAGGGTTAAATCTCTTAAGTGCCCCAGGTAATGACCTTATTGCTTCCACTGCGCTTGCGGCCGCCGGCTGTCAGATGGTTTTGTTTACGACAGGTCGGGGGACCCCGTTCGGAACCTTTGTTCCAACGATGAAGGTTTCAACTAACACACAAATCTATGAAACAAAACCACACTGGATCGACTTTAATGCAGGAACATTATTGGATGATGGAGTACTGCCAGAACAAGTGTTGAATGACTTTGTGGATTATATTGTTCAGGTTGCAAGCGGGGAATTTGTCAATAATGAGAAAAATGACTTTAGAGAGATTTCAATTTTTAAGAGTGGAGTTACCTTATAGTCAGAGACTTAATAAATCCCTTTTGAGTAGACAATCATACAGTCTTTCAAAAGGGTTTTTTTGGTTTATAAAGCGCAAATCAACAGAAAAAAAAGATGCCAGGCTGGATTTCCTAGCATCCAATTTTGACTTATTAATCCCTTTGCTAGGCTACTACATTTGTAATTGCTTCAATTCATAAAATTTACCTCTATTAGACATTAGTTCATCGTAGGTACCAAATTCTACACATCGTCCATTTTCAATCACTGCTATTTTATCTGCATTACGAATAGTCGAAAGACGGTGGGCTACGATAAATGTAGTCCGGCCGTGACATAAAATATTCAAAGCTTCCTGAATTCTTTTCTCAGAATGGCTATCTAATGCAGACGTGGCTTCATCTAAAATAATGACCTTTGGCTTCCGAATTAAGGCTCTTGCAATCGATACCCGTTGCCTTTGACCGCCTGAAAGCTTATCCCCATGTTCACCAATCCTCGTGTTCAACCCTTCAGGAAGCTTCTGAATGACATCCCAGAGGTTTGCAGCAAGGAGGACTCTTTCTAGCTCTTCTTCTGTAACAGATGGCATACCATACGTTATATTTTGAAGTATGGTTCCAGAGAATAGAATAGTTGATTGTGGGACTACTGCTAAATGCTGTCGAAAAGATCTTATATCAATGGAGGACATATCATGTCCGTCTAAAAGGATTTTTCCCTCAGTAGGTTGAATAAATCCAATGAGTAAATTTAAGATGGTTGATTTACCCGAACCAGATTCTCCGACAAAAGCGACCGTTTCTCCTTGTTTAACCTCTAAGTTAATATCTTGGAGAATCGTTTGATCGCTTTTAGGATACTGATAACAAATCTGTTGTAAGGAAAAATTTCCATCTACTTGTTTAATTTTTGGTTTATTTTCATGATTTTCTACTTCACCAGCAGTTAATATTTCGCCAATGGAGTTTACTGATTCTAATCCCTTAGCGATAGTGGGTATTAATGTTATTATACTAGAAACAGAATTTACTACTGTTGTAAAGTAAGTTTGATACATCACCACTTCTCCTGGAGTAATGGAACCACGTAATGCCAAAATACCAGTGAAAACTAAACAAATAATTTGAAAAAGTTGAAAACTAGCCCAACTAACAGAACCAAATATAGATTGAATGATGTCTAAATGTAACCCTTTTGATAATATTTGTTGGAATCGGTGATTTAAGCGGCGTACCTCTTGATTCTCTAACGCATGTGCACGTGCAATGGGTACTAATTCTATCATTTCAATAACACGCGCAGAGGTTTCTTCCATTTCTTGACGAAATTCAGAATTTGAAGTTTTGATTTTTTTACGGAAGACAACAATGATAAGAGCTGATATCGGTACAGTTAAGATGAAAAATAGAAATACAGTAGGACTGTTATATAACGTAATGGCTAAGGCCACTAATAGATTGACAATAATATTTAAACTACTGACAAACACTTGTGAGGAAAGGGTCTGGACAGCTTCAACGTCCCGCATAATTTTAGATTGAAGCCTTCCAGACTGCATCTCCTTTTGATAGGGAATTGAAAGTTCTTGCAGCTTTTTAATAAGTGAGGCACGCAAACCCGATTCCACGCTGCGAATCGCATAACTATGCAGTTTAGTATGATAATAATTTGTTACAATGTTTTGCAGTACTAATATAAACATAATGATCGCATTAAGATATATGGTTTGAATACCACCACCTTTCTGGATAGTAGCGGCATTGATCACATTCGCAATTGCGATCGGCATTACCCAAGCGGGGATATGTTTGATGATAAAGAAAACTGCTGAATAAAATATTCTTAAGTAGTTTCCTTTATATAATCCTACTAGTACCTTAAAGGAATTTTTCTGATTTTTGTTATAGATTTGCTGTACAAATGACTCTTCCATTGTTTTCAACTCCCTTTAAAGGTTGAAAAAAAACTGTGTTTCGCTATTTTAGTAGGTTTTTTAGAGGTAATTCACTTTGTTTAATTGCCTTGATAATCAATTGAGCCACTGCTTTCGCGCCCTCTTCATTGAAGTGGGTGTTGTCGGTAATTCCTTCAGGATAGTTTTCGGATTGGCCTGGAGCTACATGCAAATAGTATTTCTTTGATTCCTCATTACCGATTTTCCCCATAAACTCATTTGTGATCTTATGTATGTCTAAAACAGGTACTTGGTATTTTTCAGCAAATTGAATCATGGCTTGAGGAAAATCTCCAACTGACACGATATCAATTGTGTCATCTTCAAATTTTCGGCGAGTGACTGAAGTTAATAATAGTGGAAAGGCATTTTTTTGATAAGCCGCCTGAATGAATTGAAAGAGATTATCTTGGTAATCTCCATAAGGGTGCGTTCCGCGTTCAGGATCTTCTAGTTTTTGATCATTGTGACCAAATTGGATGATGAGGTAATCTCCGGGTTGAATGCTTTTCTCAATAGCAGCTAAATGACCCTCGTTTATAAATGATTTTGTGCTTCGGCCGTTAATGGCACGATTTTCAATCTTTACATTCTCTTTAAAGTACGATTGAAATGCTTCCCCCCAGCCTGTTTCTGGACGTTTTTCTGGTAGTTTTATAGCAGCCGTAGAATCTCCTGCTATATAAATGGTTATTTGATTTTCCATCCGTAATTGCTCCCGTTTTTTAAATTTTCTTATTAATACTTGATAAAAGCATATGTACACGTTAACATTTTTATGTTAAAACAAAAGTAGAGCCCATTTACCTTAATATTGGTTTCTGAAATGAGGATATGATTAAATTGTGCGAATAAATGTTAACGTTAACATTTTACAATTTACTGGTTTTAGTGTCAATGCATATAACTTACATAGATAAAATGCTAGGTTACATAGTCTTGTAAATATGGTAATGTAGTTTATTATAACGTAAGCGTTATCAAATTTTTGAAAATTGCATTTTTTGAGATATAGTGAATAACAGTTCACCGAAGGGGTGATTTTTTGAAAAAAGCAAGAGTATTTTACAAACTATTTATCCCGTTTTTCTTATTGGGAATAGGACTTGTTGTGGGGTTCAGCATATTTATCTATAATTCCACGTATCATTCCGTTGAGGAAAGCTTCTTGAAGGATAAGAAAAATTATACAAAACAAATTCTTCACAATGTTGAACAAAAAGTAAGAACCATCGAGTATGGATATACTGGTTACAGCGCGACTTCCAATTTTGAAGAAATCTTTAAGAATCCTTTGACAGGAAAAGATTTTGATATTTACCGGGATATCAAAAAAGAGATGAGTTACATAGAAATGATGGGGATAGAAGGTAGTAATCATAGTTTAGTAAGCTTGGAACAGAACTGGGGAATCATTAACGGTTCTTTGAGAATGCTAACAACGGAAGAAGTTACTGAATACAAAAATACATATATTAACAATGATACCAATAGTCTTTTTTGGAAACCAATAGAATCTGGAATTGAAATGGTTATGACTTTACCGATGTATAAGAGGGAAAAGTTCGCTTTAGGAATATCGTATATTCCTAGGAGAAGTATTGATCAGATTATAGGTGACCAAAACAATATAGTAGAAATTTATAATAAAAAAGATCAATTACTCTATTCTAGCAGGATGAAGGATAGTGATGTAAAAAAAGGTAGCTTTCAAGATTTTAAAGCAGTCTCTAAGGAAAGCGGTCAAAATGCTAATGTATTAGAAACAGAAGATGGAAAGAAATATGTCTATATGCAATCTGATTATAATCGGTGGCTTTATTTAGTGGAAATAGATGAAAATGAGATTGGCAGTATTATTCAGAATACGAGAGTGGGCCTTTTCATTGTCTCCGCACTTTTAATTTTTTTGGTGGGTATTATTTCATATTTGCTGGCCGTATCATTCACACGACCAATTAAGAAAATACAGGAAAAACTGGACATTCAGGGAGTACATAAAAAGCAAAATGAACTTTCCTTTTTGGCTGATTCTATCGATAAAATAGTTGGACAAAATGAGTTGTTAACAGCCAGTCTTTCTATTCAAAAACCTCAATTGGAGACCTTATTTGTTTTAAGCTTATTTAGGAAGCGAATCTCTGAAAATGATGTGATGAATCGTTTAGAGCAATTTGGCTACCATTTTGAAGAGGATAATGTGTTTTATACAGGATTGATTCAAATTGACAACTTGGATCATCAACAGGTTGGAGATAAGAATCTTTTATTATTGGCTATTAATAATATAGTAGGAGAAATTGTCTCTAAGGATGAACGCCTTAATCCAATCGTTTTAAATGATGAAATGCAAGCAACGATTTTTATCCTGGATAAAAGCGACGAAGAACCTGAGCGTCGGATCATGAAGTACTATGAAGAAATCCAAGCAGCTGTGAAAAAATCGCTGAATATCATCATTAGTGTTGGTATTAGCCCGATTTATGAATCGTTAATCGATAGTAAAAAAGCGGTAGATTTAGCGAAGGAATCGCTTCATTACCGAGTAAATGTTGGACCGGAGTCAATTATTTTCTATAATGATATCTCTTCGATGTTAAATGATGCGTCCATTTCAAAATTCCCTGTCGAGCTACTTAATGAGTTATTGAATACGATTCGTTCTGGTCATGAGGAAGATGTCATGAACATGGTTGATTTGCTTGTTGAAGAAATCTTTCGTTTAAATAAAAATCCCATTAGCTTAGGCGTTACCTTAATTCGAGTAATAAATGAGCTCGTGCAATTAGGACAACTATTAGGTGCTGAATCAAAAATCTTTGAAAATATAAAGAAATTGTATCAAGCTGCCATGAATGCCTATTATCCAGAAAAGATTAAGGAAATGTTAATTAACGATTTAATTAAACCTGTCATTATTAGTACTCACGATAAAACAGAAAGAGGATTTAAATCCTTATCTGAAAAAATCGTATACATTGTACAAACGGAATTTGATCAGGAAATTTCCCTGGATATTATTGCAGATCGATTGCATTACAATCCAAACTATTTAAGCAATGTATTTAAGAAAGAATATGGAGAGAATTTTGTAGACTATCTAATGAATTATCGTCTACAAATGGCACAAACCTTGTTAAAGGATACCGATTTAGCCATTAAAGAAATTGCTGAACGCTTGCAATATCGGAATTCTCAAAACTTTATTCGTTTCTTCAAGAAGAAATTGGGAATGACCCCAGGAGATTATCGTAAAGAGTATATGCATTAGAATGTTTTTTCATCAAAAAAAAGCTTCTATGAGAAGCTTTTTTTTGATGAAATCTATATTATCCTTTTACAGATCCAACTAATGCACCTTTGACGAAGTATTTTTGAACGAATGGGTATGCAATTAACATTGGAACAGTGGCGATTACGATGACAGCCATTTTAATCGTTTGTGCAGGCGGTACAACATCTACTGAGGACCCTTCAGCCTGCATACCACTAGATACGATGACAATTTGACGTAATAATACTTGTATCGGCCACTTGGTAGAATCATTAATGTAAAGAATAGCTGTCATATACGTATTCCAATAGGTGACTGCATAGAACAAAGATATAGTAGCTATTGATGGTAATGCCAGTGGCAGCATGATTTTAACGAAGACACCAAAATCTGTGCAGCCATCCATTTTTGCCGATTCTTCTAAACTATCTGGTAGGGCTTGAAAAAAGTTCCTCATAATAATTAAGTTGAAAGCGTTTATTGCGACTGGCAATATTAATGACCAATAAGAATCAATTAAACCAACTGATTTAACAACTAAGAATGTAGGAATCATTCCACCGCTGAAAAGCATGGAGAACACAACGATAAAATTAATGGAATTTCTCCCAATTAGATATTTTCGAGATAAGCCATATGCCATTAATGCTGTGAGAACCATACTAACTAAAGTACCTATACCAGTTACTCCAATGGAAACCGCTAATGACTTAAAGAGGGTAGGCGTTGATAAAATATAGCGATAGGCATCCAGAGAAAAAGTACGTGGAAATAAGATAAACTTTCTTGCCACCACTTCCTGAGTGGATGCAAATGAACTTGCGATCACATTGACAAATGGAAGAAAACAAATAAGGGCAATCAGGATTAGAATGGTTCCATTAATAATGGGAAAGACTAGACCTCCTTTGGTTTTTTTATTCTTTTTCGTTTTCTTCATATAAATCCTCCTCGCTTCCAAAATATTAATCTATTTTTCTTTTAGTAAGATAAACCAACCTTATCATCACATCCAAATTCCGTATATAATCAATATCCCACTATTGAATTAACAGTAAAGATAACGCTTTCGTGACGAAAAATTTGCACTATAAAGTGATAATCACAACTAGTTAAAAATTATCATTATGGTTGATACCATGTTTAAAAACACTGATACCAAAGGGTTTTGTAAGCGTAATCATAAAATGATTATGTACGTAATTTTTCATTTTCAGTATGCTTAGAGCAAGAAAGGAAAGCAAAATGATAAGAGGAGGAAAGAAATGGAAGGTGCTGTGAATCAAAATAATCAACCCTTGCCCATCTTGACTGCAAGGCAGCAAAAAATCAAAAAAAGACAAAAAATCTTAGCGGGATTAAAAACGAATAAAATCTTATATCTTATGATTTTTCCAGGAGTACTTTATTTCCTTATATTTAAGTACTTACCGATGGCTGGTCTCATTATTGCGTTTCAAGACTATCAGCCATTCTTAGGGATCTTAGGAAGTCCATGGGTCGGTCTCAAACATTTTATTCGTTTATTTACGGAACCTACTTTCTTTATGTTATTAAAGAATACATTAATTTTGTTTGCCTTAAATCTTGTCATCTTTTTTCCATTACCGATCATCGTGGCTCTCATGCTGAATGAAGTGAAGAACAGATATTTTAAAGCAGGAATTCAAACCCTGATTTATATTCCTCACTTTATGTCTTGGGTTATTATTGTTTCCATCTCTTTTATCTTTCTGAATGTGGATGGCGGTATTATTAATGAATTTTTAGCATTAATAGGATTGGAGAAAATCAGCTTCTTAACTGCACCTGATTGGACAAGGACCGTTTACATCGCACAAATTATCTGGAAAGAATTAGGCTGGTCAACGATTATTTATTTAGCTGCGATTACCGCAGTGGATACTCAATTATATGAAGCAGCTGAAATGGATGGTGCTGGGCGTCTTCGAAAAACTTGGCATGTTACATTGCCTGCAATTCGTCCTATCATTATCACACTATTAATCTTGAAAATTGGAAGCACACTTGATCTAGGTTTTGAACATATGTATCTTTTACTTAACTCATTAAACCGTAGTGTTGCAGAAATTTTCGACACCTATATTTATACAGCAGGTTTAAAGAATGGTCAGTTAAGTTTCAGTACTGCTGTTGGGTTATTTAAAGGTCTTGTTGGATTGGTATTAGTCATTCTTGCGAATAAACTAGCGAAGAAATTTGGAGAAGATGGCGTGTATTAGAGAAAGCTGGAGGGGATATCTTGCTGAAATCAGTGGAAAGGTTAAATCACGTTTTAACGATCATCCTTAACTTGGTATATGTGAATTTTTTATGGATACTCTTTACCATTTTTGGATTAGGTATATTCGGTATCGGCCCCTCCACCTATGCCTTAGTTAGTATTTGCAGGCAATGGGTTCGCGGCAACCAAAGCATGCCGGTTTTTAAAACCTTCTGGAAATATTACAAAGAGAGTTTCAAAGAATCTGTCATCATCAGTTGGATATATCTTATAGGTGGCATAGTTTTAATCGTTGATTTAATGCATGTAGCCAATTGGTATGTTAGGGTAGCTTTATTTGTGATCAGTTTTATCTATTTATTATCACTAGTTTATATCTTTCCGATTATGGCTCATTATAATTGGAAGGGAATACTCTTTAAAGTGAAGATGTCTCTACTATTTGGTTTTTCCTGTCTACAATATTCACTTGTTTTAATTTTGGTTACCGGTGTAATTTATTGGGCAGCAACTACTTTTTTTCCAGGGGTTTTAACCTTTTTAGGTATTAGTTTCTTATTCTATTTGATTACTTGGACAGGTAATCAAGTGTTTACCAGAATGGAAACGATGGATGCCAAAGAGATAGAAGATAATAGTATTTACCACAGTGCAAAGGAGAATTGGGATGAAAAAACAAATGGTATCAAAGTTAGCGGGTGTTAGTTTAGCAAGTATGCTTCTATTAGCGGGGTGCAACAGTACAGCTTCTAACAACGACAATTCTGCAAAGGACGACAACAAAAACAGTACAACAGAAATTTCTTGGTTAAACATTTTGCATACAGCTTCACCGCCGACCGATACGGTGTTAGACCAAATAGAGAAAAAAACAAATTCAGAAATTAAATTCTCTTGGATCCCAGATGCTTCAAAAGAGGAACGACTTAATACAGCATTAGCTTCGGATTCATTAGCAGATATTGTTACTTTAACCATTTTAGAAAATTCCTCTGTTCGTAATGCCTTGAAATCAGGGATGTTCTGGAATGTAGAAGATTATTTGGATGAGTTTCCTAACTTAAAAGCGATTTCAAAAGACATCCGTACTTCAGCCTCTATCGAAGGTAAGCTCTATGGAATACCGTTCCAAAAAGATTTAGCACGAAATGGTGTCGTTCTTCGTAAAGATTGGTTAGATAAAGTAGGTTTGGCTGTTCCTAAAACAACAGAAGAATTAATGGAAGTAGCGAAAGCGTTTACAGAAAAAGATCCTGATGGTAATGGGAAAAATGATACGACTGGATTTATGGATCGTAGTGATTTAATCTATGGTGCTTTCAAAACTTTAGGTTCATACCATGGTACACCAAATAATTGGCAGGTGGACAGCAAGGGCAACTTTACAGCTGAGTTTGAAACAGATGGCTATATCGAAACGATGGACTACATGAAAGAGTTATATGAAAACGGCTGGATTAACAAAGACTTTGCTGTAACAGCCAAAACAGATCAACAGCAAAACTTCGCTCAAGGTAAGGCAGGTATTTATGTGGGAGCTTTATTTGACGCTAAAAATCTACAAACAATGGCAGCAGGTATCCAAGATAATATGGAAATTGCCTTAGTCAATGATATGACCTCTAATTCTAATTCTGAACGAGCCATTTGGTCTGCGGGGAATGGTATCGGAGGATTATTAGCATTCCCACGTTCTGAAGTAAAGGATGAAGCAGAATTAAAACGTCTTTTGAAATTCGTTAATGATTTACTAGATTCAGATACCTATACGTTGATGACTTACGGAATTGAAGGTACACATTATAAGATTAATGATGAAGGCGCTTATGAAATTATTAATCAGGATTTATGGCAGCAAGAAGTCCAGCCATTTGCCGCTTCACGTCCAAAAGAGGCTGGTTATGGTTTAAAAGATCCTAACCCAATTAAATCATTAGCAGATGATATGATTGCTGAAAACGCAAAATATGCTGTCTTTAACCCTGCTGTTCCTTTAGAATCACCAACTTTCACCACACAAGGTTCGGAATTACAAAAGATTATTACGGATGCTACTTATCAATATATTTTAGGAGAAATCACTCTCGATGATTATAAGGAAGCAGTTAAAAATTGGAATGAGCAAGGCGGCAAAACGATAAAAGAGGAATATAAAGCAGCGTATAAAGCAGCAAAATAATCACCATGGAGGTTTTTCTATTGAATGTTTGTTCAATAGAAAGAACCTCCATTCTATATGCTGGCATGTGTAAGTAATATAAACCGAGATAGGAGAATGATAGATATGAACTGGTCCGTTAAAACAGCAAACTCAATTATGGAAAGACTTCCTCATTTATATGATGACAAAGGATATAAAGGAAAGTGGTCCTATGATTATGGAGTGATATTTAAGGGGTTTGAAAGAGTCTGGCAGCAAACGGGTGAACCGAAATATTTTAACTATATAAAGGAAAACATGGATTATTTTATTCAAGAAGATGGGTCAATAAAAGGGTATCAACTGGATGAATATAATATCGATCATATTAATAATGGAAAAATGTTATTTGTCCTTTACAAAGAAACCGGAGAGGAAAAGTATAAAAAGGCTGCTGAATTATTACGCAGTCAGCTCGAAACACACCCTAGAACATCCGAAGGTGCATTTTGGCATAAACAAATTTATCCTTATCAAATTTGGCTGGATGGTTTATACATGGGTTCACCTTTTTATGCGGAGTATCAAACAACCTTTGCTAATGGAGAAGGTTTAGAGGATATCATTCGTCAGTTTAAACTTAGTTATCAGCATTTAATAGATGAAAAGACAGGGCTTTTATATCATGCATGGGATGAGAAAAAAATTCAGCCATGGGCCAATAAAGAAACGGGTTTGTCAGAGAACTTTTGGGGACGTTCTATGGGCTGGTATTTATTGGCTTTAGTAGATACATTAGAAATCCTTCCTAAAGATACACCCGATCGAGACTTTCTTGTACAGATACTCGAGAAAACATTAAAGGCACTAGTAAACTACCAGGATGAAGCAAGTGGTGTCTGGTATCAAGTTACAGATAAGGGACATGAAAAAGGGAATTACTTAGAAGCTTCGTGCAGCAGTATGTTTGTATGTGCAATAGCAAAAGGGATTCGCTTGGGAGTTCTTGATCGACAAGAATGGGAAACACAGGTAAAGAAATCGCATCAAGGATTATTGGATGAATTTGTCTTGCTCACGAAAGAGAGCTGGGTGAATTTAAATAAGAATTGTCAGGTTGCTGGACTGGGCGGACATGATCAACGTGATGGTACCTATACGTATTACATTAGTGAACCAATTATTTGTAATGACCAAAAAGGGGTAGGTGCGTTTTTACAAGCTTTAGCTGAATTTGAAGAAGTCATGAATGAGGAGTAAGAATATGACAATTTACAATATTACCGATTTTGGTGCATTAGCCGATGGTAGCTTATGCACCAGAAATATCCAGAAGGCCATTGATAAAGCTTATATAAATGGTGGCGGACAAATCGTGATCCCTTCAGGTGTATTTTTATCAGGTGCTTTATTTTTAAAAGATAATATTGAATTGCATTTGTCTGCAGGGGCTACTTTGAAATTTTCGGATCAACAAGAGGACTATCCAGTGGTTGTTTCACGCTGGGAAGGAGTTGTACGAGAGGTATATGCGTCTTGCTTATTTGCAGAAGACACAAAAAATATTTCTATTACCGGTTTTGGCACGATTGATGGCAATGGGATGACTTGGTGGCATATATTTCGAAATGAACGAGAAAAACTAGCTTACCCGCGGCCAAAATTGATTAGTTTTGATGGATGTGAGCGGATTACCATACGAGATGTGACCTTAATCAACTCACCAAGCTGGACCGTGAATCCGATCCGTTGTCACGATGTAACCATAGACAATGTTTCTATTGTCAATCCATCAGACTCACCTAATACGGATGGAATTGATCCGGAATCATGTAAAAACGTAAGAATTAGCAACTGCCACATCGATGTAGGAGATGACTGCATCGCGATTAAAGCTGGTACGGAAGATACTTCTGAAAGAGTACCTTGTGAGAACATTACTATTACGAACTGTACAATGGTTCACGGCCATGGGGCAGTGGTATTTGGCAGTGAAATGAGTGGGGACATCCGAAATGTGACGATTAGTAACTGTACCTTCCAGGATACCGATAGGGGAATTCGTTTTAAATCACGACGAGGACGCGGAGGGGTCGTTGCGGATATTCGAATTGACAATATTGTCATGGAACGGGTAATGTGTCCATTTATTTTGAACTTGTACTACTTCTGCGGACCAAAAGGTAAAGATAAATATGTCTGGGACAAAAATCCATACCCTATAACAAAAGAGACTCCAACCTTTAAACGAATACACTTCTCTAATATTACGGCTCGAAATGTCCATGCATCAGCTGGGTTTATTTATGGCTTAGCTGAGCAATATGTGTCTGAAATTACATTTAATAACATTGATATTTCAATGGCAGAAAATGCGATTCCTGGGAAACCAGCCATGATGGCAGGAATAGAAGATATGAACAATCGGGGTTTTTATGTAGGTTTTGCTAAAGACATCCTATTTAACCGAGTAACCATTGAGAATCATGAAGGTCCAGCATTCCATGTCGAATATAGTGAGGATGTAGAGATTACCCACTGCAAGTCTAAAAATACAAAAGCTGAAGAAGTACTTCTTAAGGAAGTAGGGGTAGTGTGATTGAGAAAAGGCGAAAACATCTAATCGATTTGTTAGGAGAACGTTCAAAATCGGAAGAGATATCTGCCAAATTAATAAATGTAGAAACAAGGCAGGGGTTTGTTTTAGAAAGTTTAATGTTGCATTTAAATAACATCGAAACCGTCCCTGCTTATTTTGCTAAACCATTAAATGCTGTTGAACCTTTGCCAACCGTTATCTTTAATCATTCTCATGGCGGCAATTTTGATCAAGGGAAGGAAGAACTCTTAATCAGCAGCTCCTATTTACAAACCCCATCCTTCGTTGAAACGATAATTGAACTTGGGTTTGCAGTTTGTTCGATTGATATGTGGGGCTTTAATCAACGAAAAGGGAAACAGGAAAGTGAATTGGTAAAGGAAATGCTGTTAGATGGTCAAACGCTGTGGGGGATGCGGATATTCGATAACATGGCCTTGTTAGATTATCTAGAAACCCGATCAGATGTAGATTCTGCCAGATTAGCAACAATCGGAATGTCTATGGGTGGTTTAATGAGTTGGTGGTTAGCTGCAATAGATGAGCGTATAAAAGTCACAGTGGACATCGCAGCCCAAGTAGATATCGAGACACTAAAACAGAAACGTGGTTTAGATCATCATGGTTTTTATTATTATGTTCCTGGGTTTCTAAAACATTTTTCTACATTAGCCGTTCAAGAAATGATTGCGCCAAGACCACGCCTCAGTATGATCGGTAAGGATGATCGAATGTGTCCGATTGAAGGAGCAGGATTTTTAAACGAGCGATTGAGAAGTACGTATGTAGAACACGGTTTTTCGCAAAATTGGGAAGGATGCATACTTACAGGTGGACACCAGGAAACAAAGGAAATGAGATCGCTATGGAAAACTTTCTTAAAGAACCATCTGTGAATTTTGTTAAGAGTCTAGTTGTAGGAAGAAATGAAATATGTGATTTTTCTAGTATACAAGAGGCTTTGGATAGTTGTCGAGATGAAGATGGACCTTTAAAAATAACCGTCTTAAGTGGAGAGTATTATGAAAATATTACAGTATATCAATCTAACATTTCATTGATAGGTATAGGCTCTACTAAGTTGATTGGAAATCGATATGCTTTACAAAAAGATGAACATCTACGAGAAATTGGCACCTTTCAGAGTGCAACCCTTTTTATCAATGGAGAAAATATTCGAATAGAAAATCTTGAGATTATTAATGATGCAGGACCAGGAGAAAAGGTGGGTCAGGCGCTTGCCTTATATAATGAAGGAAACAACGTAACATTTATAAACTGTTCCTTCAAAGGGTATCAGGACACCATATGTCTGGGCCCACTGCCAGAAGTGCAAAAAAATGGCCAGCCTTTTTCTACTCCTGAAATAAGAACCATCTATGAAGAAAACAAGAGTCATTTTATTAATTGCTATATAGAAGGAACAGTCGATTTTATTTTTGGTGGTGGGGAAGCAGTGTTCCAAGGCTGTGAAATTAAGTCCTTGAAAAGACCGCTTAACAGAGAAGGTTACATTACTGCTGCCTCCACTTCTAAAAATAAAAAAGGTTTTTATTTCTATCAATGTTTATTAACAGCAGACGCAGATGTTAAAAATGTCTTTTTAGGAAGGCCGTGGCGCCCCTATGCGAAAACTACTTTTGCAAACTGTATGGTAGGTGTTCATATTCATCATGATAGATGGAATGATTGGGGAAACATAGCAAATAGAAAAACGGTAACATATAAAGAAAATAATAATCGATATATCTTTCATAGTGAGATGAAAACAGTAGATTGGATTGATTTCATACAAGTAGATTTATAGGAAAGGAACATGGAGAATGAAGCGAAAATGGGAAGTGATGATTGGAATAGCAGGTGTCATACTTTGTGTCATTTTCTTAGGCGGGTTTTCATTGACGATGACTTCGATGGAGGAAAGTATTTACGAGACGACAGTTTTTCCTATTCTGCAGGCGGGTGTTTCTGAAGAATACGTTTCAGAGAGCTTTGATGCAGTGAAAGCATTAGCTATATGGTTTGGTGTTACACTGCTAATTGTATTTATTCTAGTTGCTCTGGCTACTCTATCAATTTGGCGAAATAAATCTCCTAAAAGGGGAGCTGTGCTCTATATATTTGCCGGCTTAGCGACTTTAATAGGTACCCAATTTATTGCCTTTCCCTTAGCTTTTCTCTTTTTTATAGCAGCAGCCTTATGCCTATTTAGAAAAATAAAGGAAAAAGAAGGAGCAGGAAATGTATCGAACAAAAATAGTCAACCCGATTTTGCCAGGATTTAATCCAGATCCGTATATTTTGAAGGTGGAAGATACGTATTATATTGCCGTTTCTTCCTTTGAATGGCTGCCAGGCGTTCGCATTTATCAATCAAAAGATTTAGTGAATTGGAATCACGAAACCGATATATTAACGAATCAAGTAAATCTACGTGGAAACCCACAAAACGGAAGTATTTGGGCACCACAAATTAGTTACGCGGACGGTTTATTTTATCTTGTCTACACCGATGTAAAAAGTACAAAACGACCATTTAAAGATAGCCATAATTATTTAATTTCAGCACCAAGTATCAATGGACCATGGTCAACACCCGTGTACTTAAATAGCAGCGGCTTTGATCCGTCTTTATTCCATGATCGTGACGGACGCAAGTGGTTGTTAAATGAAATTTGGGATTATCGTATCGAAACAGGCAATAAATCAGTCGGAGTTGTCCTTCAAGAATATGATTTAGAAAAACAAAGTTTAGTAGGACCTGTCTATAAAATTTTTGATGGTACAGAATTGGCAAAAACAGAAGCACCACATATTTACCGTCATAATGATTATTACTATTTAATCACCGCGGAAGGTGGAACAGGTTCAGGTCATTCCGTGACGGTTTGCCGTGCAAAAGAACTTATCGGACCATATGAATTGGATCCACACTATCCCATGCTGACAGCAAGTGATAAACCCGAATCACCGTTACAATGTTCGGGTCACGGCAGTATTATTCAAACTCCAACGGGCAACTGGTATATGGTCTATTTATGCACTCGTCCCTTAATGGGAAAAGCAGCGATTTTAGGTCGTGAAACAGCTATTCAAGAAGTTTATTGGACAGAAGATGGCTGGCTGCGATTAGTGGATGGTGGCAATGGACCATTGGTAGAAACAGAAATTGTTACAGCAGAGCCAGTTGTACAAAGGATAAATACAAACTTCCGAGATGATTTTACAGGTGTTCTTGACAAAGAGTGGAACACTTTACGCATATTAGCGGATGATTCATGGTGCGATTTAACCAGTCGTAAGGGATATTTACGGGTATGCTCAGGCGATTCCATCCAATCCTTATTTGAACATCATATCCTAGCTATACGCCAAAAAGATTTCCGGTTTGATGCCTCTACAAAGATAGACTATACCCCAGAATCCTATAATCAAATGGCTGGATTACTATTGTATTTAAATGATAGTAATTACCTTTATGCCTACCTAACTTATGATGAGGTAAGAGGCCGTGTTATTCGATTGATGCAATGTAGAGATGGGGAATTTACCTTATTTCCAGTCATTATCCCAACAGAAGAGGGCGAAGTAGAGTTAAAGATTGAAGTTGACGGTCCTTCTGGAAAATTTTACTATCGGATGGATGAGAATACTCTTTGGCAAGAAATTGGAGAAGATCAAGATTTATTATTCTTGGCTGGAGGATTTACCGGAAACTTTGTAGGTATTGCTGTGCATGATATGGACCTGCAAGCTGGATCGTATGCTGATTTTGATTTCTTTGAATATCGTGGACTAGATTCATTGTAATAAGAATGATAATCCAAATATTAAAAAGGTGGTTACGATTGTTGAAAATTATAAAAGATAGTATTTCTTTTTTACTAGTAATATTACTAGTATTTAGTCAATTTGCTGCAACTGCTTCTGCAAAAAAACAATCTTCTGCAAATGACCTTCCAGCCCCTGTAAACTTACAGATACCAAACCTTGCTTATGACGAAGACAGTATAACTCTTGTTTGGGAAAAACCTGAAGACTATAAGGACATTGTAGATTTTAATGTTTATATGAATGGGAAGAAAGTTGGCAGCGCTTTAAAAGATAACAGCGGCCCAGCAAAAGCGTATATCGATAATTTCTATGAAAATATTGATAAAGATGATTTCCACGTTGATATACTCATTCATAATTTTATAGTAGAAAACCTTAAACCTAACAAATCTTATGAATTTTATGTAACCTCTGTAAATGCAGAAGGGATCGAATCTGCCCCTTCCAACCAAGTTGTTGGGAATACAATCTCTGTACCAGAAATTTTTAATATTGTTGATTTTGGGGCAACAGCAGATGATGAAACAAAAGATACAAAAGCGATTCAAGCCGCTATTGATGCAGCGGCACCAGGAGCGAAAGTATTAATTCCTGAAGGAAAATTTATTTCTGGGGAATTATGGCTGAAATCTGATATGACACTTCAAGTAGATGGACATCTACTTGGTTCACCGGATGCTGAAGATTATAGCATGAATTTCTGGCTTTACGATTACTCGACAGATGAGCGTTCTTACTCCCTGATTAACGCCCATACCTATGATTACGGCAGTCTAAAGAACATTAGGATTGTAGGAAACGGGGTCATTGACGGAAATGGGTGGAAATATGATAAAAGCCATCCAACAATTGATGAACTTGGCAATGAACTGCCACGTTTAGTTGCAGGTAATAATTCTAAAGTTACCGGTAATGTAAAAGTAGAAAATGGAAAAATGAGTCCTTTACATCCTGAAGCGGAAAGTACTTTCGGAATACTAGCTGCAAATCAATCCTACGCAGCCCAGGAGATGGGGATGGATGAAAAATCTGCTTATTCTGGACGGTCTAATCTGATTACTGTTCGCGGGGTTGACGGTATGTATTATGAAGGTATTACCCAGCTTAATCCAGCCAATCATGGAATTGTGAACCTTCACAGTAAAAACATCGTAGTAAATGGTACCATTTCCAAAACATACGATGGAAATAATGCGGATGGCTATGAGTTCGGTGATTCTCAAAACATTATGGTCTTCAATAACTTTGTGGATACTGGAGATGATGCCATCAACTTTGCTTCTGGAATGGGCCAAGCGGCTGCTGAAAAAGAACCAACCGGAAGTGCATGGATTTTTAATAACTATATTCGTGAAGGTCACGGTGGAGTGGTAACAGGCAGTCATACTGGCAGTTGGATACAAGATTTTGTTGTTGAAGATAACATTATGTATAAAACGGATGTGGGTTTGCGTAGTAAAACCAATACCCCGATGGGCGGCGGAGCGAGAAATATCCTCTTCAGAGATAATGCTTTAGAAGGCATTGATGGGGATGGTCCTTTTGTCTTCACTTCTGCTTATACAGATGCCAATGCTTCCATTCTTTATGAGCCTGCACAAGAACTATCTCAATTTAAAGATATGGAGATTGTTAATACAACGGTACGCAATCAAGGCGGCAGTAATAAACAATCTATCCTTGTATCTGGTAATAAGGATGTAGGGGAAGTGTACCACGAAAATATTACCTTTAGAGATGTGAAATTTGATAATGTCTATTCCGTAAATATGGATTACGCAAAGGATTTCAAATTTATTAATGTTTCCTTT